>NZ_JARVSZ010000001.1:0-855317 GCF_030208955.1 Rhodococcus sp. MEB041
CGGGAAGGCCGGAGGCCGGTCGGGTGATGGCGGGAAGGCCGGAGGCCGGTCGGGTGATGGCGGGAAGGCCGGAGGCCGGTCGGGTC
Organism: Rhodococcus sp. MEB041; assembly: GCF_030208955.1. Classification (NCBI taxonomy): domain Bacteria; kingdom Bacillati; phylum Actinomycetota; class Actinomycetes; order Mycobacteriales; family Nocardiaceae; genus Rhodococcus; species Rhodococcus sp. MEB041. The sequence continues at coordinate 87 of NZ_JARVSZ010000001.1, forward strand.
ATCAGCCGGTTAGGGTGAAGGGGAACGAACACGGGAGTCCCGGACGGGGCTGAGAGTGGGCGAGGCCGCCCAGACCGTAACCACCTGACCCGGGTCATGCCGGCGGAGGAAGTGAGTTTCATGCAGCGATCCGTCTCCGTCGTGGGCGGTGGGGTGATCGGCCTCTTCTGCGCCCGCGCCGCCGCGGCGGCGGGATGGTCCGTCACCCTGCACGACCCGACGTTCGGTGCACGCGCTGTCGGCGACGGCGCCGCCAGCTGGGTGGCGGGCGGCATGCTCGCGCCGCTGTCCGAGGGCTGGCCCGGCGAACACGCACTCCTGGCACTCGGTTCCGCGTCGCTGCGGCGATGGCACGATCCGGTGCTGCGCGCGGACCTGGAGGGTCGGGGCGTCGTCGTGTCGAGTGGGTCGTTGACCGTCGCGTTCGACTCGGCCGACGCGGCGGACCTGCGCACTGTCGCCGACTGGGTGGGTGCGCAGGGCCACGATCTCGAGATCCTCTCGCGCAGCGAGGTGCGCACTCTGGAGCCGTCACTCTCGCCGCGCGTTCGTCTGGGCCTGTCGGCGCCGGGGGAGTTGTCAGTGGACAACCGGGCGTTGGTCCTCGCGTTGGAGTCCGCGGTCCGCGACCGGGGAGTGCGGATCGAGCGTGCTCCCGTCACCGACCTCGACGCGCTCACCACCGATCGTGTGGTGGTCGCTGCGGGGTGGTCGACGTCCCGTCTGCTGCCGGACGTCCCGGTGCGGCCGGTGAAGGGCGAGATCCTGCGCCTGCGTGCGCGCCCCGGCTCGGCGAGTGCGCCGACGCGTACCGTCCGCGCGAGCGTCAACGGTCGCGCGGTGTACCTGGTCCCCCGTGGCGACGGTCTGGTGGTCGGTGCGACGCAGTACGAGCACGGTGACGACACCGCCGTGACCGTCGCCGGCGTCCGCGACCTCCTGGCGGACGCCGAGGCCGTGTTCCCGGCCGTCGGTGACTACGAGTTGGCGGAGACGGCGGCGGGCCTGCGGCCGGGGAGCCCCGACAACATCCCCGTGGTCGGGCGGTGGGACGACCGCGTGATCGTCGCCGCCGGCCACGGTCGCAACGGGGTGCTGCTCGCGCCCGTCACGGCGGACGCCGTGGTGGCAGAACTGGAGGGCGAGCCGTTGACGGAAGCGGCATGCGCTCTCCCCGAACGGTTTTCGAGTCTCACGCGGACTCGGGCACGGTAGGAGACGAACATGACCGCAGTGGGTGTCACCGTCAACGGTGCGGATCACGACCTCGAGCCCGGCACGACGATGCAGGACATGCTGACCCAGCTGGGTCTTCCCGAGAAGGGCATCGCCGTGGCGGTGGACGGAATCGTGCTGCCGCGCTCGCGGTGGGGCGAGGACGTGGGCCGCGGCTGGACCATCGAGGTGCTGACGGCGGTGCAGGGTGGCTGATCAGCTGACCATCGCCGACCGTACCTTCACGTCTCGCCTGATCATGGGGACCGGGGGCGCGGCCAACCTCGCGGTGCTGGAGGAGGCCCTCGTCGCATCGGGGACGGAACTCACCACCGTCGCTCTGCGCCGCGTCGACGCCTCCGGCGGCACCGGGGTGCTCGATCTCCTCACGCGCCTCGGCATCGCCCTGCTGCCCAACACGGCGGGATGTCGCGGCGCCGCCGAGGCCGTGCTCACCGCGCAGTTGGCGCGAGAGGCCCTGGAGACCGACTGGATCAAGCTCGAGGTGATCGCGGACGAGCGGACCCTCCTGCCCGACGCCATCGAGCTGGTGCGCGCCGCGGAGCAACTCGTCGACGACGATTTCGTCGTGTTGCCCTACACCACCGACGATCCGGTGCTCGCGCGTCGCCTCGAGGACGTGGGGTGCGCCGCCGTCATGCCGCTCGGATCGCCCATCGGGACGGGGCTGGGCATCGCGAATCCGCACAACATCGAGATGATCACCTCGGCCGCAGGGGTTCCCGTGGTGCTCGACGCCGGCATCGGTACGGCGAGCGACGCGGCACTCGCCATGGAGCTGGGGTGCTCGGCGGTGCTGCTCGCCACCGCGGTGACACGCGCTCGTGATCCGCGAATGATGGCCTGCGCCATGGCCGATGCGGTGCGCGGCGGACGATCGGCGGCGCTGGCGGGCCGGATCCCGAAACGGTTCTGGGCGCAGGCGTCCTCGCCCGACGTCGACTGACCACCCCGGGGGCGGCTCAGGGTCGCGTCATCCCTTCGGATGACCCGGGTCGAGACCCGGGAGCGATGTGGTCGGTGGTCCAGCTCGGGCATCCTGATGCACATGATCGAAGTGACAGGTTTGACCAAACAGTTCGGCGCGAAGAAAGCCGTGGACGATCTCTCCTTCACGGTGCGCCCGGGTATCGTGACGGGCTTCCTCGGCCCCAACGGTGCCGGCAAGTCCACCACGATGCGGATGATCCTCGGGCTCGATCAGCCCACGTCCGGCACGGCACTCATCGAGGGTCGGCCCTACCGTGAGCTGAAGAATCCCATTCGTACCGTCGGCGCTCTGCTCGACGCGAAGTGGGTGCACCCCAACAGATCCGCGCGCGCTCACCTGCAGTGGATGGCGGCCTCCAACGGCATCGCCTCGTCCCGCGTCGACGAGGTGCTCCGCCTCGTCGGTCTGTCCGAGGTGGCCAAGCAGAAGGCCGGCGGGTTCTCCCTCGGCATGTCGCAGCGACTCGGTCTGGCCGGTGCGTTGCTCGGTGACCCGAAGGTCCTGATGTTCGACGAGCCGGTCAACGGACTCGATCCCGAGGGCATCGTCTGGATCCGCAAGTTCATGCAGCGACTCGCCGCCGAGGGGCGGACCGTGCTGGTGTCCTCGCACCTGCTCTCCGAGATGGCGCTCACCGCAGAACAACTGATCGTCATCGGCCGCGGCCGGCTCATCTCGGACTCGTCCGTGCAGGAGTTCGTCGACCGCGCCTCGGAGGCGTCGGTCCGCGTCCGCAGCCCCCAGCTCGACGCCCTGCGCAGCGCGCTCACGTCGGCAGGTCTGACGGTCAAGGAGCCCAGCAGCCTCGATCAGGTGCATCCGACCCTCGTGGTGGCCGAGTCCACCACGGAGGCGATCGGCGAGATCGCCGCGCGCCACAACATCGTCCTGCACGAGCTGGCGTCCCAGCACGGTTCGCTCGAGGACGCGTTCATGAAACTCACCGGTGACGACGTGCAGTACCACGGCGCCGGTACCGACAACAACGCGATGGGAGGGGCACTGCGATGAGTGTGCTTGCAGCGGAACGAATCAAACTCACCTCGACGAAGTCGCCGTGGTGGTGCACCGTCATCATCGTGGCGCTCGGGCTGGGCATCGGTGCCGTCATCGGCATCACGGCCAAGTCGACGGTCACCACCGTGCAGAACGACATCGCCGCCGGAAACGACCCCGGCTTCGAGCCGTACCTGCCGACCCTCGCGGACGCCGTCGCCGGCGTCAGCGGGTTCGGCGTTCTCGTGCTCATGATTCTCGCGGCGCTGTCGATCACCAGCGAGTATCGCTTCGGCATCATCCGGACCACGTTCCAGGCCATCCCCAGCCGTGCCTCGGTACTCGGCGTGAAAGCACTGCTCATCGGCGTCTTCGGTGCGGTGTTGTCCCTGGTGCTCACGCTGGGCGCGTTCTACATCGCGAAGGCCACGGCCGGTCCCGATGCGGGCGCCGCACTCGTGCTCGAGGGTTCGGACGCGTGGCGTGCCATCTACGGTGTCCCGATCTACGCCTTCCTGTGCGTCGTCCTCGCCGTGGGAGTCGGTGCGCTGCTGCGACAGTCGGCCGCCGCGATCGCACTGCTGCTCCTGTGGCCGCTGTTGATCGAGTCGCTGTTCAACCTGTTCGGCAGCATCGGGCGCGACATCATGCCCTTCCTCCCGTTCATGAACGCGAACAACTTCCTCGGTTCGCCCGGTGGAGTGGAGTACCACTGGGGACCGTGGGGCAGCCTGGCCTACTTCGCGGCCTTCGTCGCCGTCGTCTTCGGCGCCGCAGTGGTGGTGGTGAACAAGCGAGACGCGTGACCGCTCTTTCGTTAGGGTGACGTTCATGCGGACGACACGATCGACCCTGTCCATCGCGATCTGTGCGGCGGGAGTGCTCGCGCTGTCGTCCTGCTCCTCCGGCTCGTCCGGTGAAGGAGCCACCACGTCCGAGGAACCCGTGGCCGCACCGGTCACGGGTTCCTCGCTGTCCGAGGCCGTCACCCTCGACGCGGTGGTGAGCCACCTGCAGGAGCTCTCCGACATCGCCGACGCGCACGACGGGAATCGCGCCGCCGGCACCGCCGGATACGACGCCAGCGTCGACTACGTGGCCGGCACACTGCGGGACGCGGGCTTCGACGTCGAGACGCCCGAGTTCTCGTTCGACAGCTACACCCTCGACTCGGTGGCGCTGCGCGCTGCCGACCGCGACGTGCCGGTGAGCGCGTTCACGTACTCACCGGCCACGCCCGCCGGTGGGGTCTCCGGTCCGATCGTGGCAGCACCTGCCGACGACTCACCCGGCTGCGAGTCCACCGACTACGACGGCCTCACGCTGACCGGCGCGGTCGCTCTGGTCCCGCGCGGGGTGTGCTCTTTCGCGCAGAAGGGGCAGATCGCCGCCGAGCGCGGCGCCGCCGCGATCATCGTGTCCAACAACGAGGACGGTCCGCTCGACGCCGGCACGCTCGGCGCGAAGGAGGATGCCCGCATCCCGTCGGTGGGTGTCAGCCGTGAGGACGGTGCCGCTCTGGCCGCGGCCCCGACCACCGCGCAGATCACGCTCGCCGCGGAGACCGAGACCACGACCAGCCGCAACATTCTCGCGCAGACCACGACGGGATCCACCGAGAACGTCGTCATGGCGGGAGCGCATCTCGACTCGGTCCCCGAGGGCCCGGGCATCAACGACAACGGCACCGGTACCGCCGCCGTGCTCGAGTCCGCTCTGCAGATGGGTGGCTCGCCGGACGTGACCAACGCCGTGCGGTTCGGGTTCTGGGGCGCGGAGGAACTCGGTCTGGTCGGATCCACGAAGTACGTCGAGGGACTGTCCGACGAGGACAAGGCCGCGATCGCGCTCTACCTGAACTTCGACATGGTCGGGTCGAACAACGCCGGCTACCTCGTCTACGACGGAGACGACTCGGATCAGGTCGGCGAGCCCGCCGGCCCCACCGGCTCGGACGCGATCGAGCGAGTCTTCGAGGAGCAGCTCACGACGCAGGACGCCGACGGCACCGACTTCGACGGTCGCTCGGACTACGGCCCCTTCATCGAGGTCGGCATCCCCTCGGGCGGTGTCTTCAGCGGCGCCGACGACGTGAAGACCGAGGAGCAGGCCGCGCGCTGGGGCGGGACGGCGAACGAGCCCTTCGACCCGAACTACCACACCGCCGAGGACACGCTCGAGAACGTCGACCGGGAGGCTCTCGGCATCAACTCGAAGGCCGTCGCCTACGGCATCGGCACGTACGCCGAGTCGGTGACGGGCCCGAACGGCGTCCCCGTGGGTGCCGATCGAGACGCTGCCCGTCAGGCCGAGTGACGTTTACTGTCACTCGGAGTAACGACAAGATAAGGTCGAGCGGTGAAGATCAGCGCAGGTGACGCCGCCCGTCGGGCCGCCGACGCTGCCCGCACCGTCAACCGGACGCCGCGGGTGGTCGAACTGGTCCGCCGCGTACGCGGAGTGCTGCCCGGTGATCCGTCGTTCGGCGATCCGCTCTCGACGGCCGGACCCGGAGCCGCGCGCATGGTCGCGCGGGTCACCGACCGGCTGCAGGGCGACGCTCCCGGCGCCTCGAAGGAACTCTCGCTGGGTGCGCTGCAGGTGTGGCAGGCGGTGCTCGAACGCGCGGGCCGCGGGCGGGGCGAACGTGAGGTCACCATCGTCTTCACCGATCTGGTCGGCTTCTCCACGTGGTCGCTGTCCGCCGGTGACGCCACCACGCTGGTGCTGCTCAAGCAGGTCGCCCGTGCGGTCGAGCGGCCGATGCTCGATCGCGGCGGTCACATCGTGAAACGCCTGGGGGACGGGCTGATGGCCGTCTTCCCCAGCGCGGACAACGCGGTGCGGGCCGTCTTCGAGGCGCAGACTGCTCTGGCGCGTGTCGACGTGAACGGCTACACCCCGCGGATGCGCGTCGGCATCCACACCGGCTGTCCGCGCGCCGTCGGATCGGACTGGCTCGGCGTCGACGTCACCGTGGCCGCGCGCGTCATGCAGACCGGTGCCGACGGCAACGTCATGATCTCGAACGCCGCGCTGGATCTGGTGTCACCCGAGGTGCTGGACACCGTCGGGCTGGCCACCAAGCCCTACCGGCGCGGGTTGTTCTCGCCGAAGCTGACCGGTGTTCCGGAGGATCTACGCATCAGCCGACTGGTGCAGTCGCCAGAGCGGTGAGACCGGGCCGTGCCCGTGGCCGAGGTCGTACGCGGCCTCGAGCGACTTCGTGACCCACTCCTTCGCGAACTCGAACGCGTCCGGCACCGCGTAGCCGTGGGCGAGGGCGCACGCCAGCGCTGCGGCGAGGGTGTCGCCGCCGCCGTGATCGTTGCCCGTGTCGATACGAGGGTTCGTGAACTCGAGCATCCGCTCACCGTCGAAGAGCAGATCGGTGCTCGACGACGAGGTCCGCAGGTGCCCACCCTTGACGACGGCCCACTGGGCGCCGAGAGCGTGCAGTGCCTCGGCGGCCCGTCGCGCCGTCACCTCGTCCTCGACGTCGATGCCGGTGAGCAGTCGGACCTCGTCGAGGTTGGGCGTGACGATCGTGGCGAGGGGAATGAGTCTGGTGCGCAGCGCATCCAGAGCATCGGCGTGCAGGAGGGAATCGCCGTGCATCGACGCCGAGACCGGGTCCACGACGAGCGGTACCGAGCCACCGCGGCCGATCCCGACCTCGGTGCACACGTCGGTGACGGCCTCGATGATGGCGGTGGACGCCAGCATGCCGGTCTTGGCCGCGCCGATGCCGATGTCCGACACCACCGTTCGCACCTGGTCGGCCACCACGGCGGGTGGGATCTCGTGAAAACCGCTGACTCCCACCGTGTTCTGCACCGTCACGGCGGCGACCGCGACGCAGGCATGCAGTCCGCACAGAGCGATGGTGCGCGAGTCGGCCTGGATTCCGGCGCCGCCGCCGGAGTCGGTGCCGGCGATGGTGAGGACGCGCAGTGGCGTCGTCCCGGAAGGTGCCAGAGGCAGCGTTGTCACACGCCGAACTGTACTCGAGCGCTTTTCCCGTGAGTTCGCCACATATTCACCCGCTCCCCCGGCGAAGACGCGAATCCTGTGCAATAGTGGTCTACGTCACATGCACCCATGTGATGCACACGACCGCGGCGACGAGGCTGCTCGTGTCCCGCCCCGCGCCCGGGTTCGCACAGGAACCGGGTGAGCCCCACGGCCGCCAGGAGAAGAATGATGCTGTCGGATGCGCCCGTCACCGATGTGACAGACAACCCGCACCAGAACCGGTTCGAGCTCCGGCTCAACGGTGACCTCGTCGGGATCGTCGGGTACTTCCCCGTCGACTCCATCGGACGCGGTGCGCGTCGTCAGCCCGTCGTCAGCTTCATGCACGCCGTCATCACCGAGGACTTCGGGCATCGCGGCCTCGCCGCCATCATGGTCCGCAACTCCCTCGACGCTGCTCGCGGCTACGGCTGGAAGGTGAAGCCGGTCTGCACCTACGTGCAGCGCTTCGTCGCCGAGAACCCCGAGTACCGCGACATGGTGACCGCCGACTGATCTCGACACCGTGACGACTTCGTCGCGATTGCGCATCAACAGTCACAGGAACACCATCCGTCACAACATCGGTGATGAACTGTTGTCATGGACACCAGTCTCGTGTCGGACGATCCGAGCAACTCACGCTTCGTCCTGACCGTCGGCGATGCGCTCGTCGGCATCCTCGCGTACGAGGTCGCACCCGACAGCGACACGGTCGTGCTCCAGCACACCGTCGTCAAGGAGGAGTTCGGCGACCACGGGTGGGCAGCGGTCCTCGTGCGCGGCGCCCTCGACATCCTGCGTATCGGTGACCTGTCGATCTGGCCCCGGTGTTCCTACGTGCGGCGATTCATCGGCGCGAACATCGAGTACCTCGCCATGGTGGCCGATCAGGCCCCGGCCGGCTCGGTCACCGCGGCGTCCCCGCCCAGCTCGACGACGACCGGCGCGTGGTCGCTGGCGCCCTTCCCCTTGCGCTCCTGACGATCGATCGAGGCGTCGGTGACCTGCGCCGCGAGTGCGGGTGAGGCCAGCACGAAGTCGATGCGGAGCCCTTCGCGGCGCGGGAAACGCAGCTGCGTGTAGTCCCAGTAGGTGTAGACACCGGGGCCGGGGGTGAACGGTCGCACCACGTCCGCGAATCCTTCGTCGACGATGGCTCGGAACGCGTCGCGCTCCGGTCCCGAGGTGTGCGTGCGGCCCTCGAACAGCGCCGGGTCCCAGACGTCGTCGTCGGTGGGGGCCACGTTCCAGTCACCGACCAACGCGATGCGTGCCTGCGGATCGGCGGCGAGCCACGACCGGGCGTCGTCGCGCAGGGTCGCGAGCCAGTCCAGCTTGTAGCGGTAGTGCGGGTCCTCGAGGGACCGTCCGTTGGGGACGTACAGGCTCCAGACGCGCACGCCCCCGCAGGTCGCGCTGATGGCCCGGGCCTCGTCGGCGGGCGGGACCTCCGGGTCCTTGCTGAACCCCGGCTGGTTCTCGAACCCGATCTGCACGTCGTCGAGCCCGACGCGTGACGCGATGGCGACACCGTTCCACTGACTCGTGCCCACGTGCGCGACCTGGTACCCGATGTCGGTGAAACGCTGGTACGGGAACTGATCGTCCTTGCACTTCGTCTCTTGAATCGCGAGAACGTCGACATCGGAGCGCTCGAGCCAGTCGACGATGCGGTCGACTCGCGAGCGGACGGAGTTCACGTTCCAGGTAGCCAGGCGCACGGTGAGCGACCCTAGCCCGGGGCGGTGACACCCTCCGGGCTCGCGTAGCGGTAGCGATGATGCTCCGTGAAGCCGAGGCGCTCGTACAGCGATCGCGCCTCGTCGTTGTCCACCTCGACCTGGACGTAGGCGTGCGTCGCGCCGTGGTCGGCTCCCCACCGCATCGCTTCGGCACACACCGCGGACCCGTGACCGCGCCGACGCTCGTCGGGTCGAGTGGCCACCGCGGTGATGCCGACCCAGCGTCGTCCGGTCGGCGATGCGGTGACGGCAGCGCGGGCGACCGCGGTGTCGCCTCGTCGGAGAAAGGTCACGACACCGTCGTGGACCGCGGTGAGGAGGTCCGGACGATGCCGGTAGCGGGGATGGTGCGCCAGCCATCGGTCGTCGGGCGCGGCGATGCGCTCGGTGTCCGTGTCCGTGTCCGTGTCCGGCCCGGTCGACGACGGGATCGGCAGCGTCAGCACCAGTGCCTCGGCCGACAGGCTCCATCCCGACGGCGCCCCGAGAAGTCGGTCCGGCAACGACAGCGAGGGTTGCAGGTCCCGGTCGCGGTACCAGGCCGCGACGGCCGGCAGGTCGACGGCGGACGCGTCGGGACGCAGGGGGCTCGCCGAATTGCCGCGTCGGGTCACGCCGGCGCCGGCGCGGAGCAGCCATCCACCGATCCACTCCTGCTCGAGGCCCGGCCACGCATCGGCCGCCGCACTCTCGAGACCGCGGATCTCCGAATTGCGGACGGGCCGAGGTGCCAACGCCTTGAGTGCGACGATGCGCTCGGCCGGCACGGTCACCGGGTCACCGGACTCCGGCTGCACGGTCACCGCGGTGCCGGACGCCGCGAGGATGCCGATCACGTCGGTGAACGGCGGGGTCGACCCGTCCGGCAGGCGGTACCGCAGCACCACCCGCGAGCCCGGAACCGGGGCGTCCCGAGTCACTCGTCGTCGTCGTGGCCGAACGGATCCGCGACGGTGCCGGGGATCCAGCTCAGCCCGGGTACGCCCCACCCGTTCTTCTTGATGGCCTTCTTCGCCGCCCGCGCGTTGCGTCCGACCAGCACGTCGACGTAGAGGAAACCGTCGAGGTGGCCCACCTCGTGCTGCAGCATGCGCGCGAAGAAACCGTGCCCCTCGATGTCGACGGGCTCACCCTTCGCATCGGTTCCGGTGACACGCGCCCACTCGGCCCGACCCGTCGGGTGCTGCTCGCCGGGAACCGAGAGGCACCCCTCGTCGTCGTCGTCCGGATCGGGCATCGTCTCGGGAATCTCCGACGTCTCGAGAACCGGGTTGATCACCTCGCCGCGGCGGCGCGTCACCGTGCCGTCCTCGCTGTGGTCGGGGCAGTCGTAGATGAACAGTCGGAGCGGTTCACCCACCTGGTTGGCGGCCAGTCCGACACCCTTGGCGGCCTCGAGCGTGTCGTACATGTCCGCGATCAACGTCTCGAGTTCCGCGGGCGACGCCGTGACCTGCTGGGTGGGGGTGTGCAGCACCGGGTCACCGACGATACGGATGGGGAGAATTGCCATGGTCCAGAAGGATACTGCCCGCCCGGTGGACGATTTCTGGTCCGGTCGGCCGGGCCGAGACGCGCCGCGGTGTCGCCGCATCCCGGAGCCCGGTCCGTGGTTAGATTGGCGGCGAACGACACGGATGTGATTCACCGCCGTGCGCGGACCTCTTCGGGTCCGGGGGACGCGCGAGAACACGGTCACGGCCGGGTTCACACGGCACAGCCCGAGGTCGACGGCAGAGCTCGCGAGAGCCGATGCCGAGGGCGGCACAGACGACAGGAGTGAGATGGACAGCGCTGCAGCGCGAAGTCACGGGCGAGCCGACGGGGCCGACGAGCCGAGTGACGGACTCTCCCGCCGGGAACACGACATTCTCTCGTTCGAGCGCCAATGGTGGAAGTACGCCGGCGCGAAGGAAGAAGCGATCAAGGAACTGTTCGACATGTCGGCGACCCGCTACTACCAGGTGCTCAACGCCCTGGTGGACAAGCCGGAGGCGCTGGCCGCGGACCCGATGCTCGTGAAGCGCCTGCGACGTCTGCGCGCGAGCCGGCAGAAGGCACGCGCTGCGCGTCGACTCGGCTTCGAGATCTGACGGGTGTCGTCCCGCGCCGCCCCGGGTCACCCGGTTCGGCCGAGTCGCTAGGCTCGCAGCGTGACTGATCAGACCCCCGCGAGCACTCCGACCCCGGACTCGTCCGGCCCACCGTTGCGAGCGCTGGCCATGGTTCTGCTGTCGCTGGCCGTCGTCTTCGCAGGTCTCGGCTTCTTCTCCCTCACGGGCTCGGACGAGGACACGCCCACCTCCACCGCAGCGGCCGTGACCACCACCGCCGCTGCCGCAGCACCCGCCGCGCCGCAGTCCGACGCGAGCGCCGGGTCGGCCGCCACGACGACGACCAGTGCGCCGTCCTCCACCACGGCCGCGGCACAGTCGTTGCGCGTCCTCAACAACAGCAATGTCAGCGGACTGGCCGCCGAGGTGGCGCAGACGCTCGAGTCGGCCGGTTTCACGGTCGGCGAGACCGGCAACTACAGCAGCGGCACCATCGCGGCCTCCACGGTCTACTACGACCCGTCGGTGTCCGGTCAGCAGGCCGAGGCCGAACGCATCGCGACCACACTGGGCTTCGGTGTCGAACCACGTTTCGAGGGCATCGAGTCCTCCACGCCCGGCATCATCGTCATCGTCACCGGGTGACTAGAGTTCAGGTCAGCACGTCCCCACACATCTAGGAGACCTTCACCATGGCCAGCTGGAAGCGCAGCCGAGTCGCACCTCGCACCCTCGTCGTGGCGCCTCTCGCCGCAGTAGCCCTGTTCGGCATGGTGGCCTGCAGCAACGGCGAGGAAGCCAGCGACGTCGCCGGCACGACCCCGCCCGTCTTCACCAGCTCCGCCGCGCCCGCGGGTTCCGAGCACGGCGAGGAGTCCCACAGCGCGGGCGGCGAGGGTTCCGAGGGCGGGGGCTCGGCGACCGAGGCCGCGATGACCGGCGACCTGCGCAGCCCCGAGGGCGAGACCATGGGCACGGTCTCCTTCGCCGAGGTCGACGGGCACCTCGAGGTCACTGTCGAGGCAGAGGGTCTGACCCCCGGCTTCCACGGCCTGCACATGCATCAGAACCCGGTGTGCGAGCCCGATTCGGTCGCTCCCACCGGCGGCGAGCCCGGTGCATTCCTGTCCGCCGGCGGTCACCTGCAGGTGAACGGCAACACCGGCCACCCGGCCAGCGGCGACCTGACCTCGCTGCAGGTGCGTGAGGACGGCACCGCCGACCTCACGACGACGACCGACTCGGTCACGCTCGACGACCTGCGCGGCGGCGTGGCCGTCATCGTCCACTCGGGCGCCGACAACTTCGCCAACATCCCGACGCGCTACACGCTGCCCGACGGCCAGCCCGTTCCCGACGCGACGACCCTCAGTACGGGCGACGCCGGCAGCCGCGTCGCCTGCGCGGTCGTCGAGTCCGAGTAGACGGGCACGTCCCCCTGAAGAACGAGTCGAGCTCGACCACGGTGCCGTTCGCCGGGTCGGAGCGTCCGACCATCGGCGTCGAGTGGGAGATCGCGCTCGTCGACCGCGTGTCGCGGGATCTGTCGAACACTGCGTCCGAGGTGATGGACGGCGTCGTGGAACTCGCGGGAGCACACACGCCGCGCGTGACGAAGGAACTCCTGCGCAACACGGTCGAGTTGGTGACCGACATCTGCGACACCGTCGGCGAAGCGATCGACGATCTGAGCGAGTCGCTGGATCTGGTGCGCCGCGCCGCGGATCCGTTGGGAGTCGACCTGTTCTGCGCCGGGACACACCCGTTCGCCGAGTGGTCGTCGCAACAGCTCACCGCGGCCCCGCACTACGACGAGCTGATCGAGCGCACACAGTGGTGGGGTCGGCAGATGCTGATCTGGGGCGTCCACGTCCATGTCGGACTCCGCTCGGCCGACCGGGTCTTCCCGATTCTCAACTCGATCCTGCTGCAGTACCCGCACCTGCTCGCGCTGTCCGCGTCGTCCCCGATGTGGGCCGGGTCGGACACCGGCTACGCCAGCAACCGCGCGCTCATGTTCCAGCAGCTCCCCACCGCGGGACTGCCGTTCCAGTTCGAGACCTGGTCGCAGTTCGAGGGTTTCGTGCACGACCAGATGAAGACCGGCGTCATCTCGCAGCTCGGCGGCATGCACTGGGACATCCGTCCCGTGCCGCGGCTCGGCACCATCGAGATCAGGGTGTGCGACGGGGTGTCCACCAAGCGTGAGCTCGGTGCCCTGGTCGCTCTGATCCACTGCCTCGTGGTGTATCTCGACGAACGGCTCGATGCCGGCGAGCCGTTGCTCACCATCCCGCCGTGGCACGTGCAGGAGAACAAGTGGCGCGCCGCGCGATACGGCCTGGACGCCGAGATCGTGCTCGACGCCGACAGCAACGAGCGACTCATGACCGACGACCTGTTCGACCTCCTGGAGAAGCTCACCCCGATCGCCGTGCGGCTGGGGTGTGCGGACGAGCTGGGCCGCGTCGCGGACATCCCGCGCCAGGGCGCGTCCTACCAGCGGCAGCGCGCCGTGGCGGAGAGGTCGGGGGGCGACCTCATCGCCGTCGTCGACTCGCTGATCTCCGAACTCCGCTGACCAGAACGTCGCTGACCAGAACGTCGTTGATCAGGCTCGGTCGTTGCGCTCGTCCGCGCGCAGCTCGTCGACCATGAAGAGGTCGTCACGGCTGCTCTGCTCGCGATAGGCGACCTGGCCCACGGTGTGCGCGATGATCGGCGCCGTGAGCACCGTGAAGACGCCGACGAGGAAGATCATCCAGATGTCGACGTTGCCGCGCAGGCTGATGAACGCGCCGATGAGAATCAGGATCAACCCCACCACCTGAGGCTTGGTGGCGGCGTGCATGCGGGACAACGTGTCCGGGAAGCGGACGACTCCGATGGCCGCCGTGAGCGCGAGGATCGATCCCAGGATGATCATCGTGCCGCTGATGATGTCGAGGACGAGTGTCATGACTTCCCCTGCCGTCGGTCGCGGGACTCGTCTCCGCGGGGTGGGTGCGGGGTCCGCGCCGTGGCGGCGGCCGCGGCGCGCCGGGTCTCGGGTGTGTCGGCGACGCGGAACCGCGCCACGCTCACCGACCCGACGAAGCCCACCACCGACAGCGCGACGATGGACGGCACCAGCGTGGTGTCGCGGGAGTACACCGCCCACACCATCACCCCGCAGACCGTGAGCGCGATGAGCGTGTCGACGGCGACGAGGCGGTCGAGCGAGTTGGGGCCGGCAAGAAGGCGATACGCGGTGATGACGGCGGCGGTCAGCAGCATCACGCCGGAGACGATCAGGACGACGGTCACGACCGGTCCTCCTTCCGGTCCGACCTGCGGGCGGACGAACTCTCGTCGCCGGACTTGTCGGAGTAGTCGGTGCTGATGTCGTCGACGGTGTCGGCCACGCTGTCCACGTCGGTGTCCGCCATCGATTCGATCTCGGTGGCCGGGTGCCATTCCGGGTCGCGCTCGAACGCGGAGATGAAGGCCGTCTCGTAGGCACGCACGATGGTGCGGAACTGGTCCACCGCATCGGGTTTCGCGACGTCCAGGACGTGGATGTACAGCACCCGATCCTCGCGGTCGATGTCGAGCACCATGGTGCCGGGCACCATGTTCAACGCGTCCACCATGAACGTCAGCACCAGGTCGGACTTGATCTGCACCGGGTAGCGCAGCACCGCGTTGACGGGTGACGGTCCGGGACGGATCGCGGCCCAGGCGACCTGGACGCTGGACACCGCCGCATACCAGACGAGCACGCCGATCAGTCGCACCACCGACAGGGGGTGCACCCGGCCCTCGACCGGAACGCGCGGGAGCGCGAGCACGGTCATCACGAACGTGCCGACCGCGAGACCGCCCAGGATGTTGGCCGCGGAGACGTTGCCCCACAACAGCACCCACACGCCGGTGAGCCATGCGAGCAACGCGGCCTTGAGGGCGACGTCGCGACTCATGAGGGTCATCGTCCTCCCTCCTCCGGTGCGTCGCGTCCGTCCGCGTAGGTGACGGGATCGTCGACGGTGCCCAGCACGGCCGAGATGTAGACGTTGCGGTCACGCAGGTCGTCGGCGGCGCGGTCGCTGATCCCGATGAACGGTCCGGCGAACACGGTGAGCGACAGTCCGACGAGCACCAGTCCCACCGTGGGGACGAGCATCCCGACCGGCATCCGGCCCGGATCGACGCGGCTGTCGAAGTCGACGTCGTTGGCGTTGTCGAGCAGCGCGGTGGGGGAGTCGTCCGACATCTCGCCGTCCGGGGCGTCGGCGCGGGCGCGCCAGAACGCCTTCGTCCACACACGGGCGACGACGTAGAGCGTGAGCAGGCTGGTGATCGTGCCGCCCGCGACGAGGACCCAGGCCAGCACGCTCGCCTTGTCCGCACCGGCCTGCAGCAGCGCCACCTTGCCGATGAAGCCGGAGAACGGGGGGATGCCGCCGAGGTTGAGCGCGGGAACGAGGAACAGGATGGCCAGGAGCGGGCTGGCCGCGGCGAGACCACCGAGCCGGCGCAGCGACGACGACCCGGCCTGGCGCTCGATGAGACCGACCACGAGGAACAGCGTGGTCTGCACCAGGATGTGGTGGGCCACGTAGTACACGGACCCGGAGAGACCGGCCTTCGTCGACAGCGCGACACCGAAGATCATGTAGCCGATGTGCGAGACCAGCGTGAACGAGAGCAGACGCTTGATCTCGCTCTGGGCGATGGCACCGAAGATGCCGATGACCATCGTGAGCAGACCGGCGACCAGTAGCACGTTGTCCATGGCGCCGTCCGGGAAGAGCAGCGTGTGGGTCCGGATGATCGCGTACACACCCACTTTGGTGAGCAGGCCCGCGAACACGGCGGTGACCGGCGCGGGCGCCGTCGGGTAGGAGTCGGGGAGCCAGGCCGACAGCGGGAAGACCGCGGCCTTGATGCCGAACGCGACGAGCAGGATCGAGAAGATCGCGAGCCGCGTGCCCTGCGGGATGTCGTCGAAACGCAGCGCGAGCTGGGCGAAGTTCAGAGTGCCCGTGGCCGCGTACGTGGCGGCGATGCCCGCCAGGAAGATCATCGACGAGACGACGGAGACCATGACGTACGAGACGCCGGCACGCACCCGTTCGGCGCTGGCACCGAGCGTCAGCAACACGAACGACGCGACGAGCAGGACCTCGAACCCCACGTACAGGTTGAACAGGTCACCGGCGAGGAACGCGTTGCACACACCCGCCGTGAGCGCCAGGTACGTCGGAAGAAAGATCGACACCGGCTGATTGGCGTCACCGTCGCGGATGCCCTGCCCGACGGCGTAGACGATGACGGCCAGCAGCACGATCGACGAGACCACCAGCATCAGAGCGGACAGGCGGTCGACCACCAGGGTGATGCCCATCGGCGCCTCCCACCCGCCGACCTGCAGCGCGGTGGTGCCGTCCCGGTCCGCCAGGTAGAGCAGGACGCACGAGACGGCGGTCACGGCGACGAGCGCGACGATGGTGACCGCCCGCTGCGCGCGTGGCTTCCGACCGAGCACGAGGCACAGGGCGGCCGCGAGCAGCGGGATGAGGACCGGGAGCGGGGTGAGGGTTCCGATGATGGTCGGCGACAGCGTCATCGGGAGTCACCCGCCGGCGTGGAGACGTCGTCCCGGTCACGGAACTTGCCCTCGTGGAGATCCTCGTAGCACTCGAGGTCCTCGCGGTTGGCGATCTGGTCGAGAGGAATCGGGTTTCCGTCCTTGTCGAAGGCGTCTCCGGCCTCGCCGGGCTCGCCGGTGATCGGATCGTCGGACTTGTCGCGGTCCGGAGCGTCCGCGAGGCTGCGACGCGTGAGCACCTTGGTGTCCTCGGGGTCGTTCTCGACGACGTCCGCGATGTTGATCGTGTACGACCGGTACGCCAGGGCCAGCACGAAGGCGGCGATGCCCATCGTGATGACGATGGCCGTGAGGATCAGGGCCTGCGCCAACGGATCCGCGTCACCGTCGGCGACCTCGGACACGCGTCCGACCACGGGTGGATTGCCCGACCCACCGCCGGAGGTGAGGATCAGCAGGTTCAGCCCGTTGCCCATCAGCAGCACGCCGAGCAGCATCCGGATGATGCTGCGTTCGATCAGCAGGTAGACCCCGGCCGCGATCAGCGCGGCGACGACCACGAGCATTCCGATGTTCGCGGTCACTGGCGGCTCATTTCGATCTGCGCGTCGAGGCGCGCTCCGAGGCTTCGAAGGACGTCGAGAACCAGTCCGACGACGATGAGATAGACACCCAGGTCGAAGAACAGGGCGGTCACCATCTTGATGTCGCCGAGGATCGGGAGCGTCACCTCGAAGGTGGCGGACGACAGCACCGGTGCTCCGAGGAACAACGAGGCGAGGGCCGTACCGCCGGCGAACAGGAGGCCGATGCCGAGAATCTTCCCGGCGTCGAACGGCACCGTCTCGCCGAGCTCGTAGCGGCCACCGGCGAGGTAGCGCAGCACGAGGGCGAGGCCGGCGGTGAGTCCACCCGCGAAGCCGCCGCCGGGCGCGTTGTGGCCGGCGAAGAAGAAGTAGATGGACAGCATCATGACCGTCGGGAACACCAGGCGAGTGGTGATCTCGAGGACCAGGACGCGGTGCTTGGGGTCGATGAGATCGCTGCCGCTGAGCCACGTGATCTCGGACGCGACCTGCTGGCCGTCCATCGCCGACGGGGCGTCGGACACGCGCGGCGCACTGCCGAAGCGACGATTGCGGAACACCAGGCTGGCGACGCCGGTGGCCGCGACGAGCAGCACCGAGATCTCGCCGAGGGTGTCCCAGGCGCGGATGTCGACCAGGATCACGTTGACCACGTTGCTGCCGTCACCGAAGTTGTACGCGGCGTCCGGGAGCAACTCCGCGATGGGGCGGGTGCTACGTGCGTTCATCGCGAACGCTCCCACCAGCGTGACCGTGATGCCGACGAGCACGGCCAGGGCAGCGCGTGCCGGCTTGCGGCCGAACGCGCGCCCCTCGTCGATCTCCGCCGGCAGCTTGCGCAACACGAGAACGAACACGACCAGCGTGAGCGTCTCGACGAGGAACTGGGTCAGCGCGAGGTCCGGCGCACCGTGCACCGCGAACAGCACACCGCAGCCGTAGCCGGTGACACCGACGAGCAGCACCGCTGCCAGACGGTTCCTCATCACCACGGCGCCGATCGCGGCCGCGACCATGATGGCGCCCACGACGAGCTGGATCGGGGAGTCGGCGAGACGACTCTCGACGCCGGTGCGGGTGTAGACAATCAGCGACACGAGCGGGAACAGAGCGAGGGTGGCGAGGATGGTCGCCTGCGTGCCGGGAAGCGAACCGCGCTGGGTGGTTCCGGTGAGGCGCAGCGACAGCAGGTCCATCAGGTAGAGGACGCGGTCGTACACCCGGTCGGCGTTCAGCGGCACGGCCGGGACCGTTCGCGCGATCGCCTTGTGCACTCGGTAGAGCAGGACGCCGACGAGGATGACGACGACGGTCAGACCCAGCGGGAGGTTGACGCCGTGCCACAGCGCGAGGTGGTAGTCCTTCGCGCCGTAGGACGGCAGGGTCTTGCTGTACGGCGCGATCAGGGTGTCGACGACCGGCGCGGCGAGGCCTGCCACCAGTCCGAGGACGGCGAGCAGCACGGGCGGGAAGAGGAAGAACCATCCCGGTGCGTGCATCGAGGCGACGGCGGCGCTGGGCTGCCGCAGCTTCTTGCGACCGAAGGCGCCCCACACGAAGCGCAGGCTGTAGGCGACGGTCAGGATCGAGCCGACGACCATCGCGGCCAGCACCAGCGCAGACGAGAGCGGACCCATCGCGTCCGAGTCGAGCGTCGACTCGAACGCGGTCTCCTTGCCGATGAAACCGAGGAACGGCGGAAGGCCCGCCATGCTCGCCGCCGCGATCACGGCCGTCGCGGCGAGTACGGGTGACCGGTCCCCGAGATGCGCGAGCTTGCGCACGTCTCGGGTGCCGGTCGAGTGGTCGATGATGCCCACCACCATGAACAGCGCGGCCTTGAAGAAGCCGTGGGCGAGGACCATCGCGAGGCCCGCGAGCATCGCCGTGCGCGAACCGATGCCGACGATGGCGACGAGGAAGCCGAGCTGGCTCACCGTGCCGAAGGCGAGCACGAGCTTGAGGTCGTATGCACGCAGTGCGCGGTAGCCGCCGACGAGCATCGACGCCAGACCGAGCGTGAGGATGGTGAAGCGCCAGGGCCCGGCGTCGGCGAAGCCCGGTGCGAGACGCGCCACCAGGTAGATGCCGGCCTTGACCATCGCCGCGGCGTGCAGGTACCCGCTGACGGGTGTCGGCGCGGCCATGGCGCCGGGCAACCAGAAGTGCAGAGGAACGATGGCCGACTTGCTCAGCGCACCGACCAGGACCAGGACCAGGGCGGTGCCCGCCAACCAGCCGCGGGGCGCCGCCTCGATGACGTCGGAAAGGTTGTAACTGCCCACCGTCTGGCCCAGCACGATGATGCCGACCAGCATGGCGAGACCGCCGGCCGTGGTGACCAGCAGAGCCTGCGTCGCGGCGCGTCGACTCGAGGCGCGCTCGGCGTAGTGCCCGACCAACAGGAACGACAGCACCGTCGTCAGTTCCCAGAAGATGTAGAGCATCAGCATGTTGTCGCTGGTGACCAGCGCGAACATGACACCGGCGAATGCGACGAGCTCCGCGGCGAAGATGCCCAGACGGGGCTCGTCGTCCTCGAAGTAGCGAGCGCAGTAGAGCAGGATCAGTGCGCCGATGCCGAGCACCAGCGTGGACATGACCGCGGCCAGGGAATCGAAGCGCAGATCGATGTTCATGGAGAGTCCGGGGACCCACTCGATGGACAGTCGCTGCTCGGTGTTCCAGTTCGCGGCCACCCAGACGAGCGAGGCGGCCGGCACCGCGGCGAGCGGAAGAAAAGCCTGTCGTCCCCACAGACGCACGAGAAGCGGCGCGATCAGCGCGGCCACCGTGTGGGCAACGAGAATGGAAAGCAAGAGGCACTCCGTCGTGGACGTCGGGGCGGCGGGGTGTCGGACGCACGAGACGTCGTTCACTCCATACTACCGGTGCGGGTCCACGCCCTCTCGGTCAGCGATACCCACCCCCGGTACGGGTATGGTCTCCGGGCGATGACCGAACCACTGCGCACCGCCGCCCTCGCCCTCGTCCGTGACGGCCGGATGCTGCAGGCCCGGTCGGTCGGCAAGCGTGCGTTCTACATGGTCGGCGGCAAGATCGATCCCGGTGAGACACCACTCCAGGCGCTGCACCGCGAGGTGCGGGAGGAACTGGGCGTCGACGTCGTCGAGTCGTCGGTACACCTGCTGTGTGTCGTCGAGTGCCCGGCGTTCGGCGACCCCCTCGGCCGTGATCTGCACATGACGTGCTTCTCCGCCGACCTCACCGGCGAACCTCGGGCCACCAGCGAGATCGCTGATCTGCGGTGGTTCACCGTCGCCGAGTACGCCGCCATGCCGGACGTCGCGCCGGGATCGATGCGTGTCTTCCGGCACCTCCAGGCGCAGGGCCTGGTGATCTGAGGAACCCGTGCTCACGCATGGGGTGCAGGGGGCTCGGCGTCCGGCTCGGGGGCATCTGTGCGCCGGGACAGCCACACGATGCGCAGCGTGCAGAGCGCGGCGACCCCGAGCAGGAGGTAGGCGGAGGTGAGGTCGGTGGAGGTGTACTCGGCCATGACAGTGTCGAGGTCGCCGATCACCGACAGGCTCCCCGTGTACGCGTCGCCGGTGGGCTGGTCGGACCCGATCGACAGCTGATTCAGCCACTCGGGGTCAAGTGTCTGCGCCGGTACCGGCGCCGCCGCAGCGACGAGGATCGCGAGCCCGGGCAGCGCCGCCGCCAATGGCCGCACCGTCGCGTGCGGATCCGCGGTGACGGCGGTCAGGGCGATCGGAACGAGCGCGGCCACCACCCCGAGTGCTGCCGCCGATACCTCGTCGACGCTCACGAGGGCAGCGCCCATCGGCAGCGCGGTGAGTGCCAGGGCGGTGAGCCACGACGTGATGCGTCCGACCGGGAGCCGCCAGGCCAGGACGGCGCCGAGGACCAGTCCGCCCACGCCCACCACGGTGAGCAGCCGGGAGTCGAGCAGGGTGCGGGCGCCCACGTTCCACATCGCGACGGCAGAGGCGGTGACGAGGATCGCGACCAGCACCGTTCGTGCGTCGGCCGACTCCCACCGTGCGGCGACGCGGTCCACGACGACGAGTGCCACGATCAGCACGACGATCGCCTTCCACAGTGCGTACTCGCCGGTGCCGACGATCTCGACACCCACGCGGCAGACGACGGCCACGATCACCGCGTAGACGGTGAGCCGCACCAGTTCGCGGGCGGTCGGGTCCTCGTCGGGATCAGCGGCCGGTCGATGCAGAACGGCGGCGACGATGCACGCCGTGAACGCGGAGCCGATCAACCACCAGGCCGGTTCGCCGAACACACTGGTGCTGTCGAGACGCGTCGCCACGAAGGCGGCGGACGCGGCAGTCGTTCCGACGGAGGCGAGCAGCGTTCCGCCGAGCACGCCGGTCGCGAGGGCCACCCATCCGGCGGCGGATCGCCGGGTGGCGTGCAGGACGAGGCCGACCAGGACGCCGGCCACGCACGACTTGAGAATGTGCAGTGCGGTGAAGACGGCCAGGCTCGCCGCTTCGGGAATCGCCACCTTGGTGAAGGCGAGCACCACGACCAGCAGGGCCGCACACACCCAGGGGGCGATGCGTGTCGGCATCCGCAGTCCGACGGCCAGCGCGACGGTGACCACCACCAGCACCTGCCCGACCACGGTGGCGGTGGACTGGGTGGACGACCACCCGATCAGATCGTCGACGGTGGCCGCGAACGGCCACGTGTCGCTGCGGGGGCCGGACCACGCGAGAGCGCCGAGAGCTCCGACGAGCGCGGCTGCGAGGAGGGAGGCGGCGAGGGCGATGTGGTGTCTCACCCGCGGCGCCGTCGGATCAGTTCGGCGCCGACGGCGCACAGAGCGAGGCAGGTCACCGTCACCAGTGTCCCTGCCGTGGGCTCGGTGAGGGTGACGGACCCCGACTGCAGGGTGAGGGGCGTGTACGCCGTCCAGCCGAAGTCCGCCGAGATCGGGGACGATGGAATGGTCGTCAGAGCGAGGGGGACGAGCAGGCCGGCGCCGACGACGGCGGCGGGTGACGGCACGTCGACGGACGCGGCGCCGGCCCCGACGACGGCGCCGGTCGCGAGCGCCGCCGCGATGACGGCCACTCCGGTGAAGGACGTCCCGAGGTGGATCGCCGCCACCACGGCCGCGCAGCACAGGATGGCCAGCGGTGTGCCCACCGCGGGTCGTGCACGGGCGCCTGCCGCGGCGCCCACGGCGCAGGCGAGTGCGACCCCGACGACGAGGAGAAGGGGGAGGGCCGTTGTGCCTGCCGTCGTGAGGACGACGACGGAGGCCGGCCGCGTCGACAACCACAGCACGGTGCCCGCGACGACGAGGACGCCGCCGCTCGGCAGTGCCAGAGCGACACCGACGAGCACCAGCGTGACGACGATCGTCGACACCGACCACGCGGCCGTCGTGGTCACCGCGCCCAGCCCGGCTGCTCCGGCGGCGGCCGTCAGGTTCGTGACCAGCACCGGGACGAGTCCGACGAGGGCGACGATCACTGCCGTCAGGGCGGTGCGAGTCGAGGAACTCCGGGACGAGCGCTGCGTCCTCGACTGCAGACCGATCGCGAGCACTGTCACCACCATCGCGGCGACGAGTGCGATGGTGCGGGACGTCGTCGTGTCGGTGTCGACGTAGGAGGCGTAGCGCCGCGGTATCGCGACGACGGTGATGCTCAGGACCAGAGAGACGGTCGACGCGACTCCGAACGCGGCGACCCACAGGCGTCGGACCGAGGCGAGGACCGCGAGCACGCCGAGGACGACGCCACTGCCGAGCGCCCCCAGCAGGGACAGGGCGGCCGAGGATCCGAGAGTGCCCAGAACCAGCGCTGCGCCGCCGACGGCAGCGAGGACCGCGGGTGCGGCTCTGCTCGATCGCCCCGTGAGCAGCGCGGCCACGGCCACGGCTGCCACCACCGCTGCGGGGCCGTTGCCGGTGTCGGCGACGAGATCGGGCGACGTCACGGCATGCACGGCGGTGCCCGCACCGACGACGAGGGCGATCGGCGTCGACACGGCGTCGAGACGTCCACCGGATGCGCTCACGCGGCGAACCTATCGGTCTTCATCCGGTTTCGGGAATCGACAGCGGCCCCCCTCGGTTGCCCCGAGCATGACAATCGCAACGAAGGCCACGACCCTCCTCGAACTGCACGTCCCCGGAAACCCGGTGATCCTTCCGACCGTCTGGGACGCCTGGTCGGCGAACCTCGCGGTGAGCGCGGGTTTCACTGCCCTGACCGTCGGCTCGCACCCGGTGTCCGACTCGATCGGCAAGCCGGACAACGAGGGCATCACCTTCGACGAGTTGCTCACTCGCATCCGCCAGATCACTGCCGCCGTCGACGTGCCGATCTCCGTCGACATCGAGTCGGGCTACGGCGAGGACCCGAAGCGTCTCATCGAGGGACTGATCGACGCGGGTGCGGTGGGCCTGAACATCGAGGACACCGTGCACAGCGAGGGCGGCCGTCTGCGTGAGGCGCAGGAGCACGCCGACTTCGTCGGTGCACTGCGCGCAGCCTCGGATGCCACCGACGTCCACGTGGTGATCAATGCCCGTACCGACCTCTTCGTCAAGCAGATCGGTGACGAGAACGATCGCGTGGATCGCGCCATCGCCCGCCTGAAGCTGGCGGCCGCTGCCGGTGCCGACGTGCTCTACCCGGTCGGCTTCCACAGCGACGACGATCAGAAGCGACTCACCGCGGAGCTCCCGTTGCCGGTCAACGCCATCGGCCACCCGGTGAAGAACTCGAAGTCCGCCCTCGCGCAGCTGGGTGTCGGTCGTGTCAGCTTCGGCCCCATCTTCCAGATGGTGCTCGCCGAGCGCGCGAACGAGGTGCTCGCCGACTGGGCGTGACCTAGTCCCTCGTGCTGTAGGCCTCGAGAGCGGCCACCTGCACCGGATCGAGTGACGGCCGGACGGCGTCGCGCGCGGTCGCGACGTCGTCCGCTGTCACGACGGCGGTGTCGACGTCGCGGCGCATCGCGGCGAGAGCCGCCTCGCGCAGCAGTGCCGCACAGTCCGCGGCGGAGTACCCGTCGAGATTCTCGGCCAGAGAGTCGAGATCGACGTCGTCCGCCAGCGGCACCGAGGCTCCGGCCGTCGCGAGGATCGCGCGACGCGCCTCGGCGTCGGGCGGCGGTACGAACACCAATTTCTCCAGTCGTCCGGGCCTCAGCAGTGCCGGGTCGATGAGCTCGGGCCTGTTGGTCGCGCCGAGGATCACGACGTCCTGCAGCGGCTCGACGCCGTCCATCTCCGTGAGCAACGCGGCCACCACGCGATCTCCGACGCCGGAGTCGCTGCTCTGCCCGCGGCGCGGTGCCAGGGCGTCGACCTCGTCGAGAAAGATGAGCGACGGTGCCGAGTCTCGTGCTCGCCGGAACAGTTCGCGGACGGCCTTCTCCGACGAGCCGACCCACTTGTCCATCAACTCCGCGCCTTTGACGGCGTGCACGCTGAGTTGCCCCGAGCTGGCGAGTGCCCGGACGACGAACGTCTTGCCGCACCCCGGCGGGCCGTAGAGCAACACGCCCCGCGGCGGCTCGACACCGAGCCGCGCGAAGGAGTCGGGATGGCGCAGCGGCCACAACACCGCTTCGGTCAGCGCACGCTTCGTCTCCACCATGTCGCCGACGTCGTCGAGGGTCAGGCTGCCGACCGCGAGTTCCTCGGTGCCCGACCGGGAGAGTGGCCGGATCACCGACAAGGCCCCGACCAGATCGTCCTGTGTGAGAACGGGATCGGCCGAGTCCCGGTGGGCACGCACCGCGGCCCGGACGGCTGCCTCTCGGCACAGGGCTGCGAGGTCCGCGACGACGAATCCGGGTGTGCGCAGGGCGATCTCGGCAGGGGTGATCTTCCGGGTCGGAACATCACGTAGCAGCGCCTCGAGCAACGCGGCGCGCTCGACCGACCCCGGAAGCGGGAGTGCGAGCTCGCGATCGCACAGATCAGGTCCGCGCAGACGCGGATCAGCGGCGTCCGGCCGTGACGTCGTGCAGATCAGGACGGTTCCCGGTGTCTGCACCACCTGTCGCAGGCGATCGAGGACGAGAGTCGACACCGGATCCGCCGCAGAGCCCCGTCCGTCGGCGGACAGGGGGAGCAGCGCATCCACGTTACCGACGAGAAGCACTGCACCGGTGGGACTGTCGGTCAGTCGATCGGCCGCGGCGACCACTGCGGCCAACCGGTCCTCGGGGGCGAGCGACCCGACCGACGGACCGTCGATCTCCACCAGCCTGCGACCGGCGGCGACGGCGCGGACGAAGGTGGACTTGCCCACGCCGCCCGGCCCGGTGACCAGGACGCCGAGCTGGGCCGACGCGCCGAGAGTGCGGAGCAGCTCGGGGCGATCGAGCGAGAGTTCGAGCCACTCCGTCAGTTTCGCCGCCTGGTCGCGTACACCGACCAGGTCGTCCACCGGAATCACGGGCTGGGGCGGAGCCTCGACGGGTCGGGGTGTCGCGCGGTCGTTCGACTGTCCGCGGGCAGCGGCGCCGCGCGTCACGGCCGTCGTGGGCTGGATGCTGACGATGCCGGCCGGGTCGGTCGACGTGACGGTGAGCAGTTCGGTGGTCCACGCGACACCGACCGTGCGCGAGAGCGTCTGCGAGACCGACGCGGTGGAGGTGCCCGGCCCCAGGTCGCGGGGCAGGAGCGACACGGCGTCGCCCGCGACGACCACCTTTCCCAGCAGTGCTCGGCGCAGCGTCGCGTCGTCGAGCGCGGTGGTCGTCGCGGATCCGTGCACCAGGACGGTGCGTGCCGCCTGCACCGAGACGGGAGCGACGACGACCGACGCGTTCTCCGTCAGTCCCGCGTTCGACATCGTCACGTCGTCGAGCAGCACGGTCCCCGTGGGCGTTCCGGCCGGTGCCTGTGCCACCACGGTGGCGGTACGCCTCGCGCCGATCAACTCGACGGCGTCCCACTCGCGCAGTCCGAGCGCGGTGAGCACCTCCGCGTGCACACGGACCACCCCGCGGCGGGCATCGGCGGCGGAGGTGGTGAGGCGAACGGTCAGGGCGAGATCGGGGGTGCTCACTCCCCGAGCCTATCGAGCCGACCGGCCCGGGCTCTCGCTCCAGCGTGTGCAGCCTGGCCCGTTTATGCTGCGCGCATGACCCGTGCCGCCCTCGTCTTCCACGAACGTGACCACGCCCTCGGCGTCCGGAACGTCGGCTCGATCGGCCCGGCTCTCCGCGATCGCGGATTCGAGACGACGACCTTCTCGTTCGAGGGTGACTGCCGCGACGCGGACCGGCCCACGGCCTCGTCGTTCGACCTGATCGTGCTGATGGGCTCACCCGACGCCGCCTACGACGATGCGCTCCCGTGGCTGGCGGAGGAGATCACCTGGCTCGGTGACGCTGTCGCGCAGCGCGTTCCGGTTCTCGGTGTGTGCTTCGGTGGTCAGCTGCTCGCGCGGGTGCTCGGCGGGACCGTCACGCGTGCGGCCGAGTCGGAGCACGGATTCGTGACCGTGCGGACGGAGTCCGACGAGCTGATCCCCCAGGGTCCGTGGATGCAGTTCCACGACGACACGTTCACGCTCCCGCCGGGCGCCGAGCCGCTCGCGACCACGGCGGCCGCACTGCAGGCCTTCGTCTCGGGACCGCACATCGGTCTGCAGTTCCACCCGGAGATCACGGTCGACGTGTTCGAGTCGTGGATCGAGGGGTGGGACGCACGGGGAGTGCGGGCAGAGGTGGAGGCGAGTGTGGACGTCCCCGCGATCCGCGCGGAGGTCGCGCGCCGGGAGCAGGCCTCCATCGAGGCCTGCTCCCGGTTGATCGACGCGGTCCTCGCTCGTGCGGGAGTGTCCCGCTAGATCTCGTCGCGGGGCGGGACGTCGGCTGCTCGGGCGCTCGGTGACCGGAGTCGGAGCCGAGCCGAACTCGCCGTGGCGCGGGCGGGACGCCGCCGCCGGGCGATACCGGTGCGTGCCGGGCGGTCCTTGCGCATCGCTCGTCGTACGGCCCGTCGCTCGGCGGGCTTGGCCTCCCACGTCTCGGGCCGCGCGGCCACCCATCGCTGCGACCGCACCGCGAACGGGATGTGGAGCAGATACAACACGATCAGGACCATGAGCAGCACGAACGGGAACGTGATCAGTGCCGCGCCCGCCAGGCCGACGAGGATCAGCAGCAACGTCGCCATTCTCGGCGGAACCGAGACGGTCTTGAACGCCATCGTCGGGATACGGCTGACGATGAGTAGGGCCGACAGCACCACCCAGGTGGCGACGACGTAGTACGAGGACCACCAGCCGTTGCCCCACTGCTCCTCCGCAACGAGCGGGAGGAGTGTGACCAGGGCCCCCGCCGGAGCGGGGACACCCACGAAGTACTCGCCGGCGAACGCGGGCCGGGAGTCGTCGTCGAGAAGTGTGTTGAACCGGGCGAGGCGCAGCACGATGCTCACCGCGTAGATGAGGGCGATGACCCACCCGCCGCTGCTGCCCTCGAGCAGCGTCACGTACAGCACCAGGGCCGGCGCGACGCCGAAGGAGATGGCGTCGGCGAGCGAGTCGAGCTCGGCTCCCATCCGGCTGGTCGCGTCGAGCATGCGTGCGATGCGACCGTCGAGGGCGTCGAAGACGGCGGCTGCGCCGATCATGGCCAGCGACAACCCGAGTCGACCGTCGAGCGCGAACTTCACGGCGGACAGTCCTGCGCACATCGCCAGCACCGTGACGGCGCTGGGCAACAGGCGGACCGCGCCCTGGCGGCCGGTGGACTCGTCGGCCTGCTCGCGTGCCGCGCTCACGGAAGCTCGGCCAGAACCGTCTCGGCTCCGATGGCGCGCTGCCCGACGATCACCGCCGTCCGCGACCCCTCCGGGAAGTAGGTGTCGACGCGCGAACCGAAGCGGATCAGTCCGTAGGTGTCGCCGATGGTGAGCGAATCGCCCACGGACGTGGTGTTGACGATGCGTCGCGCGAGCAGTCCGGCGATCTGTACGACCGCCAGGTCGTGACCCGATGGTGTGCGCAGATGCATGCTGGTGCGTTCGTTGACCTCGCTGGCGTCGGCGAGGTCGGCCGACAGGAACTGTCCGGCCTTGTGCACCACGGCCTCGACCGTGCCGGACACCGGGACGCGCTGGACGTGGACGTCGAGCACGGACAGGAAGATGCTGACCCGCGGCAGCGGAGCGGTGCCGAGGTTCAACTCGGCGGGCGGCACCGCGTGGTCGACGAGTGCGACCTCACCGTCGGCGGGGGCCACGACAACCCCGGCCCGATTCGGCGGGACGCGCGGAGGGTGGCGGAAGAAGCCCGCCATGGCTCCGGCGGTGAGCAGCGAGGCGGTGCGGACGACCCGGTGGCGGCGGCCGAGTCCGGCGAGCGCCAACGGCACCGCGACGAACGGGGTACCGGCGGGATGCAGCGGCGGAATGCTGCGCCGCACCAGGTCCACGATGTGTCCTGCTCCGGTCGGTTCAGGCGTACCAGGGGGGACAGGTCTGCGGGCCACGGGCTCCTCTTACGTCGATTCGGGCACACTCTCACGGCCCGAGGGATGTGCGGACACGACTCGGGGCCCCTCACAGATTACGTGAGGGGCCCCGAGAGGTGGGGTCTGCGTCAGACGCGCGAACCGCGTCCCGTGACTGCCTTGACGATGAACAGCAGGATGATCGCGCCGACGAGGCACGTGACGAAGCTGAAGATGATGCCGCCGCCCTGGACGTCGACACCGAACGCGCGGAGCAGGAATCCACCCAGCAGGCCGCCGATGATGCCGACGACGATGTTGAGGATGATGCCCTGCTGCGCATCCGTCTTCATGATCTTGCTGCCGATCCATCCGGCGAGTCCGCCGATGATGATCCAACCGATGATGCCCAGACCCAACATGATGGAACCTCTTTCAGATCAGCTTTGCTGCCCGTGGACCGGGCATGACTACTGACCTCCTGTACCCGGCCCCGATACTCAGCAAACGTTAAGTCGGACGACGGCACATCACGATCCGGCCTCGACTGCGTGACGGCGGGCCTACTGCGGCGTGACCAGCAGGATCTGGTCGGTGTCGCCGTTGTCGGTCGTCACGAGCAGCGTCCCGTCCGGTTGTGCCGACACCGTGCGGATGCGGCCGTACTCGCTGAGAGCGGGAATCGTCGACTGCGCGTCCACCGTGGTGCCGTCGTCGGAGAGATCGAGGAGCAGGACCTCCTGGCCCTTCTGCACGCCGACGGCGAGCATGCCGTTCCACGCGCCCCAGGCGTCACCGTCGAGGAACGTGGCCGACGCGGTGGCGATGGTGCTCGGGCCCGAGCTCCACACCGCGTTCCGGGCGCCGGGTACACGGTCCGGATCGGTCATCGCGACGGACTCGTCGTAGCCGCCGCCGCGGTCCGGGCGGTACCCGTAGTTGCCGCCCGCCGCGAGGAGGTTCACCTCGTCGTCCCGCGACGTGCCCTGTTCGACGGAGAAGATCTGATCGGTGCCGGGCCGGGCGGCCAGTCCCTGGACGTTGCGGTGGCCGAGTGTGAAGACCGGGCTCGCGGGGTCGGGATTGCCTGCGGCCGGTGCGCCCGTGGCGGCGTCGACCCGGAGGACCTTGCCGCCGAGCGACGTCGGGTCCTGCGGAACGGTGCCCTGAGCCGAGTCGCCGGTGCCGATGAACAGGGTGCCGTCGGCGTTCGCCAGCACCCGGCATCCGCCGTGGCGACCGGAGGTGACCGGGAACCCGGAGACGACGGTGCGCTCACGCGTGAGGCTCGCGTAGTCGTCGGCCACGGTCCATGCGACCACGCCGATGGTGGGGTCGTCGCCTCGAATGCCCTGGCAGGAGTACAGGGTCCGATCGGTCTCGAAGGTCGGTGACAGTGCGAGGCCCATCAGACCGGTCTCCGATCCGACGAACAGATCGCCGAGATCGGCGCTGATCGGTGTCGGCTCACCACCGGGCCGGATCGCGGTGAAGCGGCCGGGGCGCTCGTCGAAGATCACGGTGCCGTCCGGCGCCCGGACCACGTCCCACGGGTGATCGAGCCCGGTGGCCAGTGAGGAGACGACGACGTTCGGGACGGCGCTCGCGGCGTCCGCGGACATCGGTCCCGGTGTCGTTGCCTGCGATGTCGGCGATTCGGGGGTGCCGGCCGCGGGGGAGGCGTCGGACTCGGTCGTGGTCGAGCACGCCGTCGTCGCCAGAGCAGCGGACAGGGCGAGGCCGGCGAGGGCGCGGGTCGTGCGGGCGCGAGGGGTCATCACTTCACGGTACGAGCAGAACTCTCGGCCGCGTCCTTGATCTTCGCCAGGGTGGACGCCATGCCCCGCTCGAGTTCGGCCTCGAAGTTGCGTGTGCCGCCCAGCACCAGTCGCACCGCGGTGTCGGAGACCTTGGTGGTGCCGCCGGGTGCCTCGCGACGCTCGGTCACGCGTGTGCCCGTCTCGGTCGGTTCCAGGAAGTAGGACCACACCGTGTGGTTCTCGGTGATGCGGAACGCGAGCAGTCGCTCGGGCTCGAGGCGCACGACCCGCGACGTCGTGGGCCACACGAGGGGTCCGCGCCGATTGACGTTGAGCGTGCGGGTGCCCACGCGCAGTGGGCCGAACACCTTCATCACCGCGCACTGGGGGCTCCACTCACCCGTGCGCTTCAGGTCGGACACCACGGACCAGACCGCGCTCGGCGGTGCATCGATGTCGACGCTGACGGACAGGGGTGTGGCCATGGAGTTCTCCCGGTGTGTTCAGGCAGGCTGGGTGGTGACGCCGTCAGGGTAGTAGGACGTCCACGACGTGCACCGCGACGTCCTCCGCCGTGAGAGCGGTGCCGAGCGTGGTGTTCACCGCGTCGGCCGTCCTCCCGGTCAGTGTCACCGCCAGCGCGGCCATGTCCTGGCCGTACGTCACGGCGATGTCCAGGGACACCCCGGTACACCGGCGTCCGTCGACGTCGAGATCGATGCCCTTGACCCCGCAGGGCAGTTCCGACAGGGCGCGGGCGATGGACAGGAGCACCAGGTGGTCGCCCACCCGGAGCGAGTCGCCGTCGACGAAGCCCGGGTGCGAGGCGTCCAGCGCGCGTGTCCGCCGAGCCGTCGCGCGGAGTGCGGCGAGGATCGCCGTGCTGGCCTCGACCCAGGACGGCACCTCCTCGTCGCGAAGTTCCTGTGCGGCGCGGCTGAGCACGGAATCGTCCGGCTCGTCCGCCGTGTCTAACGCCATGACGCCATCCTCTCGCTCAGAGTGGTTCGTGCGCGGGTGACCTGACCGCGCACCGCGGACGGCGACATGGACAGGATCTCCCCGATCTCGACATGAGTCATTCCCTCGACCTCGCGGAGCAACCAGCACGAGCGCTGCATCTGTGGCAGTGCCCCGAGGGCCACGCGCAGCTCGGCGAGGAACCCCGATTCCGTCGCCCGCACCTCCGGATCGTCCGACACGTCGCTGACGGCGTCGTCGAACAGCCACTCCTCGTGCGGACGGGGGATGCGGCGCCGCGCGGCGTCGATGGCCTTGTGTGCGGTGATGCCGAACAGCCATGTGCGCAGCGCCGAGTCGGACCGGTAGTTGCCGAGGCTCTTCCAGGCCGCGACGAACGCGTCCTGGACCACCTCCTCCGCGACGCCGTCGTCACGCAACATGTTGCGGGCGTACCGAAACATCGCGGGACCGTGCGTGCGGACGATCTCCTCGAACGCGCCGCGGTCACCGATGACCGCAGCGTCGACGAGAGCCGCATCGCTGTCCACGGAGCAGATTCGAACCAGCGGGTGTGAAACGACAGTGGTGTGGCATACATCACATTCGCATACGTTTTCCTCGGTCCGACTCGACCTACTCCCGACACAACGAACCCGAAAGGATGACGTAGATGACGACAGCACAGGGATCCACCACGTCCACCACCGCCACCGGCTCGAACGGTGCGCTGGACAAGAAGACGGACTCCACCGGTGCACTGGTCGCGTCCGACGGCCGCACCACCATCGCGGACGTCGTCGTGTCCAAGATCGCCGGCATCGCCACCCGTGAGGTCCAGGGCGTGCACGACGTGGGCGGCGGCGCGACCCGCGCCATCGGTGCACTGCGCGAGCGCATCCCCGGCGCCCGGGTCAACCACTCGCAGGGCGTGTCCGTGGAGGTCGGCGAGAGCCAGGCAGCCGTCGACATCGACATCGTGGCCGACTACGGCGTGTCCATCGCGGATCTCGCGGCGGGCATCCGTCGCAACGTGATCGACGCGGTCGAGCGGATGACCGGCCTGCAGGTCACCGAGGTCAACATCACCGTGCACGACGTCTTCCTGTTCGAGGAAGAAGACGAGCGCGACGACGCAGCACCCGCACGCGTTCGATGAGCCCCGCGGCACCGTCGGGCAGCGATCGCGCCGATCTCGTCGCGGACGCGGTCGTCGCGGTGGACGGAGTCGCCTCGTTGCACGGCGGGATGTTCGGCGAGATCGGCACCTACCTTCCCGGTAGGCGCGTCGCTGGAGTCGCGATCCGGGACGACGGGACCGAGATCCACATCGCCGTGACCCCGGACGCCGTCGTACGCGAGACGGCCGACGCGGTTCGCCGCGCCGTCCGTGCGGTGGTCGATGCCCCGGTGCACGTCGTGGTCGAGGACGTGGCGTCGCCGTCGGACGGCGGCGCCGACACAGGTTCCTCCGGACCGGAACCGACCGAGTCCTCCGAGCCGGGGTCGACCTCGGCTCCCGGGGGTACTCTCCGCCCGTGACCCAGCCTCGTCCGCCGCACGCCGACCCCGCCTATCGCGAGGCTCGGCGTGCGGCGGCGAGAGCGCACCACCCCGACGCCGGGGGCGACGCCGAGTCGCTCATCCGTGCGTTGCGCGACATCGACGCGAAGTTCTCCCGCGGGACCGTCGCGACGCAGGTGGTCGTCGGCGTCTCCCGACGACGGCTCGCCGTTCGCCGCCTGTCCCGGGTCCGTCGACTGCTGCCCACGCGGCGCACCTACGTCGACCTGCCCACGAGCTCGGCCGACCGGCCACCCAGACCCACGGACCCACGTTCTCCCTCCCGGGAGAACTGACCGCTCTCCACGATCGGAGCACCATGACTTCCTCGACCATCGGCCTTCTCGCCGGCCTCCTTCTGGCAGTCGCTGCCGCAGCCGGCGGATTCACCGGATTCCTCGTCGCTCTCGTCCTGGGTGCGATCGGGTTCGCCGTCGGCGCGTACCGCGACGGAAACTTCGACCCCGAGGCACTCCTGCGAGGTCGCGGCCGTGGCTGACACCGCCCCGAGCGACACTGCGGACGGAGCGGACACCGTCTCGAAAGACCTGTCCGACAGAGCCGACCCCGGGACGATCGACCCCGCGCAGCGTGGGTCGCTCACAGTCCTCGATCGCGCGGTCGAGTCCATCGCCGACGCCTCCCTCGGTCGCACCGACGGTGTCGTCACCTCCGGCGGGAGCTTCGGCCGCAAACCGTCCCGTGTGAAGGTGACGAAGCAGGACGACCGCGTACGCGCCGCCGTCGACGTGACCGTGGCGTGGCCGCGCTCGGCGGCGTCCGTCGCCGACGATCTCCGCCGCGACATCGCGCGCGGCATGACCGACTCGGGCCTGCGCACGGATTCCGTCGACGTACACGTCGGCGACTTCGGTTCCGTGTCCTCGTCCGCCGCGCCGGCGTCGGGCGCGACTCCGGCGCCGACCACCCGGCCGCTCGCGGCTCCGGCCGCGACCCCGATCGCGATCGTGGTGTCGCTGCTGCTCCTCGCCGGGGCGGGTGTGCTGATCCGCGACGCGCTGGTCGGATTCTCCGTCATCAGCGGTCGAGAGTGGACGGCGAGCGCACTCGACTGGATCGACGGACTCACACCCCTGTCCTGGATGTTCCCCGCGGGCGTCGCCGTGGCGGTCGTCGGAGTTCTGGTCGTCCTGGCCTCGCTCAAGTGGCGCGCCCGTCGGTACCGGTCCAGCGGGATCGCGGACGACGTGTGGGTGCACAAGGCCGACCTGGCGAAGGTGACCGAGCCGGAACCCACGGTGGCGGCCGCACCCGAGACCACGGCCACCCCGACTGTCGCAGGAGGCGAGAAATGAAGCGGACCACGGTGTTCTTCGACCGCCTCGGTGTCCTGATCATCGGACTCGCGCTCGTGGCCGTCGGCGGTGGCGCCGCACTGTGGCAGCGCGATCGACTCCCGTTCGAACTCACCGAGGTCGACGCGTCGGTGGTGACCGACGCGCAGGACCAGCAGTGGTGGCCGTGGGCTCTCCTCGGCGCCGGAGTGCTGATCGCGCTGCTCGTGGTGTTCTCACTGGTACGAAGGCTGCCGTCCTCAGCGGGGCGCACCCTGTCGCTGCCGGTCACCGGCGATCCCGACGGCCGCGTGACCGTCGATCTGCGATCGGTCGCTCACAGGGCGGCCGACACCGCCCGCGAGGTCGACGGGGTGAAGTCCGCGCGTGCGCGTCTGCGTCACGAGCGGTCCGACGGTCGCCGTGTCCCGGTGATCACCGTGGTGGTGCGGGCCGAGGAGTCCGCATCGCTGCGCACCGTGGCGGAGAAGTTGACGGACGTGCGCAGCGCGGTCGCGTCGGTCGTCGGCGACGGTGCCGTCGGCGTTCGGGTACTGCTCTCGGCCTGACCCTCGCGGCTCAGAGCGCGAGTGCGGTGGCCACGACGGCCAGTCCTGCCGGGACGATCTGCACGAGCGCGCCCTTCATCATCCGACGGTCGGTGCCGAGCAGAACACTGCCGGCGCCGACCATCGATCCCGCGGACACGAAGACCAGGACGGCGCCGACGGTGTGATTCCCCGCCGCCAGGTTCACCGCGCCGACCGCGGCACCCACCGCGAGGAACAGGTTGTAGAAGCCCTGGTTGAAGGCCCACCGCTCGACGACGTCGACATGGGAGTCCTCCCGCACGCCGAAGACGTGACGGCCCTTGGTGCGGAAGACCAGGGACTCCAGAACGAAGATGTACACGTGGAGCGCGGCGGCGAGAGCGGCCAGAACAGCAGCGACGGCGGTCATGCCGGTCAGTATGCGCCGCACCTGCCACACGGCACGGGGTCAGCACCAGTTGTGTTTTCTCACGAAGTTGTCACAGGAGCCCCGGGACCCTCGTCCGGCGCGTACGCTTCGGCCCACGGACGAGATGGTGTATCGCTCCACGATCCCGCTTCGTTACACACAGATTCGGCGTCGTGTCGACGCCCCTCGTGTCGGGGAGAACCACATGCACGACCCTCTGGCGCACCGCTCACACGCGGTCAACACCGGCCACACCGAGATGATCCGCGCGGTCTTCTGCGACGAGTTCGAGATCGGCGTGGACCAGGACGTCCTGACCACCATCTCGTGCGGCGACATCGGGCAGTGGGTGTCCGATCTGCGGTTCACCGGCCTGTTCCTGCCGGGTGAGATCGAGGCCATCGAGCGCCAGTGGAACACCGACCCCGCAGGTCTGGTCGCCGCGCTCATGGGCGGCATCGACGAGGTCGGGCGGCGCCGCTCGGCGCATCAGGCTCCGCAGGTCGACGTGGTCGCCCAGCGCTTCGTCGGCTGACCCGGCTCGTCGGGCCGCGCGTCCGTCAGCGGTTCTTCGGGGGCCTGTTGGTCTGCGCCCGGCGCGCCTCTTCCTTCTCCTTCACGCGGACGGCCTCGCGCTGCACCTCCGCGTAGTTCTCGCGTTCGGCCTTCAGCCAGTCCGGTTCCTCGGCGGACAGCGCGTCGATCTCGGCCTGCGTCATCGAGTCGGACACGTCGTTGCGCGCCAGTGCGGTGTTGGTGACGCCGAGTTTGCGCGCCACGACGTCGCGGGGGAACGGCCCCGCCGTCCACAGATCGCTCAACCACTGCGGCGGGTTCTGGCGCAGAGCCTCGAGGTCGCCTCGCGTGATGGGCTGGGAGCGGAACTCCTCCGGCGCCGCCGGCAGGAAGATCCCGAGCTTGGCAGCAGCCGTCAGAGGCTTCATCGTCTGGGCGTTCAGGTCCTGGCTCACCGCGCCAGCGTAGCGCCCGCACGGCCGACCACGGCCGAGCGCAGCGGGAAGTCGGCCGAGCGCAGCGGGAAGTCGGCCGAGCGCAGCGGGGACTACGCTGGCCCGGTGAACGATGCGACCGTCCTGCGCTGGTACATCGAGGTCGCCGAGACGCTCGCGTTCGGGCGCGCGGCGAAGGCGCTGAACATCTCCCGGCTCCGACTGAGTGCCGCGGTCAAGGAACTCCAGGACGAGGTCGGCGAACCCCTGTTCGTTCCGGGCGACGGGCCCACCGAACTCACCGAGGCCGGACGGGCTCTGCTCGACCGGGCCCGCGACATCGTGGCGGAGGACGATCGCCGCCGCGCCGAGGAAGCTGCGGCAGCGCCGGCGCGGCCGACGCTGCGGGTCGGTTTCGTTCCGGGAGTGACGGTCACGAAATGGACCCGGATCTGGGCGGATCGCCACCCCGGCACCGACCTGCAGACGGTCGTCGTCGAGGAGTCGGACCAGCTCCACGCGCTGCGGACGGGTGTGGTCGACATGTGCTTCGTGCGGGAGCCCGCCGAGCGGGAGGGGCTGCACTGCGTCCCGCTGTACTCCGAGGTCGCCGTCGTGGTGGTGCCCAAGGACCATCCGGCCGCGGCCTACGACGCCGTCACGCTCGGTGATCTCGAGGGCGAGTCGCTGCAGGACGGCTCCGACCGATCCGAGGCGACGCTGCCGACGACGCTCGAGATGGTGGCCGCAGGTGTCGGCCCGGTGCTCGTGCCGCACTCGTTGGCCCGACTGCACAGTCGCAAGGACCTGCTCTACCGGCCCGTCACCGACGCGGACCCCACCCGGATCTTCCTGGCCTGGCCCACATCGGTCGCCGCACCCGAGGAGGGAACACTCGACCTGCCGCAGGAGTTCCTGGGGGTGGTGCGCGGACGGGCCGCGCACAGCTCGCGTACCGAGTCCGAACGCGGGACACCGCCGAGGAAGAAGAAGAAGGCAGCTGCTCCGGGGCCGGCCGCCAAGCGAAGTCAGGTGCCCCGCCGACGACGCTGACATACTGTCGCCGTCGTGACGAGTGGAAAGGCGGGTTCGTGAGCGACCCAGCTCCCCGAAGTTCGGCCGGCGCGAGCAAGCCGGCCATCCTCACCGTGGACGACGATCCCGGGGTGTCCCGCGCCGTCGCCCGCGATCTGCGGCGCAAGTACGGCGAGAAGTACCGCATCATCCGGGCGGAGTCCGGCGAGTCCGCCCTGGAGGCGTTGCGAGAGATCGCGTTGCGCGGTGACCAGGTCGCGGTATTGCTCGCGGACTACCGCATGCCGTCGATGAGCGGTCTCGAGTTCCTCGAGCAGGCCATGGACATCTTCCCGTTCGCGCGCCGCGTGCTCCTCACGGCGTACGCGGACACCGACGCCGCCATCGAGGCGATCAATGTCGTCGACCTCGACTACTACCTGCTCAAGCCGTGGGATCCGCCGGAGGAGAAGCTGTACCCGGTGGTGGACACGCTGCTCGACGCGTGGCACGCCGCCGACATCCGGCCCATCCTGGAGACCAAGATCATCGCGGGTCGGTGGGCGTCTCGATCGTCGGAGATGCGCGAGTTCCTCGCCCGCAACAGGCTGCCGTACCGGTGGTTCCTCGCGGACGAGCCCGAGGGAGCGCGTCTGTTGGCGGCGGCGGGTCACGACGATCGCACGCTGCCGGTGGTGGTGTGCGCGGACGGGTCGTGTCTGCTCGACCCCACCGACACCGAGTTGGCCGAGTACTTCGGTCTGGGCACCACGCCGACGGAGGACTTCTACGACCTCGTCGTCGTGGGCGGCGGGCCCGCCGGCCTGGGCGCGGCCGTCTACGGCGCGTCCGAGGGTCTCCGGACGGTCCTCGTCGAGCGCACCGCGACGGGTGGGCAGGCGGGCCAGAGCTCGCGCATCGAGAACTACCTCGGTTTCCCGGACGGGGTGTCCGGCGCACAGCTGGCCGAGCGTGCACGTCGGCAGGCCGAGAAGTTCGGCGCCGAACTCGTCACCACCCGCGAGGTCGCGGGTGTCGAGGTCGACGGGCCGGCGCGCGTGGTGCGTCTGACCGACGGCAGTGCGATCGCCGCGCACTCGATCATCCTCGCCACGGGTGTCTCCTACCGCCGGCATCCGGCGCCGGGGGTCGACGAGTTCGCCGGTCGCGGCGTCTTCTACGGCTCCGCGGTCACCGAGGCGGTCGGCTGTACCGATCAGGACGTGTACATCGTGGGCGGCGCGAACTCCGCCGGTCAGGCAGCGATGTACCTGTCGAAGTGGGCGCGGTCGGTGACCATCGTGGTGCGCGCCGAGTCGCTGGAGGCCTCCATGTCGTACTACCTCGTGCAGCAGATCGAGAAGAACCCCGTCATCGCCGTCCGCCCCTGCACCGAGGTGACCGCCGCGCACGGCGACGGCCACCTCGAACAGATCACCCTGCGCGACAAGGTCTCCGGCGACGAGGAGACCGTCGACACGGGCTACCTGTTCCTCTTCATCGGGGCGGCGCCGCGGACCGAGTGGCTGGACGGCGTGGTGGTGCGCGACCGCCACGGCTTCGTCGTCTCGGGTCAGGACCTCACGGTCGACGGGGCCCGCCCGCCGGGCTGGTCGGTCGACCGCGCACCGCACCATCTCGAGACCAGCGTGCCCGGCATCTTCGCGGCGGGCGACGTGCGCGCGGACTCCGCCAAGCGCGTCGCGTCGGCCGTCGGTGAGGGTGCGATGGCCGTCATGCTCGTCCACCGCTATCTCGCCCAACCCTGACCACCGCACGCGTCCCGGAAGCTGGATCATCATGACCGAACTCGACTGCAGCACCGAGGAACTGAAGACGCTGTTCCTCTTCGAGTCGCTCGACGACGAGCAGCTCGAGCAACTGTGTGCCAACGGGCACGTGGAGATGATCGAGGCCGGTCCCGTGTTCGCGGAGGGCGACGACGCCACGTGCTTCTACGTGCTCCTCGACGGGGAACTGGTGCTGACCAAGATGTCCGGCGGCGAGAAGATCGAGGTGAACCGCACGTCGTCGCGGGGCGTCTACGCGGGTGCGTGGCAGGCGTACCTCGGGGA
Source organism: Rhodococcus sp. MEB041 (assembly GCF_030208955.1). Lineage (NCBI taxonomy): Bacteria > Bacillati > Actinomycetota > Actinomycetes > Mycobacteriales > Nocardiaceae > Rhodococcus > Rhodococcus sp. MEB041. The sequence continues at coordinate 39,319 of NZ_JARVSZ010000001.1, forward strand.
CCGCGCCCCGCAGAAGTACATGTCGGGCATGGACGTGACGCGTCCGTCCCGGTTCTTCGTGCTCGACGCCGAGCGGTTCGGAGACCTGGTTCGAGAGTGGTTCCCCATGGCGGTCCACATGCTCGAGGGACTGTTCTTCGGTCAGCAGAGCAGCAAGCAGGTCATCGACCAGCGGGAGCGGTTGCTGGCGCTGGGGTCGCTGTCGGCCGGTCTGACACATGAGCTGAACAACCCGGCCGCCGCGGCGGTCCGTGCGACGGCGGCGCTGCGGGACCGGGTGTCGCACATGCGCCGCAAACTCGGCGTCATCGCCTCGGGTGTCTACGACACCGACTCGCTGACGGGCTTGATCCGTCTGCAGGACGAGGCCGCCGAGCTGGTCGGCAAGGCACCGGATCTGAGTCCGATGGAGGCCTCCGATCGCGAGGACGTGCTCGGTGAGTGGTTCGACGAGCACGGGATCACCGACGGCTGGGATCTGGCTCCCACCTTCGTCCAGGCAGGTATCGACTCGAACTGGCTCGAACGCGTCGCCGCGGACACCGGCAAGGACCTTCTCGAGAGCACAATCCGGTGGCTCAACTACACCATCGAGACCGAGCTGCTCATGAACGAGATCTCCGACTCGACGACGCGGGTGTCGACGCTGGTGTATGCGGCGAAGCAGTATTCGCAGATGGACCGTGCACCCTTCCAGCGCGCGGACCTGCGCGTCCTGCTCAAGAGCACCCTGGTGATGCTCGGTCGCAAGATCGGCGACGACATCACGGTGGTCAAGGACTTCGACCCGGCGCTGCCTCCCGTCGCGGCGTACGCCGCGGAGCTCAACCAGGTGTGGACCAACCTCATCGACAACGCCGTACAGGCCATGGACGGCCGAGGAACGCTCACTCTGCGCACCGCGCGGGAGAACGACACGGCCCTCATCGAGATCGGGGACACCGGCCCGGGGGTTCCGGAGGCGATCCGGTCCCGCATCTTCGAACCGTTCTTCACCACCAAGCCTGTGGGCGAGGGCACCGGTCTGGGCCTCGACATCTCGTGGCGGATCGTGGTGAAGAAGCACGGCGGCGACCTACGGTTGCTGTCGGAGCCGGGAGACACCCGGTTCCAGGTACGAATACCGATCGACGGCCCGGCCGGGGCGCCGATGCCGACCGCAGAGGAGGAAGTCGGATGAGCACGAACGGAATCGACACCGCGGTACCGCCCAGCGGCACGGGCTGCGTGGAGTGCGACGCCACCGACGGGTGGTGGGTGCACCTGCGTCGGTGCGCTCAGTGCGGCCACGTCGGATGCTGTGACTCCTCACCGTCGCAGCACGCGAGTGCCCATGCCGCGACCAGCGGTCATCCCGTCGTGCAGTCGTTCGAACCCGGGGAGACGTGGTTCTGGAACTACGTCACCGAGGAGGGCTTCGACGGGCCCGAACTCGCTGCGCCACAGCATCATCCGATGGACCAGACGGTGCCCGGACCGTCGTCTCGGGTCCCCTGGGACTGGCAGCGCCACGTCCGCTGAACCCAACATCGAATCGTTATGGAGTTACCCGCCGGTAGGGACGAGCGGGCGGTAAGGTCTGCGGTGCATTGCACGATGCATTCTCTCGCACAGCCTCAGGAGCCGTCCGTGTCGTTCATCCCCACCTCGTCCTTCTTCTCCAACGCCACGCGCTCGGATCGAAGTTCCTCTCGTGCAACGCGATTCGGCGCAGCCATCGCGGTCGGCGCCACCATCGCCGCAGGGGCGATCCTCGGTACCGGGGTGGCGTCCGCGGCTCCGGTCACCTGCGTGTCCCCGCCCGCGGCCAACGACATCCAGGTGAGCGACACGGCCAGCTGCGGAGCCAAGGCCACCGGCGCCGGCGTCGCCACGTCGTCGGCGTCCGAGAGCGGTACCGCGGTCAGCGTCGCCGACGGCGGGCGCTCGACGTCGAACGCCACCGGCTTCGGCACCGCGCTGAGTGCCGTTCTGGGAGCTGGTACCTCGTACTCGTACTCCCTCGGTGGCGGCATCTCGCAGTCCTTCGCCACGAACGGAGCCACCTCCGTCGCCATCGCCGGGTACGGCGGCGGCGCGACGGCCAGCACGGTCACGGGCGTGAACTGCGCCGGTCTCAACTCCTTCGCTCTCGACCTCTCCACCGGGCGGTCCTGCATCGCCGGTCTGTAACCGTCGTGAACGCCACCGTCCTGGCGGTGCTCTGCGCCGTCGGGGCGGCGGTGTGCATCGCTGTCGGTACCGTCGTCCGCCAGCGGTCGGCGGCGTCGATCCCCGACGAGTCCGTCGGTCGGCTGGGACCCATCACCACGCTGATCCGCGAGCCGCTGTGGTGGATCGGCACGGTCGTCGGTATCGGCGGCTACGGCCTGCAGGCGGCGGCGTTGGGGCTCGGATCCCTTCTCCTGGTGCAGCCGCTCCTCGTGTTGTCCCTGCTGTTCGCGCTGCCGCTGGGTGCTCGGTTCTCCGGCCGCACCGTGTCGGCGAAGGACTGGCTGTGGGCTGCCGCGCTGACGGCGGCCATCGCGGTCCTCGTCGTCGTGGGCGATCCGCGGCCCGGCGTGGAACGCGCCGAGACGCGGCACTGGGTCGTCGTTCTCTGCGTCGGAATCCCGTTCGTTCTCGCCTGTGTTCTCGGCGCGCGCAGCGGCTCCCGGTCCCGGCGCGCCCTGCTGCTGGGACTGGCCGGCGGTGCGCTGTTCGGCGTCGCGGCCGTGCTGACGAAGAGTGTCGTCCACCTCGCCGGACGCGGACCGCAGCCGCTGCTGACCTCGTTCGAGCCGTACGCGCTCGTGGCCGTGGCCGTGGTCGCGATCTCGCTGCAGCAGTCGGCCTTCCAGGTGGGTGCGTTGCAGGCCTCGCTGCCCGCGACGACCGTGATGGAACCGATGGTCGCGTCGCTGCTGGGATTCGTCGTGCTGGGCGAGTACCTCGACGCCGATCGTGAGGTCACGGTGGTGCTGGTCGTCGCCCTGATTCTCGTGGTGGTCTCGGCGGTGTCCCTGGCCCGGTCCGCGGGCGCGGCCGAGAACGTCGAACCCGCCCATCCTGCCCCGAACCCGTAGCGGCACTAGGCTCGTCGCATGAGTCCGATCGGTGGGGTGCTGTTCGACATCGACGGTGTGCTCATGACCAGTTGGCGTCCCGTGCCCGGGGCCGCGGAGACGGTGAGCACGCTGCGCAGCAACGACGTGGCGTGCGCGTTCCTGACCAACACCACGTCGAAGACGCGGGAGCAGATCTCCGAGGCGCTCACCGATGCGGGCATCGAGGTGCACGCCGACGAGATCGTCACCGCGGCCACTCTCACCGCCGACCACCTGCGGACGCGGTACCCCGGTGCACGGTGCGTCCTCCTCAACAGCGGCCGGATCGCCGACGATCTGCCCGGCGTGGAGTGGGTCGACAGCGATCCGGACGTGGTTGTGCTCGGCGGCGCCGGCGAGCAGTTCACTCACGAGGCGCTCAGCCGGGTCTACGACTGGATGTGTCAGGGCGTGCCCGTCGTCGCGATGCACCGCAGCCTCATGTGGACCACGGCCGAGGGGCTGCGCATCGACACGGGCATGTATCTGACGGGCATGGAATCGGCGTCCGGCCGCACGGCGACGGCCGTCGGCAAGCCGGCGCCGCTCGGTTTCCAGACGTCGGCGGAACGCATGGGCGTCGATCCGGACCTGGTGGTGATGGTCGGGGACGATCTCGACAACGACGTGCTCGCCGCCCAGGTCGTCGGCATGCGCGGCATGTTGGTCCGCACGGGCAAGTTCCGTCAGGAACGCCTCGACCGGCACGCACGCGACCAGTACGCGATGCAACCGGCGTTCGTCGTCGACTCCGTCGCGGACCTGCCGGCGGTGCTGGAGATCGGTCGGTAGTGGTCCTGCGGCCGGGATCCGAGTTCGCGGGGTTCCGCGTCGAGAGACTGCTCGGTCACGGCGGCACCGCCGAGGTGTATCTCGCCCGACGTGGATCGGCACCGCCGGAGACCCTGAAGATCCTGCGTGCGGACGCCCCGCGGGACGCGTTCGCGGCCGAGGTGCGGATCGGGGCCCTGCTGCAGCACCCGAACATCGTCGCGGCGCACGATCACGGCGAGTTCCGCGGGCGGCCGTGGATGTCGATGTCGCACGTCGACGGGTACAGCGCCGCCCGCCTCGTCGCGCGCGGACAGATCCCACTCGACGTCCACCGAGCCGCCCGCATCGTCGACGGCGTGGCGAGAGCCCTCGATCACGCGCACGGGCTCGGGATCGTCCACCGGGACGTCAAGCCGGCCAACATCCTGCTCGCGAGTGTCGCCGATGCGGACACCCGGGAGCAGATTCTGCTGTCCGACTGGGGAATCGCCCGGTCGACGTCCTCGCCGACACCGCTGGTGTCGGACGACGGGACGGTGCTGACATCGATCGGCTACGCGGCACCCGAACTGCTGCGGGGCGGCACGCTCACCGCCCGCACCGACATCTACGCGCTCGGTGCCACCCTCGTCGAACTGCTCACGGGACGGCCGCCGTTCCCGCTGGCCACTCCGTTCGCCGTCATGGACGCCCAGCTGAGGCGGACCCCGCCGTCCGTCAGCTCGCGTCGGGCCGACCTGCCGACCCGCCTCGACGCCGTCGTGCAGCGCGCGCTGGCCAAGGAGCCGCCGGACCGGTTCGCGTCGTGCCACGACCTGAGCGTGGCGGTGGCGCGGGCCCTGAGGGACCACACGCCACCTGAGCCCGACCGGCCCTGGTACCGACGTCGCTAGTCGCTCGGCGTCTCGGGATCCGTCGGCCGGTTCGCGACGACGGGGTACTTGCCCGTGTAGCCCATCCGCTCCTCGGCGACGCTGAGGACGCGGGCCCGGACGAGGAACCAGCCGCCGATGAGCATCGGCACGATGACGACGAGTGTGGCGACGGTCCACGTCCCGATCGGCGCGTCGAGCGCCATGAGCACCAGCACCGCAGCGAGGAACGCGAGCGTCGCGTAGCTCGTGTACGGCGCCCCGAAGAGCCGGAACGACGGCCGTTCGAGGATGCCCTTGCGGCTCCACCGGTAGAGCTGCAGCTGGCAGAGCACGATGGTCGCCCACGAGGCGATGATGCCGAGGGCCGACATGTTGAGCACGATCTCGAACGCCTCGCCGGGTTTGAACGCGTTGAGCGCCACGCCGAGCAGTGTCAGGGCGCCGGTGAGCAGGATGCCGCCGTAGGGGACACCGTTCCGGCTCATCCGCGCCGTGAACGACGGCGCGCTGCCGTTCATCGCCATCGACCGCAGGATGCGGCCCGTGGAGTACAGCCCGGCGTTGAGGCTGGACAGCGCCGCGGTGACCACGACGATGTTCATGATCGTGCCGGCGCCGTCGACGCCGATGCGGGAGAAGAACGTGACGAAGGGGCTCTCCCCGGCCCGGTAAGTCGTGTACGGCAACAGCAGCGCCAGCAGGATCAGCGATCCCACGTAGAACACCGCGATGCGGAAGATGACGGAGTTGATGGCCCGCGGCATGACCTTCGCCGGGTTCTCGGTCTCTCCGGCCGCGGTCCCGACCAGCTCGACGGCCGCGTAGGCGAAGACGACACCCGACGTGACGATGACCAGCGGCCACGCCCCTGTGGGAAAGAGTCCGCCGTTGCCCGAGATGACGCCGAAGCCGGTCGACTGGCCGTCGACGTCGAAACGACCGGCGAGGAAGACGGTGCCGACGACCAGGAACGTCACCAGCGCCGCGACCTTGATCATGGCCGCCCAGAACTCCATCTCGCCGAACCACTTCACCGACACCAGGTTCACGGCGAGCACGATGGCCAGTGCGATCAGGGCGATGGTCCATTGCGGGATGCCCTTGAAGGCGCCCCAGTAGTGCATGTACGTCGCGACGGCCGTGACGTCGACGATCGCCGTCATCGCCCAGTTGAGGAAGTACATCCACCCGGCCGCGTAGGCGGCCTTCTCGCCGTAGAACTCGCGGGCGTAGGAGACGAACGATCCGGAGGACGGGCGGTGGAGCACCAGCTCGCCGAGCGCTCGGAGGATGAAGAAGACGAAGACGCCGCAGACGGCGTAGATGATGAACAGGCCCGGGCCCGCGGACTCGAGGCGGCCGCCCGCGCCGAGGAACAGGCCGGTGCCGATCGCGCCGCCGATGGCGATCATCTGCAGTTGCCGAGGCTTCAGGCCCTTGTCGTAGCCCTCCTCCTCGTGTGCCATCGCCGAGTTGTCGTAACCGGTGTCGACTGCATCGGACACGATGTGGTCCTTTCGTCCGCAGGGGTGGGCGGGTGTATATGTCCGATTCGCGTGGATTCTGTTGTGGCGCGCGACAACTGGTCGCGTCACACATTCTTCTCACGCGTGAGTCGGTCGTCGTTCCGGCACGTGAACACCGTGTGAATCGCGACCACTCGACGACGACCTTGCACTCGACCACCTCGACTGCTAGAAATCTGGTTGGCACTCGCGTACTGTGAGTGCCAGGTCGAAGAGGTGAGATCGGGAATCATCGACACCCCTGGTCGTCCGTCGCGGGCACCGACTCGGCCGGATGTGGAAAGGGAGCGACCCACCCGCGGTCGCTTCGTGTGTCACCCCCAATCCGGAGGATCACTTCGCAATGGCCAAGATCATCGCGTTCGACGAAGAGGCACGCCGTGGCCTCGAACGGGGCTTGAACAGCCTCGCCGACGCAGTCAAGGTGACGTTGGGCCCCAAGGGTCGCAACGTCGTACTCGAGAAGAAGTGGGGCGCCCCCACGATCACCAACGATGGTGTGTCCATCGCCAAGGAGATCGAGCTGGAGGACCCGTACGAGAAGATCGGCGCAGAGCTGGTCAAAGAGGTCGCCAAGAAGACCGACGACGTCGCAGGTGACGGCACCACCACCGCGACCGTTCTCGCTCAGGCACTCGTCCGCGAAGGCCTGCGCAACGTCGCAGCCGGCGCGAACCCGCTCGGCCTCAAGCGCGGTATCGAGGCAGCCGTCGCCGCTGTCACCGAGTCCCTGCTGAAGTCCGCCAAGGAGATCGACACCAAGGAGCAGATCGCTGCGACCGCTGGTATCTCCGCAGGCGACGCGTCCATCGGCGAGCTCATCGCCGAGGCCATGGACAAGGTCGGCAAGGAAGGCGTCATCACGGTCGAGGAGTCCAACACCTTCGGCCTGCAGCTCGAGCTCACCGAGGGCATGCGCTTCGACAAGGGCTACATCTCGGGATACTTCGTCACCGACGCCGAGCGTCAGGAAGCCGTCCTCGAGGACGCGTACATCCTGCTCGTCAGCTCGAAGGTCTCCACCGTCAAGGACCTGCTGCCCCTGCTGGAGAAGGTCATCCAGTCCGGCAAGCCGCTCCTGATCATCGCCGAGGACGTCGAGGGCGAAGCGCTCTCCACCCTCGTCGTGAACAAGATCCGTGGCACCTTCAAGTCCGTCGCCGTCAAGGCACCGGGCTTCGGTGACCGTCGCAAGGCGCAGCTCGCCGACATCGCCATCCTCACCGGTGGCGAGGTCATCAGCGAAGAGGTCGGCCTCTCCCTCGAGGGTGCCGGACTCGAGCTGCTCGGCCAGGCTCGCAAGGTCGTCGTCACCAAGGACGAGACCACCATCATCGAGGGCTCCGGCGACGCCGACGCCATCGCGGGTCGTGTCTCGCAGATCCGTTCCGAGATCGAGAACTCCGACTCGGACTACGACCGTGAGAAGCTGCAGGAGCGCCTGGCCAAGCTGGCCGGTGGCGTTGCAGTCATCAAGGCCGGTGCCGCCACCGAGGTCGAGCTCAAGGAGCGCAAGCACCGCATCGAAGATGCCGTGCGCAACGCCAAGGCAGCTGTCGAGGAGGGCATCGTCGCCGGTGGTGGCGTCGCGCTGCTGCAGTCGGCTCCCGCACTCGAGAACCTCAACCTCACGGGCGACGAGGCCACCGGCGCGAACATCGTTCGCGTCGCCCTCGAGGCACCGCTGAAGCAGATCGCGTTCAACGCCGGCCTCGAGCCCGGCGTCGTCGCGGAGAAGGTGCGCAACCTCCCCCTCGGCCACGGCCTCAACGCCGCGACCAACGAGTACGAGGACCTGCTCGCCGCCGGCATCAACGACCCGGTCAAGGTCACCCGCTCGGCACTGCAGAACGCAGCGTCGATCGCGGCTCTGTTCCTCACCACCGAGGCCGTCGTCGCCGACAAGCCGGAGAAGGCCGGAGCGCCCGCGGGCGATCCGACCGGCGGCATGGGCGGCATGGACTTCTGAGTCCCGCTCCCTGATCGCACGAGAGCCGGTCACCCCCACGGGTGGCCGGCTCTCGGCGTTCCGCGGTGAGTTCCGGCGCCCCGTCGAGTCGGTATCGGTATGACGAGACTCCTGTTCGTCCACGGCGCCGGCGGCGAGGACGACGACGAGCCGATGGCGGAGGAGTTCGGCGCGCTGCTCGGCGCGACGGTCGACATGCCCCGCATCCCGAGCGACGACATGAGCGTCGAGGCGTGGGCAGGACCGATACGCCGCGGCCTCGTGGCGAGTCCCGACGTCGTGATCGCCCACTCCTTCGGCGCCACCGTCCTGCTGCACGTGCTCGCCTCGCTCCCGGTTCCTGCCGCCACGTTGCTCGCGATGCCCGACTGGAGTGCCGCGGGCTGGGACGTCCACCAGTACGAGTGGCCGACCGTCTCGCCGGAGGTCTCCCTGACGCTGCACCACTGCCGCGACGACGACGTGGTGCCGTTCGCGCACCTGGCACTGGCCTCCGCGCGGCTCCCGGGCGCTCGGGTGGTCGAGCACCAGCGGGGTGGGCACCAGTTCGACGGTGCTGTCGGGGAGGTGGTGGCGTCGATGCGGCTGTAGCCACATGATCGTCGACGATTCCGCGCATCCGCAGAATCACCGGTGATCGTGTGTGCTCACCCTCGCGCGAGCGATCGTCGCCGGCGCACCGTCTCGATGATCTCGTCCGCGACTGCGGCCACGCTCGCCTTCACCGTGACAGCGGAGTATCTCAGAACCAGCCAGCCGTCCAACACCAGTGCGTTCTGTCGGCGACGATCGCTGGTGAAGACGTCTGCAGCCGTGTGGAACTCACGCCCATCGATCTCCACCACCACGCGCCCGCGCCGGTCCACCAGATCTCCGTAGTACGGGCCGACCTTGCCATTGATCTCCAGGTGCATGTTGCGGGCGGTGAGAGCTCGCGCCACCATGCGCTCGGGTTCGGACAACGTGTTCGGGCATGCTCGCCGCAACTGTTCGCGCAGCATCCGCATGCCTGTCTTCCCGGCAGCCTCGTCGCACAGCTGAGCCAGGGAACGCCAGCTCACCGCCCGTGACAGCGCCCTGTCGATCACCTTCTCGAACTGCGGCCGGGTCAACGTGCCGGCGACGTCGAGGATCGCGTGTTCGAGGGACACGACAGGTATGTCCCCCAACCATCTGACGTTCGTCAGAGCCCGGCGATGAACACGCACCCAGTTCGGACCACCCGCGTACCCCGTCGGCGGCACCGTCACGTGGACCGTGGAGGGTTCCGCGGGCAGCAGCCCCCAGATCCAGGCTGCGGTGTCGTGGCTGGCGACGGCGTGCGGTTTCCACAGTCGGACCGCCGCACACCTGTCCTCGTACGTGGGTGGTTCGGTGGAGTACACGCCGGGCAGCAGTCGGTGCAGTTCGCCGCGCGCTGCTCTGCGATCGACGGTCGCGCCGCTGATGCCCCCGGCGATCAGCTGTCGTCTGGTGTGGACTCCCATCGGCCGAGTGTGAGTTGCTCGCGTGCTGTCGAGGTCTGGCGGTGGTCCGCGCCTGTGGACGAAGCGCTCGTTCGTGCACAACGAGATCCACCAGCTTGCGTGTGGAGCCACACGATGATGATCGATGTCGCGGTTCTGCACAATCGAGGGCGATTCCGACGACTCAGCCTCAGCGCCCGGGAACGTAGTGCCGCGGGTTCTGCCGACGACCCGCGGGCGGGAGGTTGCGGTCGGGGGTCTCGACCAGCGGGGCGGTAGGGGGGATCCGGCCGGCGGCGCGGTCCAGTCCGGCGCGCGCTCGCGGATGCTTGCGCCGCCGCGCCGGCACGGCCCGGAATGCCACGTTCACCAGGAAACCCAGCCGCCGCAGCCAGCGCTCGTCCCGATCGGTCCAGGTGTAGCCCAGCAGGTCTCGGACAGCCGGGTCGTAGAGCCCGACGGTGATGCGCCGGAAGGTGCGGTCGACGACCGGGCACATCCGGGCCCACAGCCACTCGGGTAGTGGCAGGAACGGTGGCACCGGCACGGACGACATGTCGAGGACCAGGCGCGCGGCCGGGGTGTCCTCGAGAACGGTGCGGCACATCCGGTCCCAGTACGCCTGGAAGTCGGACCACGTCTCGGGCACGGGGCGCATGCTCATGCCGTACAGGCCGTACCACCGTCGGTGCTCGTCGAACAGCAGCTCGCGCTCGGCCTCGGTGATGCCGCCCATGAAGTATTCGGCGGTGCGCATGGTGCCCACGAAGAACGTGGCGTGCGCCCAGTAGAAGATGTCGGGATCGAGGGCGTGGTAGGGCCGCCCGTGAGCATCGAGACCGCTGATGTCGTTGTGGTAGCGCCTGATTCGTTCCGCGGTCTCGGGTGCGCGGTCACCGTCGAACACGACGCCGCCGATGGGATAGAGCGAGCGCATGACGCGCTCCCAGCGCTCGACCTCGAACGTCGAGTGCTCGCTGACGGCCGCGCCGAGACCCGGGTGCATGTTCTGCATCGAGCCGGCCCACGGTCCCTGCAGGATCCCGCGCCAGTCCCCGAACCATCGCCAGGTGAGGGAGTCGGGGCCGAGCGTTTGACTACGCATGTTGTCACCGTAGAGTCGAGCGAGCACGGCAGTCAACAGTGAGGTGTCATCGACGTGACCACGCTCGAGGCGCGACGCGAGCAGCGGCGCGCGGCACTGCTCACGGCCGGGATCGATCTGCTGGGAGCGGTCGGTGGTCCCGCTGTGAGTGTGCGGGCGGTGTGCTCGCGGGCGTCGTTGACCGAGCGCTACTTCTACGAGAACTTCGGCGACCGTGACTCGTTCGTCCGCACGGTGTACACCGCGGTGGCCGAGGAGGGGCGCGATGCACTGGTCCGCGCGGTGGGTCAGGCCCGCCGCCCGGAGGAGCGCGCACGCCGCGCCGTCACCGCGTTCGTCGAGCTCATGATCGACCGTCCCGAACACGGCCGAGTGCTGTTGTCGGCGCCGTTCGCCGATCCGGCGCTGAGCACCTGGGGGCGGCGCACCATGCCGATCTTCGTCGCGCTCATCGGCGACAACCTGCCCGCCGAGTCGAACGACGTCGACCGCCTGCTGACTGCGACCGGTGTCGTCGGGTCGCTGACGGCCCTGTTCACGGCGTACCTCGACGGCGAGATCGTGGTGGAACGGCAGCACTTCGTCGACCACTGCACGGACCTGGTGCTTTCTGCGAGCAACCGACGCACGGCATGATGGCGGGCATGGAGCTGGTGCGCGCAGGAGCGCTCGACGTGGGCGTCGAGCGGTACGGAGACCCAAGCGGCCCGTCGGTCGTGTTGCTGCACGGGTTCCCGTACGACACCCGGTCCTACGACGACGTCGCCCGACTGCTGGCCGACACGGGTGCCGACGTGGTGGTGCCGTACCTGCGCGGTTTCGGGCCCACGCGGTTCGTCGAGGACTCCACGATGCGGTCGGGAGAGCAGGCCGCGTTGGCGCACGATCTGCACGACCTCATCGGGGCGATGGCACTCGACCGTCCGATCGTCGCCGGCTACGACTGGGGTGGCCGCGCGGCGTGCGCGGTGGCGGCGCTGTGGCCCGAGTCGGTGTCGGGTCTGGTCAGCGTGTCCGGCTACCTGGTGCAGGACATCGAGGCTGCCGTGACGACGCCGGCACCGCCGCACCTCGAGAAGCGGTACTGGTACCAGTACTACCTGCACTCGGAGCGCGGCCGCGCCGGCCTCGCTGCCTACCGCGCCGAGATCGCGCAGACGTTGTGGACCGACTGGTCGCCGACGTGGCGGTTCGGAGACTCCGAATTCGCCGCCACCGCAGCATCGTTCGACAACCCGGACTTCGTCGACGTCGCGGTGCACTCGTATCGACACCGGTACGGACTCGCGGCGGGGGACCCGCGGTACGCGGCCACGCAGGACGCGCTCGCCGGGCAGCCGTCGATCACGGTGCCGACCGTCGTCCTCGATCCGACGGAGGACACGGTCGCCGCCCTGTACGGATCGCGCGACCACGGCGCGCACTTCACGGATCTCGTCGACGTGCGTGCGGTCGACGCCGGCCACAACCCGCCGCAGGAACTGCCGGGGGTGTTCGCCGACGCCGTCCGCACGCTCGCCGAGATCGTGGACGCGCGGAACTAGACCGCGAGTTCGCCGAGCTCCGACCAGTCGGTGCCCTCCACCTCGGTGCTGACGATCTTCGGAGTCTCCTGCAGGTACGGCGGGAGATCCTTCTGCGCCTGCTTGAAGTGGTCCGACTGCACGTGTGTCGCACCGGCATCCGGGTCGCGGAAGGCCTCGACGAGGACGTACTCGGTGGGATCGTCGAGTGTGCGCGACCAGAAGTACCAGAGGCATCCCTCCTCCGCCTGGCAGGCCTCGGTGAAGGCTCGCGAGATCTCGGGCCAGTCGTCCGCGTGCTCTGCCTTCACTCGGAACTTGGCGGTGATGAAGATCAAGGGGTGCTCCTTCGCTCGTACGAACTCCGACGTGTTCCTGTGTACCCCCTCGGCCCGCACTAGTATCGCGAACATGGCAGCCACGTCACCGGCGATCGAGCTCGACGTCCGCGGACGCACGGTGCGGGTGTCCAACCCCGACCGCGTGTACTTCCCGGCGAGCGGAGCCACCAAGCGTGATCTCGTCGAGTACTACCTGTCTGTCGGCGACGGCATCGTGCGCGCGCTGCGGGAGCGGCCCTGCATGATGCACCGGTTCCCCGACGGTCTCGCCGGGGAGAAGGTGCACCAGAAGCGGTTGCCGAAAGGCGCTCCGGACTGGATGGAGACGGTGCGGGTCACCTTCCCGCGCTACAACCGCACCGCGGACGAACTCTGCGTCACCGAACTGGCGCACGTGATCTGGGCCGTGCAGATGTCGACGGTGGAGTTCCATCCGTGGAACAGCCGGCGCGCCGACGTGGAGAGTCCGGACGAGTGGCGCATCGATCTGGATCCGATGCCGGACTGCTCCTTCGACCGGGTGCGCCGGGTGGCGGCGGTGACGCGCGAGGTGCTCGACGAACTCGGTGCCGTCGGGTGGCCGAAGACGTCGGGCGGCAACGGGTTGCACGTGTACGTGCGTATCGCGCCGGAGCAGGGCTTCGCCGATGTCCGCAGGGCCGCACTGGCGTTCGCTCGGGAAGTGGAGCGGCGCGCGCCGGACGACGTGACCACGACGTGGTGGCGCAAGGACCGCGACCCGACGAAGTTGTTCGTCGACTACAACCAGAACGCCCGCGACCACACCATCGCGAGCGCGTACTCCGTGCGCGGCAATCAGGACGCGACGGTGTCGACGCCGATCACGTGGGACGAGATCGTCGACGTGGAGCCGCGAGACCTCACCATGTACACCGTGCCGTCCCGACTCGCGGATCTCGGTGATCTGCACGCAGGAATCGACGATGCCGTGTACTCGATCGCCCCGCTGATCGAGTGGGCCGAGCGCGACGAGCGGGCGGGGCTCACCGAACCGGAGGAGTGACCGGATCGTTCCCTATGGCCCGTGTGTTCTCACAACACGCAGCGGAGGTGAGATGTAGTTCGAGCGAATGATTTGGAGCCGGAAACCGGCACAGGGTCTTTTTCTGTGGCAGAATACGTGCAAATCGTACAAAGCAGCGCGTTCGGTCCACCCCGTCGGCGGGGCCCGACACGGACGCGCGGCCTGCCAGTGAGGAATGCTCATGCACTGCCGTCTCTGCGGATCCGCCGACCTCGAGAGTGTCCTCGACCTGGGCGCGACACCGCCGTGCGAATCGTTCCTCACCGCAGCGCAGCTCGACGATCCGGAGCCCACCTTCCCCCTGCACCTGCGTCTCTGCCGAGAGTGCCTGCTGTTGCAGATTCCGGCTCTCGTGTCGCCGGCCGAGACGTTCACCGAGTACGCGTACTTCTCGTCGTTCTCGAGCAGCTGGGTCGACCATGCCCGGACGTTCGTGCAGGAGTCCGTGCGCCGCCTGGATCTGTCCGACGAGTCGTTCGTGGTCGAGGTGGCGAGCAACGACGGCTATCTCCTGCAGCACGTCGTGGACGCCGGAATCCGCTGCCTCGGTATCGAGCCGAGCGTGAACGTCGGTGCGGCAGCGCGTGAGTCCGGTGTTCCGACGGAGACAGCGTTCCTCGATCCGACGACCGCGGCGCAGGTGCGTGCCGCGCACGGGCCGGCGGACCTCGTCGTCGCGAACAACGTGTACGCCCACATCCCGGACGTCGCGGGATTCACCGAGGGGCTGCGCACGCTGGTGTCGGACCACGGCATGGTCAGCATCGAGGTGCACCACGCCCTCCACCTGGTGGCCGACGCACAGTTCGACACGGTCTACCACGAGCACTTCCAGTACTGGACGGTCCTGACGGCGACGAGGGCGCTCGCCCGAGGCGACCTGACCGTCGTGGACGTCGAGGAACTGTCCACCCACGGTGGTTCCATCCGGATCTGGGCGACACCGTCCGCGAACGCCGGCCCGCCCAGCGAGCGCACCCTCGACCTGCTCGCGGCCGAGCAGCGCGCGGGGCTGCATCACGTGGTCGGCTATCGCGGGCTCGAGAAGGCGGCGCGCGGGGTCCGAGCGACGTTGCTCGAGTTCCTCCTCGACTGTCGCCGGCGGGGTGAACGCGTGGTCGGATACGGCGCGCCGGGCAAGGGCAACACCCTGCTCAACTACTGCGGCATCCGAACGGACCTGGTGGAGTACACCGTCGATCGCAATCCCTACAAGCACGGTCGGTTCACACCGGGGACGCGAATCCCGGTGCACCATCCCGATCGCATCGCGGCGGATCGTCCGGACGTGGTCCTGGTCCTGCCGTGGAATCTCGAGAGCGAGCTCACCGAGCAGCTGAGCTACGTCGCCGAGTGGGGTGGGCGCGTCGTGTTCCCACTCCCCGTTCTCCACACCGCCGACATCGGGCGGCTCGACACATCGGAGGCTCTGGCATGAAGGTCGTACTGTTCTGTGGCGGTTACGGAATGCGCATGCGCAACGACCGCAACGACGACATCCCGAAGCCCTTGCAGATGGTCGGGCCCCGTCCGCTCCTCTGGCACATCATGAAGTACTACGCACACTACGGCCACAAGGACTTCGTGCTGTGCCTCGGCTACGGCGCGGCAGCGATCAAGCAGTTCTTCCTGGACTATCACGAGGAGCAGTCCAACGACTTCGTCATGCGCGACGGCAAGGTCGAGTTGCTGAGCACGGACATGAGCGACTGGTCGATCACGTTCGTGGACACCGGCGTCGAGTCGCCCATCGGCGAGAGGTTGCGGCGCGTCCGTGACCACCTTGACGGCGATCCGTACTTCCTCGCCAACTACTCGGACGTGTTGACCGACGCCCCGCTGGACACGATGATCGAGCGTTATCACGAGTCGGGCGCCGTGGCGTCCATGCTGGTGGTGCCGCCGCAGTCGAGCTTCCACTGCGTGGACGTGTCGGAGGCCGGCGAGATCAAGGACATCGTTCCGGTGAGCCGCTTTCCCATCTGGGAGAACGGCGGGTACTTCGTGCTCAGTCAGGAGGTCTTCGACCACATTCCGGAGGGGGGCGATCTGGTCGGCGATGCGTGTATGACACTGGCGGGCCGCGGGGAACTGTTCGGATACCGGCACGAGGGATTCTGGAAGCCGGCCGACACCTTCAAGGAGCGTGCGGAACTCGACAACGACTACGGGCGCGGCATTCGCCCGTGGGCGGTGTGGGAGGGCGATCGGAATCGACCGCCACTGTCGAGCGTCGTCGCGTGATTGGCCTGTCCCCCAGCCGTATCCGCTCGGTGGCGGTGCTCGGGGCGCATCCGGACGACATCGCCATCGGCGCCGGAGGAACGCTCCTCGACCTCACCCGTGGGGGAGATGTCGAGGTGCACGCTCTGGTGTTGTCGGGCGGCGGTACCGAGCGGGAAGCCGAGGAGCGAAAGGCACTGTCGGACTTCTGTTCGGACGGACCGGTGTCGCTCACCGTGCTCGACGTGCCGGACGGCCGCTCCCCTGATCACTGGAGCGCGGTGAAGAACGGACTCGAACAGTTCCGGCGTACGTGCGAGCCCGACGTCGTACTCGCACCGCAGCGGCGCGACGCGCACCAGGATCACCGCCTGCTGGCGGAGCTGGTTCCCACCGTCTTTCGCGACCATCTGGTGCTGGGCTACGAGATCGTCAAGTGGGAGTCCGATCTTCCGACACCCGGTCTCTATTATCCGCTCGCCGACGACGTGGCGGTGCGCAAGGCGGAGCTGCTGTCGCGGCACTACCCCTCGCAGCATCACCACGACTGGTACGACTCCGAGACCTTTCTCGGGCTGGCGCGCGTGCGAGGAGTGCAGTGCCGCAGCAGATATGCCGAGGCGTTCGTCGTGGAGAAGATACTCCTGCACACGGAGAACCTGCGGTCGGACCGTCCGGCACCGCAGACGAAAGGGTCGTGAACAGCATGCGTGTACTCGTCACCGGACACCAGGGATACCTCGGTACCGTCATGGTTCCGCTCCTGCAGGAGCGTGGTCACACCGTGGTGGGGCTCGACAGCGGCCTGTTCGCGGACTGCGTTCTCGGTGACGCACCCGCGGATCCGGTCACCCTGGCCACGGATCTGCGCGACGTCGTAGCCGCCGATCTCACGGGTGTCGACGCGGTGGTGCACCTCGCCGCACTGTCGAACGATCCGCTCGGCACGCTGGCGCCGGAGATCACGCACGACATCAATCACCATGCCTCCGTGCGTCTCGCACGTGCCGCGAAGGATGCGGGGGTGGGCCGGTTCCTGTACGCGTCCACCTGTTCGGTCTACGGCGCCGCCGGTCAGGACGCGGTCACGGAGGACGCGGTGCTGAGGCCCCTCACCCCCTACGCCGTGAGCAAGGTGCGCGTCGAGGACGACGTCGCGGCCATGGCGGACGACAGCTTCGCGCCGGTGTTCCTCCGCAACGCGACGGCCTTCGGCTACTCACCGCGGCTGCGGGCGGACATCGTGGTCAACGATCTCACGGCGTCGGCGTTCCTCACCGGACGCATCGTCGTCAAGTCCGACGGCACGCCGTGGCGACCCCTCGTGCACGCGCGAGACATCGCGTACGCCTTCGCGGCCGCGCTCGAGGCGCCGGTCGACCGAATTCGGAACCGGGCGTTGAACATCGGCACCGAGGCGAACAACGTGACGGTGCGCGACATCGCCGAGACGGTCGCCGACGTGACGGGTGCCGAGGTGGTGGTCACCGGAGAATACGGCGCCGACCCGCGGTCTTACCGCGTCGACTTCTCCGCGGCGCGAGAGGTGTTGCCCGCCTTCGTCCCCGAGTGGAGTGTCCGAGCCGGCGCTGAAGAGCTGGTCGCCGCATACGCCCGCCACGGTCTCACCGCGGACGCACTGGCGCAGCGCTTCACGCGTCTGGCCCGCGTCACCGAGCTCCAGCGGACCGGCGCGATCGACGAGAACCTCCGCAGGACGCGGGTGGGTGTCGGCAGTGCGTGAGAGATCACCCGCCGGCGACGAGGTCGCGCCAGGACCGCGCTGCCGCGTCCCGGTCGCTCACGATGCTCGGCGTCCCGCGCCAGCGGATCGCCAGATCCGCGTCGTCCCAGCGGACGCCCACGTCCTCGGAGGGTTCGTGCGGACGGTCGATCCGGTAGCACACGTCTGCGGTCTCGCCCAGGGTGAGGAAGCCGTGCAGGAAGCCGGGGGGCACGAACAGGTGCGCGCACTCCACGTCGTCGAGCACGACGTCGAACCACTGACCGAAGGTGGGCGACTCCGTTCTGGTGTCCACCAGGACGTCCTGGACGGCGCCGCGGGCGCACCGCACCAACTTGGCCTCGCCTCGGCCTCCTCGCCCGTGCAGGCCACGCAGAACGCCGCCGGCGGAACGGGACTGGGAGTCCTGACGGAAATCAGCGGCTCTCGTGGACAGGGTCGTGTGCTCGGCGATCGCCGCGTCGAAGATCTCGGTGTCGAAGGTCCTCGTGAAGAAACCCCGATCGTCGCGATGCGGGGTGGGCAGGAAGAGCAGGACGTCTCGCAGAGGTGTGGTCTCGACGCGCATGAGTCCAGTGTCGCCGACGGGTGCTCCCCGCGTACGACGAGCCGGAGAATCTCATGAGTTCGTGCAGAGCCTGCGCCTCGGCGACGGTGTCCACGGTGCTCGATCTCGGTCTCGTGCCGGCCGCGGACAGTTTCCCGACGGCCGAGTCCTCTCCCGAGGGCGACGAGATGCATGCTCTCGCGATGGGCCTGTGCACGACGTGCGGCCTGGCACAGCTCCTGGACGACGACACCCGCGCGAATGAGCCGCGTGGAGTGGAGCCGGAGGCGTTGACGCGAGCCGCTTCTCGGGCGATGGACGAGATCGTGCGACGCGGGTGGCTCCCCGACGGCGCCGTGGTCCGCGAGTACGGAAGCCCCCACGGTGGGTCCTGGATCCCCGACGTGAGATCCCGTGGCGTCGCGGATGCCGGTCCGGCCGTGGCGGGTTCGCGCTCCGCCGACCTCGTCGTCGACGGTTTCGGGCTGATGCACGAGCCGGACCAGGCGGCCGCTCTGCGTGAACGTCGGGCGCTGCTCGGCGACGGCGGCGTACTGGTGCTGCAGGTCCACTCCTTCATGACCATCGTGCGGGATCGCCAGTGGACGGCGCTCCGCCACGGACACTTCGCCTACTGGTCGTCGACCGCGCTCGAGACCGCTCTGTGGGCAGCGGGTCTGATGCCCACCGGGTGTTGGGAGTCGGACCTCTACGGCGGGACTCTCCTGGTCTCGGCGATGCGCGACGACTCGGTGCGCCTCCCGGTGTGGGAGGACGACCTCGTGACGGCACGGCGCGTGCGGGAAGCCGAGGCTGCCGCCGCCGTCACCGATCCCACCGTCGTGTCGTCCCTCGGAGCAGCCGCCGTCGCCGAGGTCGAGGCGGTGCGGGCGAGACTCGGCGCGTCGTCTCGCGCGGGTGTGACGCTCGCCGCGTACGGAGCGGCGTCGCGCGCGGTCGCTCTGTTCGCGATGGCGGGGGTGACCACGGAGACGGTCGGCGCGGTCGTCGATGCGTCCCCGGCGAAATGGGGCCGCCGCATGCCGGGTACGGACGTTCCCATCGTCGGCCCGGAATGGCTGTACACCCATCGTCCCGACCGTGTGGTGGTGACCGTCCCGGATCTCCTCCCGGAAGTCGCTGCGGCACATCCGGAGATGTCGTTCGTCGATCTCGACTCGGCCACGGAAGGACTCCGCTCATGACCGCTCCGCTCTCGGTGTGCATCCCGGCCTACGAGGCCGCGCGCACCCTGGAGACCACACTGGCCTCCGTCCTGGACCAGGACGAGGACATGGAGGTCCTGGTGCTCGACAACGCGAGCACCGACGCGACCGGCGACATCGCCCGCTCCTTCCGCGACGAGCGCGTCCGGATCGTGCGGAACGACCGGGTGCTCGCCATCGGGGACAACTGGAACGCGGCCGTGCGGGCCTCGACGGGCCGGCTCGTCAAGGTGGTGTGCGCCGACGACGTGCTCCGTCCCGGTGCGCTGGCGGGACAGCAGGCCGTACTGGACGATCCCGGGATCGCGGTGGTCTCGTCCAAGTTCGAGGTGATCGACGAGCAGGGGTCGGTGAAGGAGACCGGGCTCGGCCTCCCCGGCCTGCTCGGTCGACGCCCGGGCAAGGACCTCGCGGGCATCATCGTGCGCCGCGGTCCCGCCGAGTTCGGGCCGACCGCGGCCACCACCTTCCGCAGGGATCTGTTCGACCGGGTCGGCGGTTTCCGCGGCGACCTGGTGTTCCCGATGGACGTCGATCTGTTCGCTCGCATGGGCGCTCACGGGGACTTCCACGGCGTCTCCACCATCGACGCAGCGTGGCGCGACTCGACCTTCAACCTGTGCAGCCGGACGTCGAGCTACAGCAAGCTCAGCGAGTCGGTCCGGCTGCATCACCGTCTCGCACGCGAACTCCCGGCTCTGGTCTCCACCGGCGACGTCCTCGCCGGAGACGGACGCATTCTCGGCGCCGTGCTCACCCGGTTACGTGCGCGAGCCGGCGACGTGGCCGACCGCCTCCTGCGGCGCTGATGCTGCGGCTCGCCCGAGACGTCCTGCTCGTGGGCTTCGGCACCTACGGTCAGTTCCTCGTCACGCTCGTCACCCTGCCGCTGACAGCCCGGCTGCTCGGAACCGAAGGAGTCGGGCTCGTCGCGGTGGGGATGTCGGCGTACTTCCTCGGCTCGGTTCTCGTCGATCTCGGTGCCACGCAGTACTTCGCTGCGCGCGTCGACGACCCCGACATCACGCAGGTGCGTGGCGCGTACGCGGTGGTGCGGTGCGGCCTCTTCGCCGTGCTCGCCGTCGCGGCGCTGGTCGGGTGGGCCGCCGGTGTGGACGGGGCCGCCCGGATGATCCTGCTCGGGGCGGTCGCCGGGGGTGTCTGGTCACTGTCGGAGGACTGGCTGCTGATCGGTCGTGGCCGCTTCGGTGCCTCCACCGCGTACCAGGCCGCCGGACGTGTGGCATACCTGGTGGCGCTGGTCGTTCTGCTGCCGCAGTTCCCGTCGCCCGAGGTCGCGCTGGCCTGTCTGGGCGGTTCGTCCATCGTCACCGTGATCGCCACCGGCGTGGACGCCGACCGGCACTTCGGACGCCTCGTTCCCTCGTGGCGAGTCGGTGACACTCTGAGAACGGCGGCACCGGTGCTCGCGTCGCGGCTCCTGCTGACCGGCTACGGACAGGGCGGCGCGGCGGCGTACTCCACGGTGCTCGACGCGGTCTCCCTGGGCCTGTTCTCGGCCGCGGACCGGCTGGTCCGAGCGGGACAGTCGGTTCTCGATCCGATCGGGTTCGCGCTGCTCCCGCGGATGACCCGAATTCGGGACGGCCAGGCCTTCCGGGCGCGGACGATGCAGGGTGCGGCGGGGTGTCTCGCACTCGCGGTCGTCGCCGCGGCAGGGCTGACGCTCGTGGCCCCCCTGGTGATCCGCATCGTCTACGGCACCGAGTTCGCCGAGGCGACCGACCTGTTGCGCATCCTCGCCTGGATCCTCCCAGCCACCACGCTCACGTCCTACGTCACCACCGCCGTGCTGCCGGCGCAGGGTCGGACGTCCACGGTCCTCGGCGGCGCCGTCCTCGGCGTCATCCTCGCGGCGTCGGCTCTGCTGATCACCTCGGTCACCGGATCGGTCGTGACCATGGTCGTCGGGGTGCTCGTCTCCGAGTGGGCGGTGGCGCTGTGGTTCGTCGCCACGACCGCGCGGACCGTCCTGCGGCGCGAGGCGGACCACCCTGACGTCACCCGTCCCTCCCATGACGACCGCCGAGAGGCCACGCGATGACACACGAGAGATCCTCGGAACTCCAGGAACGTCTGCACCGCCTCGTCCCCGGTGGAAGCCACACGTACGCACGGGGTTCGGATCAGTACCCGGAGCACCTCACCCCGATCCTCACGCACGGGGTCGGCGCCCGTGTGTGGGACGTCGACGACAACGAGTACGTCGAGTACGGGAGTGGTCTGCGCTCGGTCACACTGGGACACGGGTACCGTCCCGTGGTCGACGCCGTGGCGGACGCGGTCGCCAGGGGAACCAACTTCTCGAGGCCGACCGAGCTCGAAGTGCTCGCGGCGGAGGACTTCCTGAGGACCGTTCCCACCGCGGAGATGGTGAAGTTCGCGAAGAACGGCTCCGATGCGACCACCGCGGCCGTCCGCCTGTCGCGTGCGGTCACCGGCCGTACCGAGATCGCGGTCTGTGCGCAGCCGTTCTTCTCGGTCGACGACTGGTTCATCGGGACGACGGAGATGAACGCGGGAATCCCGCACGGCGCGGTGCATCGGTTTCCGTTCGACGACACCCCTGCGCTGGAACGGATCCTGGCCGATCACGACATCGCGTGCGTCGTCATGGAGGCAGCCGGTGCGCTGGCCGAACCGTCACCGGGGTATCTCGAGGCCGTCCGCGCAGCCTGTGATCGACACGGGACCGTTCTCGTGTTCGACGAGATGATCACCGGGTTCCGATGGTCGTCCGCGGGTGCGCAGGGTGTGTACGGCGTGACTCCCGATCTGTCGTGTTGGGGCAAGGCCATGGGCAACGGACTCCCGCTGTCCGCGCTCGCCGGCCGCCGCGATCTGATGGAACTCGGCGGTCTGCGCACGGACTCCGACCGAGTCTTCCTGCTGTCGACGACGCACGGACCGGAGACGACGGGGCTCGCCGCGTTTCGTGCCGTCGTCCGGGCGTACGAGACGGAGGACCCCGTGGGCGCCATGGAGCGCGCCGGCGCCCGGTTGCGTGACGCCGTGACCGAGGTGGCGTTCGATGCCGGTGTCGGGGAGCACCTTCGGGTCCTCGGACGCCCCAGCTGCCTGGTGTTCGCCACCGCGGATGCCGACGGGGTTCCCTCGCAGGCCTACCGGACTCTCTTCCTGCAGGAGATGCTGTCCCGCGGTGTCCTCGGTCAGTCGTTCGTCGTGTCCGCGGCGCACACGGACTCGGACATCGACCACACGGTCGATGCTGTGCGGGAGGCGGTCCTCGTCTACCGGAAGGCCCTCGAGGCGGGCACCACCGAGGGGCTTCTCCGAGGCCGACCGGTGGCACCGGCTCTGCGTCGGCTCGCGGCACCGCGGAGACTGCCCGATCTCAGACGGTCCCACCTCGAGACGTAGTCAGGATCTCACGTGCCGCTCGCCGACCGGAACGCACGGCCCCGTCGAGGTAGCCGGGCCAGCGATCGGCCAGATCCGTTCCTGCCCAGTGCACGCGGTCCGTGGTCAGGTCCTGATGGTGGAAGACGCCTCCGTACGGCGGGATCGCGGTGGGCGCCCCACCCAGCCAGGGTTGCGCCGACCAGGTGATGTCGTCGACACGACGAGGTGACCGCGCCCGAGGGCCGAACAGCCGCACCAGCTCGGCGACGACGATGTCACGGCGATCTGTGCGGGAGAACAGGTCTGCCGCGGCTCGACCGCCACTGAAGGCGACCAGGATGCCGGGCGAGTCCCGTCCGGCGTTGCCGTCGACGATCATCTGGACCGGGCCGTCGACGTCGAGTGCCGTTCCGGTGAGTCCGTTCTCG
Source organism: Rhodococcus sp. MEB041 (assembly GCF_030208955.1). NCBI lineage: Bacteria > Bacillati > Actinomycetota > Actinomycetes > Mycobacteriales > Nocardiaceae > Rhodococcus > Rhodococcus sp. MEB041. The sequence continues at coordinate 62,581 of NZ_JARVSZ010000001.1, forward strand.
CGCCACCACGGACTGTCGTACACGACGATGGTCTTCGCGTACTCGCCCATGCGGGAGGTGCGCATCCGGTCCCCGAGTCCGGCGGGGAGCGCGCCGTCGATGTCGGCGGCGCGGGGGAGGGGAACCGCGAGAACCACCGAGGATGCGCGGACTGTGCCGTCCGCGGTGACCACGTCGACTCCGGAGGTGTCCGGCCGGATCGCGATGACGGGTCGAGACGTCTCCGGCGGGGCGGAGAGGTGCTGTGCCACAGCTGAGATCAGCGATGCGGTGCCGTCCACGAAGTAGCGTTCCTGCGCTCCGTCACGCACCTCGGCGATCGCCCGCAGGCTGCCGGCCGCGCGCAGGTACTCGAGTGCGGCTCGGGCGGGGACCTCGTCCGGGTCGGCGCCGAAGATCAGCCGGAAGAAACACGTGAGGATGTCGCGGCCGTAGGCGGAGGGAAACATCCGACGCGCGAGAACGTCGGACATCTCGTGATCTCCGGGCCGCCAGGTCGACAGCAGCGGCACCGCGCGGTCGACGGTGCGGACCGCCAGGTCGAGGCGCGCGATACCCGAACGGACGGGGAGCCACTCGCGAACGGGGATGCGCGGCACCTGACCGTGATAGCGGTGGACGCGGCCGGCCGCCGCGAACACTTCGTCCGCACCGCGTCGCCGTCGCGGTTCGGGAGCCGTGTCGACACCGAACTCGGCGGCGAGTGCGCGCACCGCGGTCTGGTCTCCACCGATCCAGTGGGCGCCGTGATCGACGTGGTGACCTTCGGTGTCGACGGTGAGAACCTTGCCGCCGATCCGATCGGCGGCCTCGAGGACGATGACCGAGCGCCCCGCCCTGGTCAGGTCGAGTGCTGCCACCAACCCGCTGAGCCCCGCCCCGATCACGACCACGTCCCCCGACATATGCCCACCCTACGGGTGGGCATATGTCCTCAGGTCACATCGTGCGTGTCAGCCTCTCCGCCAACAACTTCGCGAACGACGCCGGGTCGTCCAGCTCGCCACCCTCGGCGAGCAGGGCTGTGCCGTAGAGCAGCTTCGCGGTCTCGGCGAGGGCCATGTCGTCCTTGTGCTCGGCATGGGCCGTCTCGAGAGCCGTGACCAGAGCATGATCCGGATTGAGTTCCAGGATGCGCTTGGTCTTCGGCACGGGCTGACCGGACGCGCGGTACATCTTCTCGAGCTGGGGGCTCAGTGAGAAGTCGTCACCGACGATGCACGCGGGCGAGGTGGTCAGGCGTGAGGACAGGCGGACCTCCTTGACGTCGTCGGACAGCGTCTCGGCCATCCAGGTGGTGAGGTCGGCGAACCGCGCCTTCTGCGCGTCCTTCTCCTCGGATTCGGCCTCGTCGTCGCCCAGGTCCACGGCGCCCTTGGCGATGGAGCGGAACGGCTTCCCGTCGAACTCGGGGACGGACCCGGTCCACATCTCGTCGACGGCGTCGGTGAGGATCAGCACCTCGAGCCCCTTGGCAGTGAATGCCTCCATGTGCGGGGAGTTCTCCACCTGCTGACGCGACTCGCCGGTCATGTAGTAGATCGCGTCCTGGCCGTCCTTCATGCGAGAGACATACTCCGCCAACGTGGTCGGCTTCTCGTCGCTCTGCGTCGTCGCGAAGGACGACAGCCCGAGGATGGTCTCCTGGTTGTCGTGGTCGGACAGCAGCCCTTCCTTGAGGGCACGGCCGAACTCACCCCAGAACGTGCTGTACTTCTCCGGCTCGTTCGCCTGCAGATCCTTGACGGTGCTCAGCACCTTCTTGGTCAGACGGCGGCGGATCGCGCGGATCTGGCGGTCCTGCTGCAGGATTTCACGAGAGACGTTGAGCGACAGATCGGCTGCGTCGACGACACCCTTGACGAAGCGCAGGTACTCGGGCACGAGTTCCTCGCAGTCGTCCATGATGAAGACGCGCTTGACGTACAGCTGGATACCGATCTTCGACTCCCGCATGAAGAGGTCGAACGGTGCGCGCGACGGAATGAACAGCAGCGCTTGGTATTCGAAGGTGCCCTCGGCCTTCATGGGGATGACCTCGAGCGGCTCGTCCCATGCATGGCTGACGTGGCGGTAGAACTCGGTGTACTCCTCGTCCGAGACCTCGTCCTTCGAGCGCGTCCACAGCGCCTTCATCGAGTTGACCGTCTCGTCCTCGAGCACCGTCGTGGCGTCGTCGCCCTCGCCGGTGGTCTTCTCGACCTGCATGCGGATGGGCCACGCGATGAAGTCCGAGTACCGCTTCACCAGTTCGCGGATCTTGTGCTCGGACGTGTAGTCGTAGAGGTGATCCTCGTCGTCGGCCGGCTTCAGGTGCAGGGTCACGGCGCTACCCTGAGGCGCGTCGGACACCTCCTCGATGGTGTACGTGCCCTCACCGCTGGACTCCCAGCGCGTCGCGGTGTCCTCACCCGCGCGCCGGGTCACGAGGGTGACCTTGTCGGCCACCATGAACGTGGAGTAGAAGCCGATGCCGAACTGGCCGATGAGCTCCTCGGACGCGGCCGCGTCCTTCGCTTCCTTCAGCTTCGCGCGGACCTCGGCGGTGCCCGACTTCGCGAGCGTGCCGATGAGATCGACGACCTCGTCGCGCGACATGCCGATGCCGTTGTCCCGCACGGTGAGGGTGCGGTTCTCCTTGTCGATCTCCAGGTCGATGTGGAGATCGGAGGTGTCGGCGCCGAGATCCTTGTTCTGGAACGACTCGAGTCGCAGCTTGTCCAGCGCGTCCGACGAGTTGGACACCAACTCGCGGAGGAACGAGTCCTTGTTGGAGTAGACCGAGTGGATCATCAGATCCAACAGCTGCCGGGTCTCGGCCTGGAACTGCATTTCTTCGACGTGCGCGGTCACGTGACTCCCCTGATCGAAACAAGTGCCTGGTGGACCCTCGTATTTTACGGCAACCGTGCCTGCGTTCCCGCACGCCTCTTCCTCCGTAACAATCCGCACGGTACGGTTTTCGAAGGCCGGGGCTCTCCCATCGGAAGGTGTGTGTCATGGTGCGAATCGGACTACGGCGAGTGGTCGGTGGAGTACTCGCCGCCGGAGCCGTCACGGCGGGATCGGTGCTGGCAGGGGCGGGAACCGCCTCCGCGGAGCCGACCTACATCGGGCCGCTGTACTACGAGGTGGTGCCGGGGATCTTCCCCACGTGTCCGGACGTCGCTGCTGCGGAGCGCGCCAAGGGCACCACGATCCTGGTCGACTGCGTCCGCTGGTTCTGACCTCAGAGTGGTCCGTTCACTCCGTACCAACTCATTGCCGGCATCGCACCCCTCGACGGCAGTTAGCCGGCTCGTGTCCTGATCGTGACGTGAGTACAGGTAACGACGCCACGAAAGAGACCGATGGGTATGTCAGAGGGGCGGCGATCGGCCGGCTCCGGACAGGAGTCGACATGTCGTTCTCGATGAGCACACGGGCTGCCGTCGCGGCCACCCTGGTCGCCGGCGCCGCGGTGCTGGGGGCATGTTCGGCTCCGGACCAGGTGACGTCGGCGACGGCGGTTCCGGCGCCCGCTGACACCTCGGTCGTGACGCCGACGGGGACATCGGTCGTGGCGCCGATCGAGCCGCCCACCGGTGCAGCGTCGGATCAGCCGGGCGCAGAGGAACAGCCGGTCGAGCAGTCGCCGTCGGCAGAGTCGGCAGACCCGGCGGACGCACTCCCGCGTCCGGGGTCACAGGAGGTGTCGGTGGATCCCGAGCTCTTCCGCGACAGTGGCGGGGCGGGTGAGGGGTACTACTTCCGGACGCCGTCGGGGAATGTGTCGTGTGGGCTCTTCCCGAACGGAACCTCGGTCGGATTCCTGGGATGCCAGGCCGTGTCCAGTGTCGCTCCCGACGAGGGCGAGGTCTGCTCGAACGGTGCCACCAGCAAGTACGCCGTCCGTGTGGAGAGCGCCGGGCCGATCCACTACTGCACGAATCAGGGCTATTTCACCGGCTCTGAGAACATCCGCACACTGCAGTACGGCGAGGTGATCAACACGGGGCAGAGCTTCTGCGTCTCTCGGGAGGACGGAGTCGCGTGCGCCCGCGTCGGCTCGAACGCGTTCTTCCTCTCCCGTGACGAGAACACCACCCTGCGGTGACATCGGTCAGCGGTGGTCGATCGTCGTGCGTATCCGCGTCGTCGACGGGGCCGCGGGTGTGGACCCGAATCCGAACCGCACCGGCGGCTCCACCGGCGACAGGTGTCCCAGATCGTCGCCCTTCCACGATGCCGTCGCGCCGACGATGCTGCGCTGCCCTCGCGCTCCGTAGTATTCGCGCCGCCCACCGCCGGCGGTGCCCCTGGTCCGCACGCCGCGCATCACGACCCGCGCGATCGGGTCGCTCACCGTACAGAACCAGGGTGCGGTGACCACCGACGTCGGTGCGAGGGTGAGCAGTCGACCCAGCAGGGTCGGGCCGCCGATCTGGAACGACACCTCGAGATCACCCGCGGAGACGCCGACTCGGTCACCTCGGCGGTGATACGAGACGTCGGTGATGGTCGTCGTGTCGAAGTGGTAGGTCGCGGTGACGAACTCGCGGACCGCGTCGGACGGTGCCAGCAGAAGGCGCTCGCCGTCCGCGAACTCGACCATGACATCGGTGAAGTCGCCCAGCGGCGACGACGTCCAGTGGCCGACGACGATCCTGGTTCCGCTGGAGGTCCCGAAACCGGCGATGTCGCCGTCGAAGATCGATCGTGTCACCGGCTCGACAGTAGCGTCGACGCGGCACTGTGAGGCGATCGAGGTTCGGGGGAGCCCCCGACTGGGCATCATGGAGGCATGGCTGACACTGCGACATCCGAATCCGGCGGGGCTCCGACCATCTTCGTGCTCTTCGGGGCGACGGGAGACCTTGCCAAGCGCATGGTGCTGCCGGCGTTCTACGAACTTGCGCAGGAAGGACTGCTGCCCGAGCAGTGGGCGTTGGTGGGCAACGGTCGAGGTGAGAAGACCGACGACGAGTTCCGCGAGCACATCCGCGCGGCGCTCGAGGAGTTCGGTCCCGGGGAGGGTGTCGACAGCATCGACGAGAAGGTGTGGTCGTCGTTCGCGGACCGTGTTCGCTTCGCGGGCAACGGATTCACCGCCGACGATCCGGGTGACCTGCCGTCGGTCATCGGAGACGTGAAGGACGAGCTGGGCGGCGACGTGCAGCTCGTGCACTACATCGCGCTGCCGCCCTCGACCTTCATCGACTACACCGAGGCGCTCGGCGCACACGATCTCGCCGAGGGCGCGCGGGTGGTCTACGAGAAGCCGTTCGGCACGTCGCAGGAGAACTTCGAGAAGCTCGACGAGGCGGTCCATGCCATCGTCGACGAGAAGCAGGTCTATCGGATCGACCACTTCCTCGGCAAGGAGAACACCCAGAACCTGCACATCCTGCGCTTCGCGAACGGGATGATCGAGGGGATCTGGAACCGGGAACACGTGGAGCAGGTGCAGATCGACGTGCCGGAGACGCTGGACATCGACGACCGTGCCGAGTTCTACGACGCCACGGGTGCCGTGCTCGACATGTTGGTGACGCACCTGTTCCAGGTCGCGGCGGAGGTGGCCATGGAGCCCCCACTCAGCCTCGGTGCGGACGACCTGCAGACTGCCCGCGAGTCGGTCATCGCGGCGTTCCGCCCGCTCGACACGTCCGAGGTGGTCCTCGGTCAGTACCGCGGCTACCAGGACGTCGAGGGGATCGCGGACGATTCGTCGACCGACACGTTCGTCGCCGCACGCATGTGGGTCGACACCGACCGGTGGCGCGACGTTCCCTTCGTCCTGCGCACCGGCAAGATGCTGGGAACCAGCACGCAGCGGGTGTCGCTGGTGTTCCGTCGCCCCGAGGGACCGGTGAAGCACCTGCCGGCCGACGGCGCCGTGCTGACGTTCGACCTGTCGGGCGACGGCCGAGTGGACATCGCCATGACGGTCAAGGAGCCCGGCCCCGGCGAGGACCTCGGGATCGGTCGGATGTCGCTCGACCTGTCGACGGTGTCGGACGCCGAGCCGCTGTCGCCCTATTCACGACTCATTCTCGACGTACTCGACGGTGACCGGTCGTTGTTCACCCGTCCCGACGGACTGGCTCACGTGTGGGAGGTCGCCGCACCGTTGTTGACCTCTCCGCCGGCCGTGCTCCCGTACGAGCCCGGCTCGATGGGACCCGAGGCAGCGAACGACTTGGCCTCTCCCTGTGGTTGGTTGGTGACCGGAGGCAAGTGACCGAACTCGCGATGGTCATGCTCGGGGAACGAGCATGACCATCGCGAGGTAGAGCAGGGCGACGGTGCCGAACGAGACGAGGGCGCCGACCACGGTGAGGGCGCGCACCAGGCTGGGATCCCATCCGGTGTACGCGGCGACACCGCCGCAGACCCCGGCGATCCAGGCGTCGTCTCGGCTTCGCGTCAGCTGCGTGGTGTGGTTCGGGTTCGGGTGGACGGTGGAGTTGCTCTCGTGGAATGTCATGTCTCCATCCTGAGTTCCGCCCGCGCGCTGCACCATCGGTGACCACCCCGAGACGTACCCTGAAACTCCGCCTGTCACGGCATCTGCTGTTCACCCCGTGATCACCGTCCCGTCTCCGGCGGCTCGTAGGTTCCTGGCGTGACCGCTCTCGATGACTTCGCCCTGTCCCGGATCGTGGACCTCTCGGACACCTCGTCGTTCAGCGTGCGGGACGACGACGACGACGACCCCGTGTTGCTGACCGGTGACGGAGTCCCGGTGGACACCTGGCGCCAGGCGTACCCGTACGACGAACGGATGCCGCGCGCGGAATACGAAGGTACGAAACGTCTTCTGCAGATCGAGTTGCTGAAGCTGCAGATGTGGATCAAGGAGACCGGTGGCCGCCACGTCATCGTCTTCGAAGGTCGCGACGCCGCCGGCAAGGGCGGCACGATCAAGCGCTTCATGGAGCATCTCAACCCTCGCGGCGCGCGGGTGGTGGCACTCGAGAAGCCGTCGCCACGCGAGTCGACGGAGTGGTACTTCCAGAGGTACGTCACCCACCTACCGGCTGCCGGAGAGCTGGTCCTGTTCGACCGCTCCTGGTACAACCGGGCCGGCGTGGAACGTGTGATGGGATTCTGCAGCGACGAGCAGTATCACCGATTCCTCCACCAGGCACCGTTGTTCGAGCAGATGCTCGTCGACGACGGAGTGCAGCTGACCAAGTTCTGGTTCTCGGTGTCCCAGCTCGAACAGCGGACGCGCTTCGCCATCCGCCAGGTCGATCCGGTACGGCAGTGGAAGCTCTCGCCCATGGACCTCGCCTCCCTGGACAAGTGGGACGCGTACACGAGGGCCAAGGAGGACATGATCCGGTTCACCCACACCGATCACGCCCCCTGGACGACGGTGAAGAGCAACGACAAGAAACGCGCCCGACTCGAGGCGATGCGCTTCGTGCTGAACAGCTTCGACTACTCGAACAAGGACCACGAGGTGGTGGGGCGCCCGGATCCGTCCATCGTCGGACTTGCGGAACCGGACACCGACTGACCTAGCGGGTACCGCCCCCGAGCGTCCGCCACAGGAACGTGTACGCCAGCGCGGACTTGAATGCGGCCTGCGCGTTGTCGGCCGCACCGCCATGGCCGCCCTCGATGTTCTCGTAGTAGGAGACGTCGTACCCGTACTCCTCGAGGAGGGCGTCCATCTTGCGCGCGTGCCCGGGGTGCACACGGTCGTCCCTCGTCGACGTCGTGATGAGGATCGGCGGATACACACCGATCGAGTTCCCCGGCGGTGAGACGTTCTGGTACGGGCTGTACTCGGAGATGAAGGCCCACTCGTCGGGATCGTCGGGATCTCCGTACTCGGCCATCCACGACGCCCCGGCCAGCAGGCGGTGATACCGCTTCATGTCCAGGAGCGGCACCTGACACACGATGGCGCCGAACGACTCCGGGTACTTGGTGAGCATGATGCCCATGAGCAGGCCGCCGTTGCTGCCGCCCTGCGCGCCCAACTGGTCCGGGGTGGTGATGCCGCGCTCCACCAGATCGCTCGCGACCGCCGCGAAGTCCTCGTGCACCTTGTGTCGACCGGACTTCAGCACCTCGGTGTGCCACGACGGCCCGTACTCGCCGCCGCCGCGGATGTTCGCCACCACGTAGGTACCGCCCCGAGCCAGCCAGGCCGCGCCGACCACGCCGCTGTACGAGGGGGTGAGTGAGACCTCGAAACCGCCGTATCCGTAGAGGAGGGTGGGGCCTGCGGCCGTCGGACGGTCCTGCGTTCCGGGGTTCCGTACGACGAAGTAGGGCACGCGTGTGCCGTCGAGTGAGGTGGCGAAGTACTGCTCGACCGCGAGGCCCGTGGTGTCGAAGAACGCGGGAGCGGACTTCAGGACCTCGGGTTCGGTCCCGACGGTGCCCACCAGAAGAGTGGACGGAGTGAGGTGGCCGCTCGCGTCGAGGAAGTATTCGTCACCGCCGAACTCGGGGTCGGTGCCGATGACGGTGACGTCGACGGCGTCCGGGAGCCCCTGCAGGCGTTCGGAGGTGACCGTGTCGCCCAGCGTCACCACGTGCACGCTGGAGCGGACGTCCTCGAGCAGCACCATCAGCAGATGGTTCTCGGTCCACGCGTACTGGTGCAGCGACGTGCGGGCGTCGGGAGCGAAGACGACGACCAGATCCCTTGCACCGGAGAGGAACTCGTCGATCTTCGCGGCCACCAGCGACCCTGCTGCGTACTCGGTGCCGTCGACGGTCCATGCGGTCGTCAGGCGAACGGTCAACCAGTTCTCGTGCAGGGACACCGAGGCATCGGTGGGCACGTCGAGGACCGTGGTCGATCCGTCGTCGTGAAGAATGGAGGTGACGGCATTGAAGAAGTCGGTGGCGCGCTGGACCAGGCTGCGCTCGAAGCCGGGCGTCGCATCGTGCGAGGCGGACACCGCGACGTCGGTCTGCTCACCCTCGTACACGACGGGAGCCTCCGCGAGAGGAGTTCCACGGAGCCACCGGTGTGCGCGCCGGGGGTACCCGGAATCGGTGAGCGACCCGGGTCCGAGATCCGTGCCGACGAAGACCGTGTCCGCGTCGATCCAGTCGATGTCCGTCTTGGCCTCGGGGACGACGAAGCCACCCTCGTCGGGTGCGACGAAGGAGCGGTACGTGAGCGAGTACTCGCGGATCACCGATGCGTCCGCGCCGCCGCGCGACAGGGAGATCAGCGCGCGGTCGAACGACGGACGGAGCACCTGCGCGCTCTTCCACACCCAGTTCTCGCCCTCGGCCTCGGCGAGAGCATCGAGATCGATGATGACGTCCCAGGCGGGACTGTCCTTCCGGTACTCCTCCATGGTGGTGCGCCGCCACAGCCCGCGGGGGTGCGACGCGTCCTTCCAGAAGTTGTAGAGGTGGTCGCCGCGCCTGCGCGCGTACGGGATGCGCGCGTCGGTGTCGAGAATGCTCCGGATGTCGGTCTCGAGCGTCCGGAACTCGTCGTTCGCGGTGAACTCGTCGACCGTGCGCTCGTTACGGGCACGCACCCACTCGAGGGCGGCGTCGCCGGTCACGTCTTCGAGCCACTCGTACTTGTCGGTCACACGCACCATTCTGCCCGTGGGGCGACACCGCCGCCGCGTGCGGAAACAGCGCGTGGAGGAATCGTAGTGGCATCAAAACAAGATCGCGGTATGTTTATAGGGTAGTATCACGCCACAAAGGACGGAAAGAGTCCGTATTCGGTCGGGGAGACCATCACAGGGAGTGGATGATGACCGTGTCGATCCAGAGCGACGGCGTCGGAGCCGTGACGAACCACGATGTGGCGGGCCACGGTGTGACGGGTTCCAGGAGCCGTGTCCACGGCACCTCGGCTCGGGGAACCGACTACGCCGGCGTGCACGTCGTGTACCTCGGTCACCGATCGGCGGTGGTCACGGCAGCGATGCGCCTGATCCTGCCCGGCGCCGAGGTGACCTTCGTCGAGGCGGATCGTCTGCACGAGCTGTCCGTCGACGGTGAGGCGATGGTCCTGATGGACGGGTCGCACGACCCGGCCGACGTCCCCGCTCTCCTCGAGGCCGCGGCGCGCCGCAGTGTCGGCATGGTGGTGGGATCGCGCAGCACGACGGGTGGTCGAGACGGATCGTCCGCGCTGCGTCGCGTGGGCACGAGAGTGGCGAACGCGCTGATCCGGCACACCGCAGACCTGCCGCTGCGCGACGTCACCTCCAGCTTCCGCGTGTACACGGGCGACGCCTGGCGATCCATCGGCGGCGCTGCGGCGCTGCGCGGTGGTCTCCTCCCGTCCCTCGTCACCTCCGCCCACGCCGTGCACCATCAGCGCTGGATCATCGCCGAGGTGCCGGTGAGCACGCGGCCGCTGTCGGGCACTGCGCGACCGAACGTCGGATCGCTCGTGCGCACGGTCGTCGTTCTCGCGAGGCGCCGCCGGGCCTAGAGTCGTCCGGGTGACCGAACCCGACACCGAGGTGCGCTCTCAGCAGGGGCTGGACCGCATCGTGTTCTTCTCCGACGCGGTGGTGGCGATCGCCATCACGCTCGTCGTGCTCCCCCTCGTGGACAGTGCCCGCGACACCCCGGAGGGTGCGGGAGCGTTCCTGCGGGAGAACGGCTACGCACTCGTGGCCGCGGGCATCAGTTTCGCGGTCATCGCGGGGTTCTGGCGCGATCATCACGCGCTCTTCACTCGTGTCACGGGGTACGACGAGGTCGTCGTGCGGCTCAACCTCCTGTGGCTCGCCGGCATCGTGCTGATGCCCGTGGCGACCGTGCTGGAGGTCGCGGCTCCCCACGGGGACCCGTTGTCGGTGGGGCTGTACCTCGGGGTCATCGCCGTGACCATGATCGTGTCCCGTCTCCTCGCAGCACGCGTGCGCGCTGCGGGCTTCCTGCGTGGAGATCTGCGTCCCGGCGCGCGCGGCGCGGCGGTGCCCTGGGTTCCGGTCGTTCTGTTCCTGGTGGTCTCCGCGGTGGCGCTGCTCGTCCCGTCGGTGGGCCTCTACGCACTGCTCGCGATGCTGTTCGCCCCGTTGCTCTCTCGCGCGCTGGCCGGGGGTGCGCGGTGACAGCGCTGTGGGAGCAGCACACCTGCCTGCCGCTGTACGCGGACACCGACATCACCGAACTGGCGCGGTACGAGGCGGGGAGTTACCTCTCCGTCAACGTCGGCTACTCGCCCCACACGAAGGCGTCGGCGACGGAGTTGGCCACGACGTGGAGTGCGCGGGCACTCGCGGACGGTCGCTTCCTTCCGGCCCGGAGCGTGGCCGACATCGACGAGGCCCGACGACGGGGACTGCGTGCCCTCGCCTTCGACCTCGAAGACTCCGCTCCTCTGGACGGCGACCTCGACAACGTGCGCTACTTCGTCGAACTGGGCGTGCGCTCGATGCTGCCCACCTACAACCATGCGAACGCCGCGGGATGCGGATGCCTCGACGCCGTCGACACGGGTCTCACCGCCCACGGACGCGACCTGATCCGGGCGATGAACGAGGCGGGCATGGCAGCGGACGGGTCGCACTGTTCCCGGCGGACGGGGCTCGACATCGCCGCGACGACGTCCCGGCCGATGATCTACAGTCATTCCAATTTCGCTGCGCTGTGGGAACATCCGCGGAACATCACCGACGAGCAGGCGCGTGCGTGCGCCGACACCGGCGGCGTGGTCGGCATCAACGGGGTGGGCATCTTCCTCGGCGTCAACGAACCCGAACGTCGCGCGGATCGGGTGCGCGCCATGGCCGACCACGTCGAGTACGGAGTCGACCTTGTCGGGATCGATCACATCGGTGTCGGCAGCGACTACTCCTTCGACCACGAGGACTTCAACACCGAGTTGGCGCTCCACCCCGAGGCGTTCTCCGAGGAGTACACGAGATACGGGGCACTGCAGTGGGTTCCGCCCGAGGACACCCACACGCTCCCGGCCGTGCTCGCCGAGCGCGGCTGGGACGAGAGTGCGGTGGCGGCTGTGTTCGGCGGCAACTTCCGCCGCGTGGCCGACGCCGTGTGGACCTGACGCCGGCTGGACCCGACCCTGTCAGGCGGGCGTCAGGCGGAAGATCGGGAACTGTCGCCCCTCCGCCGTCGTCGTGTACTCGAGGAAGCCGGGGGACGCCGAGGTGAACTTCGCCCAGTGAGTCTCCCATTCGTCGTCGGGCACCTCGGTGACGTCGACGGCGATGGTGCGTACGGTCGCGTCGTCGCCGGGGACCTCCATGTCGATGCGTGGGTGAGCCCGGAGGTTGTGCACCCATGCGGGATCCTTCACCGCCCCCGCCGCGGAGCCCACCACCAACCAGGTGCCGTTCTCGGAGATCGCGAAGAGCGGGTTCAGCCGCACCTCGCCGCTACGTGCACCGATCGAGTGCAGCACCACGAGGTTGTCGCCGAACCCGGCTGTCGCCACGTGTCCACCGTTGTCGCGGAACTCCGCGATGACCATCGAGTTGAAGTCGCTCATGGTGGTCATTCTGGTGTCCTCGTCGTCGCGACGACCATCGATCCGGAATAACGATTCGACACACCCGTTGCACCAGAGGAGCGGGGCGCCCGCGGGTGGCTTCACCGCCCCCGTCGCGGGGTACTCCGCGCACACGAGCACGAACTCGGATCACGAACAACGAACAGGAGTTCACGCACATGAGCCACGTTCCTTCCCTCTCCCTCAACGACGGCCGGTCCATCCCCCAGCTGGGTTTCGGCGTCTTCCAGATCGAGCCGGAGAAGACCGCCGATGCCGTCCGCACCGCGATCGAGGTGGGCTACCGCCACCTGGACACCGCGCAGATGTACGGCAACGAGAAGGAGACCGGCCAGGGAGTGAAGGACTCGGGCGTCTCCCGTGACGACGTCTGGATCACCAGCAAGCTGAACAACGGCTTCCACCGCCCCGACGACGCCCGTCGCTCGTTCGACGAGACACTCGAGAAGTTGGGCACCGACTACATCGACCTGTTCCTCATCCACTGGCCGCTGCCGACGCAGTACGACGGTGACTACGTCTCCACCTGGAAGGTGCTCGAGGAGTTCACGAAGGACGGACGGGCGCGCAGCATCGGTGTCTCGAACTTCCAGGTGCCGCACCTCCAGAAGTTGGCGCAGGAGACGGAGACCGTCCCGTCGGTCAACCAGATCGAGGTCCACCCGTACTTCTCGAACTACCAGGTGCGCGCGTACGGCGCGGAGCACGGCATCGCCACCGAGGCGTGGTCACCCATCGCGCAGGGCAAGGTTCTCGGTGACCCCGAGCTCGAGCGCATCGCGAAGGACGTCGGCAAGACCACCGCGCAGGTCACCCTCCGCTGGCACATCCAGCGCGGCGACATCATCTTCCCGAAGTCGGTCACGCGGGAGCGCGTCGAGGCGAACTTCGACATCTTCGACTTCGAACTCGACGACCGTCAGATCGCCGACATATCGGCGCTGGACAAGGGCGAGGACGGCCGCACCGGCCCGAACCCCGACACGTTCGACATGATCCCCGACTGAGTAGAGCCGCTGAAATAAAGACACGAAAGGTCCGGTTACCAGCCAGTAGCCGGACCTTTCGATGTGTGTCCGGATCGACGGGACTAAGGTGGACAACCGTGACCTCACACTATGACGTCGTCGTTCTCGGAGCCGGACCCGGTGGGTACGTCGCAGCCATCCGCGCGGCGCAGCTGGGCCTGAAAACCGCCATCATCGAGCAGAAGTACTGGGGCGGTGTCTGCCTCAACGTGGGCTGCATCCCGTCCAAGGCTCTGCTGCGCAACGCCGAACTGGCGCACCTGTTCACCAAGGAAGCCAAGCAGTTCGGCATCTCCGGTGACGTGTCGTTCGACTTCGGCGCTGCCTACGATCGCAGCCGCAAGGTCGCGGACGGTCGCGTCAAGGGCATCCACTTCCTGATGAAGAAGAACAAGATCGACCAGCTCGACGGCAAGGGGTCGTTCACCGACGCCAACACCATCGAGGTGGAGCTGACGAAGGGTGGCAGCGAGACCGTCACCTTCGACAACGCGATCATCTCCACCGGCAGCACCACGAAGCTGCTGCCGGGAACGTCGCTGAGCGAGAACGTCGTGACGTACGAAGAGCAGATCATGACGAAGGAGCTCCCGGGCTCCATCCTCATCGTCGGCGCGGGCGCCATCGGCATGGAGTTCGGGTACGTCCTGAAGAACTACGGCGTCGACGTCACCATCGTCGAGTTCCTCGATCGCGCGCTCCCGAACGAGGACGAGGACGTCTCCAAGGAGATCGCCAAGCAGTACAAGAAGCTCGGCGTGAAGATCATGACCGGCGCCGCGGTGCAGAGCATCGACGACGACGGCAGCAAGGTCACCGTCGCGATCAAGAACAACAAGAGCGGCGAGACCGAGACGGTCACCGTCGACAAGGTCATGCAGTCCGTCGGATTCGCTCCTCGCGTCGAGGGATTCGGGCTCGACAAGACGGGCGTCGAGGTCACCGATCGCGGGGCCATCGCCATCGACTCGGTCATGCGCACCAACGTGCCGCACATCTACGCGATCGGTGACGTGACGGCGAAGCTGCAGCTCGCCCACGTCGCCGAGGCACAGGGTGTCGTGGCGGCCGAGACCATCGGCGGCGCCGAGACGCTTCCCATCGACGATTACCGCTTCATGCCGCGCGCGACCTTCTGCCAGCCCCAGGTGGCCAGCTTCGGTCTCACCGAGCAGCAGGCCAAGGACGCCGGCCACGACATCAAGGTCGCGACGTTCCCCATGACGGCGAACGGCAAGGCACACGGACTCGGCGATCCCACCGGCTTCGTCAAGCTCATCGCCGACACGAAGCATGGCGAGCTGCTCGGCGGGCACCTCATCGGACCCGACGTCTCGGAGCTCCTCCCGGAGCTGACGCTCGCGCAGAAGTGGGACCTGACGGCCACCGAACTCGCGCGCAACGTGCACACGCACCCGACGCTGTCCGAGGCACTGCAGGAGGCCATCCACGGCCTCGCAGGGCACATGATCAACTTCTGATCTTCCGACGAGAACACCCCGGCCGCTCACGAGCGACCGGGGTGTTCTCGTCTGTGCAGCTACTGGTAGTCGCGGGGGATGCGCAGTGTCGTGATCGTGGTGGCGAGTCCGTCGTACTGGGTCACCAGCAGCACGAACTCGATGAGCGATCGGGACGACCAGACGGTCGTCAGCTCGGTCCACGTGGCGTCGGACAGATCGCGGGTCGACACCAGCTCGTCCACCGCCCGCAGGATCAGGGCGGTCCGACTGTCGAGACCCGGAGCGTCGGGACCGGCGGCGATGGCGTCGGCGAGGGCGTCGTCGATGCCGGCGCGCGCGCCCAGACGGAGGTGATGGTCCTGTTCGTACCGGCAGTCGCGGAGTGCGGCGACCCGCAGGATCACCGTCTCGGTGTCCTTGCGGGGCAACCCACCGAACGGCATCAGGCGGCCGCTGTAGAACAGCCAGGCGCGGAACAGGCCGCCCGTCTGTCCCAGAGTGGAGAACAGGTGCATGTCGCCGGTGCGGGTGACCGCGCCGGCCAGTCGGGCGATGCCCCAGTTGACGGGACGCAGCGAGCGGAGGGTGGCCGGAGGGGTGCGGTGTCCTGTCACGTCGCTGAGGCTAACACCCGAGTCGTCCCCCGCTCGGTGGTCTGATGTCAAGAGCTCTTGACACGTAATGACAAGTGGAGTTGACTCGGATCATGGTCGTGACGAACCGGGTGCGGGAGTTCCGTAAGTCGTCGCGCCTGACCCAGGCGGAACTGGGGCGGGCGTGCGGAGTGAGCCGGCAGTCGATCGTCTCGGTCGAGGGTGGCGACTATTCGCCCAGCGTGTACCTGGCCCTGAAGCTGGCGGGAGCGCTCGACTCGACGGTCGAGGATCTCTTCCCGCTCACCCCCGATGATCGGCTCGAACCTGAGGAGGAATCGACATGAGCATCTTCACCTCGTCAATGCGAATGGTCGGCGATCTGGACAGCGAATTCTATGACGACGAGCGTCAGAGGGACGTGTGGAACGAGTCTGCCGCCGTGGGTCTGCAATTGCACATCTTCGGCGGGCTGATCGCCGCCGCCGTCCTCCCGTGGGCTGTCGGGCCGCCAGGTGCGTGGATCTCGTTGGGCATCATCGTCTTCGGTGCGGTCGTGAACTACGCGACCATCGGGTACGCCAAGTCCAAGAACGTCGACCTGTTCGCAGAGTCGCGGTGGTTCACGGCGCGCGCCAACGTGACTGCCGCGTTGATGCTCGTCGCATTCGTCGGCATCGGCGTGACGCTCGCTCCCGACAAGTACCTGCCGAGCCGCGCGGGAGCCGACACGTGGGCGGGCCTGGTGGTCGGGGGGATCGTCGGCGGCGGAGCGGTGGCGCTGATGATCCGGCGCAGCCGCCGTCGCAAGCAGCAGTTCGAGACCGAAGAGGACTGAGTCAGCGAATAGTGTACGGCGACACCGAGCTTCGATGTTCGTCGATGTCGAGTTCCTTGCCCAGCGGCGGGAACGCACGCTGCGGGCAATGGGCACGCTCGCACACGCGGCATCCGGCGCCGATCGGCGTCGCCACGGAGGATCCGTCCAACTCCAGGCCGTCGGCGTAGACCAACCGATTTCCGTGACGCACTTCGCATCCCAGACCGATGGCGAAGGTCTTGCCGGGTTCGCCGTAGCGCGCCGCTCGCCGCTCCACCGTGCGCGCGATCCACAGGTAGCGCCGACCGTCGGGCATCTCGGCGATCTGGGTCATGATCTTGCCCGGGTAGGCGAACGTCTCGTACACGTTCCACAGCGGGCACGTGCCGCCGCTCGACGAGAAGTGGAACCCGGTGGCCGACTGGCGTTTGGACATGTTGCCGGCACGGTCGACCCGGACGAACGAGAACGGGACCCCGCGGAGCGACGGCCGCTGCAGCGTCGAGAGCCGGTGACAGATGGTCTCGTAACTCACCGCGTAGTAGGCGGAGAGTCGTTCGATGTCGTACCGGAAATCCTCCGCCACCTCGTGGAAGCGCGCGTACGGAAGCACGGTCGCCGCGGCGAAGTAGTTGGCGAAGCCGAGTCGTGCGAGTGCCCGCGACTCCGCGCCGGTGAAGCCCCCGTCCTCGACCATGCTGCGGATCAGGTCGCCGTTCTCCAGGTACGCGAGTTCGGCCGCGAAGCGGAACACCTTCTGGCCGGCCGACAGTCGCGGGGAGATCTCGAGAACACGGGTCCGCGCGTCGAAGCGGTGCAGGACGTTCTCGCCCAGGTCGATGCGCTCGATGACCTGGACGTCGTACAGATTGCGGAGCCGTTTGGCTATCTCGGCCGCGACGTCCGCCCGGTGGAAACGCAATCGGTTCGCCAGGTCCTCGGCCGCACGATCGAGTGCGTCGAGGTAGTTCTGGCGTTGGTAGAAGTAGTCGCGGACCTCCTCGTGCGGTTTCGAGATGGATCCGCTGCCGCTGCCGTCGGCGAAGCGGTCCTCGGTCGCCGCCGCGAGTTGGGCGGTGGTGTTGCGGTACCGGCGATGCATGGTGACCATCGCTCGCGCCATCGCCGGGTGGTCGGCCACGAGTTCGGCCAGCTCGTCGATGTCCGCGTCGACTCCGACGTCCTGGTCCAGGGTCACCTCGCGGAGTTCGGCGACGAGCCTCGTGTCGTCCTGGGTGGAGAAGAACGTGGTGTCGACTCCGAACACTGCGGTGATGCGCGTCAACACCGCTGACGACAGCGGTCGGACGTCGTGCTCGATCTGGTTGAGGTAGCTGGCCGAGATCGCGAGCTGCTTGGCGAGCGCCGCTTGGCTCAACCCTCGCTCGACCCTCAGTTGGCGAAGCCGGCCGCCGACGTAGGTCCGTGCCATGCGGACAGTCTAGGACGCCCCCGGCATTACCCCGTCTTTGCCAGGTCCTTGCAGGTGAGACGGGTTTCAGGTCTGGTCTGTCACACACGGGCGCGCCGGGGAAGACGGGCGCACACTGGGCGTTGCAGGGGGCAGATGTGCAGTGCACGTGAGAGACGACTGTGAGGAGAAGCGAGATGGCCCACTCGGTACGACAGGAAATTGCCCGCGACGCGGTGGTGCTGGTGGCAGGCACCGTTCTGGTGTTGTCGACGCTCTGGCTCCCGGTGCCCCACCGCAGCGAGGTGGCCGGCGCCATCCTCGTGCTGGGTCTGCTGGCGGCATTCTCGGCGCTGTGGGCCATGGGCAGTGCATCGCGCTCGAGCCATTGGGCCCACGTCGTACTCGGTGTCGTGCTGGCGACGTCACCCGTCGTCCTCGCATTCCCCGCCGGTGCGAGCACGGCGGACTACTACGCGCTCGTCGGCGGCGTCGTGATCGCGGCGATGGGTGTCTTGGGAGTGCTGACCGAGCGTCGTCGGGTCGCTGCGACAGCCTGACGCACCAGAAAACAGTACGAACGTACGGTGACGGTGGTCACAGCCGGCCGCGGGCGACGCCGGGAGTGAGTGTGTCGCACGGCGATCTCGTCGGTGTTCGGCATTGCGTGCATTTCGTTCCCGAACTGCGGTTATCAGGTTACTGACGGGTACGGAGTCGCCACGACACTCGCGACGTTCTTCGCAAGATTCGCAGAACGCGCGTACTGCTTAGCGTAGATTTACAGTCTCAGCAGGTAGACACCACTTTTTCTCTGTGCCATCGTGGGGTCGTACATCCGATATGCCTGGCAAGCCTGCGAAGCACGAGCACGCTGCCGACGCAGACGCAACAGAGACGGAGCTTTTCGATGTCGACCACCGGCACACCGAAGACCACGGAAGAGATCCAGAAGGACTGGGACACCAATCCCCGCTGGAAGGGCGTCACCCGCAACTTCACCGCACAGCAGGTGTCCGACCTGCAGGGCAGCGTCGTGGAGGAAGCCACGCTCGCGCGTCGCGGCTCGGAGATCCTCTGGGATCTCGTGAACAACGAGGACTACATCAACTCGCTGGGCGCCCTCACCGGCAACCAGGCCGTGCAGCAGGTGCGCGCCGGCCTCCAGGCCATCTACCTCTCCGGCTGGCAGGTCGCCGGTGATGCCAACCTCTCCGGCCACACCTACCCGGACCAGAGCCTCTACCCGGCCAACTCGGTTCCGAGCGTCGTGCGTCGCATCAACAACGCTCTTCTGCGCGCCGACGAGATCGCCAAGGTCGAGGGTGACTCGTCCGTGAAGAACTGGCTCGCGCCCGTCGTCGCGGACGCCGAGGCCGGCTTCGGTGGCGCGCTCAACGCCTACGAGCTGCAGAAGGCCATGATCGCGGCCGGCGCCGCAGGCGTGCACTGGGAGGACCAGCTCGCCTCGGAGAAGAAGTGCGGCCACCTCGGTGGCAAGGTGCTCATCCCCACCCAGCAGCACATCCGCACCCTGACCTCCGCGCGTCTCGCGTCGGACGTGGCCGACGTGCCGTCCGTCATCATCGCCCGCACCGACGCCGAGGCAGCCACGCTGATCACCTCGGACGTCGACGAGCGCGACCAGGAGTTCCTGGACGGAACCCGCACCGCCGAGGGCTTCTTCGGCGTGAAGAACGGCATCGAGCCCTGCATCGCCCGTGCGAAGGCCTACGCCCCGTACGCCGACCTCATCTGGATGGAGACCGGCGTGCCGGATCTCGAGGTCGCCAAGAAGTTCTCCGAGTCGGTCCGCAGCGAGTTCCCCGACCAGCTGCTCGCCTACAACTGCTCGCCCTCCTTCAACTGGAAGGCGCACCTGGACGACGCGACCATCGCGAAGTTCCAGAAGGAGCTCGGCGCGATGGGCTTCAAGTTCCAGTTCATCACCCTCGCCGGCTTCCACTCGCTCAACTACGGCATGTTCGATCTGGCGCACGGCTACGCCCGCGAGGGCATGACGGCGTTCGTCGACCTGCAGGAGCGCGAGTTCAAGGCGGCCGAGGAGCGTGGCTTCACCGCCATCAAGCACCAGCGTGAGGTCGGCGCCGGCTACTTCGACCGCATCGCCACCACCGTCGACCCCAACACGTCGACCGCAGCCCTGAAGGGCTCCACCGAAGAGGGCCAGTTCCACTGATCCGCCACTCCGAGGTTTCAGCGCACTAGTCAGGCGGCTCGCGACATTCGTTGCGGGCCGCCTGTCTCGTATCGGCCCGGCTTCGCCCGTGCCCCAGCAGAGTCACCCCCGTCTCACCCTTTCGCGTTGTCGCGCAGGGAGTCCCATTTCGAAGGAGTTTTCGTGGCCGTGGACAAGATCGAACGTGTCGGGATCGTCGGCGCCGGACAGATGGGGGCCGGAATCGCCGAGGTGTGCGCACGCGCCCACGTCGACGTGATCGTGTTCGAGCAGACACGCGAACTGGCTGCCGCGGGCAAGGCGCGCATCCTGAAGTCGCTCGACCGCGGCGTCAGCAGCGGCAAGATCACCGAGCGCGAACGTGAGCAGGCCGCCGCACGGTTGACCTTCACGTCCGAGCTGTCCGACTTCGCCGATCGCGAGATCGTCGTCGAGGCCGTGCTCGAGGACGAGGGGATCAAGATGGCTCTCTTCGTCGAGCTCGACAGGGTGGTCACGGATCCCGACGCGGTGCTCGCCTCCAACACCTCGTCGATCCCGATCATGAAGCTCGGCGTGGCCACGACCCGCCCCGAGCGGGTCATCGGCATGCACTTCTTCAACCCGGTGCCGGTTCTGCCTCTCGTGGAACTCATCTCGTCGCTGAAGACGTCCGATGCCGTCCTGGCACGCGCGGAACGTTTCGCGGCGGACGTCCTCGGCAAGCAGGTCGTCCGCGCGGCGGACAGGTCCGGCTTCGTCGTCAACGCTCTGCTGGTGCCGTACCTCCTCTCGGCGATCCGCATGGTCGAGTCGGGCTTCGCCACGCGCGACGACATCGACAAGGCCACGGTGCTGGGCCTCGCGCATCCCATGGGCCCGCTCGCACTGTCGGACCTCATCGGGCTCGACACCGTGAAGTCGATCGCCGACTCGATGTACGCCGAGTACAAGGAACCGCTGTACGCGCCGCCGCCTCTCCTGCTCCGCATGGTCGAGGCCGGCCTGCTGGGCAAGAAGACCAGTGCCGGGTTCTACGAGTACGTCAACGGTCGCATCGCGACCTAGTCCGGGGCCCGATGTTTGTCAGGCGTCACTGAACTCCCGAGAAACCGACTCGATCCCCGTTCTGCCGCGCTAGTTTTCAGCGCGGCGCACCACCTGCGTCCGACTGACTCGAGACGTACGGGGGGATCGACATGGCGCGCAGCATGCCGCTCGTCTCCCGCGTCACCACGGGCACCCGCACGCTGGGTCGTTTCGCCGACCTCGTGGTCGCTGCGTTCGGTCACCTGGTGCGGGACCTGGTCGGCCTGCGCTTCGCCTGGCGCGAGTTCCTCGACCAGGCGTGGTTCATGGTCACGGTCACCGTGCTTCCCGCCGTGCTCGTCTCGGTGCCGTTCGGTGTCATCGTCTCGGTCCAGGTGGGCAGCCTGACCAACCAGATCGGTGCCACGTCCATCGCGGGCGCCGCGGGCGGCCTCGGAGTCATCCGCCAGGGAGCGCCCATCGTGACCGCGCTGTTGCTGGGCGGCGCAGCAGGATCCGCGATCGCGGCCGATCTCGGTGCCCGCACGGTGCGCGAGGAGATCGACGCGATGCGCGTCATGGGCATCGACCCGGTGCGTCGGCTCGCGACCCCCCGGCTCGCCGCCATGCTCGTCGTCGCACCGCTGCTGTGCTCGCTGGTCATCTTCATGGGTCTGGTGTCCGGGTACGTCGTCAACGTCGGGTTCCAGGGCGGTACGCCGGGCAGCTACCTGTCCTCCTTCGCGTCCTTCGCCTCGACCACCGATCTGGTCGTCGCGATGGTGAAGGCCGAGATCTTCGGCATCATCGTGGTTCTCGTCGCGTGCCAGCGTGGGTTCGAGGCCACGTCGGGCCCTCGCGGTGTCGCGAACGCGGTGAACGCCTCGGTCGTCGTCGGTGTGCTGTCGGCCTTCATCGTCAACGTCCTCGCCACCCAGTTGGTGTCGATGTTCCTTCCGCAGCGGCTCGGGTGACGCCATGACCGTCGCTCGCTACACCCCGCCCGGCACCGCGCCGCTCGTCCGCGGCGGCAAGCGCATCGCCCGCGTACCGCTCGGGCTGGTCGAGCACCTCGGGCATCAGCTCACCTTCGTGTGGCAGGTGCTTGTCGCGATTCCGCACACCCTGCGTGCCTACCGGCGCCAGACCATGATCGTGCTCACCGACATCACCTGGGGCAGCGGTAATCTCGTGGTCGGCGGCGGTACCGTCTCGGTGCTGGTCATCCTCGGCGTGGCCGTGGGGTCGTCCATCGGGATCGAGGGTTACAACGCCCTGAATCTCGTCGGCATGGGTCCTCTCACGGGCTTCATCTCGGCCTACGCCAGCACGCGGGAACTCGCCCCGATGATCGCCGCGATCGGGTTCGCCTCCCAGGCGGGATGCCGCATGACGGCGGAGATCGGTGCGATGCGCATCTCCGAGGAGATCGACGCGCTCGAGGTGGTGGGGATCCGCTCGATCCCGTTCGTCGTCACCACGCGCGTCATCGCCGGCGTGGTCACGATCATTCCGCTGTACCTGCTCACGCTGATCCTGAGCTACGTCTCGTGCGCGTTCATCGTCGCCGCGTTCGGCGATCAGTCGTCGGGGACGTACGACCACTACTTCTCGGCGTTCCTGCAGCCGTCGGATCTGCTGTACTCCCTGCTCAAGGCCACCATCTTCGTCGGCGCCGTCATCATGATCCACGGCTACCAGGGCTACTACGCGACGGGCGGACCCGAGGGTGTCGGCCGTGCGTCGGGCCGCGCGATCCGCGCGTCGCTCATCGTCATCGTCGTCCTCGACATGATCCTCACCGTGGTCATCTGGGGAGTCGACGTCGGCATCAGGATCTCGGGGTAGGGGACCATGGCAGTCTTCGACGATCTGTCCCGCAGATCCGCGGGCCCTCGCTCGCTCCGGGTACGTGGCCTCGTGGTGGCCGTCGTGCTCGTGGTCCTCGGTGTGGTGCTCGGCAAGTACGCCACCGGTGACTTCGAGTCCCGTTTCGATCTCACGATCGACAGCACCGCCGTCGGTGACGGCCTCGCGGTCGGGTCGGACATCAAGTACCGCGGACTACCCATAGGCCGTGTCGACGAGATCGAGCCGCTCGGGTTCGGATCGCAGCGAGTGCACGCCCACATCGAGCCGGCCGTCGCCTCGGTCCTGACCGACGACGTCACCGCGCGGTTCTCCTCCGCGACGGTCTTCGGAGCGACGGTCATCGAATTGTACTCGGAGGGACAGGGATCCCCGCTGCGCGAGGACACCGTCCTGGCACTGGGCGACGACACCGAGACGGCGACGGTCACCGGCGTCTTCCGCCGACTCGCCGATCTGACCGACGTGCTGGACGCGGACAACACCGAGCGGGTGCTCGACCTGGCGTCCCGCGTGTCGTCGGAGTTCGGCGACAGCCTGAAGCCCTTCTTCGACACCGCGCAGATGATGGCCGAGACCCAGCGTGCGCCGCTCGCCTGGAAGCTGCACCGCGGTGGTGAGTTGGCGGACGGGCTGGGCGCCTCCATCGGACCGGTCACCGACGTGATCGACCAGGTCGTCACCAGCAGTGAGTACTTCGAGAATCCGGAGAACAGTGCGCGGGCGATCAAGGCCATGTCCGGACTCGGATCCGGCCTCTCGATCCCACTGGGAGATCTGTTGCGCGACAACGGTCCGTACCTCCGCCCGCTGCTCGACACCCTGCTGGACGTGTTGCTGCCGGTGGCGCTCTCGGCGGGAACGCTCGCGCCGGCATACCAGCGTGTACCCGACGTGATCTCCGGCGTCGAGGACGCTTTCCCGAACGTCGACGGCCGGACCCAGCTGCAACTTCAGGTGATCGTGAAGAACATGCCCGCCATGGCCGGTCCGGCGGAAGCCTTCGCGGCGCGACTGGGCGGTGTGCTGTGACGCGCTCGTCGGTGGTGGGGACGCCGGTGGCGACCCTGGTGAAGCTCGGTGCGTTCGCGCTCGTGGCCGTGTTGTGTCTCGTCCTCGTGGGCGGCGCGCTGCGCAACGGCGGCGGCGACGACCGGTCGACGTTCGACGCGCGTTTCGACGATGTCTCCGGTCTCTACGCCGGTGACGACGTCCGCCTCTCGGGCGTGCTCGTGGGGTCGGTGAACGACATCGAACTCGACGGGAACCGGGCCAGGGTGTCCTTCGAGGTCGACTCCGACCGGCCGGTGCTCACGACCACGAAAGCTGCTGTGCGCTACCAGAACCTGTTGGGTCAGCGGTATCTCGAGCTCATCAGCACCGACGACTCGGGATCCGAGTTGGCACCGGGGTCCTCGCTGGCGGACGACATGACCGTGCCGTCGTTCGACATCACGACGCTCTTCGACGGGTTCCAGCCCATCTTCGAGACCATCGACACCGACCAGGTGAACCGGTTCGCGCAGAACGTGCTCGATCTCGTGCAGGGCGACGGGTCGGGCCTCGGGCCGGTCCTGCGTGACCTGGACGGGCTGACCACCTATGCCTCGCAGCGCGAGGACCTCATCGTGCTCCTCATCCGCAACCTGGGCGCCATCTCCGGTGTGGTGGCCGAGCGCTCGGAGCAACTGGGTCGACTGTTCGCCGAACTCGACCGCGTGGTGTCGACGTTCGCCGACAGGGCCGACACCCTGCTCTCGTCCGTCGACGACATCAATTCCGGTCAGGGACCGTTCATCTCGATCGGAGAGCAGTTGCGCGACACCTACGATTCCGAGTACGGCCCGGTGGACTCGGCGTTCAGGCGGCTCGTACCGGGAGCTCAGCAACTGGTGGACCTGCTCGCGATGGTGCCCAGTCTGCTGCGCGGTGTCGACCAGACGGTGCGCAACGCCCCCGAGGGGCAGGTCTCCGCGTGCTCGGCCGGCGACACCGAGATTCCCGGCATCGGCTCGGTCGTGCTCGGAACCCAGCGCCTGGTGGTGTGCCGATGAGCTCCGTGCGTCAGGGAAGCCAGACCGTCTGGGGAATCGTGGGCGTGCTCGCGCTCGTCGTCGCCGTGGTGGCCGCCGTCGTCGTGTACTCGCTTCCCATCGGGCATCGCACGTACACAGCGGCATTCGAGACGACCGGCGGAGCGCACGCCGGGGACGACGTCCGCATCGCCGGTATCTCGGTGGGATCGGTGACGTCGATGAAGCTGGACGGCGACCACGTCCAGGTGGCCTTCGAGGTGGACGAGAACGTCGAACTGGGCGACGCGACGTCGCTCGGGGTGCGCCTGCTGACGCCGGTGGGGGGCCATTACTTCTCGCTGACTCCCGGCGGTACCGGAGAGCTGCAGGACGGGGAGATCCCGCTCGAGCACACCCGCGTGCCGTTCTCGCTGTCCGACACGGTCGAGGCGGCGACGCCGATCCTCCGTGATCTGGACGGAACGTCGTTGCGGCAGAACATCGCCGAGATCGATCGGGCCGTGCAGGCTCAGCCGGAGTCGATCCGTGACATCACCACGACCCTGACGTCCATGACCGGTGCGATCGCCGATCGCCAGGACGATCTCGACCGGAGCCTCGACGTGGCCGACGAGTACATCGGCGAACTGGCGACCGATCGCGAGATCTTGCTGGGGCTGCTGAAGCAGATCGGCATCATCACCTCCAAGCTGGGCGCGAAGCGCGCCGACGTCGCCGCGGCCGCCGACAAGCTCTACCGGCTGTTCTCGCTCCTGCACCGACCGATCATGGCGCTCGACGAGGGGCTCGGCCCCACGATCGACGAGGTCGAGAATCTCGTGGCGTCGCTGAAGGAGCGCACGGGGTCCATCGACGACGCGATCTCCGCGGGCCGCGAGTTCTCCGAGTCCATGGCCGGCCTTCTCGACACCGGCGCCGGGCCCGTCATCGACCGCAGTGCCGCCGTCGTCACCGGATCGACGCTGTGTGTCCCGGTTCCCGGAAAGGTGTGCTGACGTGGCCGCTCGCAGCAAGGTGGTGGCAGTGGCCGTCGCCGCCGTCGTCCTGGTCGGCGCCGGGACCGCGGCGTCGTCCGCAGCCCAGCTCGTCGGGACCCCGCGCTCGGATCTGTGCGCCGAGATGACCGATTCGGTCGGTCTCTACGAGGGGAACGACGTCACGCTCCTCGGCATCCCCGTGGGCGAGGTGACCGGCATCGAGCCTCGCGGCGACCACGTCCGGGTCACGATGTCCGTCGAGGACTCGCTCACGCTGCCGGCCGACGTGGGTGCGGTGACGATGTCGGACTCCATCGTCACCGATCGCCGGCTCGAACTGACCACGCCGTATCGCGACGGCGTGCCCCTCGATCGCGACGAGTGCATCCCGCTCGAGCGCACCCGCACCCCCATCGGGATCAGCGACACCCTCGAGGCGGTGAACAAGCTCGGCGCGGAGCTTCTCGGAACGACGTCGACGACCGATCCGGACAACCCGCGGCCGCCGGACGAGGAGATTCTCGGCGACACCCTGCGCTCGCTCGACACCGCACTCGACGGCAGCGGGGAGCAACTCGGGACCGCGCTGTCCCAGGTCTCCGATCTGGTCGGCAATCCGGCGAACAAGGACACCCAGGTGCGCCGCATGGTCGACAACGTCGACACGCTGACGGCGACCCTGGTGGACCGGTGGCCGGACATCACCCTGCTGATCGAGAACCTGAAGCAGGGGCTCGGGGCCGCGGGCGACTTCTCGGAGCGGTTCGCCCAGGCGATCGACCTGACGGTCGAGTTTCTCCCCGTCCTCGAGAAGACGCTGCCGAAGTTCGCACCCACGCTCTACCGCGTGCTCGACGTCGTCGTCCCGATCGTGGCGATCATCGTCAGCAGAGTCGGCGACATCGCGAGCATCCTGTCGCGGGTGCCGAAGCAGACGGAACAGCTCGCCTCCCTCCAGGATCCGGACACGCAGGCCGCCCGGCTGACGTTCGCACCTCCGCAGTTCGCGGTGCCCGTCGCGGGTGGGTCCACCGTGAACGTCGATCTGGTCCCGCTCGTGCTCGGATCGGCAGGGTCCCGGTGAAGCGGCTCCTGGCGGCGCTGACCGTGGCGGCCGCGGCCGTGACGGCGTCGGGCTGCGGTGCCTCGATCGCCGACCTGCCCGTGCCGGGCAGTTACGTTCCGGGCCCGACCTACCGGGTCGACATCGAGTTCTCGAGTGTGCTGAATCTGCCGGCGCGGGCCAAGGTGGTCCTCGACGGTGTGGACGTCGGGCTCCTGGAGTCGGTCACCCTCACCGGCTCGACCGCCGTCGCCGCCGTGAACGTCGATCGCACCGTCGCACTGCCGGCGCTCACGCGAGCGGAACTGCGCCAGGGCACGATCCTGGGCGAGATCTACGTCGCGTTGCAGCGTCCGGAGGACGGATCCGACACTTCGGGTGCCACCCTGCAGGACGGCGATGTCATCCCGCTCGAGCGGACGACGCCGGCGGACAACGTCGAAGACGTGCTGCGCGGGCTCTCCGAGGTGGTGGCCGGCGGGCACATCGTCGACTTCCAGCGGTCCATCGATCGGTTCAACCGGGCGATCCCACCGGATCCGGCGACGGTCGACCTCATCAACGACAAGGCCCGAGAGGCGTTGCGGGACCTGGCGACCAACACGACGGAGCTCGACCGCATCCTGGGCGGCGCCGAGGCGGTGACCCGGTCGTTCGCCGAGAAGACGGACACGCTCGACACCATCCTGACGAGTGGTCCGGAACGTGTCGCGGGACTCGCGGACGCCCTGTTGGTCGTGGTCGACGCGCTGATCGATCTGGGGTACATGTCGCGGAACATCGGTGCCGTGATCAACCCGGTGGCGGGAGATCTGCACGACGTGATCGCCACTCTGCAGCCCATGATCCGCACTCTCGCCACGGCCGATCTGACGGCGCCGATGCTGGCGTCCCGCATGGACGCCCTGCTGCGCGAGAAGCTGGTGCCGTTCTTCACGTCGTCGCCGAACGTCCGCATCGCCTCCGTCTCGGGCGACACGCCCGCGGGAGAAGCACCCGACCGGGAAGGCCGGAGGCCGGCCGACGGCCTCGATCGAGCCGACGAGATGATTCAGGTTCTGCGATCGATCGGATTCGTGCGATGAGGGGTTCGATCCTGTCCGCCACGGCGCTCGCGGCGGTCGCCGTGCTGGGTGTCGGATACCTGTCGTTGAACGTCCTGGACATCGATCCGCGACGCGACCACGCCGAGATCACCGTGCCGCTCACGACGTCCGGCGGCCTGATCGACACCTCTCAGGTGACGTTGCGAGGATTCGCCATCGGCAGGGTCGAGCGGATCGACGTCGAGGGCGGTGGACTCCGTGCCGTCGTCAGAGTGGATGCCGCGCAGAAGATTCCGGTCGACACCGAGGTGCGGGTCTCGAATCTCTCCGCGGCGGGCGAACAGTTCCTCGACTTCCGTCCGCACTCGGACTCCGGGCCGTACCTGGCGGACGGGGACGTGGTGGACGCGGCGGACGTCTCGGTCGCTCCCAGCGTCAGCGACACCCTCGCGGTCGCCGAGGCACTCACGCGCGAGATCGACACCGATGCGCTGGGCGGCATCGTCGACACGGTCGACACCGCCACGCGGGGCCGGGAGTCGGACATCGACAACGTCGTCGAGGTGTTGCGGCTGCTGTCCCTCACGTTGGCCGACAAGAAGGACGAGATCCGGCGGCTGTATCGCAACCTGCAGGTGCTCGGCGAGAACGCGTACGCCGATGCGCTGGGCCCGCGGCTCGCGGACGCGGTTCCCGAACTGAACGCCTCCGGAGCAGGTCTCGACCACCTGATCGGTTCGTACCAGGACTACTCGTACGTCGGCGAGACCGTGTGGGACGGCGAACTGGCCCGGTTGGTGCCCAAGATCGACGAGTACCTGAGTCAGTTGTCGCCGGACCTCGGCTTCATCGCCACCGTGCTGCGCCCGGTCACACAGCCGATCCGCCCGCTCCGGGTCGATGCCGGCGCCCTGGTGACGATGCTCGAGCAGGTCTTCCCGCGCGGCGGACCGGCTCGGGTGGCCGTGACCCTGCCCGGCAACTGACGTACCCCTCCTGCATCAGACGGACGACGAGAAGGCCATCATGACAACAGAACTCGACACCACCTCGACCGAGGACGACGCGGCGCCGGACACGGCGGTGCCCGCGGTGTCGTCCCGGACGCGCCTCGTGGCGATCGTCGCCACCGTGGTCGCCGTGCTCGCGACCGTCGCTGCCGTGGTGGCAGGAGTGCAGTGGCAGTCCGCCCACTCGGCCCTGGCCGCGGAACGCGGAGCCGACGCCGACCGCGCCACCGCCGAGAACACGGCGCGGGCGTACACGGAGCGGTCGTTGACTTACGACCACACGGACATCGACGGCTTCTTCGGGGGCGTCGAGGAGGGCACCACCGACGCTCTGCGTGAGCGCTTCGACGGTGTGCGCGAGGTGCTGACGCAGATCATGACCGACTCGCAGGTGGTGGCGTCGGGTCGGGTGAACGCAGCGACGGTTACGGCGCAGGAGGGCGACACCTACACGGTGTCGGTCTTCGCGACCCAGACCACGCAGAACCTGCAGCAGCCCGAACCCGGTGCCGTGCCGACGCTTCTGACGGTGACCGTCGAGCACACCGGCGACGAGTGGTTGGTCTCGGACTACGGAGCCGACACCGGCACGTCCTGATCGCTGCGGCTCAGCCGCCCGGTGACGAACTGGGCTGCGCCGTGGATGCGCTGCTCCACATGCTCGACCCCGCGTTCCCGCAGGACGTCGGTGATGTCGTCGCGTCGGAACATCTCCAGTCCCACGGTGCTCGCTGCCGCGGCGGTGACCACCCCGACCGGCTGTGGGCCGCGACGTACCGTCGTCATGAGCGCGATGCGGCCGCCCGGTCGCAGCACCCGGATCATCTCGTCGAGGACCCGGTACGGCTCCGGCACCAGGTACAGCGCGGCGTAGCAGCACACCGCGTCCACGGCGTCGTCCTCGAACGGGATCTCTCGCGCGTCCCCGAGCAGGTAGGCGACGTGCTCGTCGTCGTCGGTGTCCGCCGACGCGCGGGCGATCATCGGCTCCGACGCGTCCAGGCCGATCACGAGAGGCTCCGACACGTCGAGCCCGGTCACGAGAGGCCGACCGTGCGCTCCGGTGAGCATGGCCTCGGCCAGCGATCGCGAGAAGTTGCCGGGTCCGCACGCGACGTCCAGGACGACCGACACGTCGGGGGACACGAGACCGAGGTCACGCACCGCGTAGGCCCGCTGTTCCTCCACGGAGGGCCCGCCGGCGCCCATCCACAGGCGGAACAGAGGCCGCCACGCGCGTTCGTAGACGGCCGCGAGGGGGGAGAAGGTCATCAGGCGCCCGGCGACGGACGATGCGGAGGCGGGGGACGCCTCTCGCGCTGTGGAGTCCGTCACCCGGACGTCGAGCACTCCGCGCATCGGCGACGACGCGTCGACACCCGTTCGGAGCAGTTCTCGGGTCCGCCGTACCGCGGGTGTCTCGGCCATACCGACCACGCTAGCGTGACCACGCCCACGGCGGTGCGGACGTTGCTACTGTGACCGACGGGGTCCGGTCGGACCCGTTCGCGTACAGGGGAGGACGTCACGTCATGGCTTCGATCACGGTGCCCACCATCGCTGGAATCGGTCTCGCTGCAACAGGTGCCGCGCACTTCGTGGCGCCCGACGCCTTCCGCTCGATCACCGAGCCGGCGTTCCCGAAGGACACTCGTACGTGGACCTACCGCAACGGTGCGTCGGAGCTCGTGATCGGCACCGCCATCGCCGTCCCGGCCACGCGCAAGGTCGGTCTCGTCGCGCTCGCGGGGTACCTCGGCTTCCTCGGGTACCGGATGGCCACCGCTCGCTGATCCGTCGCCGGGGACGAATCGGACATGGTTTACGAGTCAACGATGCACGGGTAGACATGTGTACATGTCCACAGCAACCGCATACGCCGCCACCGCACCCGACGCACCGCTCGAGAAGACCACCATCGAGCGACGAGAGCTCGGTCCGAACGACATCCTGATCGACGTCAAGTTCGCCGGTATCTGCCACTCGGACATCCACACCGCCCGCAACGAGTGGGGCGGCACCACGTACCCCGTCGTCCCCGGCCACGAGATCGCCGGCATCGTCGCCGAGGTCGGTTCCGACGTCACCAGCCGCAAGGTCGGCGATCGCGTCGGCGTCGGCTGCTTCGTCGACTCCTGTGGCACCTGTGAGGCCTGCAAGGACGGCGACGAGCAGTACTGCACCAAGGGCGTCGTCCAGACGTACAACTCGAAGACCTACGAGGGTGAGTTCACCCACGGTGGCTACTCGACGCAGATCGTCGTCACCGAGAAGTTCGTGCTGGGCATCCCCGAGGGCGTCGAGCTCGACGTCGCCGCGCCGCTGCTGTGCGCCGGCATCACCCTCTACTCGCCGCTGAAGCACTGGGGCGCGGGCCCCGACAAGAAGGTCGCCATCATCGGCATGGGCGGACTGGGTCACGTCGGCGTCAAGATCGCCCACGCGCTCGGCGCTCACGTCACCGTGCTCAGCCAGACGCTGAGCAAGGAGGAGGACGGCAAGCGACTCGGAGCCGACGAGTACTACGCCACGAAGGACACCACCGCTCTGAAGGACCTGCGCGGCAAGTTCGACCTCATCCTCAACACCGTCTCCGCGAACCTGCCGATGGGCGACTACCTCGGCCTGCTCGCCCGTAACGGCACGCTCGTCGAGTTGGGCGTTCCCGAGAAGCCCCTCGAGGTCCCGGCCTTCAACCTGCTGGCGAACCGTCGTTCGTTCGCGGGCTCCATGGTCGGCGGCATCGCCGAGACCCAGGAGATGCTGGACTTCTGCGCCGAGCACCACATCGGCGCCGAGATCGAGGTCATCTCCGGCGACCAGATCAACGAGGCGTACGACCGCGTCGTCAAGTCGGACGTGCGCTACCGCTTCGTGATCGACACCGCCACCCTCTGATCCACAGGCGCAGCGCCACAGCTGCGAACACCACCTTCGGGCGCCGACCTCGCGGTCGGCGCCCGTCGGCGTTCACGGCCGCGGCAGGGACGCCAGACGCTGCTTCTCGTGCTCCACGTCGAAGTCCGCGGGCGGCCACTGCAGGTCCAACGACGTCAGTGCTCCCGTCAGTAGCTCCGTGACGGCGAGGCGGCTGTACCACTTGTGATCGGACGGCACCACGTACCAGGGCGCCCACTGCGTGTCGGTGCGATCCAGGACCGCCTGGTACGCCTCCTGGTAGGCGACCCACTTCTCGCGCGCCTCGATGTCGCTCGGGTCGTACTTCCAGTACTTGTCCGGCCGGCGCAGTCGACGAGCGAGACGCTTGCCCTGCTGCTCCCACGACAGCGCCATGGCCACCTTGACGATGGTGGTGCCGCTCTCGACCACGCGGCGCTCGAAGTCGTTGATCTCGTCGTAGCGCGTGCGCCACACGCTGGGAGGCGCGAGTTCGTTCACACGGACGATGAGGACGTCCTCGTAGTGGGACCGGTCGAAGACCCCGATCTGGCCCGGTCGCGGCAGCTTCTTCTCCACGCGCCACAGGAACGGGTGCGCCCGCTCCTCCTCCGTCGGGGTGCCGAAGGTCGCGTGATCGACACCCTGGGGCTCGACCATGCCGAGCACGTGCCGGACCATGCCGCCCTTGCCCGAGGTGTCCATCCCCTGCAGCACGAGCAGGACCGACCGGTGGTCGCCGCTCTTGCCGCAGGCGTACAGACGCTCTTGAAGTTCCGACAGGATCTTGCCGCGCGCCGACATCAACTCCTTGCCGGCGTCCTTGTCGCGATCGAAACCGGGCGTCGACGCGGCGTCCACCGTCGACCACGACGTGCCCGACGCGGCCAGGGCCGCGGGCAGATTCGTGGTGAAGCCGGGCGACGGTGAGCTGCTCATCCCGCGAGCGTAGGCGTACGCCCCGCTTCTCTAGTGCAGTTCCTCGCGGAGTTGGGCGAGTGTCCGGGCGAGGAGACGCGAGACGTGCATCTGCGAGATCCCCATCTTCTCGGCGATCTGCGTCTGCGTCATGTTGCCGAAGAAGCGCAGCAGCAGCACGTTGCGCTCACGCTCGGGGAGCTTCTCGAGCAGGGGACGGAGAGCCTCGTGGTTCTCGACGTTCTCCATCTCCTTGTCGTAGTCGCCGAGGGTGTCCGCCAACGACAGGCCCTCGGAATCGCTTCCGCTGGAGGCACTGTCGACCGAGAGTGTCTGGTAGGCGTTACCGGCGGTGAGCCCCATCGCGACCTCGTCGCGGTCCAGGTCGAGATACTCGGCCAACTCGGAGACGGTCGGTGACCGCCCCTGCGTCTGCGACAGATCCGCGATGGCACGGGAGAGCTGCAGGTGCAGTTCCTTCATGCGCCGAGGGACGCGGACGGCCCATCCCGCGTCACGGAAGTGCCGGCGTACCTCGCCCATGATCGTGGGTACCGCGAAGGACACGAAATCGGATCCGCGTTCGACGTCGAAGCGATCGACCGCGTTGACCAGCCCGACGCGGGCGACCTGCACCAGATCGTCGTGCGCCTCACCGCGGCCGTCGAATCGGCGGGCGATGTGTTCGGCGAGTGGCAGACACCGCGTCACCAGCTCGTCGCGCAGCTTGCCTCGCAGGGGATCGCCCTCGGGCAGCGTGC
Source organism: Rhodococcus sp. MEB041 (assembly GCF_030208955.1). Taxonomy (NCBI): domain Bacteria; kingdom Bacillati; phylum Actinomycetota; class Actinomycetes; order Mycobacteriales; family Nocardiaceae; genus Rhodococcus; species Rhodococcus sp. MEB041. Next base: position 96,154 of record NZ_JARVSZ010000001.1, read on the forward strand.
GGATGCGGGTGAAGCGCTCGGCGACGTCGGCGTACTCGTCCGCCGAGCGCCGTGACTTCGGCTTGCGTTCGCTTGTCGTCACTCGTCCCAGCCGTGCTTGCTCTTGGTGAACTCGATGGTGGTCGAGACGACACCGTGCTCGTTCTCGGACTGCGACGTCGACACGGAGTCGGTCAGGGCGTTGAGAACGTGCCAGCCGAAACCACTGGCGTCCAGATCGGCGCCGGCCTCGGTCGTCGTCGTCACCGACACGTGGAGGGCGTCGTCCGCGGTGAGGAAACGGCACACCATGCGGGCACCCGGGGTGGCACGCACGATGAGGCGGCTGCAGGACTCGTCTATGGCGAGCCGGATGTCGGCGATGCTGTCCAGATCGAAGTCGTCCTGGGCGGCGAGTGTCGCGGCCACGGCGCGAGTGACCGACAGCTGGCTCGCGTCGGCGTGGACACCGAGTTCGATGGTGGCGTCGGCCCCCTCCGTGTTCGGCTCCGTCGTGATGGCCCGTGTCATGAGGTCTCCCACTTCTTCGTGTCGCGTGTCGGTTCAGACGAACCTCGTACGTGTTCGACCGGTCGAGATTACCCGGGGGCCGTCGTCGCAAAACGTGCACCGTACCGGCGGCGTCTCCCGCGGCGTCGCTCGATGTTCACCAGGATCCTCACCGAAGTGGTTGGCAGACCGCTCCGGGTAGCGTAGGTTCAGAGACAGGTTGAGTCAGCAGCCGACGTACGAAGCACCGTCGATGGTCGCTCGGACTCCTTTCCATCAACCGCCACTCATTCTGCAGTCGCGGACGGGTTCTTTCTCCTGCAGCACCATTGCTCTGCTTCTCCAGCTAGATCGGCATTTGGAGAATCATGACTGTTTCGACTTCACACGCATCCACCACCACCACTCTCGGCGACGACGTCGTCATGCTCGGCGGACTCATCTCCGTCGTGCGCACCGACTCGGAGACCACGTACCGCGTCACCGGCAGTGTGGACCTGTCCAACTCGTCCACCTTCTCGGACGTCGTGAGCAACGACGTCGAGGCGGGACGAAGCATCGTGCTCGATTTGTCCGGAGTCGACTTCTTCGGCACCGCAGCACTTTCCGTCGTGGCGGGTCTCGACGACCGCAGCGCGGCGAACGGTTCCCACCTGACCCTCGTGGTCGGCGACGCGGTCACCCGCGTCATGGGTGCCGCTCGGTGGGAGCCCACCGCACGCGTGGTCCGCTGACCACGCTGCACCGAAACTCGGCGTGATCCGGTTCGTCCGGGTCGTCGCTCCCCCCTGCCCCTGTCGCCGGTTCCCGGTGGCAGGGGCAGTGTCATGTCCGGGGCCGTAGGCTCTGACGGCATGGAACCTGTTGCCGCACTGCGAGAGGTGGCGTTCTGGCTCGAGCGGTCGCGGGCCGAGACGCGCCGGGTCAAGGCCTACCGCACCGCCGCCGACGTCCTGGCCGCACTGGACGCCGACAGGGTGGCCGAGCTCGCTCGCATCGACGGCTGGACCACCCTGCGCGGCATCGGTCCGAAGACCTCCGCGGTCGCCGCGGCGGCCGCGGCCGGCGAGGTTCCCGAGTACCTCCTGCAACTGCGCGCCGAGGCACAGCCCATCGGTGTCGGCGGCGAGGAACTGCGAACAGCTCTGCGCGGGGATCTGCACACGCACTCCGACTGGTCGGACGGGGGAAGTCCGATCGAGGAGATGGCGGAGACCGCGCGCAGGATCGGGCACGAGTACTGGGTGCTCACCGACCATTCACCGCGTCTGACCGTCGCCCACGGGCTCTCCGCCGACCGACTGCGCGCCCAGCTCGAGGTCATGGACGAGGTGCAGCGACGGTTCGAGACCGACGGCGGGCGGCCGATGCGGGTGCTGACCGGCATCGAGGTCGACATCCTCGACGACGGGTCGCTGGACCAGGAGCCGGAGCTGCTCGACGACCTCGACATCGTCGTCGCGAGCGTCCACTCCCACCTGCGCGCGGACAGCGCAACGATGACGGCGCGCATGATCGCCGCGGTGACGAACCCGCAGGTCGACGTTCTCGGCCACTGCACCGGCCGTCTCGTCGAGGGCGGACGCGGCACCCGCCCCGAGTCGACGTTCGACGCCCGTGCCGTGTTCGAGGCGTGCCGTGACCACGGGACCGCGGTGGAGATCAACGCGCGTCCCGAGCGCCAGGACCCGCCGGAGCGGTTGATGGAGCTCGCTCTGGAGATCGGCTGCCTGTTCAGCATCGACACCGACGCGCACGCCCCCGGCCAACTCGACTGGCTCGGCCACGGTTGTGCGCGTGCCACCGCGGTGGGCGTTCCGCCGGACCGTATCGTCACCACCTGGCCGGTCGACCGGTTGCTGGACTGGGCGTCGTCGGACGGAGCGTGACGCGGGCAGGTACCGGTCCCCGAGAGGAAAAGCGGGCAAAGAACGGGCAGAGTGCGTCGAAGGTGGAACAATCGCGAGGTGTTGCTGGGGGCGGAAACGGGTCTGGGGGCGGAGACGTGGTGACGGGAAGCCTGAACTCGGGTGGCCTGAACTCTGGTGGTTCGGACTCGGGCGACGCCGGCGACAGGCGCACCGTTCTGGCAGCGCTGACGGCGATCTCCGAGTCGTCCCAGGACGGTGTCGTGGTCTTCGATCGCAACACCTCCGTGCGGTACGCCAATGCCGCCGCCCGCACCATCCTCGAGTTCCCGGCCCACGAGAACCCGTCCGCGCGAGACCTCGTCGCGGACACGGCCGCCTCGACACTCGACCTCATTCTCGCCGAGCTGAACGCCACGGGAGCCTGGACCGGTCGGGTCGCGGTGGGAACTCCGGCCCGACCGATCCTGGTGTCCGCCTGGGTACTCGGGCCCACCGACGGCCACGAGGTCGTGGTCGCGACACTCGTGGACGGCTCCGAGCGGCAGGAGCGCGAGGAGGAGCTCGTCGACGCCCTCACCGCCGTCCGCCGCCGAGCGCGCGAGCAGCGCATCGTCGCCGGGCTCAACCGTGCGGCGCTCACCGGATCCTTCGACGACCTCGTGGCCACCGCTCTGCAGTCCATCGTGGACCTTGTCGGTGCCACGCACGCCGTGGTGTTCCGCCGACGCGGTGCGGACCGCCTGGCCGTCCACGCGGCCACCTTCGAGCCGCCGGACGAGGAGACCCTGCCCTCGGGCACCGCGACGCTGGCCGGCTACGCGCTCGAGCGCGAGGAGGTGATCGTGTGCGCGGACACCCGCGACGAGACCCGCTTCGACGTCACCCTGCTCGAGGACCACGACCTCCGCAGCGGTATCGCGGCTCCCGTCCGCGGGGGCGACGGCACGTGGGGTGTCCTCGTCGTCTATCGCACCGAGCCGCACACGCCGTCGGCCGACACGTTGTCCTTCGTCGTCACGGTGGCCGCGGTGCTGGCGTCCGCCGTGCGCCGGTCCGACCTCGAACGCGAGCTGCGATACCGCAGCCTGCACGACCCGCTGACGCAGTTGGCGAATCGCACGCTCGCGTACCAACGCATCGATTCCGCGCTCGGAGTCTCGCGCGAGGACGGGACGCTCACCGCGGTGATCCTGGTGGACCTCCACGACTTCCGCACCATCAACGACAGCTTCGGCCACGGGGCGGGGGACGCGGTGCTCACGGCGGTGGCGCCGATGCTCACCCGCACCGTCAGGCCCTCCGACACCGTCGCCCGCTTCGGCGGCGACGAGTTCCTGCTCGTGTGCCCGGGCCTGCGCAGCACCTTCGACGCCATCGGCGTCGCCCAGGGTGTGCTGGCCATGTTCCGCCGTCCGCTCACCATCGGGAACCGGACGACGACCGTCACCGCCTGCATGGGCATCTCGGTCGGGTACGGCGAGCACACCGCCGCGGAGATGGTCCGCCAGGCGGACGTCGCCATGGGCGGCGCGAAGAAGGAGGGGCCGGGGAGCTACGAGCTGTACGACAAGGTGCAGGGCGGAGAAGCGTTGCGGCGCTTGACCATCGCCTCGGAGCTCCGGTCTGCGATCGAGAACGACGACCTCGACGTGGCGTACCAACCCGTGTTCGACATCCGATCCGGACGCATGACCGGGGTCGAGGCGCTCGCGCGGTGGACCACGTCGAGTCTCGGCGTCGTCGGGCCCGACGAGTTCGTTCCCGCCGCCGAACGCGCGGGCCTGATCGGGCCGCTCGGCAGCTGGGTGCTGCGCCGGGCGTGCACCGAGGCCGCACGCTGGCAGACCGGTGATCCGGTGGAACTTCGCGTCAACGTCAGTCCGCTGCAGCTTCGTCAGCGCACGTTCGCGTCGTCCCTCGCCGACACGCTCGAGCGGACCGGTCTCGCCCCGGATCTGCTGGGCATCGAGATCACCGAGACCCTGTGGCTCGAGGACACGTCCGCCGTGAAGAACAACCTCGACGAGCTGCACCGGATGGGCATCAAGATCCTGCTGGACGACTTCGGTGTCGGCCACAGCTCGCTGGACTACCTGACGCGCTTCCCGATCCTCGACGCCATCAAGATCGATCGATCGTTCGTCGCCGACCTGCCGACCGAGCAGTCGGAGGCGGTCATCCGCGCCGTCGTGTCGGTGGCCGACGCGTTCGGTCTCGACGTGGTGGGCGAGGGCGTGGAGACCACGGCCCAACTCGACAGCCTCGTCCGGTGCGGATGCGGCTACGCCCAGGGCTACCTGATGGCGCGACCACTACCGCCGGGCGACGTGACCGCCCTGGTGGCGTCCGGGGGTCGGATGAATGTCGATGCCGGACCTGCTCGGTGACCGACGCTTCGACACGTACATGTTCTCGTCCGCGAGCGACCACGACGCGGTGATGCTGCCGGCCTCGGTGACCGTGCTCCATCCGACCGACATCGGCACGTCCGCCGCGTGGGCGGAGGACTCCAGGGCCGTGAGCATGCCGTCGACGTCGGTGGCGTCGCGGTCGAACACCAGGACTCCGAACTCGTCGCCGCCGAGACGGGCCACGACGTCGGACTCGTGAGCCCACGCCCGCAGCAGTTCGGCGGCGCGTCGGATCACCCGGTCTCCCGCGGCATGGCCGTGCCGGTCGTTCACCTGCTTCATCCCGTCGAGGTCGACGACCACCACGGCGCCGGGGTCGGCGAAGCGAGTCCAGCGCGCGTCCTCGGGCTCGAGCACCCGGTTCCATCCCCGCCTGTTGAAGAGTCCGGTGAGGGGGTCGGTCTCCGCCTCGCGCCGAGCCAGTTCGGCGGACCGCTCCGCGACCGCGCGGGCGTGGTCGGTCTCGAACACCGTGGTGAGCAGCCCGGACAGGAGATCGAGCAGCGCGGTCATGCCGGCGGGCAGCGGCCCGATGATCGGCCGCGAGCCGAAACCGCACATCGTGCCGAACAGCGAGCCGTCCGCCCGCCGGATGGGCACACCGATGTACGACCGGACCGGGTCGTGCCCGGGAACGCCGATGCGCGGAATGCCCGCGTCGTCGAGGTCCTCCACGACGGACGGGATCTCGCCCTCGGTCATCGAATGGCACAGCGACTCGTTCCACCCCACGACGAGGCCGGTGTCGATCCCCAGGCCGTTGGTGTTGGTGCGCAGGAAGATCTGCTTGTCGTCGACGACGCGCGAGACGGCCCAGGCCGTCGCGGGAAGGATGCTGTCGAGATACGCGACGACGGCCGCACCCGCGGCGTCGAAGGTGGAGAGCGCGGAGGGCGGCGGTGCGATCGAGGGGGGACGAGGTGGAACGGTCACGGTCTGTCCTGAGGGCGGAAGGTCGACCGCGGCACCCCCGGAACCGCGTGGCCGGTGAGTCCGGACCGAGTGTCGTCTGTCGGCACCGATTCTAGCCCCCGGCGGGCGAGCACCTACCCTCGAATCATGGCACCGACGTACGCAACAGCCGACCGAGTCGATCTCGATGCCCTGCATCGCTTCGTCGCCGAGCGGCACCACGCCACCCTGGTCACCACGAAGCAGTCCGGTGGACTGCAGATCTCACCCGTGACCTGCGGGCTCGACGCGCAGGGGCGCATCGTCGTCTCGACGTACCCGCAGCGCGCGAAGACCGTGAACATCCGTCGGTCCTCGGCCGTCACGCTCTGCATCCACTCCGACGACTGGAACGGCCCCTACGTGCAGATCGACGGCACCGCGGAGGTCATCGACCTGCCCGACTCCGTCGAGCCGCTCGTGGACTACTACCGGGCGATCGCGGGCGAGCACCCCGACTGGGACGAGTACCGGCAGGCGATGGTGACGCAGGGCAAGTCGATCATCCGCATCGCCATCGACACGTGGGGACCGATCGCGACCGGCGGATTCCCGCCGCCCGCGCAGGATCAGCCGGCCGACGAGTCGAACGGCTGACCCCGGCTCACTCGGCCGCGTCGAGAGCGGTGACGGCCTGGACCACGGCCTCGCAGAACGCGGGGATGTCGTCCGGGTTGCGGCTGGAGATCAGGTTGCCGTCCACGACGACCTCCTCGTCCACCACCGTGCCGCCGGCGTTCCTGATGTCGGTACGCACGCTCGGGTACGAGGTCAGCGTGCGACCGCGTACGACGTCGGCCTCGACGAGCGTCCACGGGCCGTGGCAGATCACCCCCACCGGTTTGCCGGAGTTCACGAAGTCGCGGACGAACGACACCGCGTCGGTGTCGAGGCGCAGCGTGTCGGGGTTGGTCGTTCCACCCGGCAGGACCAGCGCGTCGAAGTCGTCGACGGAGGCCTCGGCGACCAACTGGTCGACGGCGAAGGTGTCGGCAGGTTCGGTGTCGTTCTCGAAGGCCTGGATCTCACCGTGGGTCAGCGAGAGCAGCACCGTGGTCGCTCCGGCCTGATCGAGTGCCTCGCGGGGAGCGGTGAGCTCGATCTGCTCGACACCGTCCGTCGCGAGGAACGCCACGGTGCGGCGGGCCGACTCGGAGTCGGTGTTCGGGGTGTCAGTCATCGTGAACCTCTCTCGTTCTCGCCGTGTCGCGGGACGCGATGCGGCTGTCCCGATCTACCCGGCACCCGGTGGTGGGAAACGGCACACCCTCGGCGGGTTGGATCGGCCCGGGCGCGGGTATCTGCCCTTCGACCGGATGGTGAGCACGTCCGATCGAGGCACCGCTGCGTTCACCGAGAGGTGACGCGGGAGAGGGGAACACCAGTGAGCACACCGACAGTGGACGCGGCCGGAGCGGTCGTGCCCGACACCGCCGGCGATGCCGCCGAGGCACCCGTGATGACCTGCCTCTTCGAGCACACCACGGCGGGAATCGTCCTGATGGTCGCCCTGTGCGCCGGGATGGCGGCCTTCGTGGCGGCCGCGGTGAACTCCTTCGCCCTGGGAGCCCTGGTCGGTGTCCTCATGATCGGTATGGCCGGTATGGCCGTGGTGTTGGTTCCGGTCGAGCGCCGGTAACCTCGGAACGGCCCACGCAGACTCACCGAGGGAGGGAACGACAGATGCCCGATTTCACGAGCCCGGAACTTCCCGTCGAGGACGCTCTCGAGCAGGAGCGGGACACGGTGCGGGACGACGACACCGACGCGGTCACGCCCACGGTCGCCGTGACGTACGACGCCTCCGACGCGGACCTGCTCGAGCAGAGTCGCGACGTCCCGCTCGACGACGAGCACGACCGCTAGGCGCCTCTATTCGTCGACGAGTGGGTGGTCGACCGCGTTGAAGCGTGAGGGCGAACCGCCCGCTTCCGCGACACCGTGGATGCCGCCCCACACCATCATGGTGAGGTAGTCGATGAGGTCCGCTGCCGACATCGACCGGTTCGAGATCCACCAGTGCGTGGCCAACTGGACGCCGCCCACGATCCCGTACGACCAGGGCAGCGAGCCGCCCGAGTCCATCTCCATCCGGCGCAGGCGCTCACCGAGCACCGTCGCCAGCAGTTCGGCGATCATGCGCTCCGACTCGGCGACCACGTCGCGGTTCGGCCCCGAGCTGTTCGACATCGCGTACAGGTAGACCTCGGGGTCGTCCGCGACGGTCTCCACGTACGCGGCGACCACCTGGCGGGTGAGGTTGTACTCGTCGAGCTCGACGCTGATCGCGTCGTAGATCCGCGGTGCGAGAGTCGTCTCCACATATCGCTCGAGCGTCGCGTTGGTCAGATCGTTCTTGTCGTGGAAGTAGCGGTACAGGACGGTCTTCGAGATACCGATCTCGGTGGCGATCTCGTCCATGCCGATGTTGCGGCCGCGCAGCCGGATGGCGGCGAGAGTGCCGTCCACCAGTTCCTCGCGACGGGCGATCTTGTGCTCGCGCCAGCGTCGCTTGCGGCCGTCCGGCTTGTCCGTGGGGGCGTCGGTCGCGGTGTCGTCGGAATCCGGCTTCACCGTCTCGGCCCTGGCGGAACGGGTTCGCCCGGTCTTCCGGGCCCCGGTCTCGTCGGCGTCCTGGTCGGCGGTGTCCCCGTCGCTCTTCCTCGCTGCCGATCTGCTCGCCACGCGCGTGTACTCCGTCCCGATGTCCGACTGCGCTTCTGGCGCACTCGTGTGCGGCGGCGCATGTCACGTCGCCCACTCCAACAGTAGTGCCCGGCGCCGTCGGACCCGCGTCCGGGCGAGACGTCGTCGCCGGTCGGGGCACGAGTCGCGCGCCGACCCTGCACAATGGAGTCGGTGCAGCTCATGACATTCGACGAGGACGTCAAACGACGCGACCTCCGCAAGATGAAGATCGTCGCCACCGGCTTCCTGGTGTTCGCCTCCATCGTCTATCTCTTCTGCCGGTGGCAGGAGTCCCGCGGCGCCGGCGGCTGGGTCGGTTTCGTCCGGGCGGCGTCGGAGGCGGGCATGGTCGGCGCGCTCGCCGACTGGTTCGCCGTCACCGCTCTCTTCAAGCACCCCATGGGTCTGAAGATCCCGCACACCGCGATCATCAAGCGGAAGAAGGACCAGCTCGGCACCAGCCTCGGATCGTTCGTCGGGCAGAACTTCCTCGCCGTCGACGTCGTGTCGCAGAAGGTCGAGTCCGCGCGCATCCCGCTGCGCCTCGGCACCTGGCTCGCCGACCCGGCCCACGCCGACCGTGTCGCGGAGGAGACGGCGACCGTGCTGCGCGGCTTCCTCGACGTGCTCGACGACGAGGACATTCAGCAGGTCATCGACAACACCATCGTCAAGCGCCTCGGTGATCCGCAGTGGGGGCCGCCGATCGGACGCGTCCTGGGCTCGCTGCTCGAGGACAACCGGCAGAAGCCACTGATCGATCTGCTCGCCGAGCGCGCACACGAATGGGCCCAGAACAGCCTGCCGACCATCGACCGGATCGTGTCGAGGGACTCTCCGTCCTGGTCGCCGAAGTTCGTCGATGTGCTTCTCGGAGAACGCATCCACCGCGAACTCGTGGAGTTCACGTGGAAGGTCCGGTCGAACCCGCAGCACGAGTTGCGGCTCGCGGCCGACAAGTTCCTCACCGACTTCGCCGACGACCTGCAGAACGACCCCGACACCATCGCCAAGGCCGAGTCGATCAAGTCGGAGATCATGGGCCGCGACGAGGTCACCGGCCTCGCGGCGGCATCGTGGAAGGTGGCCAAGCGGCTCATCGTCGACTCGGTGGACGACCCGAAGAGCACCCTGCGCGCCAAGATCAGCGAGAACGTGCAGAAGTTCGGGCTCCGCCTGCGCGACGACGACGCGATGCGCGGCAAGGCGGACGGCTGGCTGATGGCCGGCGTGCGCTACATCGTCGAGAACTACACCGACGAGATCACCACCGTCATCACCGACACCGTCGCCCGATGGGACGCCGACGAGGCCAGCCGCAAGATCGAGCTGCAGGTGGGACGGGACCTGCAGTTCATCCGCATCAACGGCACGGTGGTCGGCTCGCTTGCGGGTCTGGCGATCTATTCGATCTCGCACCTGTTGTTCGGGTAGCCGCCGCGGCCGTGCACGGGGTGCGTGAGGTGCCCACCCCTTTCCGCCGACTGGTCGGGGTGCGCAGCGCCGAGCAGGGTGTGTGGCTGGTCGACACCACCACCGCGTGCCCTCGGGTGTGGGTGCTAGCACAGTGCTTGCAATTGCTAGCACCCTTGGTTATCGTCGTTGGCGAGGCGCATTCGACATGAGTCAGGAGTGTTCGAGATGGCATCCGAGGAGAAGGAAGGCGACGACACCACAGTGGTGTCGGCAGCCGGAGATCTCGCCGCCCGCGTCGTCAGCACGGCGACACAGGACATCGGGAGTTTCATTCGGGCACAGCGAGAGTCGGCCCAGGTGTCCCTGCGGCAACTCGCACTCTCCGCCGGCGTCAGCAATCCCTACCTCAGCCAGATCGAGCGGGGCCTGCGCAAGCCGTCGGCAGAGGTTCTGAGTCAGATCGCCAAGGGTCTTCGTGTGTCCTCGGAGGTCCTGTACGTGCAAGCCGGTCTGCTCGAGGAACGGCCGCACAGTCCCATCATCGACGCGGTGCACGGTGACGACTCCATCACGGAGCGTCAGAAGCAGGTGCTCCTCGAGATCTACTACTCGTTCCGCCGCGAGAACGAGACCGGCACCCCCACGCTGCGATCAGAGATCAACCACGAAACGACATCAGGAGATCACACATGACCGACCCGAAGTTCGACACCGTCAAGACCCCGCTGTTCGCCGCCGTCGGCGCCGGTGACGCCGTGGTCCAGGCCGTGGCCGACGTCGTCGCCCAGGTCCGCCACCGCGCCGAGAGCACGCAGGCCGACGTCAACGACCGCGTCGACACCGCCCGCGCCCGCCTCGCCGACCTGCAGGAAGACGTCACCGAGAGCGTCGAGACGCTCCGCGGACGCCTGAACGCGCTGCCGCAGGAGCTGCCGGACGAGATCGCCGATCTCCGCGAGCGTTTCACCCCCGAGGAGCTCCGCAAGGTCGCCGAGGCCTACCTCAAGGTGGCGTCGGACCTCTACACCGCACTCGCCGAGCGCGGCGAGGAGACGGTCGAGCGCATCCGCAAGAACCCGGCGGTCGAGGACGGTCTCGAGCGCGCCAACGCCGTCGCCAACGACGCTGTCGACCTCACCGAGCAGACCCTCGGCACCGTCGCCTCGCAGACCCGCGCCGTCGGTGAGCGCGCCGCAGCCCTCGCGGGCCGCGCGTCCGATCGTGTGCAGGAAGGTGCCGACGAGGCCACCGACGCGATCAAGGAAGGCGCCGAGGACGCCGTCGACAATGTCGACGAGGCTGCCGACGAGCTGAGCGAGAAGATCGACGAGCTCGGCCAGAAGGCGAAGACCGCAGGCCAGAAGGCGTCGGATCGCGCCTCGGGTGCAGCCGGCACGGTCGAGGGCAAGACGCGCAACAACGCGGGCTCGCCCATCAAGAAGACCCCGGCCACGAAGTCGGCTCCCGCCAAGGCCACCCCGGCCAAGGCCTCGACTCCCGCCCCCGCCAAGAAGGCCACCCCGGCCAAGAAGGCTCCGGCCAAGAAGTCGACCAGCTAGTCGATCGCGACAATTCCGACCCCCGCGCTGACGAAGCGCGGGGGTCGGTGTCGTTTAGGATGACCGCATGCCCATGGCGTACAGCGCGACCAGCGCGATCATGAACATCCTGCAACTCATCGCTCTGGTGGGTGTGGCGTTCGCGCTCTTCCACGCCATCCGCCAGCGCCCCGACGCCTTCACCGCCGCGGACAAGCTGAACAAGCCGGGGTGGGTGGCCATTCTCGCGGTCGCGCTGCTGATCCTGCTCGTCTTCCCGGTGGTGGGCTTCGTCGGCATCATCGCCGTCGTCGCCATCGGTGTGTACCTCGTGGACGTGCGGCCCAAGGTCGACGACATCCAGCGCGGACCGCGCTGGTAGCTAACCCTGGCCGGTGACCGTGAGCCAGAGCAGTGCCGCGTTGAGCGCCACGATCAGGCCGGTGGTGACGACGGCGAGGACCACGGTGGTCCGTGAGTTGATGCGGGCGCCCATCACCGCGCTGCTGGAGGTCATGCGCACCAGCGGGATCAGCGCGAACGGAATGCACAGGCTCAGCACCACCTGACTCAGCACCAGCGCCAGCGTCGGATCGACGCCGATACCCAGGACCACCAGCGCAGGAATCAACGTGACGACGCGGCGCACCTGGATCGGGATCCGCTTCTGCAGCAGTCCCTTCATGATCTCGGCACCGGCGGCGCAGCCCACCGAGGTCGACGCGAGACCCGAGGCGAGCAGGCCGACGGCGAAGATCGCGGCGACCGCGGGCCCGAGATTGTTCTCGATGGCCGCGTGCGCGCCGTCGATGGTGTCGGTGCCCTCCTCGCCGCGGAACGCCGATGCGGCGAGCAGCAGCATGCCGATGTTGACGCTGCCGGCGATGATGAGCGCGAACGTGACGTCCCACTTGGTCGCGCGCAGCAGGCGGTCGAGCTTGCCGGAGTCCTTCTCGACGCCGTGGCGGTCGCGGGCGAGCGCGGAGTGCAGGTAGATGGCGTGCGGCATGACCGTCGCGCCCAGCATGCTGGCCGCGAGCAGGACCGATCCGGAGCCGTCGAACCCCGGTACGAGACCGCCGGCGACACCGCCCGCGTCGATGTCGGTGAACAGCAGGCCGGTGAGGAAGCCGATCGTGATGATGGCGAGCATGCCGATGACGACGAACTCGAAGGTGCGCTGACCCCGCCGTGACTGGACGGCCAGGATCACCATCGACACGACGCCGGTGATGAGACCGCCGACGAAGAGCGGAACGCCGAACAGGAGGTTGAGCGCGATGGCGCCGCCGATCACCTCGGCGAGGTCCGTCGCGATCGCCACGGCCTCGGCCTGCACCCAGAACGCCCGGCGGGGCCAGGGACGCATGCGGTCGCCGAGCATCTCCGGCAGTGATCGTCCGGAGACCAGGCCCAGCTTGGCCGAGAGGTACTGGATCAGTACCGCCATCGCATTGGCGGCCACGAGCACCCACACGAGGAGGTAGCCGTAGCGCGCACCCGCGGTGAGATTCGCGGCGACGTTGCCCGGGTCGACGTAGGCGATGGCGGCGACGAACGCGGGGCCGAGCAGCGTGAACAGCCGGACGGGAGTGATGCCTCCGGATGTGGGTGGACGAGTTCCGATGCGGTCGACCATGACGGAAGTGTAGGGCAGCCGGCGCGATCGTGTTCGCCGGGCCGTACCGATAAGTTAGGGCACCCGCATCATGTCTCGTCGTCCACCCATTCGAGTAGGTCACCCGGCTGGCACTCCAGCACCCGGCACATGGTCTCCAGGGTGCTGAACCGCACCGCGCGGGCCCGCCCGTTCTTGAGTACGGCGACGTTGGCGGGGGTCAGTCCGACGCGCTCGGCGAACTCGCCGACGCTCATCTTGCGCTTGGCCAGCTCCACGTCGATGCGGACGACGATGGGCATCAGATGACGCCCTCGAGGTCGGCGCGCAGGTCGCTCGCCTTCCGCAGCAGGGCACGCATGACCATCATCAGCAGTGCGGCGACGCCGACGATCATGCAGAGCAGGAACAGCAGGAGCACGGGCCCCGGATCGTCCGCGCGGAACCCGACGACGAGGAACACGACACCGAGCGACACACCGGCGGCCACGATCGCGCGGACGATCGCGTCGACCCACACGAACGCGGCACCGGAGAAGATGCGATCCCGGCGGACGAGAGTGAGCAGCTTCCAGGTGGCGATGACGACGATCTGCACGCACACCACCCAGAAGATGGTGAGCGCGGTGAGGGGCCATCGGAGGTACGCGGATTCCGGGTTCTCGCGGGCCATGTGCGCGAACTGTCCCGGCAGCGACATGACCTGGAACAGGACGAGCAGGGCGAACAGGCCGGCGAGGAACACCCTGAGTGTCGCGACGACGCGTCTTTCCGTGATCATGCATCGAGTATCGGTCAGGATCTATCGAAAATCAATAGGTACTGGTACGGGAGGGCGGCAGGGTTAAGGTCTGAGGGTGCCGGACTCCCCACTCGACGATGCTCGCTCGCGTGATCCCCGGGATCTCCGCCGAGTCGGCCTGACCGAGTACCGGATCGACGACCTCGCCAGGGAAGCCGGCGTGAGCGTCCGCAACGTGCGCGTCTATCAGGACCGCGGTCTGCTGCCGCCCCCGCGCAAGGTGGGTCGGACGGGCTGGTACGACGAGTCGCACCTCGCTCGGCTGCAGATGATCTCGCGCATGCTCGACCGTGGCTACACCTTCGTCACCATCAGCGAACTCCTCACCGCGGCGCAGTACGGACTCCGCGTCGAGGACGTCCTGGGCACCGAGGATCCCGACGGCGCCGCCAACGTCGACCACCCGGCGCGGCTGACCCGCGACGAGATCGACACCATGTTCGACGGACGGATCAGCGACGACGATCTGACGCGTGCGGAAGCGCTCGACGTCTTCTCCCGCGACGGGGACGGCTACCGCATCGAGAACCCCGCCCTGGTCCGCGCGGCCAAGGTGCTGTTCGACGCGGGTCTCGCGCTGCCGGACATCCTGTCCCGCACCGAGCGCGTCCACCAGGACCTGACGAGCGTGTCCCAGCAGTTCGTGCGTCTGGTCGTCGACAGGTTCGTTCCGGGCGGCGCCGATCCGTTCACGCTCGACCCCAGCGAGCTCTCGGCCATGGCGGACCTCATCACCACCCTGCGTCCGCTGGCCAGCCGTGCCGTGCAGGCGCTCTTCTCCGAGACCATGGACGCCGAGATCGTGCACGCGATGGAGAAGGCGCTCAGCGGCGACGCCGCCACGGCGCTCAGCGGCGACGCCGCCACGGAGGACAGCGGCGACGCCGCCACGGCGGACACCGACGACAGTGACGGCAACGGCGCGAGCACCAGCTCGAGCAGCAGGACAGGAGACCGATGAACACTCGTGGTGCAGTGGTGACCGCTGCCGTGGCCGCGGTCGCGGTGGCCGGTGCAGCCTCGATCCGGTCGACTCGACGGGCGTCACCGCCCTCGGCGCGGATGGCGGACACCGATGTACTGCTGGCGCGTCCGGAGCTCACCCCACGGGTGCGCACGGTCGTCGCCGAGGACGGTGCCGCGCTGCACGTGCGCGAGTACGGCGACCCGGACGCCGCCCCGATCGTCCTCAGTCACGGATGGACCTGCTCCGCCGACTTCTGGGCGCCGCAGATCAACGACCTCGCCGGACGGTACCGCGTCGTCGTGTACGACCAGCGCGGGCACGGAGCCAGTGAGGTGGGGACCCGGCCGCTCGGTGCCGACGTCCTGGGGGCCGACCTCGCCGCGGTGCTCGACGCGACGGTCGACTCGGACACCAAGGCCGTCGTCGCCGGACACAGCATGGGCGGCATGTCCGTGATGAGTTGGGCGGCACAGTATCCCGCGCAGGTGCGCCACTACGTGAAGGCGATACTGCTGGCCAACACGGCCACCGACAGTCTGGTCCGCGAGACCACTGTCATCCCGTTGCCACCCGGTGTCGCTCAGGTGCCGGCGCGGGTGGCGTCGAGCGTGCTCGGATCGGCACTGCCCATCCCGTCGAGTCCGTTCTCCGCTCGTGCTCTGAAGTACGTGACGATGGGCGCCGAGTCCACTCCGGCGCAGGTGGCGTTCTGCGAACGCATCGTGCGCGAGTGCTCCCCTCGAACGCGGGGCATGTGGGGATCGGCGCTGTCCGCGTTGGACATTCACGACGCGCTGGAGAACATCGACGTCCCGACGTCGGTGATCGTCGGTACTCGCGACCGCCTGACGCCGCCGGTGCACGCCCGCAAGCTCGCCGATCGACTCTCCCGCGCCGGAGTGCTGGGCCGGTTCCTCGAACTCGACGGTGTCGGACACATGAGCTCGGTGGAATCGATCGCGGAGTTCGACGCCGAGCTGGTCCGGCTGGCGGAGCTGCCGGCATGAGCGACGACACCAGAGGGGACGCCTACACCGAGCGGCTGCGCGAGCTGCAGGGTGCGCGGTGGAAACGCATTCTGCGCGTGCAGGCCCCATACCAGTGGAACATCCGACGCCATCTCGCTGGGCGGCGCGTTCTCGACGTCGGCTGCGGGATCGGCCGGAATCTGCGCAACCTTCCCGCGGGCAGCGTCGGTGTCGATCACAACGTCGCGTCCGTCGAGTTCTGCCGCTCGCAGGGCATGACCGCGTACACACCCGAGGAGTTCCACGCCCTCGGCGACACGGGCTTCGACGGCATGCTCATGGCCCACCTGCTCGAGCACCTGCCGCCGGGCGCGGAGGGCGAAGTGCTGACGGAGTACCTGCCGTGTCTGCAGCCGGACTCCGTCGTCATGATCGTGTGCCCACAGGAAGTCGGGTTCGCCAGCGACCCGACGCACACGAGCTGGTTGGACGCCGCCGACCTGCTCGCCCTCTGCGCTGCCGCCGGCATCGAGCGCACGACGTCCGCCTCGTTCCCGTTCCCGCGTCCGGTGGGAAAGCTGTTCGTCTACAACGAGACCGTCGTGGTGGGTCGAACCCCAGCTGCCTGATACGACCAGCTGTCTAGTCGAACACCACGGTCTTGCGGCCGTGCACCAGCACACGGTCCTCGAGGTGCCAGCGCAGTCCGCGCGCGAGCACCATCTTCTCGATGTCCCGGCCCTGACGGACCATGTCGGCGACCGCGTCCGCATGGTCGATGCGGATGACGTCCTGCTCGATGATGGGTCCGGCATCGAGCTCGGCGGTGACGAAGTGGCACGTCGCGCCGATGAGCTTGACCCCTCGTGCGAACGCCTGGTGATACGGCCGGGCGCCGACGAACGACGGCAGGAAGCTGTGGTGGATGTTGATCGCGCGCCCGGACCAGTGCTCGCACAACGACTCCGGCAGCACCTGCATGAAGCGGGCCAGCACCACCGCGTCGGGGGAGTAGCCGTCGACGAGGTCGCGGAGCGCGTCGAAGGAGGGCCCGCGCTTGCTGGGGTCCTCGGGGAACGGAACATGGTGGAACTGCACACCGTGTGCGCGCGTGACGGATTCGAGATCGGGGTGGTTTCCGATGACCGCTTCGATGGTCGCCGGCAGTTCTCCGCCGGCGGCGCGCCCGAGCAGATCGTGGAGGCAGTGTCCCTCCTTGCTCACCAGGAGCACGACCTTCTTGCGCTCTCCGGAATCGTGCAGCGACCACTCGGATTCCGGGCCGATCTCCGCGGCGACCGCCGCGAACCGTGCGCGCAGCTCGTCGACTCCGATGTCGATCGACGAGGCCGCGACGGCCTGACGGGTGAAGAACCAGCCACTGTCCGCGTCGGCGTGATAGGCGGCCTCGACGATCGAGCCCCCGAGATCGGCCAGGAAGGTCGAGATGCGCGCGACGATGCCCGTGCGGTCGGGGCAGCCCAGTGTGAGGACGTAGCGGCGAGAGTCGGAGCGTGGAGATTCGGGCGGCATGGGCGCCATTGTCTCACTGACACCCGTCCCTTCCTGACCGATCCCGACCGGCCTCCGTCTGGAAAGGTGGAGCGCATGACAACCCTCACGCGCACCGACGTCGCCCGCATGGTCGATCACACTCTGCTCAAGCCCGAGGCGACGGTCGCCGACGTCCGGGCGCTCGTCGCGGAGGCGAAGGATCTGGGCGTCCTCGCGGTCTGCGTGTCGCCGTCGATGCTCCCGGTTCGTGACACGGGTGACCTGGTGGTCGCCGCGGTGGCGGGGTTCCCGTCCGGAAAGCACCACTCGTTGATCAAGGGTTCGGAGGCGCGTCTGGCGGTGCAGCACGGGGCGCGCGAGGTCGACATGGTGATCGACGTCGGCGCCGCGGTGGAGGGTGACTTCAACGCCGTCCTGGCGGACATCATCACCGTCCGGGAGGCGATGGGCGAGAACGCCGTCCTGAAGGTGATCATCGAGTCGGCGGCGCTGCTCGCGTCGGCGGACGGGGAGCGCGCGGTGATCGAGTGCTGCCGGGCGGCGGAGCGGGCCGGCGCGAACTTCGTCAAGACGTCCACGGGGTTCCATCCCGCGGGTGGAGCGTCGACGGAGGCCGTGAGTCTGATGGCCCGCACCGTCGGTGGCCGCCTGGGTGTCAAGGCGTCGGGCGGGATCCGCGATGCGGACACCGCCCGAGCGATGATCGAGGCCGGCGCCACCCGACTGGGCCTGTCCGGGACCCGCAGCGTGTTGGACGGCTTCGCCGACTAGCAGGTGACCTGCTGCTGACCGCCCTGCGCGGCGGGGATCGTGTACTGGCCGCCGCTGAGGGTCATGTGGATCCCGGTGTCGGTCACCTCGAGGGCGTCCGGCGTCATGCCGAGCGGGTACGCCTGCAGGCTGTCCGTGAGCACCGAGACGACGCTGTCCGCGAGGTCGGTGGGAATGCCGATCCCGAGGATCGACGCGTCCGTGGTCTGGACCTCGATCGTGTCGCCCTGCACCACGGGCTTCACGGTGAGTTCCGCCAGTCCACCGACGATGGCGAACTTCAGCGTTCCGGCGGCGGGATCGCTGGTCACACCGGACACGACGCTGCCGACTCCCTGCTCCTGCAGGGTCGCGAGGATGCCGCCGGTCGACCACGTGACGTCGGCCGAACTGCTGCCGATCTGACCGGACGTGGTGTCCGTGGAGGTGAGGTCGACGTCGTTCACGGTCGCCTGGACCTGCATGTCCTGTGCGGGCCCGAACTTCGTGTCGTCGCTCGAGATGTCGACGGACGAGAACTTCTCGGTCGCGAGGGAGAACAGGACGGGCTGCAGGCCGAGGCCGACGTCGATCTGTGAGCCGAGTTCGCTCTCGAACTGGGTCGTGAGGCAGTTCTCGACGCGGTTGCGGGCATAGAACTCGCCGCCGACGAGTGCCGCGATGACGACGATGACCAGCACTCCGGCGATGAGAGGCACCCGGGAGCGTCGTCTGGGTGCGGTGTCGTGAGTCATGAGAGACAGTGTGGACGACATCTCTGAGGTTCCTCTGTGGACCGGCCGATCGGGTGCACGGCGACAGCGCCATTTCTCTGTGACGCGTGACACAACCACGTAGGCTCTTCGAGCATGGCGGGCGACGATGTGGCGGAACGTCTGGACGGCGTGGTCGCCGAACAGGACGGGTACTTCACCGCAGCTCACGCGCTCGATGCCGGGTATCTGCCGTGCGAGATCGAGGCGCACGTCGCCGACGGATCCTGGACGCGGGTCGAGACCGATCTGCTGCGGTTGTCGGACTGGCCGAGCCACGATCTCGAGGAGTACTCGAAGTGGTGCGTGTGGCTGGGCGCCACCGCGGTGATCTCCCACCAGAGCGCGGCCGAGCTGCACGGCATGGGCAGCCTGCACCCGCAGTTCGTCCACGTCCGGGTCAGTGGGACGGCCCGAGCGCACGACCAGCGCCTCGCGATCCATCGGGGACGCCTGACGGGCGCGGACATCGAGCTCTCCGGTGCCTTCCGCATGACGACGCCGGTCCGCACCGTGCTGGATCTCGCGGCGGGCGGCATCTCGCAGTTCACCCTCGACGAAGTGGTCGCCGACGGTCTGGTGCTCGGACGACTGGTCGTCGACGATCTCTTCGAGCAGGCTGTGGAGTGCGGTGACCGGGTGGCCGAGCGGGTGGAGACGGCGCTGCGCTGAGAGGATGTTCCTCTCATGCGCACGCTGCTGATCGACAATTACGACTCGTTCACCCACAACCTGGCCCAGTACCTGGAGCAGGTGTCCGGGACCGCCCCCATCGTCGTGCACAACGACGTCCCGTGGTCCTCCCTCCCGCTGGACCGGGTGGACGCCGTCGTCGTCTCGCCAGGCCCGGGCCGCCCGAGTCGCCCGGCCGACATGGGCGTCAGCAGCAGGGTGATCCGGGACGGTGGTCTGCCGCTTCTCGGGGTGTGTCTGGGGCATCAGGGCATCGCGGACAGCTGTGGTGGCGTCGTCGATCTGGCACCCGAGCCCATGCACGGCCGGATGTCCGACGTGCGGCACGACGGCACCGATCTCTTCGCCGGCCTGCCGTCGCCCCTGCGCGTGGTGCGGTACCACTCCCTCACCGTCACGGCCCTGTCCGACGAGCTCGAGGCGACGGCGTGGACCGACGACGGGGTGATGATGGCGCTGCGTCATCGGTCACGGCCGCTGTGGGGAGTGCAGTTCCATCCCGAGTCGATCGGCACGGAACGTGGACTGCAGGTGATCGCCAACTTTCTCGACCTCGCGCGGGACGCCCGCCCGAGCACCCACACCTCCGCGCCGACCGTGGCGCCGCGTGACCCGGTCGTGCGCGACCCCCGCTACCGGGTGCTCGTGCGCCGTCTCGACGTTCTGCCGGACCCCGAGGAGGTGGCGCGCCCACTCCGCGGACGGTCCACGTTCTGGCTCGACTCGAGCGCCGAGCTCGACGGCAGTGCCCGGTTCTCCTACCTCGGACCCGGTGACGGCCCACTGGCGGAGGACGTGTCGTACGACGTCGCCACCTCGTGCGTGACGACGACGACCGCCGACGGCACGACCGAGGAGACGGTCACGTCGTTCCTCGACCACCTCGGGGAACAGATCGCGGCGCGGGCCGTCGACCGGGTGCCCGCGGTGCCGTTCGACTTCGCCCTCGGCTACGTCGGTCACCTCGGCTACGAGCTCAAGGCCGAGACGGGCGGAGCGGCGGCGCATGCGTCGCCGACGGCCGATGCGCGAATGATGTTCGCGGACAGACTCATCGCACTCGACCACCGTGATCGGTGCACCTATCTGCTCACCCTCACACTCGTCGGTGGCGACGACACCGCGGCGCTCGGATGGTTGGACGAGACCGCCGCGGCCGTGACCGCGATGCCCCGCTCGGAGCGCGGTCGCCCGGCCGTGTCCGACACCCCCCTCGGCGCGCTGCCGTCGGTGATCGACACCCGGCACGACGACGGCGCGTATCGCGCGGCGATCGCGGACTGCCTGGAGCAGATCACGATGGGGGAGAGCTACGAGATCTGTCTGACCAACGAGATGAGCGTGCCGTTCGACGGCGACGCCGCCGACCTCTACCTCGCGGTGCGGCGCGCCAGTCCCGCCCCGTACGCGGCGTTCCTGCGATTCCCCGGGCTGGCGATACTCAGCGCGTCACCGGAGCGCTTCCTGCGGATCACGGCGTCGGGCGTCGTGGACTCCAAGCCCATCAAGGGAACTCGGGCTCGCGGGCGCACGCCGGCGGAGGACGCGGCCGCGCGCCTCGACCTGGCGACGAGCGAGAAGGACCGCGCCGAGAACGTCATGATCGTCGATCTCGTCCGCAACGACCTGAATCAGGTGTGCGTGCCCGGGTCGGTGCACGTGCCGGTGCTCTTCGACGTGGAGAGCCACACCCATGTGCACCAACTGGTCTCGACGGTCGAGGGTCGGGTGCGCCCGGGGCTCTCGGCCGTCGACTGTGTGCGCGCGGCGTTCCCGGGCGGATCGATGACCGGCGCCCCGAAGCGCCGCACGATGGAGATCATCGACCGCCTCGAGGGCGGGCCGCGCGGCGTGTACTCCGGTGCGCTGGGCTGGTTCTCGCTCACCGGCGCGGCGGACCTGTCCATCGTCATCCGGACCGTGGTGCTCGCGGACGGCCGGGCGTCGGTGGGAACGGGCGGCGCCGTCGTCTCGCTGTCCGACCCGCAGGACGAGGTGGACGAGATGCACCTCAAGGTCGACGCGCTACTGCGTGTCCTCGGCGGGAGCGACGGCCGACCACGGTAACGCGAGCACGTTGTCCCGCAGTCGTCGGCGCGGCACGGTGACCGGAAGTCCCTGCGCCGCCAGGGCTGTCAGCGCCGCACGCCACCGCACGCGGGGTCCGAACGGTGCCAGCGGCGCCGCCACGTCCCACGCCCGATCGGCCGCCCGCAGCACCTCGTGCACGCGCTCGCCCGCGACGTTGCGGTGGATCAGGACCTTCGGCAGCCGCTCCGCGATGTCCGACGGCCGCTCCACCGTGAACGGATCCCACGCGATGGTCAGACTGCGCGGTCCCGACGCGTCCACGGTGACCCACGTGGCCCGACGCCCCAGTTCGTCGCACGTGCCGTCGACGAGGAGGCCGCCGTCCGCGAGAGCGGAGGTGATGCGTGCCCACGCACCCGGTACCGCGTCCTCGGGATACTGACGCAGCACGTTGAACGCGCGCACCAGGTGTGGCCGCAGTCCTGCGAGTTCGAAGCCGCCGCGGCGGAAGGAGACACCGTCCCGATCGGGGACGACGCGGGACGGGTCGATCTCCAGCCCGACGACGGCGACGTCCGCACGGACGGTGCGCAGTCGCGCGGCCAACTCCAGAGTGGTGACCGGACTGGCGCCGTAGCCCAGGTCGACGACCAGGGGACGCGTCGCTCCGCGGAGCAACGCTCGGACGTCGGGATCGTGCACCAGCCGGCGATCACTGCGCCGCAACCGGTTGATGTTGGTCGTCCCTCGAGTGACCACACCCTCGGGACCGATCCGGGAGATCACAGTGCCCAGCAGTTCGTTCCGCTCATCCCGACCGGCCTCCGGCCTACCCGCCGGTCAGGCGTTCTTCGTGAGCCAGTCGTGCGTGACCTCGCCCTCGCCCCGCCACAGATCGACGAGGTTGACGAGCATCAACTGTTCGAGCTTTCCGCCGATGAAGGGGATGTACACCTTGGCCTCGGACGTGGTGCGCAACGTGGAGCCGGCCTCGGTGGCGAAGAGGGACGTCGTGCCGGTGAGGCTGCCCGGGCCGGCGGGAATCGACGCGTCGTACTTCCCGGCGGTGGTCTCCGAGTACGCGTCGTGATGGATGTTGCGGGTGATGACCATGTCCTTCTTCATCACCGCCTGCGCGACGTCGGGCAGCGTGTCGCGCGGAATGATGTGCCGCATGACCACGTCGACGCCGTCTGCCGTGACCTCGAAGCGCGTGAGCTCGTTCTCCGAGTACTTGCGCAGCTCCTCGATCACCGCGTCCCAGTAGTCACGCGTCGTCAGCGCCCCGTACACCTGCTCTGTGGTGAACGGGAGACGAGCCGAGTAGTTCATGCGACGTGCCATGGTCGATGAGGTTACCGGTGAGTCAGAGGTGCTCCGGCGCCCAGGTGTCGGTGAACTCCTGCTCGGCGTCGATCAGCGCGAGAACCTGCTCGATGACCGCCTGCTCGATCTTGCCGCCGAAGATCGGCACCTTGACCTCGGCCTGACCCGTCGCCGTCAGGCTCGATGCGGAGCCCTTCGAGCGCAGTGCCAGGGTGCCCGTGATGGACGCCGGGGCGCCCTCGACCTTGGCCTCGAAGGTGCCCGAGGCGCCCTGCGCGTCGAGGGAACCCCACGACTCGGTCCGGTGGATGATCAGATCGCCCGGGCGGATGCTGGTGATGGCGCCGGGCAGGAACTCCTCCGCGATGGCCTGGGTCATCGACACCGACACCGTGCGGCTGTCCGCGTCGTCGCCTGCGACGGTCACGTCGTTCAGCTGCGCCTTGGGGCCGCCGACGGCCTCGAGCCGATCGGTCCAGTACTGCTCGGTGGTGAGGGCGGCGTGGACGTCGGACGCGGCGAGCGTGGACGGGACCGTGTGATCGAACCTGCGTGGCATGAGCTGAGATTAACTCTGCGCGGCGCGCTCGGACCGCAGCGGGTGGCCCTTCGACGTGAGGCACTTGCCCGTCTCGAGGTTCCAGTCCCACCCGTGCAGATTGCACGTGAGCGTGTTCCCCTCGATCACTCCGAATTTCGACAGATCCGCCTTGAGGTGCGGGCACCGTCGCTGTATCTCCCAGCCGTCCTTGACGATGGTCGCCGTGTCGTCGTGCGCCTCGGCGAACCAGCCGTCCGCGTAAGCGATGCGCTCGTCGGTGAGGCACTTGAAGAACGTGTACAGGAACTCGTTGTAGCCACCGACCCGCTTCGCGCGGAACCGCGTCGACAGGAAGATCGAGTTGACCCAGTCGGACTCGCCGTCCCGCAGCACCGTGCGGACCAGCTCGGCCGGGATCTCGAACGTGTAGCGGAACTTCTCGTCCTGGATCGGTTCGCGGACGATCCGCTTCGGAAAATCGAGCACCACTCTGTCGGCAGCCACCGGAGGTCGACCGGCCTCCGGCCTGCCCGTCAGATTCAGCTCCACCGGGTATCCGATGCCGTCGGAGATCTGGTCGGTCTGCGCCATGATCGGCTCGAACAGTGCGCGCAACGGCCCCAGCAGCGGCTCGCCCGCCGCGGTCGCCCACGATGCCTTCTCGGCCGCGATGACGTCGGCCTGGCGCTGCGCGTACGCCTCGATGTAGTCGGCCTTGCCGGTGGTGAAGATGGCCTCCACCTCGTCGGTGGGCAGCGGGTGCGCCAGCTCGTTCAGTTCGGAACCCGAGAAGTCCGCCGTGGTTCCCGGCATCATCAGCAGGCCCTTGTCGTGGCCGTGGCGGCGCATCTGGTCGAGGAACACCATCTGGTCGGGGAAGATGTTCGCCGGATCGCCGTAGACGTCGTTGAGCGAGCGCAGCTCGTCGTCGAGGAAGCACGGGGGACCTGCGGACGGAATGACCCACGTGGCGCCGACCTGCTCGATGTACTGCCGACACCGGTCCATCTGACGCTGCCGCTTCTGCGTCCCGAACGCGTCCTTGGCGCGCTGCGGCATGTCGTAGACCATCGGGTACCAGATGGCGCCGGAGTACTGCAGCATGTGCACGTCGATGTGGCCGAACGCCTCGGTCATCATGTCCAGGTCGACCGGCCGGGCGTCGTTCATGTTGAACGCGGTGGTCTCACCGTCGCTCACCACCAGACCCGAGTCGCCGATGGGTCCGTCGGCAGGAGCGCGCAGCGCCACGATCATCACGTCGAGGTCGCCCTTGGGGCCGGACACCGTGTGCTTGACCGAGTCGGTCGTCTCGAAGAACGTGGTGAAACCGAGCTTCTCCAGCTCCGTGCGCAGGTCCGGCACCGGGTAGTCGGGGAGCAGCACGACCGCGTCCTTGTTGACGTGCTTCGCCAGGTGCTTCGGATCGAAGTGGTCCTTGTGCAGATGCGAGACGTACAGGTAGTCGCAGTTGCCGAGCTCGTCCCAGTCGAGCTGGGAGTTGTCGGGAAACGGGAACCACGACGTGAAGTACGCGGGGTTGACCCACGGATCGCACAGGATGGACCCCGCAGACGTCTGGATGTGAAATCCCGCGTGTCCGACACTGGTGACCTGCACGTGAATCCTCCCGAAATATGAAACCTGGTTCGGTGACCATGGTAGGCGTGCACACCCGGTGCTCACGACGAGGCGGGGGCAGCGCCGGGTAGCGTTCACCCCCGTGACGAGCAGTCCCCTCCAGTCCGCGACGGCTTCGGAGACCGGCGATCCCGGCTCCGCGACAGCCGCGCACCGCCCCGTGTCCTTCGCCGACCTCACCACGATCCACGTCGGTGGCCCCGTCGGGCGTCTCGTCGAGGCGACCACCTCGCAGGAGCTCGTCGACGCCGTACGCAGCGCCGACGCGGCCGGAACTCCGGTGCTCGTCATCGGCGGCGGCTCGAACCTGCTGGTCGGAGACGACGGTTTCGACGGCACCGTCGTCCGCGTCGCGACGTCCGGGCTCCGGGTCGAGGGCACCAGGATGCACGTGGACGCCGGAGTCGAGTGGGATCTGGTCGTCCGCACCGCGCTCGATCACGGGCTCGCCGGCATCGAGGCACTCTCCGGCATCCCGGGCAGCACCGGCGGAACGCCCGTGCAGAACGTCGGCGCGTACGGCGCCTCCACCTCGGACTGGCTCGAGTCGGTGACGGTGCTCGACCGGGAGAGCGGGGAGGTCGAGGTGTGGGACAACGCACGCTGCGGCTTCGGCTCGCACCGGTCGTCGGCCTTCAAGTACACCGATCGCTACGTCGTGGTGGATGTCACGTTCGCGCTCCGACGCAGCGACGAGTCGGCGCCGGTGCGCTACGCGGCGCTCGCCGAGCGGCTCGGCGTGCGCATCGGAGAGAGCGTTTCGGCGCGCGAGGTGCGCGATGCCGTGATCGCTCTGCGGACCGATCGCGGCATGGTGTGGGACGAGGCGGAGCACGACTCGTGGAGTGTCGGGTCCTTCTTCCTGAACCCGATCGTGTCGTCCGTACCGCCCGAGGCGCTCGGATCGCCGCAGTTCACGGACCCGAAGGGCATCAAGCTCAGTGCTGCCTGGCTCATCGAGCACGCCGGGTTCTCCCGCGGGTACGGCGAGCGCGTCGGCACCGGACGGGCCACCCTCTCCACCCGCCACGTCCTGGCCGTCACCAACCGGGGCGGCGCGAGTGCAGCGGACGTCACCGCCCTCGCGTCGCACGTGCGCGCGGGTGTGCAGGAGAAGTACGGAATCACGCTGATCCCCGAGTGCCGCCTGGTGAACTGCACGCTCGACTGATCGGTCTGTTGCCACAGGTAACGTCGTCCCCGTGAAGATGCAGGGGAGAACACCGTACGCAGCCGTCCTGGCCGTGCTGGCACTCGTGATCGCGCTGGTCGCGGGGTGCTCCGGCACACCCGGGTCCTCGGAGAGCGCCGCGCCGACCACCGAGGCCGCGCCCGTGGCGGCGGTGACCTACGCACCGGCGGCCGGTGCGACCGACGTCTCACCCACCGCTCCGATCTCCGTCTCGGTCGCGAACGGCACCTTCGAGGCCGTGTCGCTCACCACCGCCGACGGCCGCGCCGTCGCGGGAACGCTGGACCCGGCGAAGACGACGTTCACCGTCACCGAGCCCCTCGGGTACGACGCGGTCTACACGTGGGCAGGGACGGCAGTCGGCAGCGACGGCAAGCCGGTGCCGGTCGAGGGCACTCTCGGCACGGTGGCACCGCAGTCGATCACGTCGGTCTCCACCAACATCGGTGACGGCCAGGAGGTCGGTGTCGCGGCGCCGATCATCCTGAAGTTCGACGACGCGATCGTCGACAAGAAGGCGGTCGAGAAGGCGCTGACGGTGACCACGAACCCGCCGACGGCCGGCTCGTGGGCCTGGCTGCCCGACGACGGCGGGTCCCGCGTGCACTGGCGTCCGCAGAACTACTGGGCACCCGGCACCACCGTCGACGTGTCGGCGAAGCTCTACGGCGTGAACTACGGCGGCGGCGCCTACGGCGACTCGGACGTCACGGTGAACTTCACCATCGGTCGGAGCCAGGTCGTCATCGCCGACGCGACCAGCCACCGGATGCAGGTGGTCCGCGACGGCCAGACCGTCATGGACATCCCGGTGAGTTACGGCGAGGGCAACGAGGACCGCAACGTCACACGCAGCGGCATCCACGTCGTCACCGAGAAGTACGAGGATTTCCTGATGTCCAACCCGCCGTACTACGAGAACGTGCGGGAACGCTGGGCCACCCGCATCTCGAACAACGGCGAGTTCATCCACGCCAATCCGCTGACCACGGGAGTACAGGGCTCGTCCAACGTGACCAACGGCTGCATCAACCTCTCCACCGAGGATGCGCAGACGTACTTCCAGATGGCCGTCTACGGTGACCCCGTCGAGGTCACCGGCACGCGCATCGATCTCTCGGCGGCGGACGGCGACATCTACGACTGGGCGATCGACTGGCCCACATGGCAGAGCATGAGCGCCCTGACTGCCGCGTGAAAGTCGGACTGCCGCATGAGAATCAGGTCCGGCGGCTGAAACGGCCGTTCGGGGCCTGATCGCGCGGGCGCACGACGATGGTGTCGAGGTTCACGTGCGAGGGGCGGGACGCCACGAAGCCGATGATCTCGGCGATGTCGGCGGCCACCAACGGGTCGATGCCCTCGTAGACCTTCGCGGCCTTCTCCTCGTCACCGTCGAAGCGGACGAGGGAGAACTCCGTCTCCACCGCGCCCGGAGCGATCTCGGTCAGACGCACGGGCGTGCCCAGCAGTTCGCCGCGGAGCGTCCGGTGCAGCACGCCCTGTGCGTGCTTGGCCGTGGTGTACCCGGCGCCGTTGTCGTACGTCTCGAACGCGGCGATGGACGTGATGGTCACGACGAGACCGTTGCCGGACTCGATCAGTTTGGGTAGCAGCGCCTTGGTCATGCGCAGCGTGCCGACGACGTTGGTCTCCCACATCCACTGCCAGTCGTCGAGGTCCGCCTCGAGGATCGGGGCGAGGCCCTTCGCGCCGCCCGCGTTGTTCACCAGGACGTCCACACGCGGCAGCACCGAGGTGAAGGCCGCGACGGAGTCCTCGTCGGTCACGTCGAGGGCGAGGGCGGTGCCGTCGATCTCCTCGGCCAGTGCCTCGAGGCGGTCGACGCGGCGGGCGCCCACGACCACGTGATAGCCGCCGGCGGCGAGTGTCCGCGCGGTGGCGGCGCCGATCCCGGAGCTGGCTCCGGTGACGACGGCGGTGGGGCGGTCGGTCTGTGTCGACGGTGTCGTCGGAACGCTGGTCATGGGAACCAGGCTAGATCGCGTCAGCTCGCGATCGCGCTGTAGCCCGACGCGTCGCCGGCGACGACGCGCGAGTACTCGCCCTGCACGCTGACGGGAACGTCGCCCGCGAGGGTGATGCGCTCGAGGCGGCGGTACTGGTCGTCGTAGTCGGAGACGGCGTAGTGCTGGGTCGACCGGTTGTCCCAGATGGCGATGTCGCCGAGCTCCCACGACCACCGGATGGTGTTCTCCAGGCGGGTCACCCGGTCCTGCAGCAGCTCGAAGAGTGCGCGGAACTCCTTGGAGGAGAGGCCCGGGAACGACTTGGCGAAGTGGCCCAGCAGGATCGCGCGCTTCCCCGTCTCGGGATGCACGCGCACCACGGGATGCTCGACCTCGAAGTACTCGCTGCGGAACTCCGCGCGGTAGCGCTCGGCCGTCGACGTGACGGACTTCTCGGCAGCGGTCGCCGCGTAGTCGTAGATGTTGGTGTGCACGGCCCACAGCGACTCCGCGAGGGCCTTCATCGCGGGCGGCAGCTGCTCGTAGCCGGCGGTCGCCGACGCCCAGGTGGTGGTGCCGCCGTACGGGGGCAGGTGCACGGCCCGCAGGATCGACGCCTTCGGCACGCGGTCGACGAACGTCACGTCCGTGTGCCAGCTGTCCGCCTTGTCGTACGTGGAATCGATGGCGAGAGTGCGGGTTCCGCGCGACCGGACCGTGGGGTGCGGGGTGGTGGGGATCCCGAGCCGCTCGGCGAACGCGTACTGCACCTTCTCGTCCACGTGATGCTGGCCGCGGAAGAACACGACCTCGTGCTCGAGCAGCGCCTCGTTGATCTCGTGCACGATCTCGTCGGGGAGATCGCCGCCGATCTGCACGTCGTCGATACGTGCGCCGATGTTCGCGCCCAGTTTCACGGTCTTCATGGGCTCACTGTGATGCCGAAGTCGCAGGTTGTCCACCCTTCGAATCACCTCGAGCGAAACAGGCGATTCTGCAGCGCGGCGACATCGGTGCTACTTTTCGGTCATGGCACCAGCGAGGAAGTCCGCACCGCGGGTCACGTATGTGACCGCCGCGCTCGGTTCCCGTCTGCCTCTCGCTCGCGAACTCTGTTGTCGACGCGGTCTCTCACGAGTCTGATCGCGCGTCGACGGACGACCTCGATGTGAGGTCTGACGATCGGGTGTGACCGGCCTCGTTCCCAGGCTCCCGGCCCATCCGTCTCGCTTTCGAGGGATTCCCATGTCTGCCCCCACCGTTCTCGCCCAGAGTTCTGCTCCTCGTACGCCGGGTTCCGCCACGCGGTCCCCGTACGGACGTCCCCACCGGCCGAGGCCGGCGCGCGTCGTCGCGCCCGAACTGCGCGTCAGCGACACTCCGGCCGCCGTCGTCCTGCGCGCCGTGGTGCAGCGCGGCCCCGTGTCGCGCGACGTCATCGTCTCGGCCACCGGCATCAGCACCGCCACCGTCAACCGCCACGTCAGTGCGCTCATCGCCGCAGGGCTGCTGCGTGAGCGTGCCGATCTGTCCACGTCCGGCGCCGTCGGGCGTCCCCGCGTTCCGGTGGAGGTGGACCACGAGGGGCAGTGCACCCTCGGGGTGCACATCGGCGCGACCACCACGCGCATCGTCGCCGTCGACCTGCGCGGCACCGTGCTCGGCGGCGTCGAGATCGCCACACCCTCCGGCCCGCACGCCGGCGCACTGCGCTCCATCGCGGAGAGTGCCGCGTCCTTCGCCGCACGGTGGCACCGGCGCCGCATCCTGTTCGTGGGTGTCGCCATCGGTGGCCGCGTGAACGTGCAGAAGGGCACCGTCGATCACCCTCGCCTCGCCTGGTCCGACGCCCCGGTGGGCGCGGTCCTGGGCGAGCGGCTCGGTGCCGTGGTGGCCGTGGCGCCCCACGTCGAGGCGATGGCAGCGTCGGAGTTGCTGCTCGCGACGGAGTCGGCCCCCGAGGATGCGGGAAGGCCGGAGGCCGGTGGGTCTGTCGGCGGCCGGCCGGGTACGTCGCTGTACTTCTATGCGCGGGAGATGACGGGGTTGGCGCTGACCATCGACGGTCGGGTGCACACCCCCGCGGGCGGCCCGGGGTCGATCGCTCATCTACCGACCGGCTCGGACGCCGTGTGCGACTGCGGGCGTACGGGATGCCTCGAGGCGACCGTGAGCGATCGGGCCGTCGTGGCCGCGGCGCAGCGCGCCGGACTGCTGGACGAGTCGGAGCGTTCCATCGCCGCGGTGTACCTGGCGGCGCGCACGGGTTCCACTGTGGCACAGGGACTTCTGAACGACCGCGCCGATGCGCTGGGTCGCGCACTGGCGTTGGTGCACGATGTCGTCAACCCCGACAGCGTGCAGGTGGGCGGTCAGGCGTTCACCGCGTATCCGGCGGCGATGGAGCGCGTCGAGGCCGCGTTCGAGTCCTCCAGTTCGGTCGCGACGTCGCGGCGAGTGCGGGTCACCAGCTTCGGCAAGCGCGTGCAGGACCACGCTGCGGCGGCGGTGTCCCTCGGCTCGCTCTACGCCGATCCCGTGGTGACGATGCGGAAGATCGACGCTCAGCGCTGATCGCACGGGGAATACTGCGGACATGACAGCGCCCGATCTCCGGTTCTACTTCGACCCGGTGTGCCCGTTCGCCTGGATGACCAGCAGGTGGGTCCGCCTCGTCCAGGCGCAACGGGACTACACCGTCGACTGGAGTTTCATCTCCCTGCGACAACTCAACGCGCACATCGACTACGCGACGCACTTCCCGCCGGAGTACGAGGCGGGACACACTGCGGGGCTCCGGCTGCTCCGGGCTGCCGCGAGCGTGCGGGCCGAGCACGGCCGGGAGGCGATGGGCCCGCTGTACGCCGCGCTCGGCGCGCGGATCTTCGATGCGGAGCCGGTGCCCGACGAGGCCGGTGCTCACGCGCACCGCGGAACGGCCGAGTTCCTCGCACCGATCCTCGCCGGCCTCGGCCTGCCCGAGCATCATGTCCGGGCACTGGACGACACGTCGTTCGACGAGGAGATCCAGGCGTCGACAGACGAGGCGCTGTCTCTCACGGGCAAGGACGTCGGAACACCGATCATCCACGTCGAGCCGCCCGAGGGTGTGGCGTTCTTCGGCCCGGTCATCAGCCGGCTCCCGTCGGACGACGACGCGGTCGAGTTGTGGGACCACGTCGTGGGACTGGCACGGTTCCCGGGATTCGCGGAGCTGAAGCGCAGTCTGCGGGAGCTACCCCAGCTGCGGGCTCTCGGTGTGAGCGAGGACGAGGCGGGCGTACAGCAGGACTGGCACGGCGGTAGTCGGCGCCGGAAGAAGTAGCTACCGCGTCGGCGCGGGGTACTTCGCGAGGTACTTCTCCCGCTTCGCGGGCTGGATGTTGGAGCGCCGGAGGTCGCCGTCGTAGTGCGCGACCACGCGCTTGTCCATCAGCGCCCGCCACAGGAACGGGAAGTACGACACGAGGATCAGGGGCGCGTAACCCGCTGGGAGCTGCGGAGATTCGGGCATGCTCCGCAGCACCTGGTACCGGCGCGTGGGGTTGGCGTGATGGTCGCTGTGCCGTTGCAGGTGGTAGAGGAAGATGTCGGAGACGGCGTAGTCGCTGTTCCAGCTGTGTTCCGGAGTGCAGCGCTCGTAGCGTCCGTTCTCCTTGGTGCGCCGCAGCAGCCCGTAGTGCTCGAGGTAGTTGACGGCCTCGAGCAGCGAGATCCCGTACACCGCCTGCAGAACCAGGAACGGCAGCAGTTCGACACCGAACACGCCGACCAGCGCACCCCACAGGGCGAGGCTCATGAGCCAGGCGGTGAGATTCGCGTTCGAGAAGGAGAAGGTGCGCTTCCCGGTGCGGTGCAGACGATCTCGCTCGAGTGCCCACCCGGAACGGAATCCGCCGAGAACGCTGCGGGGGTAGAACTGCCACAGGGTCTCACCGAGACGCGAGCTCGCCGGATCCTCCGGAGTGGCGACCCGGACGTGATGCCCGCGATTGTGTTCGACGTAGAAGTGCCCGTAGAAGCTCTGCGCGAGCACGATGCGCGAGAGCCACTGTTCGTACTCGACCTTCTTGTGACCGAGCTCGTGCGCCGTGTTGATGCCGATGCCGCCGACGAGTCCGATGGTCAGTGCCACGCCGATCTTCGAGGCGAGTGACAGGCCGTTCTCGAGCCCGAGCCACGAGAGGTCGTCGGCCGTCAGCAGACAGGACGACAGCCCGATGCCGAAGAACTGCATGGGGATGTAGGCGTAGACGCAGCCGCGATACCAGAAGTCGGCTTCGAGAGACTCGACCAGATCCTCGGGCGGATTCTCGTCGAACGGGACGACGATGCGATCCGCGATGGGGACCACGACGTAGAGGAACAGGGGACCCGACCACCACGCGACCTGTGACACTCCCGGTGCCCACCACTGCAGTCCGAAGACGATGCCCACGGAGATGAGCGGAAGCATCGGAGCGATGAGAGCCCACGGCCAGTAGTACCGGTTGAGGTCACGCCATTCGCCCGTCTTCGGCGAGATGGAGCGCTGGTGTGTTTCGGTCACGACGGAACTTTACCGACGAGTCGACGTTGCTCAGGCCGCTGCACGAGCCCTTCTGACATCCCACAACGTGCGCCCAATATGTTGGTGGCATGGCAATACGAGAGGCGCTCGGGCGCGACGGAACATCCCTGGTCTACCGCGTCACGGGAGACGTCTCGGCTCGACCGTTGGTGCTGCTGCACGGCTGGGCCCAGACCGGAGCCTGCTGGGGCGACGACCTCCTCGCCGACCTGTCCGAGCGGTACCGCGTCATCGCGGTGGACCTGCGCGGGCACGGCATGTCCGGTGCCCCCGACGTCGGTTACGACCGGTCCGCGCTGTGGGCCGGGGACGTGCACGCCGTTCTCGAGCAGGAGGGCATCCGCTCGGGTGCGGTCCTGCTGGGCTGGTCATACGGCGGTCTGGTGCTGTGCGACTACCTGTCGGTGTACGGCACCGGTGCGGTGGCGGGTGTCGTCTTCGTCGCGGCGATCACCGCGATCGGTCCGGACCGACCCGGCGGCGCCGTCGGCACGGCGATGCGTGCGGCGATCCCCGGCGCGATGAGCGAGGACTCGCGCGTGGCCATCAGGGCGCTCGCGAGTTTCGGCAACGCCCTCACCGGACCCGGCGAAGGACACGGCGCCGCAGCTCAGGCACTGTTCGGCGCCAGCCTGGCGACGCGTCCACGCGTGCGGTCCGCGGTGTTCCGGCGCGACGTGGGACACGACGAGACGCTGGCGGCGCTGGACGTCCCCACCCTGGTGATGCACGGCACGGCGGACACGGTGGTGGACGTCGGCGCGGGTCGGCACACCGCCTCCGTCGTGCCCGGTGCGTCGACCTCGTGGTGGGAGGGCGTCGACCACGGTCCGTTCGTCGCCGATCCGCCGCGGTTCCTGGGGGAGGTCACGGACTTCGTCGACGCGCTGGGCCGCCGGACCTGACCGGGTGGGCGCGCACCTGCGACGCAATCGGACAGGGCACACTGGAACGGTGGTCCGCCGTCACAGCCCGCATCGGGTAGCCGTGTTGTCGCTGCACACGTCTCCGCTGGCGCAGCCCGGCACGGGGGACGCGGGCGGCATGAACGTGTACGTCCTGCAGACCGCCGTGCAGATGGCGGCGCGCGGAGTCGAGGTGGAGATCTTCACCCGGGCCACGTCCTCCCGTGACGAACCCGTGGTCGAGGCCGCGCCCGGCGTACTGGTGCGCAGCATCGCGGCCGGCCCGTTCGAGGGTCTCGACAAGCACGACCTGCCCACCCAGCTCTGCGCCTTCGCCGCGGGCGTCCTGCGCGAGGAGGCACGGCACGAGCCGGGCCACTACGACATGATCCACTCGCACTACTGGTTGTCGGGGCAGGTCGGCTGGCTCGCCCGCGACCGGTGGAAGGTCCCCCTGGTGCACACCGCGCACACGCTCGCCGCGGTGAAGAACCTGTCGGTGGCGGCGGGGGACAAGCCGGAACCGGCGGCCCGCCGCATCGGTGAGAAGCAGGTCGTCGAGGAAGCCGATCGGCTCACGGCCAACACTCTCGACGAGGCCCGGGCCCTCGTCGATCTGTACGACGCGGCCGAGGACAAGATCGACGTCGTCGCGCCGGGAGCGGACCTGAGCATGTTCCGGCCGGGCGATCGCGCCGCCGCTCGACGCTCCCTGGGGCTGGACGCCGACGACCCCCTCGTGACGTTCGTGGGACGGATCCAGCCTCTCAAGGCGCCGGACGTCCTCGTCGCGGCCGTCGCCGAGATCCACCGGCGGGACCCGTCGTCGCGCGTGCGCGTGCTGGTGGTCGGTGGCCCGTCGGGCACCGGTCTGGAACGGCCCGACTCCCTCATCGAGCTGAGTCGCCGGCTGGGCATCGAGGATCGGGTGACGTTCCTCCCGCCGCAACCTCCGGACAGGCTGGCGGACGTCTACCGCGCGTCGGATCTCGTTGCGGTGCCCAGTTATTCGGAGTCCTTCGGTCTCGTGGCCATCGAGGCCCAGGCGTGCGGTGTCCCGGTGGTCGCCGCGGACGTCGGGGGCCTCGGTGTGGCCGTGCGGGACGGGGAGACCGGCGTGCTGGTGCAGGGCCACGATCCGGCCGACTGGGCCACCGCGGTGCAGTCGTTGCTCGCCGACGACCGTCTGCGCACCGTGATGGCGTCGAATGCCTCACGACATGCGGAGAACTTCTCGTGGGAACACACCTCGGACGCGTTGCTGGACACCTACGCCCGCGCGGCGTGGAGATTCGGCCGTACCGCGGGTGTCGAGAGACCGACAGGTGAGTTCTCGC
Organism: Rhodococcus sp. MEB041; assembly: GCF_030208955.1. Classification (NCBI taxonomy): domain Bacteria; kingdom Bacillati; phylum Actinomycetota; class Actinomycetes; order Mycobacteriales; family Nocardiaceae; genus Rhodococcus; species Rhodococcus sp. MEB041. The sequence goes on from NZ_JARVSZ010000001.1 coordinate 131,117, forward strand.
CTCGCAGACCCCGTGGTCTGTGGCGACTACGACGGACAGGACCGGTGAGAGCGCTGTGACGACGACCGACCAGGTGACGGAACTGATCGACTCGGTGTTGGCCGACCGGGAGTTGGACTACTCCCGGGCCACCGACACGCAGTTCGTCGTGGACCTTCCCGGTGAGAAGAAGCTCAAGACCTCGACGATGCTGACGGTCGGCAACCACGGCGTGCGCATCGAGGCCTTCGTGTGCCGCAAGCCCGACGAGAACTTCGAGGGCGTGTACCGATACCTGTTGCGGCGCAACCGCCGTCTGTACGGAGTGCACTACACGATCGACAAGATCGGTGACATCTACCTCGTCGGCAAGATGTCGACGCACGCGGTCACGGGAGACGAGATCGACCGCATCCTCGGGCAGGTGCTCGAGGCGGCCGACGGCGATTTCAACGTGCTGCTCGAACTGGGCTTCGCCGAGTCCATCCGCCGCGAGTGGGCGTGGCGCGTCTCGCGCGGCGAGTCGCTGAACAACCTGAAGGCATTCGAGCATCTGGTGAACGGCAGGCCGGACGACGGGCCCACGTCCTGGGTGCAGCCGGCGGACCGAGCGGACGACGACGACCGGGACTGATTCGGACACCGTGCAGGTAGGCTCCTTCGTGTGATGGCTGTCACCCGGAATGTCCGTAGGATGTTTATGTGACCGCCCGACACATTAAGGTTGCCTTTCCGTCGTCCCTGCTGTGCCGATGAGGAGTTCCATGAGTTTCCGCAGCCCGTACCCCGACGTCGAGATTCCCGAGCAGAGCGTCTACGAGTTCCTCTTCGGTGACCTCACCGAGGACGACCTCGCGCGCCCCGCCCTGATCGACGGCCCCAGCGGCGCCGTCACCGACTACCGCACTCTCGTCGGTCAGATCAACGGTGTCGCAGGCGCACTCGCCTCGCGCGGAGTGAAGGTCGGCGACGTGGTCGCGGTGCACTCGCCCAACGTGCCGGCGTTCGCGTCGGTGTTCCACGGCATCCTGCGCGCCGGTGCGATCGCCACGACGATCAATGCTCTGTACAACGCCGAGGACATCGCGAAGCAGCTCACGGACTCGTCCGCGACCATGATCTTCACGGTCTCGCCGCTGCTCCCGCAGGCGAAGGCCGCAGCGGAGCAGGTCGGTCTGTCGGCCGATCGCATCGTCGTGCTCGACGGCGCGGAGGGCCACGAGTCGCTGCGCGACCTCCTCACCGAGGGTGCACAGGCGCCCGACGTCAGCTTCGACCCGTCGACCCACCTCGCGGTGCTGCCCTACTCCTCGGGCACCACGGGACGGCCGAAGGGCGTCATGCTCACGCACCGCAACCTGGTGGCCAACGTGTCGCAGATCGAGCCGCGCATGGGCGCGAACCGGGACGACGTCCTGCTCGCCGTGCTGCCGTTCTTCCACATCTACGGCATGACCGTGCTGCTCAACCTCGGCCTCAAGGTGCGCGCGTCGCTGGTCACGATGCCGCGCTTCGATCTCGAACAGTTCCTGAGCCTCACCACCGAGAAGAAGATCACCTACCTCTTCATCGCGCCGCCCGTCGCCGTCGCACTGGCCAAGCACCCGATGGTGGACCAGTACGACATCTCCAGCGTGCGAATGGTGTTCTCCGGTGCCGCCGCCCTCGACGAGAACCTGGGCAACGCCGTCGCGAAGCGACTGAAGACCAAGGTGCGTCAGGGTTACGGCATGAGCGAGCTGAGCCCCGTCTCGCACGCCATCCCGTTCGACGGCGACGACATGCCGCTGAGCAGCTGCGGCACCGCCGTCGCCAACTCGGAGAACAAGCTCGTCGATCCGGCCACCGGCGAGGAGGTGGCCTACCCGGAGCCCGGCTCGGACAAGGTCAGCGAGCCCGGTGAGCTGTGGATCAAGGGCCCGAACGTCATGGCCGGATACCTGAACAACGACGCTGCGACGGCCGAGACGCTCGACGCCGACGGGTATCTGCACACCGGCGACATCGCCGTCGTCGACGGTCGTGGGTGCGTCAGCATCGTGGACCGGCTCAAGGAGCTGATCAAGTACAAGGGCTACCAGGTGCCGCCCGCCGAGCTCGAGTCGCTGCTGCTCACGCACCCGCAGATCGCCGACGCGGCCGTCATCGGCGTGCTCGACGACGAGGGCGAAGAGGTACCGAAGGCGTTCGTCGTGCTGCAGCAGGGCGCCGAGCTCACCGAGGACGACGTCATGGCGTTCGTGTCCGAGAAGGTGTCGCCGCACAAGAAGGTTCGCCGCGTGCAGTTCATCGACACGGTGCCGAAGTCGGCGTCCGGCAAGATCCTGCGCAAGGATCTGCGCGCGGCCGAGCCTGCCGCCGGCTGACACTCCCTATACCACCCGAACACCCTCTCCAGCGTGCTGGAGAGGGTGTTCGCGTCATGTGAGGGGTGTGGGGGCACTCGGGGTGGTACTCATGAGCCATGGACACGATCACCGTCGACACAGCCCAGGGCCAGGTGCGCGGTCGCACCGACAACGGCATCGCCTCGTTCCTCGGAGTTCCCTATGCCGAGGCGCCGTTCGGACCGCACCGATTCCAGGCGCCGACCGCGCCGCCGCGGTGGTCCGGCACGCGCGACGCCCTCGAGCACGGCGCCACCGTCCCGAAGGTCGGGTACCGGCCGCCCACCAGCGAGATCCTCAGCGAGCCCGTGGTGCCCGGCGAGGAGTGCCTGAACGTCGCCGTGTACTCGCCGGACGTCGCCGGCTCCGCGCCCGTGTTCGTGTGGATCCACGGCGGCGCCTTCGTGAACGGCAGCAACGCAGTACCCGCCTACGACGGCACCGCCTTCGCGCGGGACGGCGTCGTCGCCGTGGTGATCAACTACCGGCTCGGCGTGGACGGCTTCGCGCAGATCGAGGGCGCTCCCGCCAATCGTGGTCTGCTGGACCAGGTCGCGGCGCTCGAATGGGTCCGGGACCACATCGCGTCGTACGGCGGCGATCCGGCGCGGGTGACCGTCGCGGGAGAGTCCGCGGGTGCCATGAGCGTCGGCACGCTGCTGTCGATGCCCCGCGCGGAGGGGCTGTTCCACCGCGCGGTCCTGCAGAGCGGCGCCGGCCATCACGTCATCTCGGCGGAGACCGCGGGCACCGTCTCGGCCGCGCTGGCGTCGGCCCTCGGCGTTCCGGCGACGGTGGAGGGGCTCGGCTCGGTACCCGTCGACGCCCTCGTCGACGCCCAGCGCACCCTGTCCGATCGCATCGCCACGGAGGCGTCGAGCGGCGCGTGGGGTGAGGTGGCACTGAACATGATGGCGTTCGAGCCGTGCATCGACGGTGATGTCGTTCCTGCGCTGCCGTATTCGCGCATCGCCGACGGTGCGGGCGCCGACGTCGAACTCCTGCTCGGCACCACCAGTGAGGAGCACGCGTTCTTCCTCGTGCCCGCCGGCATCGTTCCGCACATCACCGAGGACTACCTGCGGACGGTGCTCGCCGGGTATCGACTGGACCCGTCGGTGCTCGACACGTACCGCGATCGGTATCCGGACGCCTCGCCCGGTGAACTCATGATCGCGGTCATGACCGACTGGTTCTTCCGCATCCCCGCCGTGCGCGTCGCCGAGGTGCACCCGGCCCACGTCTACGAGTTCACCTGGCGCTCACCGCTGTTCGACGGGAACCTCGGCGCGTGCCACGCGCTCGAGATCCCGTTCGTCTTCGACATGCTGGGCAAGCCCGAGACCGCCCGCATCACGGGGCCGAACCCGCCGCAGGCGGTCGCCGACGAGATGCACCGCGTCTGGGTCGACTTCGTGCGCGACGGCGATCCCGGCTGGGCGCAGTACGGGTCCGAGCGCACGGTGAAGATGTTCGGGACGGAGTCGGCCGTGGTGAACGACCCGCGGCCCGACACCCGCACGGTGTGGGACGGTGCGCGCTAGCCGGTGAAGGGCGGGACGAACTCGCAGGGCACGGGTCGCGGGTGCGCGGGGTCGAGAGCGTTCAGCACGAACGCCGCGGCCCTCGGCGACCCGACGATGCCGGCATGCTCGGAGAAGTCGACGTCGCACGTGTCCTGTACGACGATGTTGGTCGCGTTCGGAGCCTCGACGTAGCCGTCCGTGTACGGCACGACCACCTCGTCGTACCGCGTCATGATGTTGGTGTACGTGATGCCCGGCGCGTAGCGGTACGACGCGTCGGGCCACGCGAACTGCGACGGGCCCGACCCCTTCCACAGCGGGGCCAGCGAGACGTACCTGTCGATGTCGTCCGCTCCGCCGAGCACCTGCGCGTAGTAGTTGGGCAGCACCGTGCCCTGCGAGTGTCCGACGATGTCGACCTTCTCGGCGCCCGTCGCGGACAGCACCTCGTCGACGAACGCCGCGAACTGTGCTCCCTTCTCGGGAACCGGCCCGAGGCCACCGATCGCGCTGATCGGCCACGCACCCGGCAGCGCACCGTACGTCGGAGCGAAGACGCAGTACCCCTCGTTCTTCAGCAGCGGCGCGTACACGCCCCACCCTGTCTGCTGCCCGGTCCCCGTGCCGTGCACCAGGATCACCGGATTCGGGTGCTCCGCCGTCGGCGCGCACGAGAAGTCGTTGGTTCCGGGCAGCGATCCGCCCGGGTTCGCGATCTCCGCCGGGAAGCCACTGAAGAAGTTGTAGTCGACGGGGAGGGGATCGGCCGTTGCGGTCGGGGCGCACGCGAGCCACGCGCACGCCGCGAGCGCCACTGTCCAGCGGGTTCTCATCTGCAGAGGCTAGCGGTCACGCCGGTTAGGCTCGGCGGAAGCGCAGTTCCCGCTGCGCACCCCGCGCGACCTGCGGCGCGCCCGACCGGTCGTCCCGCCGACGGCATCGTGAGAAACTGGGCGGCATGAGCATCGGAACCCTGATCCTTCTCCGCCACGGCGAGAGCGAGTGGAACGCGTCCAACCAGTTCACCGGATGGCAGGACGTGCGCCTGACCGCCAAGGGTGAGGCGGAGGGGAAGCGTGCCGGCGAGCTGATCAAGGAGGCCGGTGTGCTTCCCGACGTGCTGTACACCTCGCTTCTGCGTCGCGCCATCAGCACTGCGAACCTCGCGCTCGACGCTGCCGATCGGCACTGGATCCCGGTCGTCCGCGACTGGCGTCTGAACGAGCGGCACTACGGTGCACTGCAAGGTCTCGACAAGGCGGCGACCAAGGAGAAGTACGGCGACGAGCAGTTCATGCTGTGGCGTCGTAGCTACGACACCCCGCCGCCCCCCATCGAGGTCGGCTCCGAGTACAGCCAGGACGCCGATCCGCGCTACGCCGATCTCGACAGCGTGCCGCTGACCGAGTGCCTGAAGGACGTCGTCGAACGCTTCGTTCCGTACTACGAGGACGTCATCGTCCCCGAGCTGCGGGCAGGGAAGACGGTCATGATCGCCGCCCACGGCAACTCGCTGCGCGCCCTCGTCAAGTACCTCGACGGCATCTCCGACGCGGACATCGCGGGGCTCAACATCCCCACCGGCATCCCGCTGCAGTACGACCTCACGGAGTCGGGCGACAAGCTCGTTCCCACCGTGCCGGGCGGCACCTACCTCGACCCGGAGGCCGCTGCGGCCGGAGCCGCGGCAGTGGCGAACCAGGGCAAGAAGTAACAACTCGATGAACGCGGTGCGAACGTGCGCCGGACGTGCGGTGACGGCCGGAAAACCCGGCCCACCGTGCGTCGGTGCACGGTCGTGTGACCGTACGATCGGCCCGTGACCACTCCGACCGTCGTACTGATCGCCGCCGTCGCGGCGTTCGGTGGGTACCTCGTCGGTGGAGTGCTGATCCCGTATCTGAACTCCCGCCACATCCTGCGTCAGACCCGCGACAACGGGCTGACGATGTCCCAGGTCCTCGACCTCATCGTGCTGGCCGCGCACAGCGGTATCGCCGTCGTCGACCAGTTCCACGACGTCGTGCTGTTCAATCCGCGCGCCGAGGAGCTCGGTCTCGTCCGCGGTCGGTCGCTCGACGATCGGGCCTGGAAGGCCGCCACCAGGGTCCTCGAGACCGGTGACCACGTCGAGGTCGACCTCACGGTTCTCGACGCCCGCGGGCGCGCCGGCATCGCCGTGAAGGGGCACGCGCAGCTGCTCTCCCAGGAGGATCGCCGGTTCGTCGTCCTGTTCGCCGACGACGACTCCGAGCAGGTCCGCATGGAGGCCACGCGGCGGGACTTCGTCGCGAACGTCAGCCACGAACTCAAGACCCCCGTCGGCGCCATCAGCCTGCTGGCCGAGGCGCTGCTGCAGTCGCGCGACGATCCCGAGTCGGTGCAGCGCTTCGGTGAGCGGATGCTCGACGAGTCCACGCGCCTGGGCAACATGGTCAGCGAACTCATCTCGCTGTCCCGGCTGCAGGGTGCCGAGAAGCTCCCCGATCTCGACGTCGTCGACGTCGACACCGTGGTCAAGAGCGCGCTCTCGCGTTCGGCCCTCAAGGCCGAGGCCACGGGCATCGTCGTCACGACTGACCGACCGAGCGGACTCGAGGTGCTCGGCGATCAGACCCTGCTGGTCACCGCACTGTCCAACCTCGTCGAGAACGCCATCGCGTACTCCCCGAAGGGGTCTCCCGTGTCGGTGACGCGGTCCCTGCGTGACGAGGATGCGACGGGCCCACAGAGCATGGTGGCCTTCTCGGTCACCGACCGCGGCATCGGCATCGCCAAGGAGGACCAGGAGCGCGTGTTCGAGCGCTTCTTCCGCGTCGACAAGGCGCGGTCGCGGGCCACCGGCGGTACCGGTCTGGGACTGGCCATCGCCAAGCACGTCGCCGCCAACCACAACGGCCGCATCGAGCTGTGGAGCAAGCCCGGGACGGGCTCGACCTTCACGCTCCTCATTCCTGCTCACATCGAAGACGACGGCGAGCCGTCATGACCGAGAAGGACACCCCATGACGAGCGTGCTCATCGTCGAAGACGAAGAATCGTTGGCCGACCCGCTGGCGTTCCTGCTCCGCAAGGAAGGGTTCGACGCGACCGTCGTCGGCGACGGCCCCTCCGCCCTCGCCGAGTTCGATCGCGTGGGAGCGGACATCGTCCTGCTCGACCTCATGCTGCCGGGCATGAGCGGCACCGACGTGTGCAAGCACCTGCGCAGCCGCTCCGGTGTGCCGGTCATCATGGTCACCGCGCGCGACAGCGAGATCGACAAGGTGGTCGGACTCGAACTGGGTGCCGACGACTACGTCACCAAGCCGTACTCGTCCCGTGAACTCATCGCGCGCATCCGTGCGGTCCTGCGCCGTGGATCCGACACCGAGGAGATCGACGACAACAGCATCCTCGAGGCCGGACCGGTACGCATGGACGTGGAGCGCCACGTCGTCATGGTCGGCGGGCAGCAGATCACGTTGCCGCTCAAGGAGTTCGACCTGCTGGAGTACCTGCTCCGCAACTCCGGTCGAGTGCTCACCCGCGGACAGTTGATCGACCGCGTGTGGGGCGCCGACTACGTGGGCGACACGAAGACGCTGGACGTCCACGTCAAGCGGTTGCGCTCGAAGATCGAGGCGGACCCCGCGAAGCCCGTGCACCTCGTCACGGTGCGTGGACTGGGGTACAAGCTCGAGGAGTGAGGCCGTTCGGTTTCGGCGAGTACGTCGAAAGTGTCGCTGCGGATCCGTTGATCACGACACTTTCGGCGTATTCGCGGACATCAGGCGGCGAGTAGCCGGCGGACACGACCGACCAGGACATCGGGTTCGCGCCGTACATCGTCCGACGTGATCTGCAGAACTCGCCAACCCTCGTCTGCGAGCAGTGCAAGGCGCGCCTTGTCGCGTCGCACACTCTCGGGCGTTCCGTGGAATTCGCCGCCGTCGTATTCCACCGCGAATCGTCGTGCTGGCCAAGCGAGGTCGAGATAGAAGATGCCGAGTCCGTGCATCACGTTCCACTGCAACTCGGGTGCCGGAAGGTGGCCGTCGTGCAGCACCAGGCGGGTCTCCGACTCCATCGGTGAGCCGGATCTTCGACCGACGAGCGGTGCCAGACGGCGGACCTCGACGATGCCCCGCCGCCCCCGTTGCGCATCGACTGCTCGTTCCAGCGATCCGGGTTCGCAGCCCACCCGGGCCGCGGCGTCGAGAACGGCGAGCGCGCGACCAGGGGCACGTTGCCGTGCGACCTCGACAGCAGTCCAGGCCGGCTCCACGACCAATCGCGTGCCGACCGCCACCAGCGGCGCACCCCGCCGCTGATGCACCACTACCCCTGGTCTGCTCTCGATGCGCCGATCGTCCGGCTCCACCACATGTAATTGCTGCGTCTGGTCGAGATCGAAACCGTGCATCGCCGCCGCCGTGTCCATGGATGCGGCGACCCGCGTTCCGAGCTCGATGCTCAGAGCGTCGAGTCGCGCCGAGACAGGGAGCGTTCCGACCGCGTACAGCCCGTGCCGTACGCGGGTCAGCTGACGAGTGTGCACCAGCCACCGCACGCGGCTCGGGGACATGCGTCGGAGGAGATCGGTCGTGTGCAGGAAGCCGCCGTTGGCTCTCATTGCGTCGACGAGTGTGGGGTCCATGGCGCAGACCGTCACGAGCTGCACCGACAGGCGCCGCGTCGATCGAGCAACTCGCCAGTGCCGTGGGGATGACGGGGTGCCTGTGGATGAAGCGTGACCAAGCCCCGGCGAGTACGTCGAAAGTGCTGCGGCGAGCGCCGAGATCACGGCACTTTCGACGTACTCGCGGGGCATTGACGGGACTACGTGCGCTGAGCCTCGCGGGTCGCGGGGTGCACGGCGATCAATCCCAAGCCTTGCCGACGCCGACACAGCGCGGCGAGTTCGGTGTAGACGTCCTTGCCGAGCAGCTCCGTCAGCTCTGGCGCGTACGACTGCCAGACCGCCTTCGAGCCGACGTGTGCGTCGGGGGAGGCGGTGCAGTACCAACTGAGGTCGGCGCCGCCCTCACCCCAGCCGCGTCGGTCGTACTCGCCGACGACGGTCTGCAGGATCTCGACACCGTCGGGGCGGGTCACCCAGTCCTGGGTGCGGCGGATGGGCAGCTGCCAGCAGACGTCGGGCTTCACCTCGAGGGGTTCGACGCCGGTGCGCAGCGCCATCCGGTGCAGTGCGCACCCGATGCCGCCCTCGAAGCCCGGTCGGTTGAGGAAGATGCACGCACCCTTGTACTTGCGGGTGCGCAGCGCCTGCTCGCCCTCGAGGTCGTCGACCTCCACGAAGCCCTTCTTGCCGTGCCCCTTGTCGAAGAACTGCCAGTCGTCCGGCGTGAGCATCTCGACGGAGGCGACGAGCTTGGCGTGGTCGTCGTCGTCCGACAGGAACGCCCCGTGCGAGCAGCACCCGTCGTCGGGCCGATCGGGGACCGTTCCCTGGCACGCGGGGGTTCCGAAGACGCACGTCCAACTCGACAGCAACCACGTCAGATCCGCGCGGACGACGTGCTCGGGGTTGGTCGGATCGACGAACTCGACCCACTCGCGCGGGAAGTCCGGCGCCACCTCGGGTGCGGGATCGAGTTTGTGGGTCGCCGCGGGTTCCAGCACGTCCGCGGGCCGTCCGGTGGCCTCGCCAGACCGCCGTCCGGCCTCGTCGCCCACGCTCGTCGTCTGCTTTGCGGCCCGGCCGGCCTCCGGCCTACCCGCCTTCTCAGCACGTGTCACAAGCCACGACGCTAGACCCAGTACGGTGTTCCCTGTGCGGTTAGGGGTGCTCGACGTCGGAAGCAACACAGTTCATCTGCTCGTGGTCGACGCTCACCGCGGCGGTCACCCGACACCGATGAGCTCCACCAAGGCTGCCCTGCGCCTGGCGGAGAACACCGACGACGCCGGTGACATCACCCAGTCCGGCTCCGATCGACTGGTGCGGACGGTCGCCGACTTCTCGTCGATCGCCACATCGTCGGGCTGCGGCGAGCTCATGGCCTTCGCCACGTCGGCCGTCCGCGACGCACGCAACTCGACCGCCGTGCTGAACCGAGTGCGTGACGAGACCGGCGTGAGCCTGCAGGTTCTCTCCGGCGAGGACGAGTCGCGACTGACGTTCCTGGCCGTGCGTCGGTGGTACGGCTGGAGTGCCGGGCGCATCCTCGACCTCGACATCGGCGGCGGATCCCTCGAGCTCAGCACCGGGATCGACGAGAACCCGGACGTGGCGATGTCGCTTCCCCTCGGGGCCGGCCGACTGACGCGCGACTGGCTGGCCGAGGATCCTCCCGGCAAGCGGCGGGTCGCCGTGCTGCGTGACTGGCTCGACGCGGAACTCGTCGAACCGGCGAAGAAGCTGCTCGAGCCGGGGCTGCCCGACCGGGCGGTGGGAACGTCGAAGACGTTCCGCTCGTTGGCTCGATTGACCGGCGCCGCTCCGTCGGCTGCCGGCCCCCGTGTCGTCAGGACCCTGACGGCCGACGGTCTGCGTCAGGTCATCTCGTTCATCTCGAGGATGACCTCGGCGGACCGTGCAGAATTGGAAGGCGTGAGCGCGGATCGATCACGACAGATGGTGGCCGGAGCACTGGTCGCCGAGGCGAGCATGCGCGCGCTGTCGATCGATTCGTTGGAGATCTGTCCGTGGGCGCTGCGTGAGGGATTGATCCTGCGCAAGCTGGACACGGAGACGTTCGGCGATGTGGTGGAGACTCGAGAGACATGAGTGACGACAACAACGGAAGTGGCGCGGCCGACACCGGACAGGTGTCGGTGGCGGAACTGCTCGCGCGCAACGGCGCCAAGGTGGACACGCAGTCCGGTGGCGGTCGACGTCGACGCGGCATGGCTGGCGGGATCTCCGTCGCCGAGCTGACCGGCGAGATCCCGATCGTCCGCGACGAGACCCCGGCCGAGGCGCCCGACGACGAGACCGACGCGTCGCCCGAGACCGAGTCGCCGCAGGACCAGCCGCGGCAGGCCGAGGCCGAGGAGTCGACCCGCGACGCCGAGCCCGAGCGGCCCGCCCCGGCACCCGAGCCCACACGGACCACGCCCCGGATCGACGACCGCCGCCGTGAGCAGCAGGCCCGCCCGACCCCCGCGTTCGGTGCCGCCCGATCCGCTCGGCCCGAACCCGCGCTGTTCTCCGGCGCTCCGTCCGTGGCGGTCGACCGCCTGCGCGCCTCCACCGAGGAGCGTGCGCTCGCACCCGAGCGGCCGGCGCAGGAGCGTCCCGCTTCCGATCGATCCGGCACTCCTGAGCAGCAGCGATCGACGCCGGCCGAGCCGGAGGTCGACGCCGACGAGGTCACGGCCGAGAACGACGCGGTGACCACGATCGTCCCGGCAGTGACCGAGGATTCCGAGACCCCGGACACGATCGCCACCGACACGGCCGACGACGCCGATCTCGCGACCCCCACCGATGCGGAACCCGTCGAGGACGCACCGGTGGCGCCGTCGAAGTCCCGCAGCCCGGTCAAGCAGTGGTTGTCGCTGATCGGCCAGGGCATCGTGGCTATCGTGCTCGGCGCGCTCCTGTTCAAGGGGTTCGAGCGACTGTGGGAGATGCTGCCCTGGGTCGCCCTGGTCCTCGCGTTCTTCGTCATCGTCGGACTCGTGGCCGTGGTGCGTGTGCTGCGCCGCACCGACGACATCGTGTCGATCCTGCTGGCGGTGGTCGTGGGCGGATTCGTCACTCTGGGCCCGCTGGCCTTCATGCTCAGCACCACGTGACGACGCCCGGTCGCCGGCACGTTCCGGTGGGGTTGTCCACGGCCTCGGTCTATCCGCAGAACACCGAGTCCGCGTTCCGCTTCGCCGCGGAGCTCGGCTTCGACGGGATCGAGCTCATGGTGTGGGCCGAGCCGATCAGCCAGGACGTCGGTGCGATCAAGCAGCTCAGCCGCGCGTACGGCGTTCCTGTTCTGGCGCTGCACGCACCGTGCCTGCTGATCACCCAGCGGGTGTGGGGTTCGGATCCGGTCTCGAAGCTGGTGCGCTCGGTCCACGCTGCCGAGGCGCTCGGCGCGTCCACCGTGGTGGTGCACCCGCCGTTCCGGTGGCAACGCATCTACGCCGACGGTTTTCCCGACCAGGTCGCCGAGCTCGAGTCCGACAACGAGGGCATGGTCGTCGCCGTCGAGAACATGTTCCCGATGCGTGCGGACCGGCTCTTCGGTGCGGGCACCGGCTCGGTGAAGCGGCTCGAGAAGCGCGGCGGGAAGCCCGGCATCGGGTTCACCGCGTTCGCGCCGTCCTACGACCCGACCGACGTGGGCCACCAGCACTACACGCTGGACTTCTCGCACACCGCGACGTCCGGGCTCGATGCCGTGGCGCTGTCCGAGCGCATGGGCGCCGGGCTCAAGCATCTGCATCTCGCGGACGGCCGCGGCGCCTCCGTCGACGAACACCTCGTGCCCGGCGACGGCACGCAGCCGGTCGCGGAGGTCTGCGAGGCGCTGGTCGCGCGAGGCTTCGACGGTCAGGCCGTGCTCGAGATCAACACCCAGAACGCGCGGACCGCCACCGAGCGGTCGGCCGCACTCGAACGATCGTTGGCGTTCGCCCGGCAGCACCTCTGACGTCCCTCACCTCTGAAGTCCGCACTCTCGGAAGATCGCACCCTCGGATAGTCGCACTATCCACTGTGGTCTAGAGTTCGACCGGTGCGCATGTCCGAGCTGGTCGAACGGTCCGGGGTCCCGCGACCCACGATCAAGTTCTACCTCCGCGAAGGGCTCCTCATGCCCGGGGTCGGCGCGGCGACGGTGTCCGAGTACACCGACGAGCACCTCGACCGCCTCCGGTTGATCAAGGCCCTGACCGGCGCCTCCCTTCCTCTCGGACGGATCAGGACGGTGCTCGCGGCCCTCGACGAGGCGACCGGCGACGTCCATCCCGCGATGAGCCGGGCACTCGGTGCGCTCCCGCCCTACCTCGACGACGCGGGGCACGACGGACTCGACCCGGGTCTGGCGCCGCGTACCTCGCGGATCCTGGAACGGCTCGGCCACGCCGCCGCCGATCTCCCGACCGGCAGTTCGGCGGCTCGTCAGCTCGACCACTCCCTCGCCGCCGCCGACGCTGCGGGCGTTCCGCTCTCTGACGACGACGTCGTCGCATACGCCCGTGCCGTCCGCGTGATCGCGGAGGGGGAGTGGGCGCGGGTGCTCGACCACACCGAGCCACGCGCCGCCGTGCGCTTCGCCGTCCTCGGGACGGTGCTCTACGAACCGGTGGTCACCGCCCTGCGCCGCCTCGCGCACCACGATCTCGCCCAGCAGCACTTCGCCCCGACCGGCCTTCCCGACCGACTCACCCGGCCGGCCTCCGGCCTTCCCGACCGACCTCCGACCTTCCCGACGACAGATTCGAGCGACCAGTGACCGACGCCCCGTTCCGCACCCTCACCACACTCGATCGCACCGACACGGATCTGTTCGAGGGCAGCATCGACCCGACGTGGACCATCGGCCCCAAGGTGCACGGCGGCGCCATGATGAGTGTCTGTGCCGCGGCCGCCACTCAGCGTCTCGCGCTGGACGACGACCCGATCGAGCTCACTCCGCTCGCAGTCAGCGCCAGCTACCTCGCGGCGCCCGATCCCGGCCCGGTGACGGTCGAGACGACGGTGCTCAAGCGTGGTCGGCGCGTGGTGCACGTCGACGCGGTGTTGCTGCAGAACGGTCGTCCCGCGGTGCGGAGCGTGGTCACGCTCGGCACGCCGGACAGCGGAGCGCCCGTGCACCAGGAGCACGAGTCGTCCCTGGCGTCGGTCCTCGACATGGCCGTCGAGCCGCCGGACTCGGCTGCTCGAGTGGCGCCCGGTCACCCGATGGCGGACGTCGTCCACGTCGCCACGGGCTGCGACATGCGTCTCGATCCCACCGCCGCGCACTTCCTGACCGGCGCGCAGGGGTCGGCGGAGATCCGCATGTGGGTCCGGCCGCGGCCCGACGACGAGAACGATCCCGTCACCGCGGCGCTGTTCGCCATCATGGCCGGCGACATCTGCCCGCCCGTGACGATGAATCGCGGCCTCTTCGGCTGGGCTCCGACGGTCCAGCTCACGACGTACCTGCGTCACACCCCGGCACCCGGCTGGCTGCGCGTGAAGTCGTCGAGCACCGTGCTCGGCGGTTCCTGGTTCGAGGAGGACCACACCATCGTCGACTCCACCGGTGCCGTGGTGGTGCAGAGCCGACAGCTGGCCATGGTGCCGCTCGCGACCTGAGCCCGACCGAGGGACCGCGACACCCTGCCGATCGCCACCCGCGGCATGGCACGCTGAGCGCATGACGAGAATTGCGGTGATCGGCGGCGGCCGGATCGGTGAGGCGTTGATCGCAGGACTGATCGAGGGCGGATTGCCCACCGGCAACGTGGTGCTGGCGGAGAAGTACCCGGCACGCGCGGACGCGGTGGCCACCCAGTTCGGCATTCGGACCACCAGCGTGATCGACGCGATCGAGGGCGCCGACGTCATCGTCGTCGCGGTGAAGCCCGACGACGTCGACTCGGTGATCACCCAGATGTCCAAGGCCGAGCTCAACGGGGAGCGCGAGCAGATCATCGTCACGATGGCCGCCGGCGTCACCGCGTCGCGCTACGAGCCGAAGCTGCCCGCGGGCATCCCGATCGTCCGTGTCATGCCCAACACCCCGATGTTGGTGGGCGAGGCGATGAGCGTGCTGGCCCCCGGCCGCCATGCCCGCTCGGAGCACATCGAGACGGTGCGCAAGCTGCTCGGCACCGTCGGGAAGACGGCCGTCGTGTCCGAGGACAAGATCGACGCGGTCACCGCCGTCTCCGGATCCGGACCCGCCTACTTCTTCCTCATGGCCGAGGCCATGATCGACGCCGCCGTGGGTCTCGGACTGCCTCGCGACACCGCCACGACACTGGTCGTCCAGACGATGGTGGGCTCCGCGGCGATGCTCGATCGCTCGGACGAGTCACCGCAGGAGCTCCGCGCCGGTGTGACGTCTCCCGGCGGCACCACGGCCGCGGCCATCGCCCAGTTGGAGCGAAAGGGCTTCCGAGCTGCGCTTCTCGACGCGATCGACGCCGCCAAGGCGCGGGGAACGGCTCTCGGTTCACCGGTCGAATAAATATTGGTCCCCCCACCCGTCGCTTTTGTCACTCGAGTCCCGCTAAGCTCGCTGCAGCACGTGCGTGTCTGTTCTGCCGGAGGGGAAGCCGGCAGCGCGGGCGTGCCGGAGGTATGTGGATTTATGGAATCCGTCAACAAGCCGTCCGGGTCGAGCAAGAGCTCGTCCCACGACGGCCAACCGGCTGTGGCCGGAACCCAGTTCCTCACGGTGGCAGAAGTTGCCTCACTGATGAGGGTGTCCAAGATGACCGTGTACCGCCTGGTGCACGGTGGCGAGCTGCCCGCCGTTCGTGTGGGCCGCTCGTTCCGAGTGCATGCGAAGGCGGTGCACGACTACCTGGAGACGTCCTACTTCGACGCAGGCTGACGCACGCCTCGTCCCGTCTGTTCCACGTGGAACGGTGCATGCCCGGGGAAGGGCATCGGCACGGTTCACCGGAATCGGACGGTTCGGGCGTGCGCCGCTGCTGCGGAGGCCGGTCGAGAGTGGTCGTGTGAGCTGGGTATGATGGGGCTGAGTCGCGTGAGCGCGCAGTCCCGTCACTGCCGTGTCCGCCGACGACCGAACAGCACCAGCAGCGGTATCAGCAGTGCAGCTGTACAGAGACGAAAGAACGCGAGGACACCCGCATGGGTTCAGTGATCAAGAAGCGTCGCAAGCGCATGTCGAAGAAGAAGCACCGCAAGCTGCTTCGCCGCACCCGCGTTCAGCGCAGGAAATTGGGTAAGTGATCCGCTAGGGATCGCGACGACTTCCGCCCGTGAGGATCGAGTTTCGACCGTCCTCGCGGGCGTTGTCGTATCCGGTCCCGCGGGTGTCGCGTGCCGGTTCTTCTCGTGCCGGAGCGCGCACGCGGGGTTCGTGACACCATGGCGTGTGCGGCGCCGCGCGAGCGGTGGCCACGGGAGAAACCGAGGGGGTCTGGTGAGCTCTGACGACACCGGGCGCGACGCTCCACGCGTCGTGCTCGTCACGGGAGCGAGCCGATTCCTGGGCGGATACCTCACCATGCGACTGGCGCAGAACCCGTCGATCGAGCGGGTCGTCGCCGTCGATGCCGTGGCACCCACCAAGGACATGATCCGGCGGATGGGTCGCGCCGAATTCGTGCGAGCGGACATCCGTAACCCGTTGATCGGCAAGGTCATCCGCAGCGCGGGCGTCGACACCGTCGTGCACGCGTCGCTGCTGTCCCGGCCGCCCAGCGGCGGTGGCCGCACGGTGATGAAGGACCTCAACGTGCTCGGGGCGATGCAGCTGTTCGCCGTCTGCCAGAAGTCGCCGACGGTGCGGCACGTGGTGCTGCGCTCGTCGACGGCGGTGTACGGCTGCAGTGCGAAGGATCCGGCGCAGTTCACCGAGGAGATGGGCGCGCGGTCACGTCCGCAGGGCGGCTTCGCCCGCGACGCCATCGAGACCGAGGGCTACGCCCGTGGGCTGGGGCGTCGTCGTCCGGACATCGACGTCAGCATCCTGCGCAACGCCCCCATGATCGGACCCCGGTTGAACGGATCCGTCTCGCGCTACCTCACCTCGCCGGTCACACCGTCGATTCTCGGTCGCGATGCGCGCATGCAGTTGCTGCACGAGGAGGACGCGCTCTCCGCACTCGAACGCGCCACGTTGGCCGGCCCCGCGGGCACCTTCAACATCGCGGCCGACGGCATCATCATGCTGTCGCAGGCCATCCGCCGAGCCGGCCGCGTGGAGCTGCCGGTGCCCATGGCACTGTTCCGCACCACCGGCAAGGCGGTGATGGGATCGCTGATGCGCGACTTCTCGGCGGAGCAGCTCGACTACTTCAACTTCGGATGCGGGGTGGACACCACCCGGATGAAGAACGTCCTCGGATTCACCCCACGGTGGACCACCGTGCAGGCGTTCGACGACTTCGTGCGCGGAGTCGCGCTGACGCCGGTGATTCGGCGTGAATGGGTCGACGCGATCGAGAATCGCGTCATCGGCCTGTTGGGCGGTGCAACCTCCGGGGTGCACCCGTCGCCCGTGTCGTTGCCGGCCGGAGCGGGAAGGTGAACGACGTGGCCAAAGTGATTCCGCTGCACGGTAAGTCGTTCGATCGCCTCCGGCAGTCCACGCCCGACGGTGGGCCACGCGCCGGCAGCGACCCGGCGGACGTCCGCGGCCGGCACCCCTCGTCCTACGCGTCCCCGTCGCCCTCGCCCTCGATGGTGCCGAGTGTCGAGGTGCCGACGCCTCTGGTGTTGCCCGAGACGGCAGCACCGCATGCGACGCCGGACGTCGGCGAGTTCCCGTCGGCCGTCGAGTCGGTACGGCGTGCGCTCGTCGACCGTGTCGCCGGGGGAGCGGACTTCCTGCGGACACGCCTGTCGGGCGACTACGAGGTCGACGAGTTCGGTTACGACCCCCACTTCGCCGATTCCGTCTGGCTTCCGGCGTTGCGACCGCTGTTCGAGAAGTGGTTCCGCGTCGAGGTGCGTGGGATCGAGAACGTACCCGCCGAGGGCGGAGCCCTGGTGGTCTCGAACCACGCGGGTGTCATCCCGATCGACGGACTCATGGCCTCGGTCGCCATGCGGGATCACCACCCGCAGCACCGCGCGCTGCGCATGCTCGCCGCGGACCTCGCCTTCGAGACCCCGCTGGTCGGCAGCATCGCGCGCCGCGCCGGCCACACCCTGGCCTGCCAACCCGACGCCGAGCGACTGCTGCGTGGCGGCGAGGTCGTGGCGGTGTTCCCGGAGGGGTTCAAGGGCATCGGCAAGCCGTTCAGTGAGCGCTACAAGCTGCAGCGCTTCGGCCGCGGTGGCTTCGTCTCCGCCGCGCTGCGCACCCAGACGCCCATCATCCCGTGCTCGATCGTCGGGTCCGAGGAGATCTACCCGAAGATCGGTGACCTGACGACGCTCGCACGCGTCCTCGGCATGCCGTACTTCCCGGTCACGCCGCTGTTCCCGCACTTCGGTCCGCTGGGTCTCGTCCCGCTGCCGTCGAAGTGGTACATCGAGTTCGGCGAGCCCATCGAGACCACGTCCTACGAGCCGTCCGCCGCCGACGACCCGATGGAACTGTTCGAGGTCACCGACCGCGTGCGCGAGACGATCCAGCAGACGCTCTACCGGCTGCTCACCCGTCGCCGGAACGTCTTCCTCGGCTAGAGGACGTCGGCGATCAGCTCGTCGACGATCTGTGCCGAGAGCGTCACCAACGGGAGTCCGCCGCCGGGATGCGACGATCCACCGACCAGGAACAGGCCGGGGATCGGCGAGCGATTGGCGGGGCGCAGGAACGCGGCCGTCGCCCCGTTGGACGACGTTCCGTAGATGGACCCGCCCGGAGTCATGGTGCGGCGCATCAAATCTGCCGGCGAGATGATCTCCCGCCACAGCACCCGCTCGCGCACGTCCACTCCGCGCGCCGCCATGACGTCGAGGATGCGGTCGGCGTAGCCCTCCGACAGTTCGGGAGCGTCCCAGTCGACCAGTGCCGAGGAACCGGTGCCGTGTCGCGCGGCGTTCACCAGGACGAACCAGGCCTCGGTGTCGTCGTCCGGGCGCAGAGCCGGATCGTCGGGGGCGCTGACGTAGACGGTCGGGGCGTCGGCGGGGTGCGCCGGCCGCGTGCGGGTGCCGAAGACGGCGTCGAACTCGGCGTCGTAGTCGTCCGGGAACAGCACCCGGTGGTGCGGGGTGTCGGCGTCGCGGCCCCGCAGAGCCAGCAGGATCACGAAGCCGGACAGGCTCGCGGTGGTCGCGTCGAGGCGCCGCCGGGCGAGCGCGGTGCGCCGCGTGGCGGGGACCAGAGACCGGTAGACCTGCTCGGCATCGGCGTTCGCGACGACGATGTCGGCCGCGACGGGTCCGTGTGTGGTGTCGACGCCGGTGGTGCGTCCGTTCTCGACGCGCACGCCGGTCACCGTGACACCCGTGCGGATCTCCGCTCCGAGCGATGTCGCGCGGTCGGCGATCGCCTCGGCGATGCGGTGCAGCCCACCGGGAACGTGCCACGATCCCCAGCGCTGCTCGACGTGCGGCACCGTGGCGAGGGCCGCCGGGGCGCGCCGCGGATCCGAGCCGGTGTAGGTGGCGTAGCGGTCGAGCATCATCGCGAGCCGCGGATCGGTGAGGTACTGCCGACCCAGATCACGCAGCGACGACCACGGGCTGATGGTGCGGAGGTCGCCCACCCGTCGCGACAGCGACACCAGTTCGCGGGGGCCGATGGGCGACTCGAGGAACGCCTCGTGGGTGGCGACCCAGATCTGCTCGGCACGCTCGGAGAACCGGGACCACTGCGCACCGGCACCGGCTCCGAGCGCCGAGTCCAGAGCGGCGGGGATCTCCTCCGCGCGACCGGGCATGTCCAGCTCGGTGCCGTCGGGAAAGCGGTAGCGACACGCGACCGGGAGCCGGTCGAACGTGAGGTCCGACGGCCCACCGGTCTGCGCGAAGAGATCGTCGAACACGTGCGGCATGGTGACCAGTGACGGCCCGGTGTCGAACGAGAAACCGTCCCGCCGGACGATGCCGAGCTTCCCGCCCAGATCGTGCGACTGCTCGAGCACGACGGTCTCGACACCGCGGTGGGCCAGGCGGGCGGCCGTGGCGAGTCCGCCGACACCCGCACCGATGACGACTGCTCTCACAGGTAGGCCGGAGGCCGGTCGGGTGGCGGGTAGGCCGGAGGCCGGTCGGTTCATACGTTGCGTCGGCCGAGCACCGCGGCGACGCCGCCGCCGACGGCACCGAGTGCGAGAGCGGTGGGGACGCCGATCTTGGCGGCCTTGCGGCCGGTGCGGAAGTCGCGGATCTCCCACCCGCGGTTCTTCGCGAGCTCGCGCAGGTCCGCGTCGGGATTGACCGCGACGGCCGTCCCGACGAGGGACAGCATCGGCACGTCGTTGTGGCTGTCGGAGTAGGCCGTGCAGCGTCGCAGGTCGAGGCCCTCGCGCACGGCGAGGGTCCGCACGGCGTGGGCCTTGCCGCGACCGTGCAGGATGTCGCCGACGAGGCGCCCGGTGAAGACACCGTCCTTGCTCTCGGCGACGGTGCCCAACGCGCCGGTCAGGCCGAGGCGTTTGGCGATGATGGACGCCAGCTCCACCGGGGTGGCGGTGACGAGCCACACCTGCTGGCCGGCGTCGAGGTGCATCTGCGCGAGAGCACGGGTGCCGGCCCAGATGCGGTCGGCGATGATCTCGTCGAAGATCTCCTCGCCGAGCCGCACGATCTCCGCGGTCGAGCGGCCCTCGACGAAGGACAGTGCCTTCTCGCGGCCGGTGCTGACGTCGCCCAGGTTCTCCTTGCCGCTCACCCGGAACTTGATCTGCTGCCAGGCGAACTCGGAGACGTCCTTGGACGTGAAGTACTTGCGGGCCGCGAGCCCGCGGGCGAAGTGGATGATCGACGCGCCCTGCACCATCGTGTTGTCGACGTCGAAGAACGCGGCGGCGGTGAGATCACGCGGAACCGTACTGACGTGGTCGTCGGCGGCCTCGGCGCTCTCTGCCTGCAGCGCGATGGCGGCATCGGCGCTCGCCTCGCCGGCGAGCTTGGCGCGGATCTGGGCGGCGGTGGGGCCGAGGGGATTGCGGATCCGTCGACGGACCTGCTTCTCGGCCGCCTCCGGGTCGACGAGTCGACGTTCCCGCGACTCGTCCATCACCTCGGGCGACTCGGTGAGTTCCGAATCGGGCGTGACAGCAGCATGTGCGTCGTCCGGATCATGCTGATCGGGCACGGTGCACCTCCCCACCTCGACCGGTCGTCCCACGGGCGCGGGCCGTCCCGGTCCTGCCGATCCACCCTAACCGCGTGCGCGAGGCGGTGAGACACTCGACTCATGACCAGCCCGGTACGCACCGTGACGTTGCTGACACGCGCCGGATGCGGGGCGTGCGACGCCGCCCTGCGCGTGCTCGTTCCCCTGTGTGCGGAGTACGGCGTGGCCTGCGAGTCGGTCGACGTCGACGCGGTGGCCGCGCAGGACCCTGACCTGCGGGCGGAGTACGGGGACCGGCTGCCGGTGGTGCTGCTGGACGGCCGCGAACACAGCTACTGGGACGTCGACGTGCCCCGGCTGCGGCGCGATCTGGAGAACTGACCCGGGCCGCTCGTCACCGTCGGTGCGCGCGGCCGTCGGATCGCCGGGCGCGGGATCGTACTACACGGGTCGGCGACTTTGTTCATCCCTCCACGAGAGGTTACCGTGGAGAGAAGAAAGGGGTCGGCGACGAACCCTGCGTCACAGGTACCACGGTCCTGTGCGTGGCCCGCCGATCCTCGGATGACCGTGGAGACCGCATGCCTGTCATCAGGCGTGCCGTCGGACGAGGAGCCTTCGACGTGACCTCACAACGCCGCCTGCCCGGCGTCGGTATCGCGCGCTCCGGCGCCGTGTCCGACTCCGGCCGCGACGGTGGTGCTGTGTCTCGTGACGGTGGTGCGGTCTCTCGCGCTGTGCCCCAGGCTACGGTCACCCGATTCGCGGGGTATCTCCGGGTACTGAGTTCGCTGACCGACACCCGAGTGATGATCGTCTCGAGCGAGGACCTCGCGACGGCCGCCGGGGTCGGTTCGGCCACGCTGCGCAAGGACCTCTCGTTCCTCGGCCCGATGGGCGTGCGCGGAGTGGGATACGACGTCGCTCGCCTGCGGGCGCGCATCGAGCTGGCGCTCGGTCTGGATCGCGGTCACCGCGTCGTGCTGGTGGGCACCGGCAACCTCGGCACCGCACTGGTCGGGTACGACGGGTTCAGTCGTCGCGGTTTCACGATGGTCGCCCTGTTCGACAGCGATCCGGCCGTCGTGGGCCGTGAGATCACCGTCGGCAACGCCGACGACGGCTACTCGCAGCTCACCGTTCTGCACGTCGATCGGCTGGTGGAGGTCGCCGCCGAGCTCGGCGCCACCGTCGGCGTCGTCGCCACGCCGGACGCTGCCGCCCAGTCCGCCGTCGACGCCCTCGTCGAGGCCGACATCGACTGCATCCTCAGTTTCGCGTCCACCGATCCGGTGACGCCCCCGCACGTCGATCTCCGCCGCGTCGATCTCGCCGTGGAGCTGCAGGTCCTCTCGTTCGCGAACGCCCACAAGGCACCGCGCATCCGTCCCGCCCGCCCGGTCTGTCGTGATCCCCGGACGGTCACCCCCGCTAGTAGAAACGGATCGGTGATAGCACCGTGAGTGTCCTTCTCCTCGGGATTTCGCATCGAAGCGCTCCCGTCTCGGTGCTCGAACGTATCGCCGTCAGCGACACGGAACGCCCGAAACTGACCGACGAGATCATGATGTCGCCGCATGTCTCCGAGGTCATGATCGTCTCGACGTGCAACCGCGTCGAGGTGTACGCGGTGGTCGACGCCTTCCACGGCGCCCTGACCGATCTCGGTGCACTGTTGTCCGAGCACTCCGGTCTTGAGCTCGCCGAGCTCACGAAGTACGCCTACGTGCGCTACAGCGAGGCCGCGGCCGAGCACCTGTTCGCCGTCGCCGGCGGACTCGACTCGATGGTGATCGGTGAGCAGCAGATCCTCGGGCAGATCCGTGCCGCCTACGCGGCGTCGGACGCTCAGCAGGCATCGGGCCGCGCGCTCCACGAGCTGGCGCAGCAGGCGCTGCGCGTGGGCAAGAAGGTCCACTCCGAGACGGGCATCGACAAGGCGGGAGCCTCCGTGGTCTCCGTCGCGCTCGATCGCGCCTCCGACGTGCTCGGTGGTCTCGCGGGCAAGAAGGCCGTCGTGCTCGGCGCCGGCGCGATGGGCGGTCTCTCCGTCGCTCATCTGACGCGCACCGGCATCGGCAGCATCGCGGTCGCCAACCGCACCCAGAGCCGCGCGCAGCACCTGTCCGAGACCGCGGCCGCGGGCGGCGTGACGTCGTTCGCGATCACACTCGACCAGCTCTCCGCGACGGTGGCGGACGCCGACATTCTCGTCACCTGTACCGGTGCGGTGGGTGCCGTCGTGACCATTGCCGACGCCCATCGTGCGCTCGCCCAGCGCGACACGCAGGCTCGCCCGCTGGTGATCTGCGATCTGGGCCTGCCTCGCGACGTCGAGCACGCCGTCGCCGGCCTGCCCGGCGTGACCGTCCTGGACATGGAGTCGCTGCAGCACGATCCCGCGGCCGGCGCCGCGGCGTCCGACGAGCGTGCGGCCCGCGACATCGTGGCCGCCGAGCTCGCCTCCTACCTGTCCGGACAGCGCCTCGCCGAGGTCACCCCGACCGTCACGGCGCTGCGTCAGCGGGCCGCCGAGGTCGTCGAGTCGGAGCTCATGCGGCTCGACTCGCGACTGCCCGATCTGGCCGACCCGCAGCGCGACGAGGTTGCCCGCACCGTGCGCCGCGTCGTCGACAAGCTGCTGCACGCGCCCACCGTGCGCGTGAAGCAGCTGGCCACCACGCCGGGCGGCGACTCCTACGCCGAGGCGCTCCGGGAGCTCTTCGAGCTCTCGCCGAGCACGGTGCAGGCCGTGGCGTCGCCGATGGAGGTCGCCACCGCCGTCGACACGGACAATCCCACCGCCGCCCTCGCGGACGACTTCACCCTCTCCCACGAGCGGAGTACGGAATGATCGCGAACGCCGCTGCGCTGGGTGATCGCGTGG
Source organism: Rhodococcus sp. MEB041 (assembly GCF_030208955.1). NCBI lineage: Bacteria > Bacillati > Actinomycetota > Actinomycetes > Mycobacteriales > Nocardiaceae > Rhodococcus > Rhodococcus sp. MEB041. Next base: position 154,725 of record NZ_JARVSZ010000001.1, read on the forward strand.
TGCGTATCGGTACCCGCGGCAGCCTGCTCGCCACGACGCAGGCCGAGACCGTCCGCGCTGCCATCACGGCCGCCGGTGTCCGCACCGAGCTGGTCGTCGTGACCACCGCGGGCGACAAGTCGGCCGCACCGGTGCAGGAGATCGGCGTGGGCGTATTCACCGCCGCCCTCCGGGAAGCATTGGCGGACAAGACCATCGACGTCGCCGTGCACTCCTACAAGGATCTTCCGACGGCGGAGGACGAGCGTTTCACCATCGGCGCGATCCCGCAGCGCGAGGACGCGCGTGACGCCCTGGTGGCGCGCGACGGACTGGTGCTCGGCGAACTGCCCGCCGGTTCCACCGTCGGCACGTCCGCACCGCGGCGTATCGCCCAGCTGCGCGCACTCGGCCTCGGCCTGGACGTGCAGCCCCTGCGTGGCAACCTCGACACCCGCATCGGCAAGGTCACCAACGGTGAGCTCGACGCCGTCGTCGTGGCCCGTGCCGGACTGGCGCGGATCGACCGTCTGGACGTCGTCACCGAGGCTCTCGAGCCGGTGCAGTTCCTGCCGGCTCCCGCTCAGGGGGCACTCGCAGTGGAGTGCCGCTCCGACGACCACGATCTGGCCTCCGTGCTCGCGACCCTCGACGATCCCGCGGCCCGCGCCTCGGTGACGGCGGAGCGGGCCCTGCTCGCCGAGCTCGAGGCCGGCTGCACCGCTCCGGTCGGGGCCATCGCCGAGGTCGTCGAGTCCATCGACGAGGACGGCCGAGTCTTCGAGGAACTGTCCTTGCGCGGCTGCGCCGCCGCGGTGGACGGCTCCGACGTGATCCGAGCCTCCGCAGTGGGGCCCGTCGACGACGCCGACGGCATCGGCCGCCGCGTCGCCCGTGAACTTCTCGATCTCGGCGCCCGAGACCTGGTCGCCGTCACCGAGCCCTCCAGTTCGTCCACCGCCGCCTCGACCCAGAGACCGGGCGGTACCGAGAAAGGCGAGTCGATCGATGCGTGAGCAGAGGGCGCTGAGCGTCGTCGGGACCGCGAGCCGACACAGACGTGGCGGCCTGCCCGGGCGACGCGTGACACCCCGTCCGGGACGGTACGAGCGCATCGCCACATCGCGGTTGATCCCCAAGCGGGGTCCCGCCACCGAGATCGAGATCCGCTTCCGCGACAAGTACGCGGAACAGACTGCACTGGAGAACGAATCATGAGCCGAGTCCGCAAGAACACCCCGGGACGGATTCTGTTCGTGGGCTCCGGACCGGGCGACCCGGCCCTGCTCACCGTCCGGGCGAGGGACGCGCTGGCGATCGCTGAGATGGCCTTCACCGATCCCGACGTCGACAAGGGTGTCATCGCCCTGGTGGGCACCGCAGTCCCGGCCGACGCCGAGACGGGCGAGAACGGCGTGGACGTGCGTCCGGCGCTCGGCGAGCCCGCCGAGGTGGCCAAGACGCTGGTCGCCGAGGCGAAGAACGGCCACGACGTGGTGCGGCTCGTCTCGGGTGATCCGCTGACCACCGACTCCGTCATCGCCGAGGTCACCGCCGTGGCGCGGACCCAGGTGCAGTTCGAGGTCGTTCCCGGCCTTCCCGCGGGGTCCGCGGTGCCGAGCTACGCCGGCATGGCACTGGGCTCCGAGCACACCGAGGCCGACGTCCGGGGCGACGTCGACTGGGCGTCGCTCGCCGCGGCACCCGGACCGCTCGTGCTGCACGCGACGTCCGGCCACCTCGCCGAGACCGCCAGCGCGCTCGTCGAGCACGGCCTGGCCCCGCAGACGCCTGTCGCCATCACCGTCCGCGGTACGACGCGTCAGCAGCGCACCGTCGAGGCGACACTCGCGACGCTGAACGACGCGGGATCCGAGCTCGTGGGATCACTCATCGTCACGGTCGGCAAGGTCGTCTCGCAGCGCAGCCGGATGTCCTGGTGGGAGAGCCGCGCGCTGTACGGCTGGACCGTCCTCGTGCCCCGCACCAAGGACCAGGCCGGCGAGATGAGCGAGCGCCTGGTGACGCACGGCGCCATCCCCATCGAGGTGCCGACCATCGCCGTCGAGCCGCCGCGCAGCCCCGCTCAGATGGAGCGCTCGGTCAAGGGCCTCGTGGACGGCCGCTACCAGTGGGTCGTCTTCACCTCCACCAACGCGGTGCGCGCGGTGTGGGAGAAGTTCGAGGAGTTCGGACTCGATGCTCGCGCGTTCTCCGGCGTCAAGATCGCCTGCGTCGGCGAAGCGACGGCCGAGAAGGTCCGCTCGTTCGGCATCAACCCCGAGCTCGTCCCGTCCGGCGAGCAGAGTTCCACCGGGCTGCTCGAGGACTTCCCGCCGTACGACGAGGTCTTCGACCCCGTCAACCGGGTCCTGCTGCCGCGCGCCGACATCGCGACCGAGACTCTCGCCGAGGGCCTCCGCGAGCGCGGCTGGGAGATCGACGACGTCACCGCGTACCGCACGGTGCGCGCTGCGCCGCCGGCCGCCGAGACCCGCGAGATGATCAAGACCGGCGGCTTCGACGCCGTGTGCTTCACGTCGAGCTCCACCGTGCGCAACCTCGTCGGCATCGCCGGCAAGCCGCACGCGCGCACCCTCGTGGCGTGCATCGGACCGAAGACCGCCGAGACGGCCGTCGAGTTCGGCCTGCGTGTCGACGTGCAGCCCGAGACGGCTCAGGTCGGACCGCTGGTCGAGGCACTGGCCGAGCACGCTGCACGACTGCGCGCCGAGGGTGCACTGCCGCCTCCGCGCAAGAAGTCTCGTAGGCGCTGACCCGCCCGTGCGCCCTTTGCGCATCCAGGGATACGCAAAGGGCGCACGGCCGAACGAAGTGAGGGTTCCGTGTTCCCCGTAGACCGTCCCCGGCGACTGCGTCGTACCCCAGCCATCCGCCGGTTGGTGGCGGAGACGTCGCTCGAACCGCGGCACCTGGTGCTGCCGATGTTCGTGGCCGACGGCCTCGATGCCCCGCGCGAGATCAGCTCCATGCCGGGCGTCGTCCAGCACACCCTGGACTCGCTGTCCGCCGCTGCCGACGAGGCCGTGCGGGCCGGAGTCGGCGGTCTGATGCTCTTCGGGGTTCCGCGTCCGGAGGACAAGGACGGACAGGGATCGATGGCCTCGGATCCCGACGGCATCCTGAACACAGGTCTGCGTCGGCTCCGAGACGACCTCGGCGACAGCACCGTCCTGATGGCGGACACGTGCCTCGACGAGTTCACCGACCACGGTCACTGCGGCGTCCTCGCCGCGGACGGCAGCGTCGACAACGACGCGACGCTGGTGCGCTACGTGGACATGGCTGTGGCGCAGGCGGAATCGGGCGCTCACCTGCTCGGCCCGAGCGGCATGATGGACGGGCAGATCGGCGCGATCCGCGAGGGCCTCGACACCGCCGGATTCGCCGACGTGGGCCAGCTGGCCTACACGGCGAAGTACGCCTCCGCGTTCTACGGCCCGTTCCGCGAGGCCGTCGGGTCGACGTTGCGCGGCGATCGCCGGACCTATCAGCAGGATTCGGCCAATCGGCGCGAGTCGATGCGCGAACTCGACCTCGACATCGCCGAGGGTGCCGACATGGTGATGGTGAAGCCCGCGATGAGCTACCTCGACATCCTGCGCGACGTGGCCGACGCGTCGCCCGTGCCCGTCGCCGCCTATCAGATCTCTGGGGAGTACGCGATGATCACCGCCGCCGCGCAGAACGGGTGGATCGACCGCGACGCGGCGATCATGGAGTCCGTCACCAGTATTCGCCGAGCCGGCGCCGACATCGTCCTCACCTACTGGGCCACCGAGATCGCGACGCGGCTGTGAACGACCAGCGCCCGGGCGGCAACCCGGAGGACCCTCGCCACGACCCCCACGATCCGCAGGGTCAGCCGCAGTGGGGTCAGCAGCCGCAGTGGGGTCAGCAGCCGCAGTGGGGTCAGCAGCCGCAGGGCAACTGGCACCCCGAGGGTCTACCCCCGAGCGCGATGCAGCCGATGCGGTCACCGGAGAACAGCGAGGCGCCGGTCGACATCGAGACGGCGCGCCACCTGTGGTTCGGCGTGATCGGCATCGGTCTGCTCTCGATGCTCATCGGGCTCTACTCCCTGTTCACCGATCGTGACGCCTTTCTCGACGCGTTCCTGACGGACCTCGAGGCGCAGGACCCGTCGTTGGCACTGCCGCCCGAGACCGCGGACACCGTGCTCGTCGTGGCCATGGTGTTGTCGTTGATCGTCGGGGTGCTGATCGCTGGGCTCGTCCTCCTGGTGGTGCGGAAGATGCGGGCCGGGAAGCTCTGGGCGCGCGCGGTTCTCACGGCGATCGGCGTGGTCATCGTCGTCACCACGATTCCCACGCTGTTCGGCCTCGGTTCCGGAGGCGCGATCGCCCTGGTCACCGCGGTGCTCGGGATCCTGCAGGCCGTCGCGGCCGCGGGTGCGGTGTATCTGATGCATCGACGCGAGTCGTCGGAGTACTTCCTCTCCCGGAGATCACCGCGCTGACCTGCGACACGCCGTGACAGATGTGACCTGAGTTACAGAAGTGGCGTTATGGTTCTGACGATCGGACACACCCTGATCGGAGGATCTTCATGACCCCACGACAGACGGTCGGGCACGACGCCAACGACCGCCGCAACCCTCTCGCCGAGGTGTTCGCCCTGCTGCTCCTGACGTCTGCCGTGGTGGTGGTCGTCCTCGTCGTCGCCAGCGGCTTCTCGGGCGCCTGAGACGCCCGTCCTGGCTGGTCAGGCTGTCTTTTTGCGTCAAACATCGATCGGTGTATCGTGACCACTGTCACAAGCATTCTGATCAGTACGGAGACAGTGTTGCCCGCCGATTTCTCCTCCACCTCCGCCGGTTCCACGGCGCCTCGCACTCGTATGCAGACCGTCGAGTGCAGCAGTGGCCGACGTGAGTTGTGGTTGCTCGCCATCGTGCTGATCACGGGCATCCTCATGGCTGCCGCAGTGCTTCTGCCGGCCGTCCTCACCTGATCGAGAGACGCCTGGACTCCACCGTGTGGAGGCGTCTTGGCAGGATGGTCGAGTGAACGTCGAGAAGCCCGAGCCCGCGTCGCCCAGCCGTCCCCGGATCGTCACCGTCGCGTTCGCCGTGTGGGTTCTCGGGGCCGTCCTCGTCGTGCTGCTCGGCCTCATCTCGCTGACGTTCCCGGCCGACTCGCTGCGGACCCAGCTGACCGAGACCGGGGGCGAGCCGGATGCTGTGGAGAGCGTCATCACGGTGCTGCGCACGGTCGGTGTCCTCGAGATCATCGTCGGACTGGCCATCGGATTCCTCGCGGGGCCCGCGTGTCGACGCGGCGATCCGCGGTTCCGCCGGGCACTGACGGTCCTGTCGATCGTCTTCGGGCTGGTGCTTCTGGGCTCGGTGACCGTCGGCTTCGCCATCGTGCCCCTGCTGGCGACGCTCGGGGCGATCCTCTTCTTCGTGGCCTGCGTGCTCGTGTACCGACCGTCCGCGGCGCCGTGGTTCGCGGCACCGGAGGCCCCGTGAGCGACGAGACGGAACCGGTGATCTTCGCCGAGTACGGCGCGAAGTGGCGCGCCCTGGCCTGGGGGCCGATCTTCTGTCTCATCGCTCTCGGCGTCGAGATCTACACGGGACCCGTCGTGCACTACGTGGCGCTCGTCGTGATCGCGCTGGTTCTCATGGCCTTCACCTACGTGCAGATCGTGGCCGCCCGTCGGCACGCCACGGTGATCCTGACGCCGACGACGCTGAGCCAGGGCACGGAGAACGTCGCCATCGCGGACATCCTCGAGGTGTACCCGGAGGCCGACTACGACGCCAACGGGAACACCCTGGAGAAGTGGCAGGCCGCGCGAGTGCTGGGGGAGCTGTCCGGGGTGCCGCGCAAGCGGACCGGCGTCGGCCTGAAGCTGCGGGGCAACGGCCTGGTCCAGGCGTGGGCGAAGGACGACGAGACGCTCCGCGAGGAACTGCTCGCACTCGTGGCGCCCGCCACCGACGCGGAGCCCGACGCGTGATGCGCCGGTTCGCTCCGGTGGTGGTCGCGGTCGTCCTCGCCGTCGTGGCCGCGGTGCTGTGGGTGCAGTCGAGAACCACGACCACCGTGACCGAGCAGTTCCCCACCACGTCGTCGTTCGAGGGGTTCTCGGTCACGTACGACTCGACCCGTGTCGCGGGGCCCTGGGCAGCTCTCTCCGTGGTCGCGGCGGCCGTCGCGGTGTACCTGGTGATGCGCGTCGTACGGCGGCGCTGACCTCTACCCGTTACCCCCTGGGGGTACTCTGGACGCATGAGCAGTTTCGATCAGGACGACCTCCTCAAGCGCCTGCGCCGCATCGAGGGACAGGTGGCCGGCATCTCTCGCATGGTGGCCGACGACCGGTACTGCATCGACGTGTTGACGCAGGTCTCGGCCGTCACCAAGGCGCTGCAGTCCGTGTCGCTGAAGTTGCTGGACGCCCACCTCGCGGGCTGCGTCGTGGACGCGGCCCGCGAGGGCGGACCCGAAGCGGACGCGAAGGTCAGGGAGGCGTCCGAGGCGATCGCTCGCCTCGTCCGTTCCTGAGCCCCGCCCCCGGCGAGTACGTCCCCCGCCCCCGGCGAGTACGTCCACAGTGCCGTGGGTGGAGCACTGAATCACGACATCATCGGCGTACTCGCGAGGGGGCCGAAAGGACGCCGGCCTAGTCGGCGGTGACGGATTCCTTCACTTCACCCGGCTCGTCGTCGGCGAGCATCGCCGCACCGAGCAGCGCCTCGGGAACGCCGAACGCGTCGATCAGCGTGTGGGCGTGCGGGCGCAGCGTGCGGCAGCGCTCGTTGATCCCGCGCGTGACGGCCTTCGACCGCTCCGTGGAGATGTAGCGGTGCTCGATGAACCAGGCCTTGTCGGCGTCGATCGTGGTGAGCGCGTAGAGGTCGCACACCTCGCCGAGCAGTTCCTTGGCGTCGTCGTCCTCGCAGTTGTCGATGCCGGCGACGAACGCCTCGAGCACCACGCGATCGACGTGCGCCGTGGCCGCGTGCAGGATGTGGTCCTGCACCGCGTTGAACGCGTCGAACTGGCTCATCTTCTTGGACAACCCGTTCAGACGCTTCGCCGCCGTGGAGATGAGGTACTCCTCGCGCTCCTCGAACATCGAGATCTGGGTGCCGCGGTTGAAGAGGCTGCCCTCCTCCTCGTTGTCCTGACGCGAGTCGACGAGGGTCTGGATGATGGGCGCCGCCGCCGTGCGCTTCTTCACCACGTCGCCGACCGTGCCGGCGGCGAACTTCACCCAGTCGGCCGCACCGAACGAGCGGACCTCGTGGGCGTACGCGGTGAGCAGCTCCTTCGCGACGAGCTGCGTGAGCACCACGTTGTCGCCCTCGAAGGTGGTGAAGACGTCCGAGTCCGCCTTGAGCGCGATGAGTCGGTTCTCCGCGAGGTAGCCCGCGCCGCCGCAGGCCTCGCGGGACTCCTGGATCGCCTTCGTCGCGTGCCAGGTGTTCGCTGCCTTCAGGCCGGCCGCCCGCGACTCGAGTTCCCGCTGCTCGGTGGCGTCGGGATCCTCGGCGCTCTGGATGTCGTGCATCTTCGAGACGAGCTCGTTCTGCGCGAACTGCAGCGCGTACGACTTGGCGATGAGCGGGAACAGTCGACGCTGGTGGACGAGGTAGTCCATGATCGTGACCTCGTCGTCGGTCCCGGGCGCGCTGAACTGCTTGCGCTGCAGCGCGTACTTCGTCGCGATGGTCAGCGCGACGCGCGCCGCGGCGCCCGCCGAACCGCCCACGGTGATGCGGCCGCGGATGAGGGTGCCCAGCATGGTGAAGAAGCGCCGGTTCGGGTTGTCGATGTCCGAGGAGTAGCTGCCGTCGGCCGCGACGTCCGCGATCTTGTTGAGCATGTTCTCGCGCGGGATGCGGACGTGGTCGAACATGATGCGGCCGTTGTCCACGCCGGGCAGGCCGCCCTTGTAGCCGATGTCGAACGTGGTGACGCCGGGGAGGTCGCTGCCGAAGTTCTCGTCGCGGATCTGGACGACGAAGCAGTGCACGCCCTTGCTCTCGGGCTCCTCACCCGGTCCGGCGGTGATCAGCTGCGCGAACACGGCGGCGTACTTCGCCGACTCGGCGGCGCCGCCGATGTAGTCCTTGCGCGAGGACTTGTCCGGCGTGTGGATCACGAATTCCTGCGTCTCGCGGTCGTACGTCGCGGTGGTGCCGATCGACTGCACGTCGCTGCCGTGGCCGGTCTCCGACATCGCGAAACAGCCGAGCGTCTCGAGATCGATCAGGGGCTTGATGAACTCCTTGTGGTGCTTCTCGGTGCCGAGGTTCTCGATCGCGCCACCGAAGAGGCCCCACTGCACGCCGGCTTTCACCATGAGCGACAGATCCGACATGGCGAGCATCTCGATCATCGTGACGGCGGCGCCGATGTCGCCCGTGCCGCCGACCTCTTTGGCGAAACCGGACTCTGCCGCGCCGGCCGCGGCGAGCACACGCAGCTGCTCGAAAGCCTTGGTCCGCGCGATGGCGGTGTTGGGTGTGTAGTGCGGTGCGAACTCGTGACGCGCGAGCTGCTCGCGCGTCTGGTTCCGTACGTCGCGCCACCGTCCGTCGAGAGTCCTGCGCAGGTGATTCGCCAGCTGAGCAGCGTTGTCGGAGGACGTGCCGGTGTCAGTGGTGCCGGTCTCGGTAGTGGTCATACTCGACGGTAACCAAAACTCGAGGTGCCCGGGAGGGACTTGTCAGCGCGGCCACAGAAATTCACGCCACACCGCGCGAATCTTGCGAAACATCACACTCGTGGCGTCCATCGACGCAGCCTGCGGGGTCGACGGGGCGTAGGGGCCGTCGCGGAAGAGCGAGGCGCCGTTGTCCGCGATGGCGCGCGACATGATCGAGCTGAAGCCGTCGCACTGCTCGACGAGGTGCTCGCGGAACCCCTCCGGCCAGGCCAGTCGGGATCCCGGGTGCCGGTCGGGCTCGTGTGGTGCCGTCATGGCAGAAGGATATGCCCGGTGTAACACAGATTTAACACTTTCGACCAAGTCGATTCTCGTCGATCGTGCCTGCCTGCAGCCGACTACCGTGTCGCTGTGCTGATTCGCGACGCCGTGCCCGCCGACCTGCCCGAGATCCTCACCGTGCACAACGCCGCCATCGCGGACACGACCGCGATCTGGGACGAGGAGCAGGTGGGACTCGCGGACCGGCAGGCCTGGTTCGACCAGCGCACCGGCGCCGGCCTGCCGATCCTCACCGCCGAGATCGACGGGCGGGTCGCGGGCTACGCGTCCTACGGGCCGTTCCGTCCGAAGTCCGGCTACCGGCACACCGTCGAGAACTCCGTGTACGTCGCCGACGGCTTCCATCGGCGCGGCGTCGCGACCGCGTTGATGGCGGAACTGATCGAGCGCGCCCGCCGTGGGGACGTCCACGCGATCGTCGCGGGAATCGAGTCCTCGAACACCACCTCGATCGCCCTGCACGCGAAGTTCGGCTTCACGGTGGTGGGTGTCATGCCGCAGGTCGGCGTCAAGTTCGGGCGGTGGCTCGACCTGACCTGGATGCAGCTCCTGATCGAGGCGTGAGACAGCCGGTGTGAGACTGCTCCTTATCAGAAAGAGCACTCCGCGTCCTGTGAAAGACTGGAGGGCGTGACTCATTCGAGCGGAACCGACACCGGCGTCCCCACCGCCCGATCCGCAGAACTCTTCGCACGCGCGTCCGCCGTCATCCCCGGTGGCGTGAACTCGCCCGTGCGGGCCTTCCACTCCGTGGGCGGAACCCCGCGGTTCATGGCCGAGGCCAGCGGATACACCCTGCGCGACGCCGACGGCAACAACTACGTCGACCTCATCTCCTCGTGGGGACCGATGATTCTCGGTCATGCCCACCCGGCCGTGGTCGAGGCGGTGCAGAAGGCGGCCTCCACGGGACTGTCCTTCGGCGCTCCCACGCTCGGCGAGATCGAGTTGGCGGAGGAGATCGTGCGCCGCGTCGATCCCGTCGACGAGGTGCGCCTGGTGAATTCGGGCACAGAGGCGACCATGAGTGCGGTGCGTCTGGCCCGCGGGTTCACCGGTCGCAGCAAGATCGTCAAGTTCTCCGGCTGCTACCACGGCCATGTCGACGCCCTGCTCGCGGACGCCGGCTCGGGCGTCGCCACCCTCGGGCTGCCGACGTCGCCCGGCGTGACGGGTGCGCAGGCGGCCGACACGATCGTCGTTCCCTACAACGACCTCGATGCGGTCGCGAAGGCGTTCGCCGACCACCCGGGTCAGATCGCGTGCGTCATCACCGAGGCCGCGGCGGGCAACATGGGTGCGGTGGCGCCGCAGCCCGGCTTCAACGAGGGTCTGCAGCGTCTGACCCGTGCGCACGACGCACTGCTGATCATGGACGAGGTCATGACAGGCTTCCGCGTCAGCGCGTCGGGGTGGTACGGCGTCGACGGCATCGCCGGTGACCTCTACACCTTCGGCAAGGTCATGAGCGGCGGCCTGCCCGCGGCCGCGTTCGGTGGCCGGTCCGACATCATGAGCTACCTCGCCCCCGCGGGCCCCGTCTACCAGGCCGGCACCCTGTCGGGTAACCCCGTCGCGGTCGCCGCCGGTCTGGCGACGCTGCGCGCGGCGGACGCCGACGTCTACGCGGCACTCGACGCGAACTCCACCCGTCTGGGCGGCATCCTCGGTGACGCGCTCACCGCGGCGGGCGTCCCGCACCGCGTGCAGTACGCCGCCAACATGGTCAGCGTCTTCTTCTCCGAGGAACCGGTGATCGACTACGCGGGCGCCAAGGCGGCCGCCACCTGGCGCTTCCCCGCGTTCTTCCACGCGCTCCTGAGCCGCGGCGTGTACCCGCCGCCGAGCGCGTTCGAGGCCTGGTTCGTCTCCGCGGCGCTCGACGACCGCGCGTTCGAGATCATCGAGGCGGCCGCTCCCCACGCCGCCGCCGCAGCAGCCGCTGCCGAGCAGAAAGCACCGTCATGACCGCGTCGTCCCCGACCGACCCGACAAACAGCGACGCGTCCGGTATCGACACTTCCGGGCACCCGCACGCCGACACCCGCACGATCGTGCACGTGATGCGGCACGGCGAGGTGCACAACCCCAAGGGCATCCTCTACGGGCGCCTCCCGAACTTCCGGTTGTCGGTGAACGGTCAGGCCCAGGCGCGCACGGTGGCGAACGTGCTCGCCGGGCACGACGTCACGCACGTCGTCGCCTCCCCGTTGCAGCGCGCCCAGGAGACGGCGGCGCCCATCGCGTCGGCGTTCGGGCTCACCATCGAGACGGACGAGAACCTCATCGAGGCCGGGAACGACTTCGAGGGTCTGAAGGTCGCCGTCGGAGACGGTGCGCTGCGCCGGCCCCGCCACTGGCTCAAGCTGCGTGACCCGTTCACCCCCTCGTGGGGCGAGCCCTACCTGCAGATCGCCCACCGGATGTTGGCCGCCGTCAACGCGGCTCGCGTCGCGGCCGTGGGCCACGAGGCCGTGTGCGTGAGTCATCAGCTGCCCGTGTGGACCCTGCGCCGCTTCCTGCAGGGCGACCGGTTGTGGCACGACCCCCGCAACCGCCAGTGCGGCCTCGCGTCGCTCACCTCGCTGATCTACGAGGGCGACACCCTCGTCGACATCGTCTACTCCGAGCCCGCAGGGGCGTCGGACCCCCTCCAGACCGGCGCATGAGACCCGCCCGCCTGCTCGCGCCGCTGCTCGTGGCCGCCACCGTTCTCACCGGGTGCGCCACGGGTACCGACGCCGTGGCACAGGGTGGGACCTTCGAGTTCGTCTCACCCGGCGGCAAGACGTCGATCTTCTACGACCCGCCCGCCGACCGCGGCACCGTGGGGAACCTCTCCGGACCCGACCTCATGACCGAGGGCACGACGACGTCGCTGTCCGACTACGAGGGCCAGGTCGTCGTCCTCAACATCTGGGGTCAGTGGTGTGGCCCCTGCCGCGGTGAGGCCGACGATCTCGAGCAGGTCTTCGAGGCGACGAAGGACCAGGGTGTGCAGTTCCTGGGCATCAACGTGCGCGACAACCAGCAGGACAAGGCGCAGGACTTCGTCATCGACAACAACGTGACGTACCCGTCCATCTACGACCCGCCGCTGCGCACCCTCCTCGCTCTCGGATCGAACTACCCGACCACCGTCATCCCGACCACGATCGTGCTCGACCGTGAGCACCGCGTCGCCGCGGTGTTCCTGACGGAGCTTCTCGCGAGCGACCTGCAGCCCGTGGTCGAGCGCATCGCAGCCGAGCCACCCGACGTGTCCGATGGGTGAGGCGTTCCAGTCGGCTGCCGCGTCGGGGCCGCTGTTCCTGGCTCTCGGTGCCTGCCTGCTCGCCGGTCTGGTGTCCTTCGCGTCGCCCTGCGTCGTCCCCCTGGTTCCGGGTTACCTGTCCTACCTGGCCGGAGTCGTCGGAGCGGACTCCCCGTCCGTCACCGCCGACGAGGCGGCCACCAAGACTCTGGTGCGGGGTCGCAGCCGCGTCGCCGGTGCCGCGGCCCTCTTCGTTCTCGGATTCACCGTGGTGTTCGTCCTGGCCACGGCCTCGGTCTTCGGCGCCATCTCGGTGCTGTCGGTGAACCGCGAGATCCTGCAGCGTGTGGGCGGCGTCGTCACCATCGCGATGGGTCTCGTCTTCCTCGGTCTGATCCCCGCCCTGCAGCGCGACACGCGCTTCGAACCGCGCCGCGTCGGCAGCATCCTCGGGGCACCGCTGCTCGGTGGCGTGTTCGCGCTCGGATGGACCCCGTGTCTCGGACCCACGCTGGCGGGCGTCATCTCGCTGACGGCCGGCACCGAGGGCACCACCGCGGCGCGCGGTGTGGTGCTGATCGTCGCCTACTGCCTGGGACTGGGACTGCCCTTCGTCGTTCTGGCGTTCGGCTCCGTCAGCGCGTTGCGCGGCGTCGGATGGCTGCGCCGCAACGCCCGTGCCATCCAGGTGTTCGGCGGTCTGATGCTGGTGGCTGTCGGCATCGCACTGGTGACCGGCGCCTGGGACCTGTTCGTCAGCTGGATCCGCGACGGAGCGGTGACCAGCGTGACCCTGCCGATCTAGTGGACGAGAAAGAGATATGAGCACTGACCTGTCGGCCCGCCCGGACGCCGAGGCGCGCCCGCCGCGGCAGTCTCCGGCGGGGCGCGTCGTCGCCGCAGTCCGGAACACCTGGCGCGGCCTGACCTCGATGCGCACGGCACTCGTGCTCCTGTTCCTCCTCGCCCTGGCCGCGATCCCGGGTGCGCTGCTGCCGCAGCGCAGCCTCAACTCGGGGAAGGTGGACCAGTACATCGCGGACCGCCCGTCCCTGGGGCCCGTCATGGACCGGCTGGAGTTGTTCGACGTCTTCGGCAGCTTCTGGTTCACGGCGATCTACGTCCTGCTGTTCGTCTCGCTGGTCGGCTGCATCCTGCCGCGGTGCGTCGACCACGCCCGCGCGTTGCGCACCTCGCCGGTCGCCACCCCGCGCAACCTGGGGCGGCTGCCCCACCACCTGCGCACCGAGGTCGACACGGCACCCGACGTTCTCCTCGACGAGATCGACGGCCGGATGCGCGGCTGGCGGAAGATGCGGCGCACCGAGGAGAGCGGCGCCCTGACGCTGTCCGCGGAGAAGGGGTACCTGCGCGAGGCAGGCAACCTGGTGTTCCACCTGTCGCTCGTCGGTCTGCTCGTGGCCATCGCCGTCGGGAAGCTCTTCAGCTACGAGGGCAACGTCGTCGTCATCGCGAACGACGGCCCGGGCATCTGCACCACCTCGCCCGCCCAGTTCGACTCGTTCCGGGCCGGCAACAGCGAGGACGGCACGGGCATGACCCCGCTCTGCGTGCGGGTGAAGAACTTCACGGCCGACTACCTCGAGAACGGGCAGGCCGAGCAGTTCACGTCCGACATCGAGTACCAGGCCGGCGACGACCTGGTCACGAACACCTGGCGCCCGGACACCCTGCAGGTCAACCATCCGCTGCGGGTCGCCGGTGACCGCGTCTACCTGCAGGGACACGGATACGCGCCGACGTTCACGGTGACGTTCCCCAACGGAGAGACCCGTACCGAGACGGTCCAGTGGGAGCCCACGGACGGCACCACGTTCCTCTCCAGCGGAGTGCACCGCTTCGATCCGCCCGGCGGTCTGTACCCGGATCCCGATGTCCGCCGCCAGAACCAGATCGCCATCGAAGGGCTGTTCGCGCCCACCGCGTTCTTCCACGGCTCGCTGTTGTCGTCGAGCTTCCCCGCCCCGAACGATCCGGCGGTGGCCGTCGACATCTACAAGGGCGACACCGGCCTCGACACCGGTAATCCACAGTCGCTGTTCTCGCTGAGCCAGGTGCTGGTGGAGCAGGGCCGGCTGGTGAAGCAGGATCGCGTCAACCTGACACCGGGGGAGTCGACCACGCTGTCCGACGGCACGCAGGTGCGATTCGACGGTGCCGAGGAATTCGTCAACCTGCAGGTCTCGCACGACCCCGCGCAGACGTGGGTGCTGGTGTTCGCGCTGTCGATGATGGCCGGTCTGCTGGTGTCCCTGGTGATCAAGCGCCGTCGCATCTGGGTCCGCGTGAGCACGGACGACGACCGACGACGTACCGTAGTAGAAGTGGGCGGACTCGCCCGGACCGATCAGGCCGGCTGGGGTGACGAGTTCGACCGCCTCACCGCGAGGGTGCTCGACCGACCCGACGCCGATGACGTACCGACCTCGAACAACAGGGAGTGACCATGCCGATCGACGCCACACTCGCGCAGTTCAGCGACTGGTCCTTCCGGTCGGCGTTCGGTGTCTACCTGCTCGCGGCGGTGTTCCTCATCGCCCAGTACGCCACGCAGACCGTCACGGCTGCGGAGCAGAAGTCCGAGCGGCAGCTCGTCGCGGCGGGCAAGGCGCCCGTGCGGCCCACCGGTCCCGGTCGGATCGAGGAGGCGCCCCGGCGTCCCGCGTCCGAGCGCTACGGCGGCATGGGCTACGCGCTGGTGGTGCTCGGTCTGCTGCTCACGGTCACGTCGATCGTGCTGCGCGGATTCGCCACCGACCGGTTCCCGCTCGGCAACATGTACGAGTTCGTGACGATGGCCACGGCCGCCGCGACGGCGACCTCGATCATCGCGCTGCGGAAGATGCGCCCGACGCTGATCTTCGTGGTCGTCCCGGTCATGATCCTGATGTTCCTCGCGGCGACGGTCCTCTACGCCGACGCGGCCCCCGTGGTCCCGGCCCTGCGCTCGTACTGGTTGCCGATCCACGTGACCATCGTCAGCATCGGCAGCGGAATCTTCCTGGTGGCCGGCGTCGCGTCGCTGCTGTTCCTGCTGCGGATGCGCTTCCCCGCCGCGGAGGACGGCGCGAACACGGGTGCACTCGCCCGGTTCGCCCAGCGTCTTCCGGACGCCCGCACGCTCGACCGCCTGGCCTACAAGACCACGATCATCGGCTTCCCGCTGTTCGGCGCCGGCGTCATCCTCGGTGCGATCTGGGCCGAGGCCGCGTGGGGACGCTTCTGGGGCTGGGATCCCAAGGAGACGGTGTCCTTCATCGCGTGGGTCGTCTACGCGGCGTACCTGCACGCACGGGCGACGTCGGGCTGGCGGAACACCCGCGCGGCGTGGATCAACGTCGCGGGCTTCGTCGCCATGCTGTTCAATCTCTTCATCATCAACATGGTCGTCTCCGGTCTGCACTCGTACGCGGGTCTGAACTGACCGTCGGCTCGACATGACCGCCGGGGGGAATCGGTGACGGACGATCGTTGGGACGGGTGGTCGCCCGGCCCGCAGGACGACGGGCGGATCCCGTCCGCGTCGACGCCGACGGATCCGGCGATCCAGCAGGTGCCTGCCTCGCCGATGCAACCGCCCACGGCGCACGACCTCTCGACGTCACGGCTGCTGCGGACCTCGCCGCCCCCACCGACAGGCGGCTGGCGCCGCACGCTCTTCGACGTCACCGGTGGCCGGGTGAACGTGGGCAACAGCGCCAAGGAGCAGCGGCGGCTCGCGTTGATCCGTCAGGTCGGCAACCCGTTGCACGGGTGTCATCGCATCGCGATCCTGAGCCTCAAGGGAGGCGTCGGGAAGACCACGGTGGCGGCGGCGCTGGGATCGACGTTCTCGTCGGTCCGGGGCGACCGTGTGATCGCCGTGGACGCGAACCCCGACCGCGGAACGCTGAGCTCCCGGGTTCCGCTGGAGACCGAGAAGACGGTGCGCGACCTGCTGAAGGATGCCCGCGACATCGACAAGTACAGCGCGGTCCGCGACTTCACGTCCCAGAATCACCACCGGCTCGAAGTGCTGGCGTCGGAGTCCGATCCGGCCATGTCGGAGGCGTTCGACGCGTACGACTACGAGACCACGGTGGCCGTGCTGGAGCGGTTCTACAACATCGTGCTGACCGACTGCGGAACGGGACTTCTGCACTCGGCGATGCGGGCGATCCTGCGCAGCGCCGACGGGCTGGTGATCGTGAGCAGCGGATCGGTGGACGGTGCGCGGAGTGCATCGGCGACGATGGACTGGCTCGACGCGCACGGCTACCGGCATCTGGTGGAGCAGTCGTTGACAGTGGTCAACATGGTGCGGCCCGGGTCGAAGGTCATCGACGTCTCGAAGATCGTCGACCACTTCGGTCAGCGATGTCGCGCCGTGCGGGTGATCCCGTACGACGACCATCTCGCTCAGGGGGCGGAGGTCGACCTCGACGCTCTCGCGCCGGCGACGCGCACGGCGCTTCTCGAGACGGCAGCAGCGATGACCGCCGAGTTCCCGCCCCACGTCACGCGGTGACGGTCGTCCGCTGCACCGCACCGCACCGCGTGACGGGACTCAGTCGACGGAACCGGGCGTTCCCGCATCGGGACGCTCGGGACCGTTGCCACGATCACGTGCAGGGTTGTTCCTGATCTTCCACAGGAACTCCGGGTCGTCGTCCGGTCCGGTGACGCGTCCTCTGGGTGCCCCGGTCTCGGGGCCGAAAGACTTCCAGAGGAGCACGATCACGACCACGAGCCCGATCAGAGCCAGAACATAGATCATCACGCACCTCCACTACCGAGCGTAGTCGTGGCGGAGCGCCGGGGCACTCGAGTCGAGCTCGCAAGATCCTGAGAATCTGCTCGCACGCACTGGTGTCCGGCACGAACACCGCGAGTGGCGACCGATGGTCGACTCGGTGACGAGTGGGTGGCGCTCTAGGGGTGACGCGTGATCAGCGGTGCGCCTCGGTGGTGAGCGAGGTCAGGAGCTGCATGACCTCGGACTCGCGGAAGCGACGGTGGCCGCCGGGAGTGCGGAGCGATCCGAGCCGGCCGGCGTGGGCCCAGCGCGTGACGGTCTTCGGATCGACATGGAAGAGTGCGGCCACCTGGCCGGGGGTGAGCAGGTTCTCCTGCGTGGGGGTGTAAGCCGGTGCACTCATCGCGATCCTCCAGGGACACAGTCTTCATCTCGGTCGAATGCGGCTGTATGTCCGCATCCGTTGCCCATGGTGGCACCGAGACCCCCGGGTACTCGACTCTTCTAATGTTGGTAAAGGGGAGGTAATGGACAAATCGGATACGTCGAACGGCTCCGGTAATCTGTGTCCATGACCGATCCCATCCCCACCGGCAGCACCCCGAGCGGGTCGGCGAAGGGCCGACTGGTCCGCGATCTCGGCCTCTACACCGCCGCCCGGCTCGGTCTCATCGCTGTGGTCGCGGCCGTCATCTACTTCGGTGCCGCGCTGGTCGGGGTGACCGTGCCGCTGCTGATCGCCATGGTGTTCGCCCTGGTCGTCGCGTTCCCCCTGTCGCTCGTGCTCTTCAAGGGACTGCGCCGACGCGTCAACGAGGACATCGCCGCCGTCGACGAGAAGCGTCGCCGCGACCGCGAGGATCTGCACTCACGCCTGCGCGGAGAGTGACCGTGCGGCGAGTGCGCGGGCCAGGTGGTCGCGCTGCTCTATCACGCACCGTCGCAGAGCCGCGGGTACGTCCGGGTGACCCGAGAGCCAGCGATCGGCGTCCTCGCTGTGGGCGGCCGACGGGAAGAGCCCGATGACGAGTCGTCGAGCGATCTCGATGCTCCGCTCCCGCCAGAAGGTCTCCAGCAGGGCGTAGTACTGCTCGTCGAAGCGCTCGATCAGCGTGCGTGACGGTCCGGCGGTGAAGCCGCGGATCAGCGCCCCCACCCGCTCGTTGCTCAGGGCGTCCGAACCGGTCAGGGCGGCCCAGGTCGCCTCCTTCACCGACGCGACGGGCTGCGCCGCCACCGCGGCGGCGTACTGCACCTCACCGGCCCCCGTGCGGTCGGACTCGAGCACCGTCGCCAGCTCGGCCTCGTCGGTGTGACCGGTCGCCGACAGGGCGAACCACAGGCCCCAGCGCTGCTCGGCGTCCAGGTCGAGACCGTCGACGGAGTCCTCGCCGGAGAGCAACGCGCGCACCCTTCCGGCGTGCGACGGGTCGTGTGACGCCGCGGCGGAGAACGCCCGGAACCACTCGAGCTGCGCGTCCGACCCGGCCGGCGCCCCGGCGAGCTGCTCGGCCGCCGTCGCGGTCCACCGCTGCCGGACACCGTCCCGGTCCGCGGCGTAGTGCTCCACCGCGACCGCGGTGTCCGCGAGAATCGATCCGAGCACGGCCGGATGCGACTCGGTGGGTGCGAAGCGGACGGCGAGATCGACGTACGTCTGCGCAGGCAGTTCGGCATCACGCGTCGCGTTCCACCAGGAGGACCACACCAGCGCGCGGCGCAGGTCGTCAGGGATGCGGTCCAGCGACTGCATCGTCGCCTCCATCGACCGCGCGTCCAGGCGCACCTTCGCGTACGTGAGATCGCCGTCGTTCGGCAGGATCACCGCGGCGTCGGGCAGTGCGAGCGGGGTCTCCGCGTCGGTGGTGTGCACCGAGATCGGTTCCGCATCGACGAGGTGGCCGTTCTCGTCCGGCGACAGGCACGCGATGTCCAACCGCTGAGGACGCGGATCCGTCTGCGTGAGAACACCTCTGGTGCGGTCGTACAGCACGGTCGACACGCCGGTGGTCTCGAGCCAGGCGGCCGACCAGTCGTCGAGCGACCGGCCGGCCGGTGCGGCCAGGGCGTCGAGCAGGTCGCGCAGGGTGGCCGTCCCGAAGGCCCGAGCCCGGAAGTACGCGCGGGCGCCCTCGAAGAAGGCCTCGTCACCGACGAAGGCCCCGAGTTGTTTGATCACGCTGGCGCCCTTGGCGTAGGTGATGCCGTCGAAGTTGAGCTTGGCCGCCTCGAGGTCGACGATGTCGGCGACGACGGGGTGGGTGGTCGGGAGCTGGTCCTGCGAATAGGCCCAGGCCTTGCGGCGCAGGGCGAACGACACCCACGCGTCGGTGAACCGGGTGGCCGCGACCGAGGCGTACGCGCCCAGGTAGTCGGCGAGGGACTCCTTGAGCCACAGGTCGTCCCACCACTGCATGGTCACCAGATCGCCGAACCACATGTGCGCCATCTCGTGCAGGATCGTGTTCGCGCGCCGTGCGTACTGCGCTCGGGTGGCCGCGCTGCGGAAGACGTACGACTCCGTGAACGTGACGCAGCCGGGGTTCTCCATGGCGCCGAGGTTGTACTCGGGCACGAACACCTGGTCGTACTTCCCGAAGGGGTAGGGGAACTCGAACGCGTCGTGGAAGAAGTCGAGCCCGGCGCGCGTGACGTCGAAGATGTCGTCGTGGTCGAGGTACTCGCCGAGCGACGCACGGCACCACGCGCCGAGTTCGATGGTGAGGTCGCCGCGGCGGTACTCCGACGTGGCGCGGTGGTACGGGCCCGCGACGACGGCCGTGATGTACGTGGAGATCGGCTGCGTGGCGGCGAAGACACGGGTGGACGACCCTGCGTCGTCGGTGGTGGTCTTCTCCACCCGCTCGTTCGACAGCACCGTCCACTCGTCCGGTGCGCTCACCCGGAAGACGAACGGTCCCTTGAGGTCCGGCTGCTCGAAGTTCACGAAGACGCGCCGCGCGTCGGCGGGCTCGTACTGCGTGTAGAGGTAGGTCTCGCCGTCCGCCGGATCGACGAATCGGTGCAGGCCCTCACCGGTGCGGCTGTACCAGCCGCGGGCGTGGATGCGCACGGTGTTGCGGCTCCCGAGATCACGCAGCAGCACCCGCGCACCGTCGTACTGCACCTCCTGTTCGTGGTCGTTGACGATCACGCGGTCCACGCCGGCACCGAGGAAGTCCATCCACGTCGACGACGCGGTGGCCGCGAAGCTCACGGTGGTGACGGTGCCGAACTCGGCTCGGGTCCGTGCCTCGGTCAGGTCCAGCGCCACGTCGTATCGCACGTCGGACACCACCCGGGCGCGGTCGGCGGTCTCGGCGCGGGTCAGGTTCGCGGTACTCACACCTTCATGCAACACCACCGGAGGCGCGGCTCGCGACACACCACCGTCGCGGCGACCCGTGCCATCATGGGGCGCATGATTCTGGTGCTCAGATTGATCGTCACGGCGTTCGCGATCTGGCTGGCGGCGTCCTGGGTGGACGGCATCTCGATCGCGAGTTCGGGGCGCGGGCAGGGCTGGGACCTGGTGGTGCTGATCGGGATCGCCGCCGTGTTCACCGTGATCAACGCCTTGGTCAAGCCGATCGTGCAGTTGTTGTCGCTGCCCCTCATCGTGCTGACCCTCGGGCTGTTCCTGTTGGTGATCAACGCGTTGATGCTGCTGCTCACCGCCGCCGTCACCGAGAGCACCGGGTACGGGCTCACCGTCGACGGTTTCGGGTCCGCCTTCTGGGGCGCGGTGATCGTGTCCATCGTCAACTGGGTTCTCGGTGGACTGGTGCCGGACCGGCGATCGGCGCGCCGCTGAGGCTGCCGCCGACCGCGGTCAGTCCAGCCGCGCCACGAATGCCGTGATGGTCTCGCGAAGCTTGCCGACGCGCTCCTCGACCGGGGTGTCGTCGCGGTACTGCCGTCCCAGCGTCGGGGTCTTGATCCGCCGCGCGTACAGGGAGCAGGCCAGATCCGAGCACAGGTAGGTGCCGACGGTGTTGCCGCGGCGGCCGGACTCACCGGTCTTGCGGGCCACCATCAGCGTGACACCGCCGTTCTGATGCCCGGTGGTGCAGATGCTGCACATCTGAGACCGGCGCGAACTGCTCTCCGAACGCAGGGCGACTCCGACGAGCCGATCCGCGGTCGGCACGACGAGGAAGCTGCGGCCCGGATACGCGGGGTCGCTCCAGCCGAGGAAGTCCAGGTCGTCCCACGGGCGACGGTCCAGATCGGTGGGGACGGGGATGCGCTTCGCCTCGCCCTTCGAGCAGTTGACGAACGATGCCCGGATCTCGGGTTCGGTCACGGGGTCCATGGGACGACCGTAGAGGGAGATCATGACCGTCGGCAACGGAATTACCCGTCGCGCCGCGACTATCCGAGCAGCAGGCCGACGGTGGTCGCCACCGCCCAGACGAGCATCGCGAGACCCGAGTCGCGCAGCGCCGGAATGAGCGCGAGGCCCTGCTGCCGGGTGCGGACGGGGGCGTTGGCACGCCAGGCCAACGGGAAGGCGACGACGCCCAGTACGGCCCACGGCGAGTGCAGGAGCAGCAGCAGGCTGACGAGGAACGGCACGCCGAGCAGCGCGGCGTGCAGACCGCGGCTCCGGGCGTCGCCCAGCCGGACCGCGAGGGTGAGCTTGCCCGCCTCGGTGTCGGTGGGAATGTCGCGGATGTTGTTGGCCACCAGGACGGCGCTCGAGAAGCAGCCCATCGCGACGGCGCACGCGAGTCCCACGAGGTCGACGCGATCGGTGAGCACGAACTGGGTGCCGAGCACGGCGACGAGGCCGAAGAAGACGAAGACGGCGATCTCTCCGAGGCCGCTGTAGCCGTAGGGCTTCGATCCGCCCGTGTAGTACCAGGCTCCCGCGATGCACACGACACCGACGAGAACCAGCCACCAGGCCGTCGTCAGGGCGAGGACGAGCCCCGCGACGGCAGCGAGTGCGAAGCACGCCACGGCCGCGCCGCGGACGGCCGACGGCGTCGCCAGCCGGGAGCCGACGAGGCGGATCGGTCCGACTCGGTCGTCGTCGGTTCCGCGGATGCCGTCGGAGTAGTCGTTGGAGAAGTTCACGCCGACGATGAGGGCGACCGACACGAGCAGTGCCACCGGGGCCTTCCACCACGTCACGTCGCCGGCCGCCGTTGCCGCACCCGCCGCGGCCACGACCGGTGCGATCGCGTTCGGAAGTGTGCGCGGCCGTGCGCCTTCGAGCCACTGGGATGCTGTCGCCATGTGTGGATCATTGCCTACGCATGCCGATGCGGCCCCGCGCGGTCGTGTTGTGAGGCCCACCGCTCCCGGCGTACACTCCGGATGCGCCCTCGACCTCGGGGGTTTCTCACAGGCTTGTCGCCGTCGGCCGTGAACGTGGCACACGAATGCGGAACCGGTTCTTCGATCGGTTCACCTGTCGCACCCCGGGGATGAACGATGGACGACATCACCAGTTCCACGATCGACGACGCCGTCGCGGCCATGACGGACGTCGAACTCGACCGCGCCATCCGCGCGCTCACACTGCGCCAGCGGTCACTGCTGCTCGGCGGTGACCTCGACACGGCCTGGGCGGTCACCGAGGATCTCGAGCGCTGCCTCGCCGCCCGGTGCGGTATGCCGCGAATCTGACACGCTCGAGCCCCAGAAGAGGCTCAGCTGGACCGCCT
Organism: Rhodococcus sp. MEB041; assembly: GCF_030208955.1. NCBI lineage: Bacteria > Bacillati > Actinomycetota > Actinomycetes > Mycobacteriales > Nocardiaceae > Rhodococcus > Rhodococcus sp. MEB041. The sequence goes on from NZ_JARVSZ010000001.1 coordinate 177,397, forward strand.
GCGCGGCCCACGACCCGGGTATCCGGTGTCGGTGGGCGGGACGGGATCGTCCTCGTCGGAGAATCCGACCGGTTGGAATTCCACCATCAGGAAGCGTTGTCCCGGAACACGTGTCGCCCGCAGGTCGACGACGGTCCACCCGCCGTCGACACGGCGCAGTCGCACGCCGGGGATCTCGGTGCGATGGTCCGCCCACTCGTGCATCCGGCGATAGGCCGACACGATGCGGGCGATGTCCGAGGGGTGCGGGGTGTCGCGCTGATCGACCTGCCCCTTCCACAGGATGTTCTCCACCGGATCCGTCAGCCACCGGACGACGCGCACGCGCTCGGTGTCGATGAGTGCGATCGCGGTGGGGGAGTTGCGCGTCAGCGACCGCAGCGCGAACGCCTCGACCGACGGTCCGGCCACCACGAGTTCGTCCGCGCGGAGCGAGATCGCCAACGCGTGCGACACGGTGTCGACGTACCGGCTGGCGTCGTCGGCGGACGAGGTGTCGAGCACCGTCCGCACCGCATTGCGCAGGGGCCGGGCACCGCGCGGGGTACGCAGCGCCACGGTGCCGTCCCAGCGGGTTCCGGGTTCCGCGTCGAGCAGAGCGACGAGGAGATACATCGCGCTGTCGGCGTCGTCCGCGTGGTCGAACAGCTCGAATGCCGGTGCGGCGAGCTTCGATGCCGGCTCCCGGCCCGTGACGCCGGCGATGCCGGGCGTGAACGCGAACTGTCGACGTGACGAGGACCAGTCGTAGCCGACGACGAGGGGTGGCGGTGCGTCGGAATCGTCACCGGCGTACAGCATCACGCCGTGGACGGCCTTCCGGGGACCCGGTACCGCGACGGCCCGCAGCGGACCGTTCAGTCCCGGCACGGTCTCGGCCGCGTCCTCGCCGCTCGCCGCGACGAACGCGGTCATCGCCCGCGCCGCGTCCGCGATGCGCTTGCTGCCGACGGCGCGGGAGAGCGCCGTCCAGTCCTTCGCCCGACCGTCCTTGGCGACGACGGTCCCCACGGGACCGGCATCGCCGTCGGGCGGTTCGGCGAGTGTCTCCACGACGATCCAGCCGTCGTGCGCGTCGGGAGCTGCTCCCGTCGCCTGCCTCGCCATCGTCACTGTCCTCCGAACCCACGAACAACCAAGCCCCCGACCCGGATGTACCGGGAGGACCTTACTCACCGTCACGGTCTCGGGCGGCTCGCCCCTCGGCGTGCTGGGGAAGATGTCATTCGGTCGGACCACACGCGACCAGCGTCGTTCGCGCCGCCGCGCGGTCCACCTTGCCCGGGCCGCGGGCCGGGAGCGCGTCCACGAACAGCACCTGCCGGGGTGCCGCGGCAGGGCCGAGCGCGTCGGCGACGGCCGCCCGGAGAGACTCCGGCGACAGCTCGACACCGGGCCGCAGCACCACCAGTGCGCCCACCCGTTCGCCCAGGCGCGGATCGGGAACACCGACCACGACGCACTCGGCGACCCCGTCGATCCCCGCGACGGCGTCTTCCACCACTCGCGGTACGACGGTGAGTCCGCCCGTGGTGATGGCGTCGTCGGCCCTCCCGAGAATCTGCAGACGGTCGCCCTGCAGGCGTCCGAGATCATCGGTGCGGAACCACCCCGCCTCGGCGAACGCCGGGTGATCAGGCATTCCGCGGTAACCGTTCGCCAGTGTGGGTCCGCCGAGGCGCACCCGGCCGTCCGCCTCGAGGCCGACGGTCACGCCGTCCAAGGGAACGCCGTCGTAGACGCACCCGCCGCAGGTCTCGCTCATCCCGTAGGTGCGGACCACGGTGATCCCCGCAGCGAGTGCGCGGTCGAGCACGGGAGCCGGGGTCGCGGCCCCGCCGAGCAGAACGGCGTCGAGGGACGCGAGCGCCGCGACGGCGTCCGGACGATCGAGCGCCTTCACCATCTGGGTGGGGACGAGGGAGGTGTAGCGCCGGGGCCCGCTCATCGACGCGACCGCGCGGACGAGGTGCGCGGGGTCGAACCCCGTCGACACGTCCACCACCGCGGGTTCGTGGCCGGCGGCGAGGGAGCGCAGCACCACCTGCATCCCGGCGATGTGATGGGCCGGCAGCGCGAGCAACCACTGTCCCGGCCCACCCAGCCGGGCATGGGTGGCGGCGGCGCTGGCCCGGAGTGCGGCCGCCCCGAGCAGGGCCCCCTTCGGGGTTCCCGTCGACCCGGACGTCGCGAGCACCATCGCGGTACCCGGCTCCGCGGGAGTGCCCGGTGACAGCGCGTCGGCGAGGCGTCGACGCTCACGATCGTCGTCGGCGGGGACCGGCAGGACCGGCTCGGCGGTGCCGTCGAGCACGGCGCGCAGTCGCGGCAGCAGACCCAGCACCGCGTCTCCGCTGGGCACCGGGAGGACGGTCAGATCAGCCACGGCGTTGCGGGTGGTCAGGCGGAACCTCGACCACGACGATGCGTGTGCCGTCGGGGTCGGCGATCCACATCTCCGTCAGTCCCCAGGGCTCGGTCTGCGGGGGCCGCACGATCTCGACGCCCGCCGCCTCGAGCTCGGCGCGTGCCGCCTCGACGTCACGCACCTGCAGCAGGATCGTCGCCATCGCACCCGCCGTCGGCTCGCCGTCAGCTGTCGACCGGCCTCCGGCCTGCCCGTGTCCCGCCACCTCGATCAGCGACTGCCCCGCGAAGAACACCACGCCACCGGGATACTCGCGGAAGATGCCGAGCCGCAACCGGTCCCGATAGAAGCTCAGTGTCGCGTCGACGTTTTTCGGCCGCAGAATGATCCGGCTCGCCAGCACCTCCATCGTCGGTCGCCTCTCAGAAGTACCAGGGGTAGGGAGACCAGTCCGGCTCACGCTTCTCGAGGAACGAGTCGCGACCCTCCACGGCCTCGTCGGTCATGTAGGCCAACCGCGTCGCCTCGCCCGCGAACAGCTGCTGCCCCACCAGCCCGTCGTCCTGAAGATTGAACGCGTACTTGAGCATTCGCTGCGCCTGCGGGGACTTGCCGTTGATCGTGCGCCCCCACTCGATGGCGACGGTCTCGAGGTCGGCGTGATCGACCACCTTGTTCACAGCACCCATCCGGTGCATGTCCTCGGCGGTGTAGGTGTCACCGAGGAAGAAGATCTCGCGAGCGAACTTCTGCCCCACCATCTTCGCCAGGTACGCGCTGCCGTATCCGCCGTCGAAGCTGCCCACGTCGGCGTCGGTCTGCTTGAAGCGGGCGTGTTCCCGGCTCGCCAGAGTCAGGTCGCAGACCACGTGCAGACTGTGTCCGCCGCCCGCGGCCCACCCGTTGACGAGGCAGATCACGACCTTGGGCATTGTGCGGATCAGGCGCTGCACCTCGAGGATGTGGAGCCGTCCCGCGCGCGCCCGGTCCACGGTCTCGGCCGTGTCGCCGCTGGCGTACTGGTAGCCGGACCGCCCCCGGATGCGCTGGTCGCCGCCGGAACAGAAGGCCCACCCGCCGTCCTTCTCGCTGGGCCCGTTGCCCGTGAGGAGGACGGCGCCGACGTCGGAGGTCATCCGGGCGTGGTCGAGCGTGCGGTACAGCTCGTCGACGGTGCCGGGGCGGAAGGCATTGCGTACCTCGGGGCGATCGAACGCGATGCGCACGGTGCCGTCGGTGACGTGGCGGTGGTACGTGATGTCCACCAGGTCCTCGAAGCCGGGGACCGCGGTCCACTGCTCGGGCTGGAACGGCGAGGTCTGATCGGTCACCCTCGACAGCCTAACGACGGACCGAATCGGACTCCGCGTTACCGTCGTCCGATGACCGACGATTCCCCCCACGGCGGATTCCCGAAGTTCACCAGGGCCACGCCGCCGCCGGACTACGGCCGGTTGATCGAGGCGTTGCGCACCGTCCAGGACCTCGCGGTGTCCACGGACCTGCCGGACGACCAGCTCGCCCTGGCCGCCGACCAGGCGGAGAAACTCGCTGCGACCATGGCGCCGTACGTGGTGCCGGAGGGTCTGTCACCGGCGGGCCGCGCGCTGGAGCTCCCGGGCCGCGGCAGTCTGCTGATGCTGCCGTGGACCATCGAGAAGTACGGCGCCGAGGGCGTGCGGTCCACCGGTGTGTTCCGCCGGTTCCATCTCGGCGGCAACGGCGCAGCCCACGGCGGCACGCTGCCGTTGCTGTTCGACGACCTCTTCGGGCTGATCCAGCACGCGTACGGTCGCCCGATCAGCCGCACCGCCTTCCTGCACATCGACTACCGCGCCGTGACCCCGTTGAACGAGCAGCTCGTCGCCGAGGGGCACGTGACGAAGGTCGAGGGTCGCAAGACGTTCATCGAGGCCCGGTTGACCAAGCAGGACGGCACGCTCGTCGCCGAGAGCAACGCCCTCATGGTGCAGTTGCTCCCCGGCCAGCAGTGACGGCGGCACCCGCTCCCGGGCTCGACGAGATCGTCGCGTCGGCCCACGTGCTGTCGCTGCCCATGCGCACCCGGTTCCGCGGCATCACGACGCGGGAGGTACTGGTGTTCTCCGGACCCGCGGGATGGGGCGAGTTCGGCGCCTTCCCCGAGTACGACGACGCCGAGGCGTCGGCGTGGCTGCGTGCCGGCATCGAGATGGCCTGGCAGGGCGCGCCCGATCCGGTGCGGGACCACGTCGAGGTCAACGCCACCGTGCCCGCGGTGCCCGCCGCCGAGGTGCCCGCCGTGCTCGCGCGCTATCCCGGCACGCGCACGGCGAAGGTCAAGGTCGCCGAGAAGGGCCAGACCCTCGACGACGACGTCGCACGAGTAGAGGCGGTCCGGGCGCTCGTCCCCACCGTGCGTGTCGACGCCAACGGGGGCTGGACGGTCGACGAGGCCGAGACGGCCCTGCGCGCCCTCACCGAGAACGGTGACCTCGAGTACGCGGAGCAGCCCTGCGCGACGGTCGAGGAACTCGCCGAGGTGCGCAGACGCGTGCGCGGAGTGTCGATCGCCGCCGACGAGAGCATCCGGCGAGCCGAGGACCCGCTGCGCGTGGTGCGGGCCGGGGCCGCCGACGTGGCCGTCGTCAAGGTGCCGCCGCTGGGCGGGGTGCGGGCGGTGCTGCGGCTCGCCGAGGAGTTGGCGCAGTACGGCGTCCCCGTGGTCGTGTCGAGCGCCCTCGACTCGGCGATCGGCATGTCCGCGGGACTCGCTGCGGCGGCGGCCCTGCCGTCGAGTGCCGCGTGCGGCCTGGGCACCGGCGCACTGTTCGTCACCGACGTGGCCGAGCCGCGAGCACTCGTCGACGGTCGTCTGCGGGTCGACACCGTCGTCCCCGATGCGGATCGACTCCGCGAGCTCGCCGCCCCGGACGATCGGCGGACGTGGTGGCTGGAGCGTCTCGCCCGGTGCCATCCCCTCGCTCTGTTGTAGGGTCGCGCCGACCAGAAACCTTCTCCGAGAACGGCGTTTGCGCCCGACTCCAACCAAGAGAACGGCCTCCGGCCTGACTCCCGACGACAGGATTGTTTCCCGTGGCATCACTGCAGACCACCCTCCTCGACGAGAACACCGCACCGGCCGTGCGCGCGGACGTCCGCGCGCTCATCGACGCCGAGGTCTCCGACAAGAAGGGCGCCTCCGGCCTGGCGGTCAAGGGCGGATACGGCGCCGTGAAGAAGGTGAGCCCCAGCGTCGTCGACGATGCGGTCGCCAAGCTGTGGCCGAGCTTCGTCGAGAAGCTCGACCCGTTCTGGCAGCGGTACCAGGCCGCGCCGACCGGCACGTTCGGTGAGTTCCTCGCCGCGAACGGTGACGAGGCGTCCGACGCGCTGCTGTCCGTCACCGACGCGCGCATCGACGAGACCAGCAAGTCGACCATCAAGAAGGCGTACTCCTCGCTCCGCCCGTCGGCGAAGAAGAACGTCACCGAGGCTCTCCCGCGCGTCGGCGCCCTGGTGCAGAAGTACGCAGCCTGACCCCCGTGCGCCTTTCGCGTATCCCCGGATGCGCGAAAGGCGCACGGAGGGCCGGATCGTCGATGATGGAGCCATGACTCCACGCAACGATCTCGCAGCCCTCACCAGTGGACGCAACTTCTGGAGCACCGAGCAGCAGGGCGGGCTCCCGGCGATCACGCTGACCGACGGCCCGCACGGCGTGCGGATGCAGGCGAGCGACAGCGACATGTTCTCCGGACGACCCGCGACATGCTTCCCGCCGGCCACCGCCACCGCGAGTACCTGGGATCCCGACCTGCTGCGGCGGATGGGAGAGGCGTTGGCCACCGAGGCCCGGTCGATGGACGTGTCCGTCCTGCTGGGCCCCGGCATCAACATCAAGCGCAGCCCGCTCGGTGGCCGCAACTTCGAGTACTTCTCGGAGGACCCGTTGCTCACGGGCACGCTCGCCGCCGCCTACGTGCAGGGCGTGCAGAGCCGGGGCGTCGGCACCTCGCTCAAGCACTTCGCGGTCAACAGCCAGGAGACCGACCGCATGCGCGTGAGCGCCGAGGTGGACGAACGCACCCTGCGCGAGATCTACCTCAGGGCGTTCCAGCGTGTGGTGGAGCAGGCGCAGCCGTGGACCGTCATGTGCTCCTACAACCGCATCAACGGCGTCCACGCCTCGCGGAACCGGTGGCTCCTGACGGACGTGCTGCGCGGCGAGTGGGGTTTCGAGGGCGCCGTCGTGTCCGACTGGGGCGCCGTCGTGGACCGGGTCGACTCGATCGCCGCGGGCCTCGACCTGACGATGCCCGGACCCGACGCTGCCGGTGACCAGCGGGTCGCCGACGCGGCGGAGTCCGGTGCGCTCGATCCGGGCGCTCTCGAGACGGCGGCGGCGCGCGTGCGCGCACTGATCGAGCGCGCGCAGGACGCGAGCGGTTCCGTGGACGTCGATCACGATGCCCACCATGCGCTGGCCCGAGAGATCGCGAGCCGGGCGATCGTCCTGCTGAAGAACGACGGTCTGCTGCCGCTCGAGCCGGGTTCCGGGTCGATCGCCGTGCTCGGCGAGATCGCCCGCACCCCGCGCTACCAGGGCGGCGGTAGTTCGCAGATCACCCCGACCCGGTTGGACGACGCGCTGTCGGCGATCACCGCTGCCGCGCAGGGCGAGGTGGCGTTCGCGCCCGGGTACGACGCCGACCACGCGTCGACCGAGGAGACCGACGCCGACGACGGACTGCTGAACGAGGCCGTCGAGCTCGCTCGCACGCACGACATCGCCCTCGTCTTCGTCGGCAACGATCCCGAGACCGAGGGCATGGACCGCACCACGCTGGCGCTGCCGGAAGGCCATCTGGCCCTGGTCGAGCGAGTGCGCGCGGTGAACGAGAACACCGTGGTGGTGCTGTCGAACGGCGGCGTGGTCCTGACGTCGCCGTGGGACACCGACGTCCCCGCGATCCTCGAGACGTGGCTGCTGGGACAGGCCGGCGGCGGAGCGATCGCCGACGTGCTGTTCGGCGTCGTGAACCCGTCGGGACGGCTCGCGGAGACCGTTCCGCTCCGGCTCGAGGACCACCCGTCCTACCTGGACTTCCCCGGTGAGCACGGGGTCGTCCGCTACGGCGAGGGCATCCACGTGGGCTACCGCGGCTTCGATGCGCGCGAGACCGACGTGTCGTACCCCTTCGGATGGGGCCTGTCGTACACGACGTTCGAGTACGGCGACGTGACCGCGACGGTGGGGGAGCACGGCATCGACGTCACGGTGCCGGTGACCAACACCGGGAACCGGGACGGCCGGGAGGTCGTGCAGATCTACGTGTCCGCGCCCGACGAGGACGCGCACCGTGTTCCGCGTGAGCTCGCGGCGTTCGAGTCGGTCGAGATCGCCGCGGGTGCGACCGAGACCGTGACTCTCACCGTCCGGCGTGCCGACCTGGCGTACTGGGACACCCGGGTGTCGTCCTGGATCGTGGCGCCGGGCGAGTACGTCGTGGCCGCGGCGGCATCGTCGCGCGATCTCCGGAGCGTCGCGATCGTCTCCGTGACGGGCGACGACGTCCGCCTGCCATTGACGGCCGAGTCGACCGTCACCGAGTGGCTGGACGATCCGCGCGGCGGTGACCTGCTGCGGACGGCCATCGAGGACGGCGACGGACCGTCGGTGGCACAGGCGATGATGGGCAACCCGGAGACGGCAGTCTTCCTGTCGAGCGTCCCGCTCGCCCGCATGGTGGCCTTCGGCGACGGAACCCTGACACCCGATGTCGTCGCGCGGCTCGTGCAGGACGCGAACGGCTAGCCGCGCCCGCGTGCCCGGGTGAACAGCGGGACCACCAGCAGCATCATGAACACCCGGAGCACCTGGGCCGCCACGACGAAGGTCACGTTCACGCTGCTCGCCGCCGCCAGCGCGAGCACCGCGTAGATACCGCCCGGCGTCGTGGCGAGGTAGGCCTCGTACGGGGTGATACCGGTGGTGCCCACCAGGATCAGGCCGAGCAGCGCGCAGCCCACCGCGATGGCGATGATCAGCAGTACTGCCCACGGGATGATGCGGCCGATGGACTTCAGGCTGTCGAGGGTGAACTGCAGGCCGGCCTGCCACCCGATGACGATGTAGACGAGCTGGAGCAGCAGAAACGGCACGCCGGCGTCGCCCGTCCACCCCAGCAGGTCCGCGGCACCGGAGATCAGCAACGGTCCGAGCAGGGCGGGCGCGGGCAGGCGGATCAGTCGGCCCAGCGGGATGCCCACCAGCAGGCACACAACGATGAAGAGCGCGTCCGTCCAGAGCGGGGCGGAGGCGGTGTCGAGCGATCCGCTCTGTCCGGTGTCCGCCGAGAAGACCACCGTGGCGACGAACGGTAGCGACGCGGTGACCAGCAGCACCCGGACGTACTGCACCACGGCGACCACCCGCTCGTCGCCGCCCAGATCACGGGCGATCGCGACCATGCCGGACGCACCCCCGGCCACGAGTGCGAGGGCGCCGGTGGTGGCGTCGAGGTCACGATGCAGTCCGAGGAGAGCGCCGGCCGCGATGGACAGCACCAGGGTGCCGAGCGAGACGACCACCACCCAGATCCAGTCGGACCCCAGCGAGGACATCGTGTCCCGATCGAGCAGGGTGCCGATCTCGACGCCGAGCACGGCCTGCGCGCCCATCGACGCGGTGCGCGGAACCTTCCCCGGGCCCCACCCGCACAACGCGAACACCGTCGCCACGGCGAGCGCGACGAACAGCGCGGCCGACGGAACGCCGACCCGCTCCGCCAGGACGGCGACGACGACGGTCGCCAGAGCGAGCGAGGCCCAGCGCACCGTGCGCGAGCGGTCGAACGGGACCCGATCCGGATTCAAGGCCTGTCGGGGCGCTGGATTCGTCGCACGGCCGGGGGCATGCCCCACTCGTCGCGGCCGAGCCGGCTCAGCGGTGCGAGGGCGCCGAAGTCGGGCAACCCGTCCTCCGCGAGGAACTCCGGACGCACCGTGATCATCGTGACCGCGCCCATGACGACGAACGAGTTGCCCACCTCGACCACCTGATGGAGCGTCGCCTCGATCGAGAGCGGGGACGCGACGACGCGCGGCGGGCGGACGGTCTCACTGGGCTCGCTCTCGAGGTCGACCGCGGTGTACTCGCTCACCGAGGCGTCGTAGTTCGCGGACGTCTGATTGATCTGCTCGAACAACGACTCGGTGGCGAGGTTGACGACGAACTCGCCCGTCTCCTCGATGTTGCGCAGGCTGTCCTTGCGGCCGACCGACGTGAACTGCACCACGGCGGGTGCGCTGGAGGAGACGGAGAAGAAGCTGTACGGCGCCAGGTTCGGTACGCCGTCCGCGGAGACCGTCGACACCCACGCGATGGGTCTGGGCACCACTGACGTGGTGAGAAGCTTGTAGTAGTCGCCGGCGTCCATGGTCTGCGGATCGAAGTGTGTGCGCACCGGTTCATCGTGCCAGGGCCACGCGCGCCCTGGAGGCCGGCCGATCATTCAGGCAGGTCCGGCATCTGTGACACTCTGAAATGGTGAATCCGTCCACCTCTCAAGCCGCCGTCGTAGTCGACGAGATGATCCGCGGCGGCGTCCAGGACGTCGTGCTGTGCCCCGGATCGCGTAACGCGCCGCTCGCGTTCGCGCTCGAGGCCGCCGACCGCGCCGGTCGCGTCCGCCTGCACATGCGCATCGACGAACGCACCGCCGGCTTCCTCGCCATCGGACTCGCCGTGTCCGGCCGCCGACCCGTCCCTGTCGTGATGACGTCCGGAACCGCCGTCGCCAATCTCGGACCCGCCGTGCTCGAGGCCAATTACGCCCGCATTCCGCTGGTCGTGCTCAGCGCCAACCGCCCCTACGAGATGCTCGGCACCGGCGCCAACCAGACGGTCGAGCAACTCGGCCTGTTCGCGGGTCAGGTGCGCGCGACCATCAGCCTCGGTCTCGCCGAGGAGTCCGACCAGGTCAACAGCCAGTGGCGGTCGGCCGTGTGCCGCGTCCTGGCTGCCGCACGCGGTACGCGCTCGGGCAACGCCGGCCCGGTCCACTTCGACATGCCGCTGCGCGAGCCCCTCACGCCCGACCCGGCCGACTCCCGCCCCGCCCCGGAGGGACGTCCCGACGGCTCCCCGTGGACCACCACGCAGTACGCGACGCTCGACGTTCCGGTGGACCTGGACCTCTCGGTGGACACCGTCGTCATCTCCGGACACGGCGCCGCCTATCGGCCGGAACTCGCCGGGCTGCCGACGGTCGCCGAGCCGACCGCGCCTCTGCACGGCCACCCGCTCAACCCGCTCGCGCTCGGTGCGCTGTCGCCGCGCCAGGCCATCATCACCGGGCGTCCCACGCTGCATCGTCAGGTCTCGAAGGTGCTGGCCGACCCGGCCGTCTCCGTCATCGCTCTCACCACCGGACCCCGCTGGCCCGACGTCTCGGGCAACGTCGTGGCGACCGGAACGCGCGCGCTGGGCACCGGGACACCGTCACCCGAGTGGCTGCGTCGCTGTGCCGACGCCTCGGAGTCGGCCGATGCCGCGGTCCGCGGGCAGCTCGACTCGCTCTCGATTCCAACGGGTCTGCACGTCGCCGCCGCCGTGTCGTCGGCACGTCGGCCGGGTGATCTGCTCGTGCTCGGCGCCTCCAACCCGGTGCGCGACATGGCGCTGGTCGGCTACCCGGCGGAAGACGTCCGGGTGCTGTCCAATCGCGGTGTGGCGGGCATCGACGGCACCGTCTCCACCGCGGTGGGCGCTGCGCTGGCACACGACGGCCGCACCATCGCGTTGATGGGGGACCTGACGTTCCTGCACGACGCGTCCGGACTGCTCATCGGCACCGGGGAGCCCCGACCGCGGGACCTCACCATCGTCGTCGCGAACGACGACGGTGGCGGCATCTTCGAACTGCTCGAGCAAGGTGATCCCCAGTACGCGGGCGTCTTCGAGCGCGTGTTCGGCACTCCGCACGGCATGGACCTCGCGGCGCTGTGTGCCGCCTACCGGATCCCGCACCGGCGGGTCGATCCCGACGAGCTCGCGAAGCTGCTCACGGGTCACGCCGAGGGCACCCGGGTGCTCGAGGTGACCACCGATCGGTCCGGTCTACGCGATCTGCACGCGTCGATCCGCGCTGCCCTCTAGGCCCTGTCGGCGAGGTACTCCCGTGCCTGCTTGCTCTCGGAGTGCACCATCTTGCCGATCATCTCGGTGACCATGCCCTCGATCTTGCCGCCGACGAACGGGACCTTCACCTCGGCCGTCCCCTTCAGGGTCAGGCGCGATCCGGTGCCGTGAGGCACCAGTTCGAACGTTCCGCGCACCTTCGAGGTCAAGCCCGTCGATCCGCCTTCGAGCGTGCCGTTCGCACGGTCGCCTTCGAGCGGTCCCCAGCTGTCCTTGCGCGTGATCACCAGGTCGCCGCGAATCACCTTCCGGACGAACCCCGGCAGCACGGACGCGCCGACCCCCTCGGAGATCACCACGTCGAAGCCGCCGTCGGGCCGGTGCGAGTACTCCACGCTGGCCCGGTCGGAGACCTCCTTGGTTCGCTTGTCCCACAACGCTTCGTCCGTCAAGGCGGAGTGCGCCTGCGCCGGTGTCACGTCGAAGTCCTCGGTGTAACTGAATTTCCGCCCCATGGCGGGAGACGTTACTCGGCGTACCGCTGCCGACGTCCTGCGTGGTGCGGTCGCTAGCCTGTCCTGGTGAACCCCGTCGTCCCGAGTCCGGCCGGTGCCGAGATGTCCGGTGGCGACATGCCTGCTGTCGAGAACTCCGAGGCGGACGAGGCCCCCGTGCGGCGCCGCTCGCGCGTTCCCACCGTTCTCCTGGTGATCGCCACCGTCGTCTCGGTGCTCGCGGTCCTGTTGGTCCTCGCGGCGTGGCGCAACGACCACACCATCTCCTCGGACGAGGGCGTCGCCACGGCCGAGGTGCTGTCGGCCGGACGTCTGCGCTCGGCGGTGAGCTTCGTGACTCCCGACGGCGAGATGCACAATCCCAAGCTCGGAGTGCTGTACCCGACCAACCTCGTCGCCGGTCAGCGCATCGACGTCGAGTACTCCCGCAGCGATCCCGACCTGGTGCGGGTCGCCGGCCGTGACGCCTCGGTGGCCGTCGTGCCCGCGCTCTCCGTCATCGTCGTCACGTGGCTGATCGCCGGCCCGTCGATCCTCTACCTGCGGCGCCGCGACGCGCGCGTCTGACCCGGTACCGGAGGGTTCGCCCGGGGTTCGCCCGCTGGTCACGTCGCCCTCGCATCGCGGTCGTCGCGGCGCGGAACAGTCCACGGTGTGCGCATAGCCGTGGTCGCCGAATCGTTCCTGCCTCACGTCAACGGTGTCACCAACTCGATTCTCCGCGTGCTCGAACATGCGGAGTCCGCAGGTCACGATGCCATGATCGTCGCGCCGGACACGCCGGCCGGGGTGCCCGCGGCACCGACCTCGCACGGCTCGTTCCCGGTTCTGCGAGTGCCGTCGGTGATGGTCCCCAAGGTGAGTTCGCTGCCCGTCGGCGTGCCGAGCCCCGGTATGACCGCCGCGCTGCGCTCGTTCGCGCCCGACGTGGTGCACCTGGCATCGCCGTTCTCGCTCGGTGCCGGTGGCCTCGCGGCCGCGCGGAGGCTGGACGTCCCGGCCGTCGCCGTCTATCAGACCGATGTCGCCGGGTTCGCCGAGAGTTACGGCCTCGGGTTGACCTCGCGTGCCTGCTGGGCGTGGACCCGCCGGATCCACAAGGGCAGTGCCCGCACCCTCGCACCGTCGACGTCGGCGATGGACGCACTCGCCGCGCACGGCATCCCCCGCGTGCATCGCTGGGGTCGGGGAGTGGACACCGTGCGCTTCGCGCCGTCGTCGCGGAACGCGGAGCGTCGTGCGCAGTGGGACGCGGGCGACGCGCTGGTGGTGGGCTTCGTCGGCCGGTTGGCACCGGAGAAGCACGTGGAACGCCTCGCGGTGCTCGAGCGGACACCGGGCGTGCGTGTGGTGATCGTCGGTGACGGTCCGGAGCGCGCGCGGCTCGAGGCGCTCATGCCGTCCGCGGTGTTCACCGGTCAACTGGGCGGGCAGGCTCTGTCGGAGGCCTACGCGTCCTTCGACGTGTTCGCGCACCCCGGTGAGCACGAGACGTTCTGCCAGACCGTCCAGGAGGCGCTCGCGAGCGGTGTCCCCGTGATCGGACCCGACGCCGGCGGTCCCCGCGATCTGGTGAGCCACTGCCGCAACGGGTACCTGCTGCCCGTGGATCGGTACGAGGAGTTGCTGCCGAGCGCCGTGCAGGCCCTCGCCGACCCCACCACGCGTGCGAGGTTCGCCACGTCCGCGCGCAAGTCCGTCCTGCATCGCACCTGGCCCGCGCTGTGCAGCCAGTTGATCGGCCACTACGAGGCGGTCATCGGCACCTCGGACGTCGGACGGCGGACGACGGCGGCCTAGGTGAGTGCGCGGCCCACGTACTGTTCAGGTGTGGCAGCACACGGCTCCAGAGCGCAACTGGACAAGCAACCGCACGACGTCGCGTCCATGTTCGACGGAGTCGCGAAGCGGTACGACCTGACCAACACCGTCCTGTCCTTCGGGCAGGACCGCGGCTGGCGGCGCGCGACGCGCGACGCGCTCGCGCTGAAGCCCGGGGAAGCGGTGCTCGATCTCGCGGCCGGGACCGGAGTGTCCACGGAGGAACTCGGCCGGTCCGGCGCCTGGTGCGTCGCCACCGACTTCTCCAAGGGCATGCTCCGCGCGGGCCTCTCGCGCGGCGTCCCGATGATCGCGGGCGACGCGATGCACCTGCCGTACGGCGACGACGTGTTCGACGCCGCCACCATCTCGTTCGGTCTCCGCAATGTGGCCGATCACAACGCCGGCCTCGCCGAGATCCTGCGGGTGGTCCGGCCCGGCGGACGGTTGGTGGTGTGCGAGTTCTCCACACCGGTCTTCCCGGCGTTCCGCACCGTCTACATGGAGTACCTGATGAAGGCGCTCCCGGCCGTGGCCCGCACCGTCAGCAGCAATCCCGACGCCTACGTCTACCTGGCGGAATCCATTCGCGCCTGGCCGGACCAGGCGGAGCTCGCGCGGCGCATGCAGTCCGCGGGATGGGGCCGCGTGCAGTGGCGCAATCTCACGGGCGGCATCGTCACCTTGCACAGCGCCGTGAAACCGGTGTACTGAAAGATACGGAGAACGCACCTATCGGTGTTCGTACCGTGTCCGGATACGGCATGATCTGCGCATGCCCGTACCGGATTGGCTGCCCTATGCCACCCTCGCTGCCTCGGCCGTCGCCGCCGGCGGGGCCGGTTGGGCCGTCAGCACCACGCGCATGCACCTCACCAGGGAGACGCGCCGCGCGCGCGAGCTGCGCACCATCCGCGCCGAGCTGACCCACGATTCCGGTCGCCAGGCCGTCGAGACGTCGCTGGTACGCGACCAGGTCACCGAGCGCTACCAGGAATTGTCGGTCGCGCTGACCACCTTCCAGCGGGTCTGGATCGACGCCGTACGTCGCCGGACCGCCCCCGACGCGACCGCACTGCCGCCGGGTGCCGACGACCTGCAGGCCGACGTCGACGCCGCCTATCAGGAACTGCTGCGCATCTCGACGATCACCGTCGTCGTGGCCCGCCAGCGCGTCGCGCCGCTGCTCGAGATGCTCATGTCGCTCGATCTCCGGGTGCTGGTGCCCTACTCCACGACGGGCGCGATGCCAGGTCCGGCCGTCGAGCGGCTGAACCGTGAGCACGGGTTCCTGATCGAGATCCAGCGTCTGCTGCGCGACGCCATGCGCGCCGACCTCGGTCTGCTCGACGCCAACGACCTCGGCCTGTTGATCATGGACACCAAGCGCGTCGTCGACACCCTCTCGCCGGACCGCCGGTCGATCGGCTTCGGCGCCACCGAGCGCCGCATGGTGGAGTACCTGGCCGAGTTCGGGGTGCGGGTACTGGCGGGCGGCAACGAGCGCGACTACACGATGGAGGCGGACCGTTTCGCGTTCTACCAGGCCAAGGACCCGGCGCTCGCCGGCGCGGTCGAGGCCATCCTGGCGCTGTACGGAGCCGAACTGTCCCTCGCCGTCCACGCCGGACTCGACGAGCAGGCACGGCTCCCCGTGCTGCAACGCGTCGTGGCGTCTCTCGAGTGCGGCTTCCGCGATCGCGACGGGATACTTCTGCCGGACGGCACCACCGTGTACGCCTTCCGGCCGGGACGCTGACCGGGCCCGGCTCCTGAGGCAGCCGGGCACTCTCAGGAGAACGGTGGCCGGTCGTCCACCTTCAGCGACGTCGATCCCGCGGCCCGCCAGGCGCGCGCGACCACGTCGCGATCCTCGTCGGTGATGAGGTTGCCCATCACCCGCACGGCGACGGTCATGATCGCGCGCGACCGCATGCCGATCGGCCCCGTGGCGGGCAGGAACCGCGGCACCGTCAGCAGTCCCGCGAGGCGACGAGCGACCGAGAAGCTCTGCCCGTAGTGCTCGCGGAGCACCGCCGGCCACACCTGCGTCAGGTCTGCGCCGTCCAGGTGTTCGGCGATCAGTCGACCACCCTCGAGTCCGTAGTCGATGCCCTCACCGTTGAGCGGATTCACGCAGGCCGCCGCATCGCCGACGAGCGCCCAGTTAGGGCCCGCCACGTCCGAGACCGCGCCGCCCATCGGCAGCAGGGCGGACTGCACGCGCCGCACGCCGCCGCTCAGGCCCCACTCGGACTCCCGTTGTGACGCATAGAGATTCAGGAGAGGTCGCAGCGCGCCGGCAGCCGGGCGCTTCGAGGTGGCGAGCGTTCCCACCCCCACGTTCACCTCGCCGGTGCCCTCGTCGTTCACGCCCAGCGGGAACACCCACCCGTAGCCGGCCTGCAGGGTGCCCTCCCCGTCGCGGAGCTCGAGGTGCGAGGTGATCCACTCGTCCTCACTGCGGTCACTGGTGACGTACGCCCGTGCCGCGACCCCGAAGGCGGTGTCGCGGTGCCACGTACGGCCGAGGATCTTGCCGAGCGGCGAGCGCACCCCGTCCGCCACGATCAGCGTGCGGCAGGCCACGGCGACAGGGCCGTCGGCGGTGTCGAACATCACCTCGGTGACCCGCCCGCTCACCAGCACCGCATCGACGGCCTTGGCGTTCTCCATCATCACCGCGCCGTCGTCGACGGCCACCCGGCGGATCCGGTCGTCCAACTCGGTACGCGGTACCGCAGAACCGATGTCGGGCAGGGAGCCACCCGGCCACGGCAGCGTGAGTTCCTGACCGAATCCGGTGAGGCGTAGGCCACGATTGATCGCCCGCGAGCGCACCCACTCACCGAGCCCCAGCTCGTCGAGCTCGGCCACGGCACGCGGCGTGAGTCCGTCACCGCAGGTCTTGTCGCGCGGGAACGTGGCGGCGTCCGCGAGAATCGTGTCGTGACCAGCTCGTACGGACCAGGCCGCGGCGGCGCTGCCCGCGGGTCCCGCTCCGACGACGAGAACGTCGGTCACGCGTCGAGTTCCCGGTGTCACACCCTGTGCGCGTCCATCCGTCATCGTTCCATCTTGCAGGCACGATAGGTTGGAGGCAGACGCGGCGCCGAGGCCCGGAGCCGCGCGAGGTGTTCGACGACGAGAAATGGGTGCGAGCGCGGTGACCGAGACGAGTGCGAGTGGGGCCACCGTGGTGGCGGGCGTGGATCTCGGGAATGCGGAGTTCGCAGAGATCGTGCGCGCGGCGATGGCCGAGGTCGAGAGCCTGCTCGTGACCGAGCTGTCCGACGGTGAGGACTTCCTCACCGAGGCGGCGCTGCACCTCGCCAAGGCCGGCGGCAAGCGGTTCCGCCCGCTGTTCACCATTCTCACCGGTCAGCTCGGCCCCAAGGCGTCCAGTCCGGACATCGTCACCGCGGCCACCGTGCTCGAGATGGTGCACCTCGCGACGCTGTATCACGACGACGTCATGGACGAGGCCGCCATGCGCCGCGGCGTGGAGTCCGCCAATGCGCGCTGGGGCAACAGCGTCGCCATCCTCGCGGGCGACTACCTCTTCGCACACGCGTCGCGCCTGGTCTCGACGCTGGGCCCCTCCGCCGTGCGTACGATCGCCGAGACGTTCGCCGCGCTGGTCACGGGCCAGATGCGCGAGACGATCGGCAGCAAGCCCGATCAGGATCCGGTCGATCACTACCTCACCACGGTGTGGGAGAAGACGGGTTCGCTGATCGCGACGAGCGGTCGCTTCGGCGGCACGTTCTCCGGGGGCGACGACGAGCACATCGAGCGGCTCGAGCGTCTCGGCGACGCGGTGGGCACCGCGTTCCAGATCTCCGACGACATCATCGACATCTCGTCCGCCGCGTCGGACTCCGGCAAGACGCCGGGTACCGACCTGCGCGAGGGCGTCCACACGCTGCCCGTGCTGTTCGCGCTGCGCGACGAGGGTGCGGACGGCGACCGGCTCCGCCACCTGCTGCGCGGCCCCATCACCGACGACGCGGACGTGGCCGAGGCGTTGACTCTGCTGGGTCGTTCGCCGGGCATGGCCAAGGCACGCGAGACGCTCGACACCTACGCCCAGCGGGCGCGCACCGAGCTGGACGCTCTGCCACAGGGCCCGGCCAACGACGCGCTGCGCAAGCTGGTCGAGTACACGGTCGCCCGCATCAGCTGACGGGAACTACCCGCGTCACCTCGGTCGTTGTTCGTGCAGGAAGCACTGCGGCGAGAGGATCGGCGACACACGATGAAGTTCGCGAACGGCATGAAGACGTTCGGCCTGATGGTCGGGATGTCGGCTTTGATCGTCTTCATCGGCGCTCTGTTCCAGAACTCGACCATCCTGGTGGTCGCGGTCGTCCTGGCCGTCGGCATGAACGGGTACGCCTATTTCAACAGCGACAAGCTGGCGCTGAAGTCGATGCACGCCCAGCCGATCACCGAGGTCGAGTACCCGCGCATCTTCGCGATCGTCCGCGAGCTGGCCACCGCGGCGCATCAGCCCATGCCGCGGCTCTACATCAGCCCCACCAACGCCCCCAACGCGTTCGCCACGGGACGCAACCCGCGCAACGCCGCGGTGTGTTGCACCAGCGGCATCCTGGCACTGCTGAACGAGCGTGAGCTGCGCGCGGTCCTCGGCCACGAGCTCTCGCACGTCTACAACCGCGACATCCTCATCTCGTCCGTGGCGGGCGCCATGGCGGCCGTGGTGTCCGGACTCGCGAACTTCGCGTTCTTCGCGAACGTCTTCGGCGGGCGCGGGAACGGGCAGGGCGCCAACCCGCTGGCCCTGCTGCTGGTGTCGATGCTCGGACCGATCGCGGCGTCCCTGGTGAAGCTGGCCGTGTCGCGCTCGCGGGAGTACCAGGCGGACCAGTCGGGTGCCGAGCTCACCGGCGACCCCCTGGCGCTGGCCTCCGCGCTCCGCAAGCTGCAGAGCGGCACCCAGGCCGCCCCGCTGCCCCCCGAGCCGCGCCTCACGGCCCAGTCGCACCTGATGATCGCCAACCCGTTCCGGGCGGGTGACCGCGCGAGCAAGCTGTTCTCCACGCACCCGCCGATGGAGGAGCGCATCGCCCGCCTCGAGCGCATGGCGGGGCCCTACCGCTGAGTCAGCGGTAGTTGACGAACTGCAGGGCGATGCCGAAGTCCTCGCCCTTGAGCAGCTGCTGAACGGCCTGGAGGTCGTCACGCTTCTTGCTGCTCACCCGCAGTTCCTCGCCCTGGATCTGCGCCTTGACGCCCTTGGGGCCCTCGTCGCGGATCTTCTTCGAGATCTTCTTGGCGTTCTCGGTGGTGATGCCCTGCACCAGCGTGCCGGTGATCTTGTAGGTCTTGCCCGACTGCACGGGATCGCCGGCGTCGAAGGCCTTGAGCGAGATGTCGCGTCGGATGAGCTTCTCCTTGAAGACGTCCAGGGCGGCCTTCGCGCGTTCCTCGGCCTCGGCGGTGATGACGATGGCCTCGTCTCCGGACCACTCGATGCTCGCGCCGGTGCCGCGGAAGTCGAAGCGGGTCGACAGCTCCTTGCCGGCCTGGTTCAGAGCGTTGTCGACCTCCTGGCGGTCCACCTTGCTCACGACGTCGAACGACGAATCAGCCACTGACAACACTCCTTCGTGCGTGATCGGTACGGTGCCGACGGTAGCGTGTCCAGCCGGTTTGCCATCGAGGGGTGCGGTCGTTGTATTCTGCGTATCGCACCTGGAGCGGTCACTCGACGAGTGTCCGGCGCCATGGAGCATCCCGGCAGATTGCCCGAGCGGCCAATGGGAGCGGACTGTAAATCCGTCGGCTTATGCCTACGTAGGTTCGAATCCTACATCTGCCACACCCGACGAGACCCCGGCGAGAATCCTCGCCGGGGTCTCGTCGTCGGGGTGGGGGCAGGCGGCACGCGAAACGCCGCGTGCAACTCGTTCACCAGGCAATTTGGCGAGCGGTCTGACCCCTGTGTAATGTCTTCGAAGGCTTCGACGTGCACCTCGTGTGCGCCGATCCTGCCCCCTTAGCTCAGTCGGTAGAGCGTTTCCATGGTAAGGAAAAGGTCAACGGTTCGATTCCGTTAGGGGGCTCGCGGGACCGAGCGCCGGCCGGCGTCCGGCACCGAGGCGGTGTAGCTCAGTCGGTAGAGCAAACGACTCATAATCGTTGTGTCGCCGGTTCAAGTCCGGCCATCGCTACTCGACAGAGGACTCCGCCGCTGCTGCGCGCAGTGGGGTCCGGTATTCATGACCGACGCAGCACCCGTATCGCGCTCTACCCGAAAGCAGGCATCGACGTGGCCTCCTCCACTGACGTTCGGCCCAAGATCACCTTGGCGTGCGAGGTGTGCAAGCACCGTAACTACATCACCAAGAAGAATCGCCGCAACGATCCCGATCGCCTCGAGATCAAGAAGTTCTGCCCGAACTGCGGAACTCATCGCGCGCACCGCGAATCTCGCTGATCATTCGCACAGCAGCGCTGCCCCGGCACAGTCGCCGTGGCAGCGCTGACGTGTGTCCAGGTGCCGGTGACCCAGTCGGCTCGGCGCCGTCCGTCTCGAACTCGCCCGACAGAGCCGTCCGGACTGTCTCTCGTCCCACGCTCGGGTGTCCCGTGGTGAGTTCCACATCATTCTCGGGGGAGTCGACGACGTGACAGTCACCGCAACCGCAACCGACCGGGGCGACACGCCTGCCGTCGACCCGGCGGTGCACACCGCCAGCATGGTCGGGCACCACTACCGCATGCCCGACTTCTACGAGATCGGGCGCGAGAAGGTGCGCGAGTACTCACGGGCCGTGCAGAACGATCATCCCGCGCACTCCTCGGAGGACGCCGCGGCCGAGCTCGGGTACGAGCATCTCGTCGCACCGGCCACCTTCATCTCGGTCGTCGGCATAATCGCGCAGAAGGCCATGTTCGACGAGGTCATCACCGGGTACGACCTGTCGCAGATCATGCAGGCGGATCAGCGTCTCGAGTTCCACCGTCCGATCGTGGCGGGGGACCGCCTGACCGTCGACGTGAGCCTGGAGTCCTTCCGCCAGATGGGTGGAAGCGACATCATCATCACGAAGAACATGGTCACGGACGAGGCCGGCGAGGACGTCATGACGTCCTGGACGACACTCGTGGCGAAGACCGGCGGCGGTTCCGATCAGGACGCGCTGGAGATGGCGAAAGGTGTCATGAAACATGACTCGTAAGCAGTTCGACCAGGTCACCGTCGGCGACGACCTTCCCGAGCGCACCTACGAGCTCACCCGCGGTGACCTCGTGAACTACTCGGGCGTCTCCGGCGACCCGAACCCGATCCACTGGAGTGATCCGGTCGCGCGCACGCTCGCCGGACTCTCGGACGTCGTCGCCCACGGCATGCTCACCATGGGACTCGGCGCCGGTTTCGTCACCGACTGGTCGGGTGATCCGGGCGCCATCACCGAGTACAACGTGCGCTTCACCAGCCCCGTGCTGGTCAAGGAGACCGAGCCGGCCAAGGTCGACTTCACGGGTCGCATCAAGTCGGTCGACGCGGACACCCGCAAGGCCGTCGTCGCCATCACCGCGAAATACGAGGGCAAGAAGATCTTCGGTCGCGCCGTCGCGACCGTCCAGCTCGCGTGATCCGGCTCTCCGATCGCCGACTCGAGTCAGCGATTTCGGGGGCGTCCGTGAGTGCAGTACACTGAGATCTCCGGGGTCGTACAGCGCTGTGCGCTGTCCGTCGCCGGTACGACCGGATTTCGATCCGGCCGAAGGGGCGTAGCTCAATTGGTAGAGCAACGGTCTCCAAAACCGTAGGTTGCAGGTTCAAGTCCTGTCGCCCCTGCCACGTTCGAAAGCGGTGCTTCGGACAGTGGTCATGCAGAGCATTCGAGTGCAGACACCCTGCCGACGACCGAGAGGAACGACGTGAGCGATCAGCGCGGCGCGCGCGACAGCAGCTCCGACGGTTCCGAGGATCTCGGTGCGGACGATGCTGTCGTCGCCGACGATGCTGCTGCCGCCCACGATGCCGCCGGGTCGAGCCGGCCCTCCGGCAAGCGCGCAGCCCGCCGGACCCGGTCCGCGGACGATGCTCCGTCGCTGATCAAGGATGGTGCCAGGACCACCGCCGGCAAGTCCGTCGCCACCGCCTCTCGTGTCGAGGGCCGCACCCGCGCCGAAGCGACGCCGAAGATGAACATCTTCAAGCGGCTCCGCAAGTTTCTGCGCGAGGTCGTCGCCGAGCTGCGCAAGGTCATCTGGCCCAACCGCAAGCAGATGGTCACCTACACCGCTGTGGTGTTGGTGTTCGTGACGTTCATGGTGGCCTACATCAGTGGGCTGGACCTGGCGTTCATCAGGGGAGTGCAGTGGCTGTTCGGCTGACGCCGGACACGCAGGTCCGCACGACCACCCCGAGTACGACCGGAACGATTACAGGAAGCGAGTGCCTTTCGTGAGCACGCCCCATAACGACGCCACCGAAGTGGCCGCCTACGACGCTCAGGTCGAGGCGACCAAGCAGGGCCTCGAAGCGGAGCAGGCCGCACAGGACCGCGAGACCGACGAGGCCATCGCGGCCGACGTCGCTGCCGCCACCGGTGACACCGACGAGTCGGAGACCGTCGACGCCGATGCGGACGCCGTCGTCGCCGACGACGCTCCCATCGACGCGGAGCCGGTCGACCCCGTCGCCGAGATGAAGGCTGCGCTGCGGCGCGCCCCCGGCGACTGGTACGTCATCCACTCGTACGCCGGATACGAGAACAAGGTGAAGACCAACCTCGAGACCCGCGTCCAGAACCTCGACGTCGGTGACTACATCTTCCAGGTGGAAGTTCCCACCGAGGAGGTCACCGAGATCAAGAACGGCCAGCGCAAGCAGGTCAACCGCAAGGTGTTGCCGGGCTACATCCTGGTGCGCATGGAACTGAACGACGAGTCCTGGGGTGCTGTCCGCAACACTCCCGGTGTCACCGGCTTCGTCGGCGCCACGTCGCGCCCGTCCCCGTTGACCATCAACGAGGTCGTCAAGTTCCTCATGCCGCAGGAGGACAAGAAGAAGGCCACCGCGGGCGCCACCACCGGTGCCGAGGGTGCGGGCGAGACGTCGTCGAAGCCGACCATCGAGGTCGACTTCGAGGTCGGCGAGTCCGTCACCGTCATGGACGGCCCCTTCGCCACGCTTCCCGCCAGCATCAGCGAGGTCAACGCCGAGCAGCAGAAGCTCAAGGTGCTGGTGTCCATCTTCGGCCGCGAGACTCCGGTCGAGCTGGGCTTCACCCAGGTCGCGAAGATCTAGGGCGCTCAGAACCCCCCACAACTTGCAGGCAGTACCGCAAGACATCCGAGAACCACGCAACAACCTAGGAATCACAGATGCCCCCCAAGAAGAAGAAGCTAGCCGGGATCATCAAGCTTCAGATCCAGGCCGGTCAGGCCAACCCGGCACCGCCCGTGGGCCCCGCCCTCGGTCAGCACGGCGTCAACATCATGGAGTTCTGCAAGGCGTACAACGCCGCGACCGAGTCGCAGCGTGGCAACGTCGTGCCGGTGGAGATCTCGGTCTACGAGGACCGGACCTTCGACTTCAAGCTGAAGACCCCGCCTGCCGCCAAGCTGCTGCTCAAGGCAGCCGGCGTCGCCAAGGGTTCGGGCGAGCCGCACAAGACCAAGGTCGCCACGGTGACCATGGACCAGGTGCGCGAGATCGCCAAGACCAAGGCCGAGGATCTGAACGCCAACGACATCGACCAGGCCGCGAAGATCATCGCCGGCACTGCTCGCTCGATGGGTATCACGGTCGAAGGCTGAGCCACCGGCTCACCAGCTCCACAGCATCACGTGGGAGAGCCGGCCAGGCTCGTCAACCACGCTCCGAACAACGAACGGACATCATCATGGCAAAGCGCAGCAAGGCCTACGAGGCCGCAGCAGCGAAGATCGATCAGGACCAGCTCTACTCGCCGCTCTCGGCGGCGAAGCTGGCCAAGGACACCGCGTCGAGCAAGTTCGATCCGACCGTCGAGGTCGCGATGCGTCTCGGCGTCGATCCCCGCAAGGCGGACCAGATGGTGCGCGGCACCGTCAACCTGCCCCACGGCACCGGTAAGACCGCCCGCGTCATCGTCTTCGCCGCAGGCGCGAAGGCCGACGAGGCCGTCGCCGCCGGCGCGGACGAGGTCGGCGCAGAGGACCTGATCGAGCGGATCCAGGGCGGATGGCTGGAGTTCGACGCAGCGATCGCCACCCCTGACCAGATGGCCAAGGTCGGCCGCATCGCCCGCGTTCTCGGACCGCGTGGCCTGATGCCGAACCCGAAGACGGGCACGGTCACCAACGACGTGACCAAGGCCGTCGGCGACATCAAGGGCGGCAAGATCAACTTCCGCGTCGACAAGCAGGCCAACCTGCACTTCGTCATCGGCAAGGCGTCGTTCGACGACGCCAAGCTGGTGGAGAACTACGGCGCAGCCCTGGACGAGATCCTGCGTGCGAAGCCGTCGTCGGCCAAGGGCCGTTACGTCAAGAAGATCACGGTCTCGACCACCACCGGACCGGGCATCCCGGTGGACCCGAACCGTACTCGGAACCTCCTCGAGGACGACGCGACCGCCTGAGTCACTCGCAGCACCGAAGAAGGCCGGCACCCCGTGAGGGTGCCGGCCTTCGTCGCGTTCTCAGGCCTTGGCGACGTTCGTGAGAATCGTGTCGACCACGCGGTCCACCAGGGCGTTCGGGATGTCGTGCGCCATGCCGTCGACGAGCACCAGCTCGGATCCGACCACGTGGCGCGCGATGGCCTTCCCGCCGGCGGGACGCACGAGGGGATCCGCCGTGCCGTGGATGACGACCGTCGGCGCCGTGATCCGCTTCGTGTACTTCGCGAGGCTCCCGGTTCCGGTGATCGCCGCGAGCTGACGGACGATGCCGGCCGGGTAGTAGCCGCGGTCGTACGCCTCGGTCGCGTCGGCGACACGTTCGTCCCGCGTGGTGGGGAACTGCTTGCTGCCGATCGTCTGGAACGTGGTCGCCTGGTGTTCGATGATCTGCTCGCGCGTCGCGTTCTTGGGCGGCGGCTTGAGCAGCGGCGCGAGCGCGCGGACGTCCGGCGGCGGCAGGAACGCCTCGTTGGTGCTGGAGAAGAGGATGGAGACCGAGCGGATGCGCTCCGGGTGCGACCCCGCGACCACCTGCGTGATCATGCCGCCCATCGAGGCGCCGACGATGTGGGCCGACTCGATGCCCAGGTGGTCGAGCAGGCCGACGGTGTCCTCGGCCATGTCCACCACCGTGTACGGAACCGAGCTCGACTGCCCGAGTTCGTGGCGGACCAGTCGCAGCAGGATGTTCCCCGTGACGCGCTGCCCGTCGAGCTTGCCCGAGAGTCCGATGTCTCGGTTGTCGAAGCGGATCACGCGATAGCCGGCGTTGATCAGCTTGCGGCAGAACGGCATCGACCACGTGAGCAGCTGGCAGCCCAGTCCCATGACGAGCAGGATCGGCGGGTTCTCGATGTCGCCCATGTCCTCGTAGGCGATGTCGACCGCGCCGACCGACGCGGTGCCGGTACGGACCTCGACCTCGACCTCGGTCTCGGAACGGCCGGTCTCGGGTGTGCCTGTCATACGTGGATCTCCTTACCAGCCGGGCTCACCGAGCAGCGGCAACGTGATGAAACTGGGGTCCGTCGGGTCGAGGTCGACGTCCTGCGCTCGCCATCGGGTGCGGAGGCGATCGGGCAGGATCGGCACGAATCGAGGCGCGTCGGCCGCGAAGATGTCGAGTCGCAGGCGGTGTCCGGGGTGCAGGACCGCCTCGGTCGAGAGTAGTTCGATGTCGAGGACGATCGGTTCGCCGGGGACCACGGGGAGCAGTGACTCGCGCGTGAGCGGGTGGTGGGCCACCAGGTAGTCACCCGACTCGGTGCGGATGCTCTCCTCGTCGTCGATCGCGCGGCGCGACGCCAGCAGCGCACCGTTGGTGAGCACGGTGGGAGTGCCGTCTGGAGCGACGTCGCACAGCATCACGGCCCACATCGACTCGCGGGCGCGCGCGACGGTGCGGACGTGGACGTTGGCGGGGCCCGAGTAGACGACGGTGGTCATGACGGGAGGCGTCGTGAACGTGAGCGCGTCACCCTCCGCGAAGCGGTTGTCGTAGGTGAAGCCGCCGCCGAGAACGGCCGGAACACCGGCCAGCACCTGCGTGGTGTCGCGGGAGACGACGGTGCGGAACCCGGGCTTCACCGTCAGACGGGCCGTGTCGGTCGGCGCCTCGAAGTGCAGGGACCCGTCGTGCCGACTGTGCGACGCGGTACCGGACGAGTCGGCGCTCAGGTAGAGGCGCCGAGCCACGGCGGCGGGCGCGGGGAATCGGCCGTGCGCTTCCCACCCGCCGCCCTGCTGACGCAGCGTGACCGGTCCGTAGCGGTCGATACCGTTGTCGATGCCGCGCAGCCACTTGTCGAACCAGGCGCGTTCGAGCACGTCGAGTCGCGGCGGGAACCCGGGTTCACCGAAGCCGATCCCGGGGTTGCCGTGGTACCCGTCGCCCACCAGAAGTTGCTTGCGCCCGCGTTCGACGGTGAGTCGGTTGTACATGTCGGGTGCCGCGCCGCCGAAGATGTCGTGCCAGCAGCCGTAGAGGAACGTGGGGACCGCGATGTCCTCGATGGTGGGATCGATGGTGTCGAAGGACGGGTCGTCGTAGATGCGCGGGTCCGAACCGGTGAGGAACCCGTTCACCAGATTGCTGATGTTCGTGGCGGGGGACCGTACGCGATCCGCGAGCCAGCCGACTCCGCCGCGTCGCAGGATCTGTACTGCCGGAACCCATTTGAGGGTGTTCACGGCGGTGAGCCACAGGGGGATGAAGAGCGACGGTGCGCCGCCGGTGGCGAAGATCTCGCGGACGATGTCCTCGGATCCCTCGACGGCGAACACGGCGTCCGGTCCCGCGCTGCCCGCGGCGGCGGCCTGCAGGGAGTTGATGGCGGAGTAGGAGATGCCGGCCATGCCGACGCGCCCGTCGCACCACGGCGACGCCCGGATCCACTCGAGGATCTCCAGGGTGTCGAGTTGTTCACGCGGGCCGAGGGTGTCCCACACGCCGGACGAGGAACCGGTGCCGCGCGCGTCGATGATGACCTGCACGTAGCCGCTGCGGACGAGATGGCGGTTCACGGTGAGCAGATCCGCCGCACCGCCCGCGACGACGCGGGTGATCTCGGAGATGCCGTCGAACGGGGTTCCCGAGAGGTCGACGGAGCGGGACACGCGACGCAGCGCCGGCCCCAGCACGGGTGCGGCGAGGAGTGCGTCGATCGAGTCGAGCAGGACCGAGTTGTACGGGGTGATGTTGAGGACGACGGGGAAGCGGGAGGAGACCGATCGTCCACTCGCGTCAGCAGGGGACACGACGATGGCGCGGAGAACGGCTCCGTCCGTCATCGTGACGGCGGCGCCGCGGTCGATGTGCACACGGGGGAACTCGGGAGCGGACTCCACGAGTTCTGCCCATGCTCGGCCGTCGGCGCCGCCGGTGGGATCACGGTGGAAGGGCGAGACGACGTGCTCGGGTTGCACCAGTGCATGGGCCGATGTCGTCGTCATGAACGTCGAGTCAACCTCATTGCTGTGACACGCGGTACACAACACGCCATTCCCGGCCCTTCGACAACGACCAGGGCACGTCGTCGTTCGATGTCACCAGGTGAGTGCGCTGCTACTTGCCGCCCTCGGGGGTTCCCTCGCTGTCGCTGAAGAAGGCCCACTCGCCGTCGTGCTCCACTTCGAGGCGCCAGCCGAGCTCGGCGTCGTCGGACTTGCTCTCCTTGAACCAGGTGTGGGCGTCGGTGGAGTTGGGGATCTCCTTGGTGGCGACGACGGATCCGGTGGGGTCGAGTACGCGATAATTGGCCATGAGCACCGTGTTCCCTCGGGAGAGCACCTCTCAAACCGAGGGGGCTCCGCCCCCGTGCGCCTTTTGCGTACCCGGGGATGCGCACAAGGCGCACAGGGGCGTAGCCCTTTTGGTGTCTCCGGCGGCCCCGGGGTACTCTTCTCTCCGGACACCGTGCGGTCGTGATCTGCGATCGTGCGATGTTCACCTGATCTGTTCCACCCAAGACCGTTGGTCATCGTGGTCTCCGAAGAGGTTCGCCTCGTCGGAGATGGCGATTGAAGGTCCGGCCGAGCCGGCGACCCACGCAGGAGGACGAGGACCAGGGATACGTGTTGCTGACTCTCTCCGAGTCGCGCCGCCCGCATTCCGACGCCCCGTGTGCCCTGCACCGGGGCGTTTCTGCTTGTTCGGGCCGGGCCGACTCGACGCAACGAGAGGAGGCGAAGTATGGCAAAGGCTGAGAAGGTATCCGCGGTCGCGGAGATCTCCGAGCAGTTCAAGGGCGCCACGGCGGCCGTCGTCACGGAATACCGTGGCTTGTCGGTCACCCGTCTGACGGAGCTCCGTCGGGCCCTCGGTACCGGAGCTACGTACTCCGTCGCCAAGAACACCCTGGTCAAGCGTGCCGCAGCTGATGCGGGCATCGAAGGCCTCGACGACTTGTTCGTCGGTCCGACCGCCATCGCATTCATCGATGGTGAGCCGGTCGACGCTGCCAAGGCGATCAAGCAGTTCGCCAAGGACAACAAGGCGCTCGTCATCAAGGGCGGCTACATGGACGGCCGCGCGCTGTCCGTGGACGAGGTCAACAGGATCGCGGATCTCGAATCCCGCGAGGTCCTGCTGGCCAAGCTCGCCGGCGCGATGAAGGGCAACCTGGCAAAGGCCGCAGGCCTGTTCAACGCTCCCGCCTCGCAGGTCGCGCGTCTCGCGGCTGCGCTGCAGGAGAAGAAGGCTGCAGAAGAGGGCGCTTCGGCGCCGGAAGCCGCAGCTGCCGACTAGCTGATCCGCAAGGACTGCACACCACCCCGTGCGGCCGGCCTCCGGCCTGCACGCAATCTCCTGTCCCCGGATCGGCGACAAGGACTTACAGAGAGGACCGCCACCATGGCGAAGCTCAGCACCGAAGAATTGCTCGACCAGTTCAAGGAGCTCACCCTCCTCGAGCTCTCCGAGTTCGTGAAGGCATTCGAGGAGACCTTCGAGGTCACCGCAGCTGCCCCCGTCGCCGTTGCTGCCGCAGGCGGAGCAGCTGCTCCCGCCGAGGCCGCTGAGGAGCAGGACGAGTTCGACGTCGTCCTCGAGGGCGCCGGCGACAAGAAGATCCAGGTCATCAAGGTCGTCCGTGAGGTCGTCTCCGGCCTGGGCCTGAAGGAAGCCAAGGACCTCGTCGAGAGCGCTCCGAAGGCCATCCTGGAGAAGGTGGACAAGGCTTCGGCCGACGCCGCCAAGGAGAAGCTCGAAGCTGCCGGCGCGAAGATCTCCATCAAGTGATCTAGCCCCACAGCGCGAGAAGCGGCCGTACCCCTCGGGGTGCGGCCGCTTTTTTCGTTTCTCGGGACGGTGCGCCAGATCAGCCCACGGTGGGCAGTGCGGCGCGGGCGAGAAGGTCTCCGCTCGCGGCCCGGATCTCGATCTCCGCGACGTCGGGACGCAGCACCGCGGCGTTCATGCGGCAGTCGATGGTCACGGAGCTGCCGAGGAAGCTGCCCGAGGAACGATCCGCGCCGGTGCGGTCCACCAACACCACCTCGAAGGCCGCGTTCTGCGGGACGCCCTGCATCTCCAGGACGGTCTCCGTTCCCCAGGTGTGGGCGACGAGACCACCGTCGACGCTCACGTCGGGCGCCGTCTCCGTGAAGTCGATCGCCTCGAACGCGCCCAGCTCGCCCGGTGGTCCCTCGACTTCGGGCGCTGCGATCGCGCTGTCGGCGGGTGTCGCGTCGCCTTGGGTGCCGACCATCTGCACACCGAGCACCGCCGCGACGCCCACCGCGATTCCGGCGGCGGCCGCCGCGGCCGTCGTGCGCCGGACGCGCCCCGAGTGCCGGACGACTCGTCGTCGGAGCAGGTCACCGGGTTGCGCATCGACCCAGGTCAGTCCCGCTGCCGACCCCAGCGACGCGACCGTCTCGCGCATCTCACGGATCTCGTCGGCGACCGAGGTGTCCTCGGCCTCCAGAATGCGAAGCTCGCGCCGCTCGGCGTCGGTCAGGTCGCCGGCCACCGCAGCCGCGATCAACTCCTCTCGTCGCGGATGTCCCGGAGTCATCAGGTCTCCTGACCGTCGAAGTGAACGCGCAGGGCGCGCAGTGCGTAGTACGCGCGGGTGCGCAGGGTGCCGATCGCGACGCCGGTGCCGGCCGACAGCTCCGCGTAGGACAGGCCGGTCAGGTGGATGGCCACCACCACCTGTCGATGTTCGGGGGACAGGGTGGCCAGACCCTCCACTACCCGCATCCGGGTCAGGACGTGATCGCTTCGATCGGGTTCCACGGCGTCGCTTTCCGCGACGGGGGAGGACGCGACCAGCGGAGTACGGCCTCGCGACCGCAGAGCATCCGCGACGACGTTGCGTGCGATGGCGAAGAGCCAGGTCCGAGTTCCACCCCGGGACTCGTCGAACCTGTCCCGCGCTCGCCACGCACGTACGAAGGTCTCCTGCACGCAGTCCTCGGCGGCGACACGATCGTGCAACACGTTCACGGCGAAACCCAGCAGCGACGACGCGTGGGCGTCGTAGGCGGCCGTGAGATCGAACGTCCCGCTCTCGCGCGACCGGAAGATCGCCAGCGTCTGCCCCCTCGATGTCGGGGGAGGGGTGTACCCCGCCGGTGCCCGTGCAGGACGAACCCTACTCACCGTCGACGCCGCTCCGACCTCCATGGTGGGTGTACGTCGAGAAGTGCGACGACGTTCGACCGTGGTGAACGTTTCGGTCATTCCGGACGTATCCCCTCTCGAAGGACGTCCGCGCATCCCGATCGGAAGGTACGACCACCATGACGACACGCACTGCACGAGGAACGATCATCGTTGCGGGAGGCGCTGCGGCGTTCCTCGCGCTCACCGCTGCTCCCGCGGCAGCAGAGACGCCGGTCGGCGAACCGTCGTCGTTCACCAGTGCCTTCACGGCCATGGCGACTCCGGACCAGGTCCTGAACGCGGACGGCGTCGCGACGCCGGGTGAGCCCGGCGCGACCGGAACGTTCACGTTCCGCATCAACTCGGACGAGAACATCATCTGCTACGACATCACCCTCGAGGGCGTCACCGGCGACTACATGTCGCCGGCGAAGACGGCGACGCACATTCATCAGGCAGCAGTGGGTGCCGCGGGCCCGCCGCGCATCGCGTTCCCGAACCCGTCCCCGGTCGGCGACGGACCTCGCACCAGCAGCGGCTGCCTGCAGGGGCCGTTCACGACCGGCGTGATGGCGAACGGTGCCGACACCGGAACGAACTTCGACCTCGCGGCCATCGAGGCGAACGCCGCCGGGTTCGCCGCGGACAGTCACACCACCGCCTTCGCCGCCGGCGCGGTGCGCGGACAGCTGACCCCGATTCCCGTCGGCGGTGTGGAGACGGGCGCCGGTGGATCCGTCACCGACAGTTCGACCGCGACCGTCGCGGGTGCCGGTGCCGCCGTTCTGGGCGTGGCGGCCCTCGTCGGGCTGGGCGTCGCCCGTCGGCGGAACTCCTGATCGACCGACGCGGATGAGATGGTCGACGCGCGCGAGTGCGTTCCTCCTGGTGGGGCTGGTGGTCGCCTGCGCGCGACCACCGGCCGTACCGCCCACCGAGACAGCGGTGTCCGTCACGTCTCCTGCTGCCGCGACCGTGTCCGAGACGGGACCTCTCGTCCCGGCGCGGGTGTCGGCACCCGAGATGGGTCTGGACGAACCGTTGATCGAGCTGGGTCTGAACCCGGACAACACCATGGCGGTTCCCGAGGACCACGACGACGTCGGCTGGTTCACCGGCGGCGGGCGGCCCGGGCGTCCCGGTGCGGCCGATCAGGTCGGACCCACGGTGCTGGCCGGTCACGTCGACTCGACCACGGGTCCCTCCGTATTCTTCCGACTCCGCGACCTCGTGGTGGGAGACGACGTCACGGTCACCACGACAGAGGGCATCGAGGCCAGGTACCGGGTGACGGACATCGGCGACTACGCGAAATCCGAGTTCCCGACGGCGCGCGTGTTCGGCGCCGTCCCGCGCGACGAGATCCGACTGATCACGTGTGCCGGAGTGTTCGACGACGACGCGGGGTCCTACGAGAACAACCTCGTCGTCTTCGGCACCCGCGTGGGGTGATGCGACACCTCAGGCGAGGGAGAAGTTCTCGCCGCGGTGGTAGGCCGCCAGGGACGACTCGGTCTCGCGGATCGACGGCGGGTGGAACGCGAACGCCGACACGACGGACTGCAGGTACGCGATGTCCGGGTCGGTGATGAACGCGATGCCGCCCAGTGCTGTCACGGCGGCATCGACCGCGCGCCGTAGTGCGCCTCGAAGCGCAATGCGGCAGAACAACAGTCGAGCCGAGATGTCGGCGCCGCGCTCACCCGAGTCCATCGCTGCGGCGACGGCCTCGAGGCCCGCGATCGCCGCTTCGAGTTCGGCGGCCGCCGAGGTGTAGACGCTGTCGCTGACCTTCGGGTGTCCCACGAGACGCTCCACGAGCGCGGTGGCCGCGCCGATGTACCCGGCGGAGGCGAGGATGCCGA
Source organism: Rhodococcus sp. MEB041 (assembly GCF_030208955.1). NCBI lineage: Bacteria > Bacillati > Actinomycetota > Actinomycetes > Mycobacteriales > Nocardiaceae > Rhodococcus > Rhodococcus sp. MEB041. The sequence continues at coordinate 209,848 of NZ_JARVSZ010000001.1, forward strand.
ACCACAGGAACCCGGTGAGCTCGTGCATGCCCTCCGGATCGTCCAGCGCGCCGACCATGGTCAGCGACACCGGCACGCGCACGTCCTCGAGGACGACCTCCTCGCTCTCCGCACCCGCGAGAACGGGCGTCGTCCAGAACGGACGCACCGAGACACCGGGCATCGACGCGGGGATGAGGGCGACCGCCTTGCGTGTCTTGCCGCCCTTCTTCTCGCGTGTCGCGACGCTGGCGGCGAGGAAGTCCATCGAGGCCGACAGACTGCACGGCTTCTTGCTGCCGTTGACGACGTAGTCGCCGTCGTCGTAGTAGGCGTCCACGGACGGCACCAGCGTGCTGCCCACGCCCTCCGCGAAGCCGGACGCGATGATCGACCTCTGTTCGATGAGGCCGGCGACGAGCGGCAGCTCCTCCTCGGGACCCGCCATGGCGATCTCGATGATCGTGGCGATCGACAGGTGGTGCATCGTGACGGCGGCGGCGAGCGACGGGGAGGCCGCGCCGATGGCCCGGTGGACGCGCAGTGCCTCGACGGCGGTCGCGCCGAGTCCGCCGAGCGAGGTGGGTGCGATGAGTCCGCACCCGCCCGCGTCGCGGAACGTCGCGATGGCGTCGCTGCCGGGCGCCTCGAGCACGGACAGCGGCGTGGCCTCGAGGTAGGTGGCGAGGGCGGGCAGCAAGCGACGGAGCGTGGCGCGTTCGGTGGACATGAGCCGCGACGGCTGCGCGGTCCCGTCGGACGCGAGAGCTGCTCTGTCAGCGAGAACGGACACGTACCGGCCTTTCGTCGAAGAAGGGTGACCGTGGCTGGGACGGGTGTGGGACACGTGCCAGCACGTCACTCGATACCGCAGTATTCGGGGTCGGCGACGGCCTCGATGGCGCCCGTCTCAACTGCTGTTGCATGACACAAGTGCAGTCGTGTTCGTTGGCAACTACTCACAGGTCGCGGCACCCTCGGGCCGCCTGTGCTGACCGTAGGCTCGAATCACAGGCGTCTCCCGTCGCACGGGTCTCCCGGACCGGCGAGCGCACTCGCGTCACGTACCGATCCCCCAATCTTGGAGCGAACATGAGCTCGCAGAGAATGCTCGACCGAATCCGCCACGACAAGAGGATCTGGGCCCATCGTGTGCTGACGAAGCACGACCAGAACCCGTTCTTCCGCGTCATGAAATCGGTCAACGCGCCGGTCGTCGACGTGGAGGACCGCAGCGTCATCATGCTCGGTTCCAACAATTACCTCGGCCTCGCCGACCACCCGCTGGTGCGCGCGGGAGCCGCTGCGGCACTGGACAAATACGGCGCAACGGTCACGGGCAGCCGGTTGCTCAACGGCACCATCTCGCTGCACACGGAACTCGAGGAAGCACTCGCCGACTGGCACGGGACCGAGCAGGCGCTGGTCTTCACGACCGGCTACCAGGCGAACCTGGGCGGTATCAGCGCGCTGTGCGGTGTCGGTGACACCATCATCGTCGACTCGGCCGCGCACGCGTCCATCTACGATGCCTGCCGCCTCTCACGTGCCACCATCCGCGCCTTCCGTCACAACCGGGTGGACCTGTTGGAGGAGAAGCTCTCCCGTTCCACCGGCGTCGTCATGGTGGTGGTGGACGGCCTCTACTCGATGCACGGCGACCTGGCCCCGCTCGACGAGATCGCCGCGGTCTGCGAGAAGTACGACGCGGCACTGTTCGTCGACGAGGCGCACAGCGTCGCGGTCATGGGCGCGAAGCGCACCGGTGCCGCCGAGCTGTTCGGTATCGAGGACGACATCGACGCCCGGATGGGCTGCCTCTCCAAGGGACTCGGGTCCTCGGGTGGTTTCGTGGCCGGCTCGAAGGACATCGTGGACGCCATGCGCGTGCATGCGCGCACGTTCCTGTTCACCACCGCGGGCGTGCCTGCTGCCCTCGGCGCGGCGCTCGCCTCCGTGCAGCTCATGCAGACCGAGGAGGGAGCCGAGCGCGCCACCCGCACACTCGCGAACGCGCGCTACCTGCACGACGGGCTCGTGGCGGCCGGTGTCGACGTGCACGCGCCGAGCCCTCTCCCGGACGGTACGGACATGGTCTCGCCCATCGTCCCCGTGAACGTCCGTGACGACCTGCGCACCGTCAACACGTGGCGGAAGCTGTGGGACGCGGGCATCTTCGCATCCGCCGCCATGTTCCCGGCGGTGGCCCGCGACGGTGCACTCCTGCGTCTGTGCGTCCAGCCCGATCACACCACCACCCAGCTCGACTACGTGGTGGAGCAGATGGGCCTGTTCCTCGGCGAGAACTCGTCCACGTCCGAGGCGGCGTCGGCCGAGGTGGGGGCAGCGCTCGCCGCGCCGGCGCCGGCATCGGTCTGACCCGGTGGTGACACAGGTCGACCAGCGCACGACGTACGACTGTGCCGCCGCGGTGCTGCACGCGACCCTCACCGACGAGAGATACTGGCAGGACCGGATCGCCGAGATCGGTGGCGGCAGTCGAGTGGTGGAGCATCGCGTCGAGGAGGGCCTGACCACCTCGGTGGTCGACCAGGACCTCGAGGCCGCGGCACTACCGAAGGCGTTGCAGCGCTTCGCCGGAGCGTCGATGTCGGCACGGTGCACCGAGTCGTGGCAGTCGGTGCGCGAGGACGGGTCCGCGCAGGGCCACTACACCCTGCGGGTCGCCCGGATGCCCGTGGTGATCGACGGGGAACTCGAACTTCTCGCGACCGGAGCGCAGCAGTGCGTGCTCCACTTCGTCGGTACGGTCGACGCGTCGATCCCGGTGATGGGTCCGGTGGTCGAGAAGATCATGGTCGGCGAGATCGACAAGAGTTTCTCTGCCGAGCGCGAGTTCACCCAGTCGTGGCTCGCCCTCCGGACCTGAGCCCTCTCATCTGCGGCGCGGGAGTGCGCGCAGGATCGCCTCCAGCACCTGGCGCTGACCACGGCCGGACGTGACGGTGGTTCCGCGCGGCACCGACACGGTCCGGTAGGAACCCGAGACCGGCTGCGCTGCCTGATGTTCGACTCCTCGCAGACGTCGGGGCAGGCGCGGTCCGTTCCGTGCGGCGAGCAGACCGTCCGTGCCCGGCACCGCCGTCAACGTGTCGTCTCCCCGGCGGAGGGCCGCGGCCGTCCGTCGGGTCCTGGTGCGCGGAACCCGCACGAGAAGAACGTCGGTCCCCGCGAACTCACCGGCCGCAGCGTCGATCGCCTCGGCTCGTGCCCGGCGTCCGGCGCGCCCCCGGATGCCGGTACCGAGACCGTGGCCGGGGGCGTCGAGCAGCACCACCCGCGGGCCGTGATCGGCCAGTGTCCGTGCCAGACCGGTGGCGTACCGCGCATGGGAGCCGCGGGGCAGCGCGAGAACGACCGTCGGGGCCGAGGTGTCGGTCCCCTCGTGGATCTCGGCGTGCACCGAGCCCGTCGACGTGCGGATCTGGCGGTGCTCGCACGAGGAGACCGCGCGATCGAGCTCGGCGCTGAAGGGCTTCATGTCCGGGTCCACGTCGCCCCACGTCCGTACGCGGCGAGTGGCGCCGTCCAGGGCCGCCTCGCACACGTGATGACGGACCGGCGCGTGGCGGGTCGACAGGATGGGGCGCCCGTTGAGCAACACCATGACGGCCGCGGCCTCGGCGGACGACATCGTCGGGGTCCACCCGGTGGCGCGTTCGAAGGCCGTCGAGTCGACGGCCGCCTCGCCCGAGGAGATCCAGTGGCTGGAGAACGGCAGGATGCGGAGCGCGTACGCGAGATCGACCACGGTGCGCAGGACTCGAAGCGGGATCGGCAGCACCAACTGGCCCTGCATCGCACCGAGTTCGCGCACCCCGAGCCAGTCGCGCGGACCCAGGTTGAAGGGGCCGTTCACGGGTGTCCGGACGGCCCGGTGGAAGGCGTCGGCCAGGTCGTCCTCGTGCAGGAACTGGTAGCGGGACTGCGCCGGATCGGGGAAGGCCACCACGGACTGCGTGAGGGTGTCGATGCCGTCGTTCGAGAAGTGGGTGCCCACGATGTAGGTGGGGCGCAGCATCGAGATGGTCATGCCGCCCTCGTGCCGGCGCAGCCACCACTCGACGAAGTGTTCCACCTCTGCCTTGTCGAAGAAGTAGTAGCGCAACGGATCCGACGTCGGGAACTCCTCCTCGGTGACGGGCACCGGAAGGTCCTCGCGTCCGTACGCGCTGACACTCGAGGCGATGACCATCGACCGCACACCGGCCCGGTGCGCGCACTCGACGGCGTTGCGCGAGCCCTCCAGATTGGTCTCGTGGATCGCGGCCTTGTCGCGCTGCTCCTCCACGACGAAAGCCAGGTGGATCACCACGTCACAGCCGGCGAAGGCAGTCTCGAGTTCGGGGGAGCGGATGTCCATCGAGATCGAGCGGAGTTTCGGGTGCCGCACGCGCGGTGCCCGGCGACCCAGCCCGATGACCCGGTCGATCTCCGGATCATCCAGCAGCACAGGGAGAATGACAGCACCGAAATCGCTCGTCGCACCGGTGACGGCGACGGTCAGGCCGCTCACCGTTCGTCCGAGCTGAACTGTCGGGTGGTGTCCTGTGGGTCCGTCATGACGACTCCTGTGGTGCGGTGGTGGCGGGGAAGCAGGACCGCGACGACGACGGCGCAGGCGAAGACGGCCGCGGCGGCGAGGTAGGACGCCACCTCGGACCCGGCCATCGCGGCTTCCTTCATGGACAGGACGAGGTTGTCGCGCACCGCGGAGAACATCTCGGGGAGCGGGTACTGCTGGATCTGCTGCACGCTGAGGAAGCTGCCGTTCACGTACTCCCGGTCGCGGTCCGAGAGGATTTCCGACGGAATGGTCGCGACGAGTGGGCCGACGGTGGTGTTGTAGTACGACGCGGTCACGGATCCGAGCACCGCGACACCGAGAGTGCCGCCGAGTTCCCGCGTCGTGTCGTTCACGGCCGAGCCGGCGCCGGCCTCGTCGATGGGCACGGAGGACATGATGGACTCGGTCGCGGGACCCTGGATCACGGCGATGCCGACTGCGAGCACGATCATCGTGGGCAGCAACAGCCCGACGTACGAGCTGTCGATGCCGACCTGACCCGCCATGATCATGCCGATGCCCACCAACAGCAGGCCCGCGACGATCACCGGCATGGTGCCGATCCGCTGTGCCAGCGAGGTCGCGGTCGGTGCGCTCACCGCGAGGGCCACCGCGAACGGCAGTGTGGCGACACCGAACTCGAGCGGCGAGTAGCCGCGGACGCCCTGGAAGTACTGGGTGATGAGGAAGACGTACCCGAAGAGCGAGAAGTAGGCGACCGAGATCGCGAGCGCCGGCATCGCGAAGGGTCGCAACCGGAACAGGCGCACGTCGAGGATCGGGCTGGACACGCGCGACTGGCGTACGACGAAGGCGGACAACAGAACCAGGGACACCGCGATCCCGCCGAGCGTGGGCACGGTCACCCAACCGTGACCCGGCGCTTCGATGAGTGCGTACACCAGGAGCGAGACCCCCGAGAAGGACAGGGCGACACCCGGCAGATCGAGCGGACCGGTGGCCGCAGCGCGTGATTCGGGCACCACGGCGACGATGCCGATCACCGCGACGACGGCGACCGGCACGTTCAGCCAGAACACGGAGTGCCAGGTGAAGTGTTCGATGAGCCACCCGCCCGAGACCGGTCCGATCGCGATGGCGACACCGGCGATCGAGGCCCACACCCCGATGGCCACGGCGCGGTCCGCGGGAGTACGGAACAGGTCGATGATCACCGCCAGAGTCGCGGGCAGCGCGGCGGCGGCGAAGACCCCCATCAGTGCGCGCGAGGCGATCAGTTGCGGCAGGTCGTCGGCCACCGCGCCCACCACCGACATCGCGGCGAGACCCACGACGCCGATCAGCAGCATGCGGCGCCGCCCGATGCGGTCGGTGATGTTGCCGAACGCCAGCAGCAGACCGCAGAACGTGAGGATGTACGCGTCGACGATCCACTGCAGCCCCGTGAAGCCGGCGCGGAGGTCGGTGGAGATGTCGGGCAGAGCGACGTTGACGACGGTGTTGTCGAGCACGACCAGCAGCTCGACGAGACAGATGACGAGGAAGGCGATCATCCGCCGCGGTGACGAGAGGAGGTGGGACGACGACCGCGGCGGCGGCGCGGCGTGTCGGCCGGTCATGACGGCGAGTCCGGGCCGCCGCCCGGTGCGGAGCCGACGTCCTTCGTTGCGGCGAGACGGTCCACCGCGCGCTCGTCCGAGGTCTGCGGTGCCAGCATGCCCGTGGTGCGGTACGAGGCGGGGAAGAAGAAGAAGACCAGTGCGGCACAGACGAACACGGCTCCGGCCGCCACGTACGCGGCGATGGACGATCCGCGCAGAGCGGCTTCCTTCATCTCCAGGATCAACTGTGCGCGTTGCGGTTCGAACATCGCGGGCAGGTCTCGCTTCTGGATCTCGATGACACTGAGCACGCTGGACTGCGCGTAGCCCTTCTCGGTCTCGCTCATGATGGCGGTGGGGATCCGTTCGACGAGCGGCCGCACCGTCGACACGTAGTAGGAGGCGACGATCGACCCGAGTACCGCGACACCGAGAGTGCCGCCGATCTCGCGGGTGGTGTCGTTCACTGCGGCACCGGCTCCGGCCTCGTCGAGGGGGAGCGAGGACATGATGGATTCCGTCGCGGGGCCCTGGATGATCGCGATGCCCACCGCGAGCAACAGCATCGCGGGCAGGACGAGCGTCAGGTAGGAGCTGTCGATCTCGACGCGGCCCGCGACGAGCAGTCCCGCGCCGATGAGGACGAGCCCGGTCACGAGAACCGGCATCGTGCCGATCTTCTGCGCGACGATCGTCGACACCGGGGAGCTGACGGCCAGCGCGGCGGCGAAGGGCAGTGTCGCGATGCCGAATGCGAGAGGTGAGTACTCGCGCACTCCCTGGAAGTACTGGGTGATGAGGAACAGGAAGCCGAAGAGACTGAAGAATCCCACCGCGATCGACACGGCCGGCCACGCGAACGGACGGATGCGGAAGAGCGACACGTCGAGCACGGGGGACGAGATGCGTCGCTCCCGCTGGACGAACAGCACGAGGAACACCGCGGCGAGCACGAGACCGCCGATCGTCCGCCACGACGTCCAGCCGAAGTTCGGTGCCTCGATGACCACGAACACCAGCAGGGTGACGCCGGCGATCGACAGGATCACGCCGGGCACGTCGAGCGGGCCCACCGCCGAGGCTTTCGACTCGGGGACGATCAGCACCACGAGCACGACGGCGACGAGGGCGACGGGGACGTTCATCCAGAACACCGAGTGCCAGGAGAAGTGTTCGAGCAGCCAGCCGCCCGACACCGGTCCGATCGCGACGGCCACGCCGGCGATGGACGACCACACGCCGATGGCGAGAGCACGCTCCTGCGGCTTCGGGAACAGGTTGGTGATGACGGCCAGGGTGGCGGGCAGGACCATCGCGGCGAAGACGCCCATGACCGAGCGTGAGGTCAGGACGTGGGCGAGGGAGTCGCCGAGCGCACCGATCACCGACGCGGTGCCCAGGCCCGTGAGGCCGACGACGAGGAACAGCTTGCGCCCGTACCGGTCACCGAGGTTGCCGAACGCCAGGAGCAGGCCGGAGAAGGTGAGGGTGTACGCGTCGACGACCCACTGCAGGCCCGAGATGCCCGTCGCCAACTCGATGCCGATGGACGGCAGCGCCACGTTGATGATGGTCATGTCGAGGACGATGAGGAGTTCGGCGATGCAGATGACGCCGAAGGCCGCGAGTTGGCGACGCCGACCGATCTCGGTGCGGACACCGAACGTCGAGTGCCCCCTCGACCCGGGCGTGCCCGTGTCGTCCTTCGAGCTGCTGCCCATGGCGTGATCCCCCGTATTCCCCCCGGACCCCGCCCGCGGATGCAGCGCGGCGAGTGTCGTGCGCGAGCGCAACGCTAGGTGTCACGACGGCACTGTCGACGCTAACGGCGGGAGCGCGGGAGAAGTCGGTGTGACGTCACAGAGTTGCGTCAGCGAGCCGGTGACGCCGTACGACGCTGCAGGTGGGAGCGCCCGTCCCGCGCCACGCGGCGTGAGCCCGGGCCGCCCGCGCGTGCACCGCCGCCACCAATTTCGGCCTTGTCGGCTCCGTTCCCTCGTGAATCGGGCGTTCATGGGTCACACTTCTATCCGGAGACTGCGGCCAGGTCGGGGGACGTGTTACTGGGCGGTAAGGTCCGTGGTCGTTGCGACCACTCGGCTGGGTTAGAGTGACGCGACGCACACAGGTGTCGACGCGTTCGCGTCGTGTGCGACGAGCAGTGGGAGGGATCCACATGGGTGTCGAGGTTTCGGTCGAGGGATTGACCAAGTCGTTCGGTGTGCAGAAGATCTGGCAGGACGTCACGTTGACGCTCCCGAAGGGTGAGGTCAGTGCTCTCCTGGGGCCGTCCGGTACCGGTAAGTCCGTCTTCCTCAAGTCGCTCATCGGCCTTCTCCGACCGGAGGAGGGTTCGATCGTCGTCGACGGCACGGACATCATGGAGTGCTCGTCCAAGGAGCTCTACGAGATCCGCAAGTTGTTCGGCGTGCTCTTCCAGGACGGCGCCCTCTTCGGCTCCATGAACCTGTACGACAACACCGCCTTCCCGCTTCGTGAGCACACGAAGAAGAAGGAGGACGAGATCCGCAGCATCGTCATGGAGAAGCTCGAGCTGGTCGGTCTGACCGGTGCCGAGAACAAGCTCCCCGGCGAGATCTCGGGCGGTATGCGCAAGCGTGCCGGTCTGGCGCGTGCGCTCGTCCTCGACCCCGAGATCATCCTGGTGGACGAGCCCGACTCGGGCCTCGACCCGGTACGCACCACCTACATCAGCCAGCTGCTGCTCAACATCAACGCCCAGATCGACGCGACGATGCTGATCGTCACGCACAACATCAATCTCGCGCGCACGGTGCCGGACAACATCGGCATGCTGTTCCGCAAGAACCTCGTCATGTTCGGTCCGCGCGAGGTGCTGCTCACCTCCGACGAGCCCGCCGTGAAGCAGTTCCTGAACGGCACGATGATCGGGCCGATCGGCATGAGCGAGGAGAAGGACGAGGCGCAGATGCGCCAGGAGCAGGCCCTCTCCGATGCCGGCCACAACCTCGGCGGTGTCGAGGACGTGGAGGGCATCATGCCGCAGATGGATCCCACGCCCGGCATGCCGCGTCGTCAGGCCGTGGATCGTCGTCGCGACCGGGTGCGCAGCATCATGCACACGCTGCCCGAGCACGCACAGCACGCCATCCAGCAGAGCCTCGACGAGGCGGACGGCCAGGACGGCCGTCAGGCGGAGCCGGCGTACGCGGGTGCTCAGCAGGGCTACCAGGAGTCGTACGGTCAGCAGTCGGGCCACGACCAGCAGCCGGCCTACGGCAACCAGAGCTACGACCAGGGCCAGAGCTACGACCAGGGTGAGACGTACGACCAGAATCAGGGCTACAGCAACCAGGGGTGGAGTGAGCCCGGCCAGGACCGGAACGACGGTTTTCCTTCCAGTGGCTCGCGGGGCTGACCGAAAACAATGGCTAAAACGAAGAACCCGATTCTCAAGTCGGGCACTGCAGCGCTGGCCCAGGCAGGAAACATCGTCGAACTTCTGGTCGATGTCGCGCGCAACACCTTCCGGCGCCCCTTCCAATTCCGCGAATTCATCGAACAGGCCTGGTTCATCGCCAGCGTCACCATTCTTCCGACCGCGCTGGTCGCCATTCCGTTCGGCGCGGTGGTCTCCCTGCAGACCGGGTCGCTGATCAAGCAGCTCGGCGCCGAGTCCTTCACCGGTGCCGCCAGCGTGCTGGCGGTGGTCCAGCAGGGCAGTCCCATCGTGGTGGCGTTGCTCATCGCGGGTGCGGCGGGATCGGCCGTGACGGCCGACCTCGGTTCACGCACCATCCGCGAGGAGATCGACGCCATGCGGGTGCTCGGCATCGATCCGGTGCAGCGCCTGGTCGTTCCCCGCGTGCTCGCGATGATTCTCGTCGCGCTGCTGCTCAACGGCCTGGTGTCGGTCATCGGCATCGCCGGTGGTTACTTCTTCAACGTGATCCTGCAGGACGGAACGCCCGGCGCGTACCTGGCGTCGTTCTCCACGTTGGCGCAGCTGCCCGACCTGTGGGTCGGTGAGCTCAAGGCCGTCGTGTTCGGTCTCATCGCCGGCGTCATCGCGTCCTACAAGGGGCTGCATCCCAATCCCGGTCCGAAGGGCGTGGGTGAAGCGGTGAACCAGACCGTCGTCATCACGTTCCTGATCCTGTTCTTCGCCAACCTGATCATGACGTTGGTCTACCTGCAGGTCGTCCCTGCGAAGGGAGGGTGAGCGATGACCATCGCTCGTGGTCGTGGAGACCGCACCCTGCTCCGGCTCCGTAGCGCGGCCTCGGCTCCGCTCGGTGTGCTGGACCGTGCCGGTGAACAGATGTCGTTCTACGGACGCGCGATCGGGTGGATCCCGAAGACGGCCGTGCACTACAAGAAGGAGACCCTCCGCCTGCTCGCGGAGGTGACGTTCGGTTCCGGCGCTCTCGCCGTCATCGGCGGCACCATCGGCGTCATCCTGATGATGTCCGGGTTCACCGGTGTCGTCGTCGGTCTGCAGGGCTTCGCGGCGCTCGAACAGCTCGGCAGCCAGGTGCTGACGGGCTTCCTGTCGGCGTACGTGAACACCCGTGAGATCGCGCCCATCGTGGCGTCCCTCGCGCTGTCCGCGACCGTCGGCTGCGGCTTCACCGCCCAGCTCGGCGCCATGCGCATCTCCGAGGAGATCGACGCACTCGAGGTCATGGCCGTTCCGTCCGTGCCGTTCCTGGTGTCGACGCGCATGATCGCCGGATTCATCGCCGTCATTCCGCTGTACATCGTCGGCCTGCTGTCCGCCTATCTCGCGTCCCGCTTGGTGAGCACCGTCTTCAACGGTCAGTCACCGGGCTCGTACGACCATTACTTCACGCTCTTCCTGCCCCCGGAGGACGTGCTCTACTCCTTCGCCAAGGTGCTGGTCTTCGCCTTCGTGCTCATCATGATCCACTGCTACTACGGCTACACCGCGTCGGGCGGACCCGCCGGCGTCGGCGTGGCCGTCGGTCGTGCCGTGCGTGCCGCACTGGTCACGGTCGCGGTGCTGAACTTCTTCCTGAGCCTCGCCATCTGGGGCACCACGACGACGGTGAGGGTCGCCGGATGAACCACGCTCCGTCGGCGACGCGTCGTCGCCTCCTCGGAATCGGATTCCTGCTCGTCGTCGTTCTCTTCGTCGCCTGGAGCATCACGACCTTCAACAAGACGTTCAAGGACGTCGTCATGGTCGACCTGATCACCGACACCGTCGGCAACGCGCTGCCCGCCAACGCGGACGTGAAGGCGCGCGGCATGATCGTCGGCGAGGTGCGGTCCGCCACCACCGAGAACGGTGAGGTCACCTCCGAGCTGGCACTCGATCCCGGTCTCGTGGGCACCATCCCCTCCAACGTCACCGCCCGGTTGCTGCCGAAGACGCTCTTCGGCGAGCGCTACGTCGCGCTCCAGATCCCCGAGAACTCCGCCGGCGCCAGCCCTCTCGCCGAGGGCGCGGTGATCCGTCAGGACACCAGCGGCAACGCGGTCGAGGTCGGGCAGCTGCTCGACTCGCTGCTCCCGCTCCTCGACGCCATCCCGCCGCAGGATCTCGCCAACACGCTCGGTGCGCTGTCGCAGGCTCTCGAGGGCAACGGCGAGCGGCTCGGTCTGACTCTCGACCGGCTCGAGGAGATCTTCTCGGGTCTGAACGACGAGCTGCCGAACATCCAGCAGGATCTCGTCGGCATCGCCGACCTGTCGGAGACGTACTCGACCGCGGCTCCGGATCTGATCGACGCGCTCGACAACCTGCGCGTCACCGGGAACACGGTGGTGGAGAAGCAGAACGACGTCACCACGCTCCTGGCGAGCGCCACCGCGTCGTCGGGCTCGCTGGCCGACCTGGTGCAGACCAACGCCGAGTCCATCGTGTCCATCGCGGCGGACTCCCGCGAGGCGCTCGAACTGCTCGCCGAGTTCTCCCCGTCGTTCGGCTGCACGTTCACCGAGTTCGTCCGTGTCGCCGACGAGGCGAAGAAGATCCTCTCGGTCGACGACGCGTACCCCGGCGTCCGTGCGTCGATCAACTTCGTCAACCCCAAGGGGCGCTACATCCCCAACCAGGACGAGCCGCGACTGTTCGACACCCGTGGCCCGTCGTGCTTCGAGAACGTGACCACACCCGGCAAGTTCTTCCCGCAGTACCCGGGCAGCGGCGTCAACGACGGCTCCTACCAGGTGCCGTCGCGCAACCCCGGTCCCGCGGTCGACCCCGGCGCGCTGCCCAACCCGCTGCAGTCGCTCGTCCCGGCGGCCTACGCCGGATCGGACATCGAACGGGACACGCTGGCCGTGGTCTACGGCGGAGGCTCCGGCATCTCGCCGGACCAGGTCCCCGCGTGGACCACCCTGGTGGGCGCTCCGGCGCTCCGCGGCACGGAAGTGAGTGTGCGATGAGAGGCCTAGCGGCACCGCTGATCAAGCTGATCATCTTCGCGGTGGTGACCATTCTGGCGACGGCAGCCCTGGCGTTGACCATCGCCAACGGCGCCGGGTCCGGCAAGACCAAGTTCTCGGCCATCTTCACCGACGTCTCCTCGCTCAACGAGGGCGACGAGGTGCGCATCGCCGGTGTGCGCGTCGGCCAGGTGGAGAAGATCGAGATCCACGAGCGTGACCTGGCTCAGGTGGACTTCGCGCTGACCGAGCGTGAATGGCTGCCGGCCTCCACCACCGCGACCATCCGCTACCGGAACCTGATCGGGCAGCGCTACATCGCGCTCGAGCAGGGCACGGGCGACCAGGGCGAGAAGATCACCAGCGGAGCCACCATCCCGCTCGATCGGACGTCCCCCGCGGTGAACCTGACGACGCTGTTCAACGGCTTCCGTCCGCTGTTCCAGACGCTGACGGCCGACGACGTGAACAAGCTGTCGTACGAGATCATCCAGGTCTTCCAGGGTGAGTCGGGCACCATCGGCGATCTGGTGCGCGACACCGCGAGCCTGACCAACACGGTCGCGGACAAGGATCAGGTCATCGGGGCGGTCATCGACAACCTCAACGGGGTCCTCGACACGGTGAACCAGCACGACAAGGAACTCGACCAGTTGATCGTGAACACCCAGGCGCTGGTGTCGGGGCTGTCGGCGGATCGTGACACCGTCGGCTCGGCGGTCACCTCGCTGGCCGGTCTGACCGACGCGACAGCGGATCTGCTCGAGCCGACCCGTCCGTCCATCCAGTCGGCCATCTCGTCGATCGACGGACTGTCGACCAAGATCAACAACCGGCAGCAGGACTTCGACAACATCCTGTCGAACTTCCCGGTCAAGCTCGAGAAGCTGATCCGCGTCGCCAGCTACGGCTCGTGGTTCCAGTTCTACCTGTGCGGCATCGACATCGTCGCCGGGCCGGGCTACGCGCCGCAGCTCAACCTCCCGACAGGACTGCCCACCATCAATCAGCCGCTGTACACCAACTCCGCGAAGCGTTGCGCCGCAGGAGGTATCTCGTGACGAAACGCAAGCCCGCGGTGCTGGGTGCCCTCGGCATCTTCATCATCCTGATGGCGACGCTGTCCGCGTTCTTCCTCGACTCGCTACCGATCATCGGTGCCGGATCGAAGTACACCGCGAACTTCTCCGAAGCGGCCGGTCTGCGCGTCAGCAACGAGGTGCGGATCGCCGGCGTGAAGGTCGGCAAGGTCACCGACGTCGCCCTCGACGGCGACAAGGTGAAGGTCGAGTTCACGGTCAGTGACGCGTGGGTCGGCGACAAGACGTCGGCGTCCATCCAGATCAAGACGCTGCTCGGCCAGAAGTTCCTCTCGCTCGAGCCCAAGGGCGAGGAGCGGCTGAACCCGCGCGACGCGATCCCGATCGACCGCACGACGGCCCCCTACGACGTCATCGACGCGTTCTCCGACGCCGCCCGCACCACCGGCGACATCGACACGACGCAGCTCGCGACGAGCATGGAGACGCTGTCGCAGGCGTTCTCCGAGACGCCGGAGAACATCCGCGCCTCGCTCGACGGCGTCACGCGGTTGTCCGAGACCATCTCCTCCCGTGACGACGAGCTGAGCAAGCTCTTCGCCGCGACCGACAAGACGACGCAGGTCCTCGCCGACCGCAACCAGGAGTTCACCAAGCTGATCGGTGACGCCTCGGTCCTGTTGCAGGAGTTGAACAATCGGCAGCAGTCCATCTCGCAGCTGCTCATCGGCACGCAGCGGGTGTCCACTCAGCTGACCGGTCTGATCCGCGACAACGAGGCACAGATCGGTCCCGCACTCCAGTCGCTGGGTCAGGTCATCGACACCCTGAAGACCAACAACCAGAACATCGCCGAGGCGATCAAGCTGTACTCGCCGTTCGTCCGGCTGTACACCAACATCGTCGGTAACGGCCGCTGGTTCGATCAGGTCATCGTCAACACCTTCCCGCCCGGTCTCCCGGACATTCCGGGATACCGTGAGCCGATTCGCACCCTCGGTGTGGATCCCGTCCGTAGTCCGGGAGCAGGCCAGTGACCGCATCCACCGACCAGGAAGCCCCGTCGAACGGCGGCTTCTTCAGCAAGCGCAACCTGGGAATCATCGCTGCCGTCGTCGCTGTCGTGGTGCTGGTCGTGTTCGCGCTGTGGTGGGCCTTCACCCGCCTCGGCACCACCACCATCACGTCGTACTTCGACAAGACGGTCGGCGTGTACGAGGGCACCGAGGTTCGCGTCCTCGGCGTCAAGGTCGGCACCGTCACCAAGGTCGAGGGCCTGGGCGATCAGGTGCAGGTCGACATGCGCGTCGATCGCGGCGTCGACATCCCCGCCGATGCCCGCGCCGTCCAGCTCGCGCCGTCCGTCGTCGCCGACCGCTACGTCCAGCTCGCGCCGGCGTACACCGGCGGCGAGAAGATGGAGTCCGGTGCCGTGATCCCACGCGAGCGCACGGCCACTCCCGTCGAGGTCGACGAGCTGTACAAGAGCATCGACGAGCTGTCGGCCGCGCTCGGACCGAACGGTGCCAACCAGAACGGCGCCGTCTCCGACCTCGTGACCACCGGCGCGCAGAACCTGGCCGGAAACGGTGAGGCGCTGAACGATTCGCTGACCCAGCTCTCCGGTGCCGTCGAGACGCTCGACTCGTACCGCGGCGATCTGTTCGGCACGATCCAGAATCTGCAGACGTTCGTCAGTGCACTGTCGGCGAACGACCAGCAGGTGCGTGCCTTCAACAATCAGTTGTCCTCGCTGACGAGCTTCCTGGCGGGGGAGCGGGAGAACCTCGGCCTCGCGCTGAACCAGCTCTCGGTCACGCTCGGTGACGTCGCCACCTTCGTGCGGGACAACCGGGACCAGCTGTCCAACGATCTCGACGACCTCGCTCCGACCACGCAGTTGCTCGCCGACAACCGCCAGAACCTGGCGGACACGTTGACGCTGCTGCCGCTGGCCGTCGCGAACGTCGCGAACTCCTACAACGCCGAGTCCGGATCGCTGGACGCGCGCCTGATCTTCCAGGAGTTCCAGGATCCGAAGACGTTCTTTTGCAGTCTCATCGATCTGCAGAAGCTGCGCCCGGGCGATCCGCAGTTCGAGGCGCTCGGCCGTCAGATGCAGCCGATCGTCGACAACTGCGGCGCGATCATCGACCAGGCCGTCGCCGGTGTGAAGACGCCGACGCTGGTTCTGCCGTTCGGGTTGCTCAGTGCGGACAACATCCAGCGCAACGTCGAGCCCGGCACCGTGCCCGGTGTCGAATCGCCGCGGGTCGACGACCTGCAGCTTCCGGGCCTGAACATTCCTGCGGAAGGGGAGTGACGATGAGAGTGCGCTCGCGTGGCCTGATGGCCGCCTCCGGTGCCTGCGTCGTCGCCGTGACGCTCAGTGCCTGCGGATCCAGCGGTATCTACGGGATCCCGCTGCCCGGCGGTGCCGACGTCGGATCGGATCCGATCCGGTTGACGTTGCAGTTCGACGACGTGCTGGACCTGGTTCCGCAGTCGACCGTCAAGGTCGACGGTGTCCAGGTCGGTCGGGTCACCTCGGTCTCCGTGCCGAACGACTCGTGGATCGCCGACGTCGAGGTCGAGGTCGACTCGTCCGTGGACCTGCCGGCCAACGCCATGGCGTCCGTCCAGCAGACCAACCTGCTCGGCGAGAAGTTCGTCCAGCTCAGCGTTCCGGCCGACGACGCGGCGTCCGCGCGCCTCGCCTCGGGCGACACCATCCCCGTCGAGCGGACCCGCCACGCCACCGACATCGAGCAGGTGCTCGGCGCGCTGTCGATGTTGCTCAACGGCGGCGGCGTCGCGCAGCTCGCTCCGATCGTCAAGGAGCTGAACACCGCGCTCGGCGGCCGCGAGGACCGGGTGCGGAACCTGCTCGAGGAGGCCAACTCGCTCATCGGCGGCCTCGAGGATCAGAAGGCCGACATCACGCGCGCGATCGACGGTCTCGACGTCCTCACCGGCACGCTCAACCAGCAGACCGAGAAGATCGACCGGATCCTCGTCGATCTGCCGGTCGCCACCGAGGTGCTCGAACAGCAGCGTCCGCAGCTGACACAGCTTCTCGGTCAGCTCGATCGCCTCGGGCAGGTCGGGACCGACGTCATCGAGCGTTCGAAGGACGATCTGATCGCCGACCTGCGCGCACTGCGCCCGACCCTGCAGGAGCTCTCGACCTACGGCGACGAGCTGATCACGGACCTCGCGTTCGTGCCCACGTTCCCGTTCCCCGACGGCGTCGAGAAGATCACCCAGGGCAACGCGGTCAATCTGTTCCTCAGTGTGGATCTGCAGATCGGCAACCAGCTCACCGCGCTGGGCGTCGGCCAGGGTAACCCGATCTACAGCGCGCCCCGCAACGGCGATCCCAAGCCGCGGGTCGATCCGTCGAACCCGTACTACAACGGCAACGGCCCGCGTAACTCCTTCCCGACCATCTCGCTGCTGCCTCTGCCGCCCATCATCCCGTCGCCGACCCCGGCGCCGGGTGTACCCGCCGCCGCACCGTCGGCGAACCCGTTGGACGGCATCCTGCAGCAGTTCGGGATCGTTCCTCAGAACGAAGGTGGACAGTGAGATCCAAGCTGGTCAGCACACAGCTGATCCTCTTCGTCGTCATCGCCGTGCTCGGCCTGGTGTACGTCGGTGCCAAGTACGTGCGCGTCGACCAGCTGTTCGGTTTCGGCCAGTACACGGTCACCGGTCAGTTCGCCGATTCCGGCGGCATCTTCAGCAACGCCGAGGTGACGTACCGCGGCATTCCCGTAGGGCGCGTCGGTGAGCTGAAGCTGACCGAGCAGGGCGTCGACGTCGAACTGAAGCTCGAGAAGAGCGCTCCCGACGTCCCGGCCGACACCATCGCCGTGGTGGCCAACCGCTCCGCCATCGGTGAGCAGTACGTCGATCTGCAGCCGCGCACCGATCAGGGCCCGTTCCTGCAGGACGGCGACGTCATCCTGCAGGACGACACGTCCATCCCGACGCCGGTGGAGAGCCTGCTCAAGAACGTCAAGACGCTCGCGGACTCCGTGCCGGTCGACGATCTGCACACCGTGGTGACCGAGCTCGGTACCGGCTTCGCCGGCACGGGTGACTCACTGCAGCAGCTCGTCACCTCGCTCGACAGCTTCTCCGAGGACGGTCTCGCCAACCTGCCGCAGACCCTCACGCTGATCCGCGACAGCCGCGTCGTGCTGGACACCCAGTCCGAGCAGTCGTCGTCCATTCAGCAGTTCAGCTCGGATCTGGATCTGGTCACCGCGCAGTTGCGGTCGAGCGATCCGGACATCCGACGACTGATCGACAACGGGCTTCCCGCCAGCGACCAGGTCGGCGCGCTCGTCGACCAGGCCGGCCCGGGTCTGACGACCAACCTGACGAACCTCGCGGGTGTGACCAGTGCACTGAGCCCGCGCACGTTCGCACTGCGTCCGCTGCTCCAGTTCCTCCCGGCCCTGGCGCAGGGAGCGAACTCGGCGAGTCCGGGTGACGGCACCATTCACTTCGGCATCGCGCTCGAGGTGAACAACCCGCCGTCGTGCACCCAGGGTTACGAGGGCACGCAGGCGATCCTCGACGCGGAGTACGCCAAGAATCCCGACTTCGATCCGACGCAGCAGGACTTCCCGTTGAACCTCGACGCGAACTGCACTGTGCCGCAGGGATCCCTGACGGGTGTGCGCGGCGCCAACAGCGTGCGCTTCGCCGATCCGCAGACGGTGCAGCCGTGGGACGACAAGCCTAAGGTCGCGCCGGACCCCCTGGATCTGAACCCGATCGCGACGCAGCTGGCCGCACTGCTCGGTGTGACGGTCCGCCCCTGACCGTCGAGTCGGGTGAGGAGAGGTGCGCGGTGATGGCAGCGAGAAGTTACCCTCAAGTAGGGTGTCTGCTGTGACGCCAACCACCTCTCCTTCCGACCCGGACCTCGACGGCACCGACACCGGTGACGGCACGTCCGAGTCCACGCCCGCACCGGCGCCGCGCACGTCTCCGGTCGCCACGGCGGTGACTGCCGCGGCCGCCGCGATCACGTTGATCGCGGCCGTCGTGCTGAGCATCTTCTGGTTCCTCGCGTACCAGGAGTCGTCGGACGCCTCCCTGCGGGACGACGCCCTTGTCGGCGCCCGGCAGGCGGCGATCAATCTGAACTCCGTCGACTCGAACGATCTGGACAAGACGTTCGCCGACATCGAGTCCTCCATCACCGGTGACGAGCTCACCAACGGTCTGAACGACACCAAGGATCAGTTCCGCCAGCAGTTCGCGGAGACCGGTGTGGTCACCACCGCGGCGGTGCAGCATGCGTCGCTCGTCGGGTTCAGTTCCGACGACGGCACCGCGCAGTCGCTCGTGGTCCTCACCACCGACACCACCAAGCCGGACGGCAACGAGCGGTACCAGAGCACCCTGCGTCTCGAACTCCAGGACGTGGACGGCACGTGGAAGGCCACGCGTATCCAGCCCATCGGGCAGCGCATCCCCCTCGAGGTCCCGGGCGCACCCGCTGCGACGGGCGATCCCGCTGCACCCACCGATCCCGCCGCCACCGACCCCGCAGCCCCGGTCGACCCCGCAGCTCCGGTCGACCCCGCAGCTCCGGTCGACCCCGCCGCGCCCGTCGATCCCGCTCCCGCGCCGACCGACGGCGGTCAGTGACACCTCGCTGTCACGACGCCGTCCGTCCCGCTCGCCTCGCACCAGCCAGGAGTTCTCCCTATGCCCCCCGCACGCCGTAGACCCCCCACAGGCGCTCCCCGTGTCCCCGCCGGCAGCGTTCGTCGACCCAAGGTCGCTGGACGCTCCACGGCGCCCCCCGCGGGCGGCGACGCGATCGAGAACGAGACCACGACTGCGTCCACCGACGCGGCCTCGACCGTCGACCTGTCGAAGTCGTCGGCCGACACCGCTGCGGTCGACAGCGTTGCCACGGACTCGGTCGTGGACGAGACGACCGAGGCGGACGACGGCGCCCCCGCCGGCCGCACGGCCTGGTGGACTCCCCGCACGATGCTGCTCGCCGCACTCGCGGTGGTGTTCGCCGTCATCGCGCTCCTCGCCGTGGTGCGCCCCGGTACGTCCGAGGTGAGCAACCAGGCATGGGTCGACACTCCGGCCACACTCGAGGTCACGTCGGCCGGGCGCGACGCCCTGCAGACGGTGTTCAGCTACAAGTTCGACACGATCGACCAGGATCAGGCGGCCGCCCGCGCGGTGCTGAACGACGAGCGCCGCGGGGAGTACGACTCCACCGCGGAGCAGACCAAGCAGGGCGTCATCCAGACGCAGACCACCACGACGGCCACGGTCACCGACATCGGGGTGTCACTGCTCGACGGTGACCGGGCCGAGCTGCTGGCCAGCATGGACATCGCCGCGACGCAGGACACGGTCGACCAGGGAACGGTGCAGACGCCGGTCTCGGTGACCATGGAACGTGTCGACGGAAAGTGGCTGCTCGCGACCATCGACAACCGCTGATCGCCCGCTTCGAGCGGATTCGGGGGACGAAACGCCGCTCTCGCTCTTGACGCGAGGGCTTCGGGAGTCCACTCTGATTACCGGATTCATCGAACGCGGGTGCGACCCCGCTGCCATGATCGAGATCGACGCCGGAGCAAATGGAGGCACCGGGCGCCGGGATCGACGGGCAGGGGCGTACGGCAGTTCGTGGATCACGGCCCGTGCAGTCTCCGGGCCGAGCGCGCTCCCCGCGCGGACGCGGTTGCCATATCCGCCGCATTGGGGTACTTTTGGACGTTGCGCTGGGTGCCTCCTGTCCACTTCCAGACTTTGCCTGAATCGACACGTGTGTCGATCTCTGCTGAGCGAGGACTTCGTACGGGTAGTGACCAGCGAAGTTCCCACACAAAGAAGCAGATTAGCGACGGTCGCGCAGTGCACGAAGCGGCCCGCGTGAGGTGCTGGAAGGACGCATCTTGGCAGTCTCCACCCAGTCCAAGGAAAACGCCGGAACTCCCGGAGCCCCGAAGAGGGTGTCGTTCGCGAAGATTCGCGAACCCCTCGAAGTACCGGGGTTGCTCGATCTTCAGACCGATTCGTTCGAGTGGCTCGTCGGCACGCCGGAGTGGCGCGCACGTGCGGAAGCACGTGGCGACAGCTCTCGCAGCGGCGGTCTCGAGGACATCCTGACGGAGCTCTCTCCGATCGAGGACTTCTCCGGCTCGATGTCCCTCTCCTTCTCCGATCCGCGCTTCGACGAGGTCAAGGCCTCGATCGACGAGTGCAAGGACAAGGACATGACCTACGCGGCGCCGTTGTTCGTCACCGCGGAGTTCATCAACAACAACACCGGTGAGATCAAGAGCCAGACGGTCTTCATGGGTGACTTCCCGATGATGACCGACAAGGGCACGTTCATCATCAACGGCACCGAGCGCGTCGTCGTCTCGCAGCTCGTGCGTTCCCCGGGTGTCTACTTCGACCACGCCGTCGACAAGACCACCGAGAAGGATCTGCACAGCGTCAAGGTCATCCCCGGCCGCGGCGCCTGGCTCGAGTTCGACGTCGACAAGCGCGACACCGTCGGTGTCCGCATCGACCGCAAGCGTCGTCAGCCCGTCACCGTGCTCCTCAAGGCACTCGGCTGGACCACCGAGCAGATCACCGAGCGCTTCGGCTTCTCGGAGATCCTCATGGCCACGCTGGAGAAGGACAACACGGCCGGCACCGACGAGGCGCTGCTCGACATCTACCGCAAGCTCCGCCCGGGCGAGCCGCCCACGAAGGAGAGCGCGCAGACCCTGCTGGAGAACCTGTTCTTCAAGGAGAAGCGCTACGACCTCGCACGCGTGGGTCGCTACAAGATCAACAAGAAGCTGGGCCTGAACTCGGGTCTGCCCATCGAGGCGTCGACGCTGACCGAAGAGGACATCGTCGCCACCATCGAGTACCTCGTGCGTCTGCACGCGGGCGAGAAGTCGATGACGGCACCCGACGGCGTCGAGGTTCCCGTGGAGGTCGACGACATCGACCACTTCGGCAACCGTCGTCTCCGCACGGTCGGCGAGCTGATCCAGAACCAGATCCGCGTGGGCCTGTCCCGCATGGAGCGTGTGGTCCGCGAGCGGATGACCACCCAGGACGTCGAGGCCATCACGCCGCAGACCCTGATCAACATCCGTCCCGTGGTCGCTGCCATCAAGGAGTTCTTCGGAACCTCGCAGCTGTCGCAGTTCATGGACCAGAACAACCCGCTGTCGGGTCTGACGCACAAGCGTCGCCTGTCGGCGCTGGGCCCCGGCGGTCTGTCGCGTGAGCGCGCCGGCCTCGAGGTCCGCGACGTCCACCCGTCGCACTACGGCCGCATGTGCCCCATCGAGACCCCGGAAGGCCCGAACATCGGCCTGATCGGATCGCTCTCGGTGTACGCCCGTGTGAACCCGTTCGGTTTCATCGAGACGCCGTACCGCAAGGTCGTCCAGGGACAGGTCACCGACGACGTCGACTACCTGACCGCCGACGAGGAGGACCGCCACGTCGTGGCGCAGGCCAACTCGTCGATCGACACCTCGGGTCGCTTCGTCGACGAGAAGATCCTCGTCCGCCGTAAGGGTGGAGAGGTCGAATTCGTCTCGTCGATGGACGTCGACTACATGGACGTCTCGCCTCGGCAGATGGTCTCGGTCGCCACGGCGATGATCCCGTTCCTCGAGCACGACGACGCCAACCGCGCTCTGATGGGCGCGAACATGCAGCGTCAGGCCGTGCCGCTGGTGCGCAGCGAGGCTCCGCTCGTCGGAACCGGCATGGAGCTGCGTGCCGCTGTCGATGCCGGCGACGTCATCGTCAACGAGAAGTCCGGTGTCATCGAGGAGGTGTCCGCCGACTACGTCACCGTGATGGCGGACGACGGCACTCGCAACACCTACCGGATGCGCAAGTTCGCGCGCTCGAACCAGGGCACCTGTGCCAACCAGCGTCCGATCGTGGACGAGGGCGCACGGGTCGAGGCCGGCCAGGTCCTGGCCGACGGTCCCTGCACCGAGAACGGTGAGATGGCGCTGGGCAAGAACCTGCTCGTCGCGATCATGCCGTGGGAGGGCCACAACTACGAGGACGCGATCATCCTGTCGCAGCGCCTCGTGGAAGAGGACGTCCTGACCTCGATCCACATCGAGGAGCACGAGATCGATGCCCGCGACACCAAGCTCGGTGCCGAGGAGATCACCCGTGACATCCCGAACGTCTCGGACGAGGTCCTCGCCGATCTCGACGAGCGCGGCATCATCCGTATCGGTGCCGAGGTTCGTGACGGCGACGTCCTGGTCGGAAAGGTCACGCCGAAGGGCGAGACCGAGCTGACCCCGGAGGAGCGCCTGCTGCGCGCCATCTTCGGCGAGAAGGCCCGCGAGGTCCGCGACACGTCTCTGAAGGTTCCGCACGGCGAGAACGGAAAGGTCATCGGCATTCGCGTGTTCTCGCGCGAGGACGACGACGATCTGCCTCCCGGCGTGAACGAGCTGGTCCGCGTCTACGTGGCCCAGAAGCGCAAGATCCAGGACGGCGACAAGCTCGCCGGCCGCCACGGCAACAAGGGCGTCATCGGCAAGATCCTCCCCCAGGAGGACATGCCGTTCCTGTCCGACGGCACCCCGGTCGACATCATCCTGAACACGCACGGCGTCCCACGTCGTATGAACATCGGTCAGATCCTCGAGACCCACCTCGGCTGGATCGGCAAGACCGGATGGAACATTCAGGTGGCCGCGGACGGAGTCCGACCCGACTGGGCCGCGACGCTGCCCGAGGAGATGCTGGCCGCCGAGGCGGACACCAACATCGCCACCCCGGTGTTCGACGGTGCGAAGGAGGACGAGCTCACCGGCCTGCTGGCGAGCACGATCCCGAACCGCGACGGCGAGCGCATGGTCGGCGCGGACGGAAAGGCCACCCTGTTCGACGGCCGTTCCGGCGAGCCGTTCCCGTACCCGGTCTCCGTGGGCTACATGTACATCATCAAGCTGCACCACCTCGTCGACGACAAGATCCACGCTCGTTCGACCGGTCCGTACTCGATGATCACGCAGCAGCCCCTCGGTGGTAAGGCGCAGTTCGGTGGACAGCGCTTCGGCGAGATGGAGTGCTGGGCCATGCAGGCCTACGGCGCTGCGTACACGCTGCAGGAGCTCCTCACCATCAAGTCCGACGACGTGGTCGGCCGCGTGAAGGTCTACGAGGCCATCGTCAAGGGCGAGAACATCCCGGAGCCCGGTATCCCCGAGTCCTTCAAGGTGCTCCTCAAGGAGCTCCAGTCGCTGTGCCTCAACGTGGAGGTGCTGTCCTCGGACGGCGCGGCCATCACGATGGCGGACGGCGACGACGAGGATCTCGAGCGTGCCGCGGCCAACCTGGGAATCAATCTCTCCCGCAACGAGTCCGCGACCGTCGACGATCTCGCGCAGTAATCGGTGACAGGCCGGCGCGAGGGGACTCGCGTCGGCCCACCCCCGATCACTCGTAGCAGCAGAAAACTATCCCTGAGAAGGGGAAAGGAAGTACGACGTGCTGGACGTCAACTTCTTCGATGAACTCCGCATCGGTCTCGCGACCGCGGACGACATCCGCAATTGGTCCTACGGCGAGGTCAAGAAGCCGGAGACCATCAACTACCGCACGCTCAAGCCCGAGAAGGACGGCCTGTTCTGCGAGAAGATCTTCGGACCTACTCGCGACTGGGAGTGCTACTGCGGCAAGTACAAGCGCGTGCGCTTCAAGGGCATCATCTGTGAGCGCTGCGGCGTCGAGGTGACTCGCGCCAAGGTGCGTCGTGAGCGCATGGGCCACATCGAGCTGGCCGCACCGGTCACGCACATCTGGTACTTCAAGGGTGTTCCGTCGCGCCTCGGCTACCTGCTGGACCTGGCGCCGAAGGATCTCGAGAAGATCATCTACTTCGCCGCCTACGTCATCACGTCGGTCGACGACGAGCTGCGCCACAACGAGCTCTCCACTCTCGAGGCCGAGATGGAGGTCGAGAAGAAGGCCGTCGCCGATCAGCGTGACGCCGACCTCGAGGCCCGTGCGCAGAAGCTCGAGGCCGACATCGCCGAGCTCGAGGCGGAGGGCGCCAAGTCCGACGTCCGTCGCAAGGTCAAGGACGGT
This sequence comes from Rhodococcus sp. MEB041, assembly GCF_030208955.1. Lineage (NCBI taxonomy): Bacteria > Bacillati > Actinomycetota > Actinomycetes > Mycobacteriales > Nocardiaceae > Rhodococcus > Rhodococcus sp. MEB041. The sequence goes on from NZ_JARVSZ010000001.1 coordinate 234,549, forward strand.
GGCGAGCGCGAGATGCGTCAGCTCCGTGACCGCGCGCAGCGTGAGCTGGATCGTCTCGAGGAGATCTGGACCACCTTCACCAAGCTGGCCAAGAAGCAGCTCATCGTCGACGAGCTCATCTACCGCGAGCTGATCGACCGCTACGGCGAGTACTTCACGGGTGCGATGGGCGCGGAGTCCATCCAGAAGCTCATGGAGACCTTCGACATCGAGGCCGAGGCCGAGAGCCTGCGCGAGACCATCCGCAGTGGCAAGGGCCAGAAGAAGCTCCGCGCGCTGAAGCGTCTCAAGGTCGTCGCCGCGTTCCAGTCCACGGGCAACTCGCCCATGGGCATGGTGCTCGACGCCGTGCCGGTGATCCCGCCGGAGCTGCGTCCGATGGTGCAGCTCGACGGTGGACGTTTCGCGACGTCCGACCTCAACGATCTGTACCGCCGCGTCATCAACCGCAACAACCGCCTCAAGCGACTGATCGACCTCGGTGCTCCCGAGATCATCGTCAACAACGAGAAGCGGATGCTGCAGGAGTCGGTCGACGCCCTGTTCGACAACGGTCGTCGCGGCCGTCCGGTCACCGGACCGGGCAACCGCCCGCTCAAGTCGCTGTCCGATCTGCTCAAGGGCAAGCAGGGTCGTTTCCGTCAGAACCTGCTCGGCAAGCGCGTCGACTACTCGGGCCGTTCGGTCATCGTCGTCGGACCGCAGCTCAAGCTGCACCAGTGCGGTCTGCCGAAGCTCATGGCACTCGAGCTGTTCAAGCCGTTCGTGATGAAGCGTCTGGTGGATCTCAACCACGCGCAGAACATCAAGTCGGCCAAGCGCATGGTCGAGCGTCAGCGCGCACAGGTGTGGGACGTCCTCGAAGAGGTCATCGCCGAGCACCCCGTGCTGCTGAACCGCGCACCGACGCTGCACCGTCTGGGCATCCAGGCATTCGAGCCGCAGCTGGTCGAGGGCAAGGCCATCCAGCTGCACCCCCTCGTGTGCGAGGCGTTCAACGCCGACTTCGACGGTGACCAGATGGCAGTACACCTGCCGCTGTCCGCCGAGGCGCAGGCCGAGGCACGCATCCTGATGCTGTCGTCGAACAACATCCTGTCGCCGGCATCGGGCCGACCGCTCGCCATGCCGCGTCTGGACATGGTGACGGGTCTGTTCCACCTGACGCGTCTCGACGACAAGGCTCTGGGCGAGTTCCAGGCCTCGACGTCCGACTCGGCGGAGCTGGGCATCTACGCCAGCCCGGCCGAGGCGCAGATGGCCGTCGATCGCGGCGTCCTGACCGTGCAGTCGCAGATCAAGGTGCGTCTGACGCAGCAGCGTCCGTCGCGCGAGATCGAGGCGGAGCTGTTCCCCGACGGCTGGACCCCGGGCGATGCCTGGACCGCCGAGACGACGCTGGGCCGCGTGCTCTTCAACGAGCTGCTCCCGACGAACTACCCGTTCGTCAACGAGCAGATGCCGAAGAAGCGCCAGGCGACGATCATCAACGATCTCGCCGAGCGGTACCCGATGATCGTGGTCGCGCAGACCGTCGACAAGCTCAAGGACGCCGGCTTCTACTGGGCCACGCGTTCGGGTGTCACGATCTCCATCTCCGACGTCCTCGTGCCGCCGGAGAAGCCGCAGATCCTCGAGGAGTTCGAGGCTCAGGCCGACCGCCTGGAGAAGCAGTACCAGCGTGGCGCTCTCGACCGGACCGAGCGCAACTCGGCCCTGGTCAAGATCTGGCAGGAAGCCACCGAGCAGGTCGGTAAGGCCATGGAGGCCCACTTCCCCGACGAGAACCCGATCCCGATGATCGTGAAGTCCGGCGCGGCCGGAAACATGACGCAGGTGCGGTCGCTCGCCGGCATGAAGGGTCTGGTGACCAACCCGAAGGGTGAGTTCATCCCGCGCCCGATCAAGTCCTCCTTCAAGGAGGGCCTGACGGTCCTGGAGTACTTCATCAACACGCACGGTGCTCGTAAGGGTCTGGCCGACACGGCGCTTCGTACCGCCGACTCGGGCTACCTGACGCGTCGTCTGGTCGACGTCTCGCAGGACGTCATCGTTCGGGAGACCGACTGTGGCACCGAGCGCGGCATCACCACGGTGATCGCGGAGAAGCTGGCCGACGGCTCGATGATCCGCGACGCGCACGTCGAGACCTCGACGTACGCCCGCACCCTGGCCGCCGACGCGGTCGACGCCGACGGCAACGTCATCGTCGAGCGTGGACACGACCTGGGCGACCCGGCCATCGACGCGCTGCTCGCAGCGGGCATCACGTCGGTCAAGGTCCGTTCGGTGCTCACCTGCACCACCGGAACCGGCGTCTGCGCCACCTGCTACGGCCGTTCCATGGCCACCGGCAAGCTCGTCGACATCGGCGAGGCCGTCGGTATCGTCGCGGCACAGTCGATCGGTGAGCCCGGCACGCAGCTCACGATGCGTACCTTCCACCAGGGTGGTGTGGCCGGCGACGACATCACCGGTGGTCTGCCCCGAGTGCAGGAGCTCTTCGAGGCTCGTGTGCCCAAGGGCAAGGCGCCCATCGCGGACGTCTCGGGTCGCATCCAGCTCGAGGACGGTGACCGTTTCTACAAGATCACCATCGTCCCGGACGACGGCGGCGAAGAGGTCGTCTACGACAAGCTCTCCAAGCGTCAGCGTCTGCGTGTCTTCAAGCACGACGACGGCACGGAGCGTCTGTTGTCGGACGGTGACCACGTCGAGGTCGGTCAGCAGCTCATGGAAGGTGCTGCCGATCCCCACGAGGTCCTGCGAGTCATGGGCCCGCGCCAGGTGCAGATCCACCTCGTCAACGAGGTCCAGGAGGTGTACCGCAGCCAGGGTGTGTCCATCCACGACAAGCACATCGAGACGATCGTTCGTCAGATGCTCCGCCGCGTGACCATCATCGATTCGGGCTCCACGGAGTTCCTGCCCGGATCGCTGACCGAGCGCAGTGAGTTCGAGTCGAGCAACCGTCGCGTCGTGTCCGAGGGTGGCGAGCCCGCGGCCGGACGTCCGGTGCTGATGGGTATCACCAAGGCATCGCTGGCGACCGACTCGTGGCTGTCCGCGGCGTCGTTCCAGGAGACCACCCGAGTGCTGACCGACGCGGCGATCAACTGCCGCTCGGACAAGCTCATCGGTCTCAAGGAGAACGTGATCATCGGAAAGCTGATCCCCGCCGGCACCGGCATCAACCGGTACCGGAACATCACGGTTCAGCCCACCGAGGAAGCACGTGCCGCGGCCTACGCGGTGCCGTCGTACGACGATCAGTACTACAGCGCGGACGGCTTCGGCCAGAACACCGGTGCTGCAGTGCCGCTCGACGACTACGGTTTCTCCGGCGACTACCGCTAGAGACGAGCAACGCACGAGCCCCATCCCGCTTCGGCGGGGTGGGGCTCGTGTCGTTTCCAGCGTGTTCGCGCCGCTCGGCTGGGCTGCGCCGCGCGCTGCGCACGGTGGTGTGCGCAGGTTGCAGAGTGCGCTGATGGCCGGGCGCAGCGCGCGGCGGTCCCGGTGCAGCAGCCGCGATGAGTTCCGGGCCACCGCGGAGTCGGCACCTGTATGACCGAGACTCCCAGCACCATCACGAACATCGGCGTGGCCATGTTCACCGTCGCCGACCAGGACAAGGCCCTCGACTTCTACACACGTGTACTCGGATTCGAGGTACGCGGAGATACGCGCTTCGGTCCGAACCAGGAGTACCGCTGGCTGGAGGTGGCGCCGCCGGGGTCCACTGCGCGGTTGGCGCTGAACCCGCCGATGTACGACACGCCGGGCGGCTCGTCCATCGGTGTGGAGACGTCGGACGTCCGCGCGGAGCACGCTCGCCTGAGTGCCTTCGACGGGTTCGAGATGGAACCGCTCGGCGGCGACGACGATCCGGAGGTGCCGCCGATGTTCATGCTGAAGGATCCCGACGGCAACGTCATCACCGTCGTGCAGGCGTGATCCGTTCCCTCCCGGCTCAGCGCAGAGCGAGGGTCGGGAGGGACAAGCTCACCAGCATCAGCGCGAACAGCAGCCAGGCGGCGCCCTGCCAGACGGGCCACGTCCCGCCGTGGCGGTAGGAGCGGTAGCCGATCCACAGTGCGCCGATTCCACCGAGCAGTCAGACACCGGGTATGAGCGCAGCGATCGCGACGCTGGACGCGCCCGCTGCGAGGAACACGGCCACCGCGACGGCAGCGATGCCGATCACTGCCCCGTCGTACGTGGCCGCGTGCCGGATCGCGCGCGGATCGCGCCACCGCTTCTCGACGTCGCGTCTGCCCATCTCTCGCTTGTCGTCCATGTCGACGGCGTACCCGATTCGTGTGGTTTCAGCGCGAGTGCTCGCGGCCCGGCCACGCGCGCGTAGCCTCCGATCCACACGGAGTTTCCTTTCGAGGGGCACCGTTCGGTCCATGAGCCGTCGTGATCTCGTCATCGGTGCCGATCGTTCTCTGCGTGCCGGCACCACGCGTCGTTCGTTCCTCACGTGGACCGCACTGGTCGGTGCGCTCGCGATGACACCGGAACTGTCGAGCGCGACGGCGCACGCGCAGCCGCAACGCGGCACCCCGGCCGACTACCCGTTCCGCCTCGGCGTCGCGTCGGGCGATCCGCTTCCGGACTCGGTGGTGCTGTGGACTCGTCTCGCGGTCGACCCACTCGCTCCGGTCGGCGGTATGCGGCCGGGTGTGGTGCCGGTGCGGTGGGAGATCGCCGAGGACGAACGGTTCGGGCGGACGGTGAGCCAGGGCATCGAACTGGCATCCGATGCGGACGGCTGGTCGGTGCACGTGGACGTGCGGGGTCTGGCTCCGGCGCGAGAGTACTTCTACCGCTTCATGGTCGGTCCGCACGTGAGCACCGTCGGACGGACGAGGACGGCGCCCGCACCGGGATCACCCCTTGCGTCACTGTCGTTCGCGTGGGCGTCGTGCCAGAAGTGGGAGGACGGGTTCTACGGCGCCTATGCCGATCTCGCGGCGAGTGACCCGGACGTCGTGTTCTTCCTCGGCGACTACATCTACGAGTACGCGATCGAAGGTACAGGCGCCCGCGCGTCGCAGCCACGGCCCGAGTCCGCGGAACGAGAGACGCTGGCACTGAACGACTATCGCGATCGGTACGCGCTGTACAAGTCGGATCCCGACCTGGCGTCGGCGCACGCAGCGGCGCCGTGGATCACCACCTTCGACGATCACGAGGTGGACAACAACTGGGCCGGGGCGATCAGCCAGGATGCCGGCACCGCCGCTCCCGGCGATCCTGCGGGTGATCCGCGGTTGTTCCTCCTGCGCCGCGCCGATGCGTTCAAGGCGTGGTGGGAGAACACTCCCGTGCGGATGGCCCAGCGACCGACGGGACCGGATCTGACGGCGTACCGCCGCTTCAGTTTCGGTGACCTGGTGGACTTCTCGGTGCTCGACACCCGGCAGTACCGCAGCGATCAGGCCAACGGGGACGGCGAACACGCGCAGAACGCGGAGACCGCGGACCCGAGTCGCACCATCACCGGAGCGGCGCAGGAGAAATGGATCCTCGACGGCTTCGGGTCCGGCGCCACGTGGAAGTTCCTCGCGCACCAGACGGTGATCTCCGACCTCGCCCGCATCAGTGACGGCGAGCGGAAGGTCGGGATGGACCCGTGGAGTGGGTACGAGGCGTCACGGCACCGCATCCTCGACGGCGCCCGCGACCGGGGAATCACCCTCGCGTCCATCGTGGGCGACATCCACCGCACCATCGTGTCGGAACTGCGCCGCGACTATCAGGACGACTCCGCCCCGGTGGTCGGAGTCGAGATCGCGTCGACATCCATCGCGTCGGGCAAGGACGGTGCGGACGTCGACACGGCCGGTGCGGACATCGCGGCGGCGTCACCGCACGTCAAGTTCGGCAATGCCCGACGCGGTTACCTGCGTGCGACGCTGACGCCGACGGAGTGGCGCTCCGAGGTCCGGGTCCTGGACGCGATCTCGGTTCCCGGCGCGCCGGTCCGCACGGCAGCGACCGTGACGGTGCCGGAGGGTCGGCCGGAGATCGGCCTGGCCTAGCGGACGGCCGGGTACGCCTAGCCGCCCGCAGCGATGACGGCTGCGATGTTGCGCTCGGCGAGCGCGGTGATGGTGAGAGACGGGTTGGCCGCACCTGTGCTGCCGGGAACGAGAGCTCCGTCCATGACGTACAGGCCGGGGTGCCCCTTCACTCGTCCGTACGCATCGGTGACGTCGCCCAGGACCGCACCGCCGAGAGGGTGCGCGGTGAACGTGTCGTCGACGTCGCGAGTGAACGGCTCCGCGGAGACGACGGTGCGGCCGGCCTGTGCCATCCGGTTCTGCACCGCGCGCAGTGCCTCGACGGTGTCGCGGCTGCCGCCCTTGGGCCAGGTCAAGCTCATCCCGTCCGTCGCACGGTCGTAGCGGAAATCGGCCCGCAGCGGGTCGATGGTCATACCGAGCGATCCGAGGAAACCCATCTCGGTGGGAACACCGGGGACGTACCAGTTCTCGACGCTGAGAGGCAGGCCCGTGTCGTCGACTATGCGCGAGGCGCACGGCGCCCCCTGCGGTCCGCCGCCGATGGGGCCGAGCGAGCGGGTCATGAAGGCGTCGCCGTTGGTGCCCCATCCGCGTCCGACGAACTCGTTGAGCTCGGGGAGCGCGCCGGTGGCCTGCGCGCGGACCAGCAGTTCGGTGGTGCCGATGGATCCGGCGCCGAGGATCAGCGAGTCGCAGGTCAGCGTGCGCGTCTCGAGTGCGTTGCCCTCGGGATCGAGGCGCCGCACCTCCACGCGGTAGCGGCCGCCGCTCTCGATACCGATGGCGACGACCTCGTGGCTGTGACACACCACGGCGTTGCCCGTGGCCTCGGCCTGCGGGATGTAGTTCTGCGTCAGGTCGTGCTTCGCCCCGTTGGAGTTGCCGAACGTGCTGCAACCGACGGTGGCGGACGGCCGGGACCGACCCGACATCTCGTCACGCAGCACGTTCCAGTTCCAGCCTCCGTCGACGCGCTGCGGGTCGAAACCGGCGCGGCGGGCGTGGTCGTCCCACGTCCGCGAGTGGGCGAACCCGGGGGAGGCGTAGATGTCGTCGGGCATGGTCGACGGCCGGAGCACCGAGCGAGCCTTGGGGTACCACTGCGACGCCATCTCGTCGTAGTCCACGCGGCCACCGAACGAGAGATCGAAGAAGCGCTTGTCCGGGGCGATGCTGACGCCGGTGTAGACGACGGAGCCGCCGCCCACCGCGGCTGCACGCCACACCGACAGGTTCTCGTATCGCGTGGTGTCGAGGACGCCGTTGAACCAGTCGACGGGCCCGACAGGCATGCCGGTGAGGTTGGTGAACGAGCGCTGATGCCACAGGCCGCGCCCGTCGGCCGTCATGTCGGCGGTGAAGATGTCGCGGAACGGATCGCGCGGCCAGCGGAGTCCTCGTTCGAGCACGGTGACCGACGTACCGGCCTGCGCGAGCCGCAACGCCGCGGCGCTGGCTCCGAAGCCCGATCCGATGACGAGGGCGGGTGAGTGGTCCGGTGGACGCGGAGGGTCGGCGAACAGTTCGGGCAAGAGGTTCCGGATCGAGGGGACGCCGAGCGGGAGTGCGGACGCCGTCGACCGGGTGATCGCGGGCGGGACCGCGAGGCCCACCATTCCTGCTGCGGCCAGTTGCAGCAGTTGCCTGCGCTTCACGTGCACACCCACCATCGATCGAGAACAGTCGAACGGTCAGTGTCCCGTGAATGGTGCAGGTGATGGAACCACTCGACCGGATTGTATGACTGTTACCAATCTTCGTGCTGGTTTCTCGGGCGGGTCGGGGCGGAACAGGGCGGCTCCCGCGAGGGTTGTGCAGAGTATGCGTCTGTCCCTTCTCGATCGCTCCCGTACCCGCACCGATCGGTCTGCCGCCGCCGCGGTGTCGGACACGATCGAGCGTGCGCGGTGGGCCGAGGCGGCGGGTTACGAGCGGTTCTGGGTGGCCGAGCATCACGCCGTCCCCGGCATCGCGAGCGGCTCACCCGCGGTGCTGCTCGCCGCGATCGGCGCGGCGACGTCGCGGATTCGGCTGGGGTCGGGCGGCGTCATGCTGCCGAACCACTCGCCCATCGTCGTCGCCGAGCAGTTCGCGATGCTCGACGCGCTGTGTCCCGGCCGGGTCGACCTCGGTGTCGGCCGGTCGCTGGGGTTCACTCCGCCGATACGCAAGGTGCTGCGGGCGGACACCGAGGACGCCGAGCGCTTCGCCGACGACCTCGCGGATCTGCAGGACTTCCTGCTCGGCACCGGTCCGGTGACCGTGCAGCCCGCGCCCGAGCGACTGATCCCGATCCACGTTCTCGCGACGGGTCACGGGCTGGCGATCGCCGCGCAGCGCGGGCTCCCCGTCGTGGTGGGCGGTCCGATGCTGTCGGGGGACCTGGCTCCACTGGAGCCGTATCGACGCGAGTTCGTTCCCTCGGCCTTCGCGGCGCAGCCGTCCGTGACGGTGTCGCTCGACGTCCTGGTCGCCGACACCGACGCCGAGGCTCGCCGACTCGCCATGGCGGAGGCGGTGGCCATGGCGGAGTCCCGCCGTACCGGGGAGTTCCCACCGCTGCGGGCGGTCACCGAGATGCCCGACGGTCTCACTCCGCGAGCTCGGGAGTCGGCCCAGCGCTCCCTCGACGGCAGCGTGCACGGCAGTCCGGCGACGGTGCGCCGCCGGCTCGAGGACCTCGTCGACCGCACCGGTGCCGACGAGATCCTGTCCTCGGCATCGACGTTCGACCGCGACGCGTTGCGTGCGTCCGACGAGTCGTTGGCCGCACTGCTGCGCTGACGGGTCAGACCTGCAGGTCCACCCACACCAGTCTGTGATCGCTCGCCGACAGCAACTCGGCGCCCGGCTCGCCCGGCGCGGGCCAGAAGACCCCCGACCCGGTGACCGTCAGATCGGTGCTCGGCAGGACGTAGTCCACCCGCAGATCACCCGGCACCGGATCGGCGAAGTCCGCCGTGTCGGTGCCGGCGGTCGGCGAGGTGGGCGCCGGGTCCTGCAGCGCCGGGCTGTCGAGCAGTTGCGCGATGGCGCCCGGATAGGAGTCCCCGTCGACCGGATCGCTGTTCTGGTCCCCCAACACCACGAACGAGGAACCGTTCGGCAGGCCGCCGGCGAGTCCGGTGTCGTCGACGAGGTAATCGGCGCCGGCGATGTAGTCCGCGGTGAGCCGGATCTCGTCGTGATTGCGTCGGCCGTTGTGGTCCTCGGGCCCGTCGAAGGAGGGTGGCGTGGGGTGCGAGACGAGCAGGTGGATCACCCGCCCGTCGATGTCCACGGGCACGTCCCAGTGCGACTTGCTCGACAGGCGCAGGGCGTCCGAGTTCGCGCCGTAGTACTCGCGCGGGAGCAGGTTGTCGGGCATGTCGGCCCAGCGGAAGGTCTGGAACGTGCGGACCGCGGCGGCGTCGAGTGGGAACTTCGAGAGGACGACCATGCCGTACTGGCCGGGGAACTGCCCGAAGCCCCAGGCGTCGTTCGGTCCGTCGGACCGCCCGTCCCCGTCGAGGTCGAGCCCGGACGGCTCGCCGGTGTTGACGGGCGCCGTGTACGCGAACGGGTAGTCGATCGGTGCGTCGCCGACGGCGAGGTAGTTGTCGCGGAAGAGGTCGACGGCGCCGTCAGAGTAGTCGAACTCGTTGAGCAGCAGCATGTCCGGGGCGTTGCGCTGAACCACGTCGGCCACCGACCGGATCTGCGGATCCGTTCCGGACCGCAGGGCCGCGACCAGATCGCCGGCGGCGGGGCGGTTCATGCTGGCGTTGTACGTCGCGACGCGGACGGTGCGCGGGTCACCGGGCGGCTCGTCGGCGGCAGGCGCGCTGCAGGCGGTCAGGGTGTGGACGGACGCGGCGAGGACGGACGCGGCGAGAAGCACGCGGGTGAGTCGCATGGTGCGGGACGCTATCGCGCCGCCCTGACAGACGGGCGAACACGAGGGGGCGGGCAGGGGCGCGTCAGGCCACGCCGTCCAGCACCCGCTGCGCGTCCGGCGACACGTACGGGTAGGCGCAGAGGGCGAGCACGCCCCCGATCAGCAGCAGGGGCAGCAGCGGGACCATGCCGGTGGTGAGGGAGCCGTACGCGTCGGACACCGCGCCGACGAGGAGCGGTCCGACGGCGCCGCCCACGGTCGCGGCGATCTGCAGCAGTCCGTAACCCAGTCCGCGGTCGCGCGGGGCGAGCACGTCGGCGACGCACGAGGTGAGGGTGGGGATCGCCCAGGCGGTGAAGAAGCCGAACACGGTGAGCAGCACGGTGAAGGGCAGCCAGCTCTCGGAGGCCAACGCCCCCGCCATGGCCGCGGTGCCCAGCAGGATTCCGGTGCCGCCCACCAGGACGCGCCACTGCGACGGCGTCGAGAACAGGGTTCGCCGGGTGAGCAGGGATCCGACGAGCGTGCCGCCGACGATGCCGATCAGTGTCAGACCACCGCCCGCGGACGCGGCGGCCGCTTCGCCGAGGCCGAATCGGCGTTGCAACAGGCTGGGCACCCAGAACGTCAGGCCACCGACCGCGAGGCTCATGACGGTGAGCGCGCCGCCGGTGAACCACAGCGTCCGGATCGGTGCGACGCGGCGGAGTTGGACCGGCATCGGGTCGGTGGTGGCCTCCGGCGCAGGCGTGTCCGCGCTGCCCGCGGCCAGTCTGTCGGCGTACCCCCGTTCGGGCTCGCGCACGCGTGACATCAGGACGGCGACCACCACACCGGGAATCGCCATGACGAGGAAGGCGCCGCGCCACCCGAGCCACTCGGCGAGCACTCCGCCCAGCACGATGCCGGCGCCGCCGAGGTAGGCCGCGGTCCGCCACCACCCGAAGGCCGTCGGGCGGGTCGCGGGTGGGTGGAAGTCGGCGAGCATGCTGGCGCTGGCCGGGTTGTCGATGGCCTCGGCGGCGGCGAGGCCCATGCGCACCAGGTAGAAGACGGCGAAGGTGGGAGCGAGCGCGGAACCGACCGTCGCCAGGGCCCACAGGAACACGACGACGGTGATGATGCGGCCGCGGTCGTGGCGATCGGCGAGGTAGGCGGCGGGCATCGCGAGGAGGCCCGCGGCGACGGCGGCCGCGGTGGGGATGGAACCGGCCGCCGTGTCGCCGAACCCGAACTCCGCCTGCAGCTGCGGCAGCACGGCGGCGACCAGGCTGAACTCGATGCGGTCTACGAGGGAGACCAGCACCAGCACGATCGCGGGTCCCCACCCGTACGGGAGGGTGAGGGAGTCGCGCCGCGCCCCGATCGTGCGCCACCGCGGTGCCCGCGTCGCCGCCGCACCCCGCTCGGTCCGATTCTCGGTCTCCGTCACTGCCGCCCCCGTCCGACCGGCGCGCCTGCCGATTCGGGCGCAGCCTATTCCGGCGAAACGCCCGGGTGCCGTCGTCGGGAGAAGCTTGGGCGGACCCACCATCGGGCCCGCCCGGACCCTTGCTCCGTCACCCCCGTGCGCCTTCTGCGTATCCCTGGATGCGCGAAAGGCGCACGGGGGCGTCAGCCCACCGGCAGTTGCTGCACCGCCCACCTGTTGCCGTCCGGGTCGGCGAAGTACGTGAACAACCCCCAGCCCTCGTCCTTCACCGGGGTGGCCTCGACGCCGGCGGACAGCAGCATCTCGTACGCGGCCTGCGCGTCCTGCACGACGACGAGCATGCCCTCGACGGATCCGGGTGCGGCGGAGGTGATGTTCTTCCCGATCGCGATCGAGCACGCGGAACCGGGTGGGGTGAGCTGTACGTAGCGCACGTCCGGGAAGGGAGTGGCGTCGTGATCGGCGTGGAAGCCGATGCGCGTGTAGAACTCCTTCGCGCAGTCGACGTCGGTGACGGGCAGCATGACGAGCTGGATCTCCATGGTGAGCGGGTGCGTGGCGGTCATGGTCGGCCTCTCCTCGTGTCGGATGATGACCGAGATTCTGCTCCCGATCGAGGACGATCACGGTCCGCAATGCGCCGCCGATTCCGAGGAACAGTAGGTGTCATCTCCGGTCACAGGTACTGTGACCGGACATTCGTCGTCAGGAGGACTCACATGGTCAGCGTGCGCAACAAGGTCGTGCTCATCACCGGAGCGGGCCGCGGTATCGGCGAGGCGACGGCGCGGGCTCTCGCGGCCAAGGGCGCGAAGCTGGTGCTGACCGACGTGGACGAGGCGCCTCTGACGGCACTCGTGGCCGATCTGGGCGACGTCGCCGTGGGGGTGCGCGCCGACGTGCGGGATCTCGCGGACATGCAGGCCGCCGTGGACGCGGGAATCGCGCGATTCGGAGGCATCGACGTGGTCCTCGCGAACGCCGGCATCTCGAGCTACGGGTCGGTGCTCAACGTCGATCCGGAGACGTTCAAGCGCGTGATCGACATCAACACCACGGGCGTCTTCCACACCGTCCGCGCGGCGCTGCCCTCGCTCATCGAGCGCAAGGGATACGTGCTCGTCGTCTCGTCGCTCGCGGCCTTCACCGCGTGCCCCGGCCTCGCGTCGTACAACGCGAGCAAGGCGGGAGCCGAACACTTCGCCAACGCCCTGCGCCTCGAGGTGAAGTACCAGGGTGTGGACGTCGGCTCCGCCCACATGGCGTGGATCGACACTCCACTGGTGCAGGACGCCAAGTCCGACCTCACCGCGTTCCAGGATCTGCTGTCCGTGCTGCCCTGGCCGCTCGGCCGCACCCTGCCGGTCGAGGCGTGTGTCGATGCCTTCGTCCGCGCGGTGGAGCGGCGGTCACGCCGGGTCTACGTTCCCGGCATCGTGGGCGGCATCGGGTGGGTGCGCTCCGTGCTCACCACTCGGCTCGGTGAGGCCACGACGCTGCGCCACGTGCCGCGCATCCTGCCGAAGATGGACGCCGAGGTGAAGGCGCTGGGTCGCTCGGAGAGCGCGCGCAATCGTGCTGTGGTGGAGGGTCAGTCGACGCGGAGCGCGTGAGTCAGGCGGGCGCGCCCCGGCCCGAGATCCGACCAGTCGCCGGTGAACTCCAGCACCGCCAGCGCGGAGGTGGGGTAGCCCCGTCGGATCCACACCGCCGCGTCCGACTCCTGATCGTCGGCGAGTTCCAGTGCCGTGAAGGGGATTCCGGGTGCGTGGCCCACCACCAACACGCTGGCCGCCGAGTCGTCTGTCGCGGTGATCTCGCGGACGATGTCGTCGGGGGAGCCCCCGTAGACGGTGCCCTCGAAGCGCACCGGCGCGTCGACGGCCGTGCGCTCGAGAGTCTGGCGAGTACGCGTCGCCGTCGAGCAGATCACCGCGTCCACGGCGCCGACGTTCGCCCGGATCCAGTCGCCGGCCGCGGCGGCCTGGCGACGGCCCCGCTCGTCGAGCGGCCGGTCGTGGTCGTCCACCCCGTCCGGGTACGAGGACTTGCCGTGGCGCATCAGGATCAGGGTGCGGGTGTCGGACATCGCTCGATGCTAGTGCCCGACCGGGCGGCGAGCGATGCTGCTGCCCTCGGGCGTCCAGTCGATGTCGCCGCGCTCGCGAAAAGCGTTCAGCCACCCGATCATCGGCCAGTGTCCCCATCGACCGTGGAAGATGGCGGCGTTGGTCACGATGTCGTCGAGATGATCGATCGGCGGCGAGGACACGGGGTGCCACTGATGGTGCGCGTGCGCTCCGCCGACCCACAGCAGATCCAGACCCGATCGTTCCGCGACGCGGCCGACGTCGGTGTCCTCGCCGCCGTAGCCCGTGTAGTCCTCGCAGAACCCCCCGAGCGTGTGCCACGTCGCCGACGTGACCGCGAACGACAGCGACCAGAACAGATCCCAGTTCGTTCCGATCTCGACGTGCCCGGGCGCCGGATTCGGGCGCGCCGCATGGGGATTCGTCCATCCGTCGAGGTCGTCCGGGTACCCACCGGAGACCTCGGGCAGGTAGGTGACCGGCCCGCACAGCACGGCTCCGTCGCGCGCACGACGGACGTACCGGTCGATCATCTCGCGGCTCGGGATGCAGTCGACGTCCAGGAAGATCAGCAGATCGGCACCGGCCTCGAGGGCGAGGCGGGCACCCTCGTTGCGCGCCCGCGCCAGGGGGAGCGCGTCGCCGACGCGGGGAACGACGGCGGTGGCGTCCACGACCGTCGGGTCACCCATCGACACCACGACGTGCAGATCGGCTCGCCGTGTCGAGCGAGCGAGACCGCGGCGTTGCGCAGCGAGGTGCCCCGCGCGACCCGACACGATGGTCACCACGGCCACCGAAGTCATGTAAGCACCGACGTCATGTCCGCACCGACGTCACGCCCACACGTCCTCGATCGCCGCTGCCGCACGACGCGCTGCGCCGTCCACCTCGGTCCGTGCCCGGATGTCGCCGGTCAGCGCACCGGCACGGTTCAGGATCTCGGGCCACCGGTCCGGATCGGGCCACGACTCGAGCGAGATCGCCAGCCCCGCGGCCCCCAGCGCGCAAGTGGTCGCGAGTTGCTCACCGTGCGGGCGACTCTCGGCCACGATCACCGCGGGCGCACCCGATGCGGCCACGTCGGCCACCGCGTTCTGCCCGCCGTGCGTGACCACTACGCCGGCACCGGTCAGCAGCGGCCACACGTCGTCCACCCAGGGAGTGCCGGGCACGCCGACACCGCGCCAGGTGCGGGTCGGCGTGGCAGCACCCGCTCGGGCGAGGTGGTCCGGGGTGAGAGCTGAGCCCCCTGCGCCCGCGAGCACGACGACGGACGTCAGGTCGCGGTCGGTTCCGGCGCGGGCACGATCGGCGTGGGCACTGATCGAGCCGACGTACACGGTCCTGTCCTCGAACTCGCGCAACCACTCCGGCCGGTACACCGAGGCCGACCACGGAGCGACGATGCGGTCGGCGACGCGATAGGCCAGCTGATGGGGCGCATCGGTGCGCTCGCCCGGCATCGCGAACACGACCACCCGAACACCCATGAGTCGCACGAACATCGCAACCTCGACGGACACGTCCACGACGACGCATCGGGGGCGAAGCTCGTCCACGAACCGCGCGAGGGCGGCCATGCGGTCGGTCATCCCGGGGACCGAGGTGGGCGCCCAGTGGACGACCCCGTGAGCGGTGGGGTCGTCCGGATCGTCACCGCCGGCGGGTGTGTCCGGAGGAAGTGTGATCCAGCCCGCGAACGGGTCGATGTCCGACGGCCGGGGCCGCGAGGACAGCACCGTCACCGGCTCGGCGAGCGCCCGTGCGACGGACCGGGCGCGGGTCAGATGCCCCACGCCGTGGTGGTGGACGTAGTACCCGATCATGCAGGGACAGCGGCGGTTCGGCCCGACGTCGTCAGCAACTCGCGGTAGAGGTCGAGATAGCTGTCCACCATCGTCGCGTCCGAACAGATGCGCTCCGCGCGAGCGCGGGCGTGCGCACGGGGGAGGCGCGCAGCATCTCCGATGGCCCCGGCGAGAGCGTCGATGTCGTCGGCGGGCACCATCCGGCCGCACGTGTCGTCGAGGATCTCCGGGATGCCGCCGCGACGGAAGGCCGCGACCGGTGTGCCGCACGCGAGTGCTTCGGCGACCACGAGCCCGTACGGCTCGTCCCACTGCGGCGTCACCAGTGCGACGGCGGCTCCGCCGACCAGATCGGCGAGTTCCTTCTGCATCAGGTGGCCCTCGTAGGTGACGCCGTCGTCGAGGCGGGGCTCCACCGCCGTCCGGAAGTAGTCGTCGTCGGCTGCCGGTCCGGCGATGCGCAGGTGGTAACCGGCGCGCCGCGCGGCGTCGATGGCGAGATCGACCCCCTTCTCGGGAACCAACCGGCCCGTCCACACCGCGTACTCGCCCGCCCCGCCGCGATCGCCGGTGCCCTGGCCGAACGGCCACCGTTCGAGCGGGATCCCGTTGGGAACCACGGGGATCGGACCCGCGACGGGTAGCCACTGCTGCGCCGTGTACTCGCTCACCGCGGCGTACCCGGTGTTCGGATTGAGCGGCACCGCGGCCGCCGACTCCAGCCAGGCGAGCGGTGGCGTGTGCAGCGTCGTGAGCATGGGGACCGGCACCATCGAGGACATCGCGATGGGCAGGTAGTGGAGGCTGTGATTGTGGATCACGTCGAACGACTGTGCCAGGGGCCCGGCCAGTTCGAGCATGACCGACAGATAGGCGTGATGCTCGTGCACCACCCACGACGGTCCCATGTGTTCGGTCCGCGCGTGCGGACTCATCTGGAACGTGTGGACGTCGATGACGTCGTGCGCGACGTCGGTCGACGTGCCTTCGGCACCGAAGAGAGTGACGCGATGGCCGCGCTCGGTGAGGGCATGGGCGAGATGCCACACGTGTGCCTCGAGGCCACCCGCGAACGGTTGCGCGATGGGGAAGCGCGACGATCCGAGAAGGGCGATGCGCAGTGGACGTGCGGCGGCGGCGACCGTCATACGAGCACGGCTCCGTCCGCGCGGCCCGAGGCGACGGGAGCGGACAGGGCACGGTAGAGCGCGGCGTGCTCGGCGGCGATCGCGCTCTGCTGATGGCGTCGGTAGTCGGCGAAGTCCGGGCCGGTCGGCTCGGTGCGCAGCGCCTCGCCCACCGCGGCATCGAGCGACGCGGGATCGAAGAGGCCGGGTCCGAACACGAAGGTGGGGCACGGGAACTGATCGGCGAAGTGGCCGATGTCCGGGACGACGGGGACGACGCCGAGGTCGCGGCACGCCTCCATCCAGCCAGAGTGCGTACCGAAGCGGTACGGAAGCACGGACACGTCGATCTCGGACAGGTACTGCCACAGCTCCGCGTCGGTGAACCGACGATGCACCCGCACGTCGACGTCCGGGTGATCACGGAAGGCCAGCAATCGCTCGCCGCGCTCCGGTGCGTACCAGTGGCTCGTGTGGTCGAACACGTCGTCGTCGATGTCGAGACGCACCACGGCGTCGCGTGCCGACGCGGCCGCCACGACGGTCGCCATGACCGCCTCGGGATCGAGGTTCGCGCGCAACGACTTGGCGTGCACGGCGACGACTGCGCGCTCGTGCGCCGTGGTGTCGCGTGCGGTGATGACGTCGAGCGGTGCGACGTGCGGATGCGGGATCACCATTGCCGAGCGGCCCCACAGACGTTCGATCTCCCGAGCGGCGCGGTCGGTCAGCGTGATGACGGCGGCCGCGGCGGGGACGAGGACGTCGAGCTGGGACCGGTGCATGTCGAGCTCGGCGAAGTGTGGATTGTGCAGGTCGTGCACCGTGAGAACCAGGGGGGTCGACGACTCGCGCAGCACGGAGACGACGTCGGCGAGACGGTCCGGTGTGGCGGCGTCGAAGCCGAAGTGCAGGTGCACCACGTCGATGTCGTCGATGTGCGCGCGGAGATAGTCGGGCTCGAGCAGGCGCGGCGGCCACCACTGCCCGGGCGTGGTCGCCTCGAGGGGCCGGGGATCGTCGAGCAGAAGAATGTCGTCGCCCGTGGCGACGACAGCGGCGACGTACGGGTGCGCAGCAGGGATGGATGCGACGGCGATCACGGCTCGGGTCATCCTCTCGGGGGCAGACGCGCGCGCCCGAGGGGTGGGCAGGGCGGCACGGGTGTACGAACAGGGATCGGGCCGCCTTCTGGACCACGACACAAGAGGAATGCCCCGGGGGGCTCGTCCACAAACGCGGTGTCGTGCAGGTCTCTCACCGCTTCGCCTGCGCGCTGTCCGGGTAACCCGACGTCATGCCTCACTCTGCGTCGACCGAGCCGGACGGCCGGACGCGTCACTACGGCGAGTTCTACGGTCTCGACCCGGTGCCCGACGATCCACCGCTGTGGATCGTGCTCGGGAACTGCCAGGCCGAGGCCGTGCGAGTGATGCTCGACGAGGTGCCGGACGCGCCGTTCCGGACCGTGCGCATGCCGCCGGTGCACGAACTCGACTCGGCCGACGTGCGGCACCTCGCCGAGCTGGCCGGCCGGGCCTCGGTGTTGCTGGCGCAGCCGGTTCGCGACGACTACCGCGACCTGCCGATCGGGACGAACCAGGTGGCGTCGATGCTGCCGGAGCACGCCCGGGTCGTGCGGTGGCCGGTCTTCCGGTACAGCGGGCTGTACCCGTTCCAGGTGATCGTGCGGCACCCGAGCGACCCGTCGGCGTCTCCCGCCGGCGCTCCGTACCACGATCTGCGCACGGTGCTCGTGGCCGCAGGCAGGGTGGCATCCGAGGAGTGGCGCGCCGCTCCCGTCGCCCCTGACGCGCTGCGCGCGAACGCCGAGGTGAGCATCGCCGAACTCGCACGACGCGAGCGCCGGGACTGCGACGTCGCGATCTCGGACGTCCTGACCGCCCATGGAGCGGACGCCGCACACACGATCAACCACCCCGGCAATCCGGTGCTGCTCGAGCTGGCCACGCGCATCCTGTCGGCAGCCGGTGTCGACGCTGCGGCGGCGGATCCCGGCCGCGTACTGCTCGATTCTGTGCACACGCTGCTGGAGTCCGCTGTCATCGACGCGCTCGACCTCGGCGCCGCGCCCCGGCCGGACTGGGTGATCGGCGGCTCCGTCGTCGATGCCGAGGACATTCACCGTCGCCAACTGCAGTGGTACGCCGAGCATCCCGCGTTCGTGGACGCCGCGCTCACCCGACACGCGGACACGCTCTCGCTGCTGCTACCGGAGGTCGACTCGTGACGTCGGTCGCGCATCTCGTCATCGGTCCCGAGCGACACGGGGTGGTGCAGTTCGCGCTCCGCATCCGCGACGGCATCACCGACGCCGGTCTCGAGTCGACGCTCCTGCGTCACGAGTCCGCGAGTGACGTCACGTCGATTCCGGACGTCGACGTCGTGCACCTGCACGTGACGGACCGGTTGTTCGGGTCACCGGCGACGGCTGCGGCCGGGGTGGTCGAGGACCTGGCGCGGCGCATCCACGCATCGGGTTCCGCTTTCGTGGTGACGCTGCACGATCTGCCGCAGCCGTCCGACGGTCGATCCGCGTCCGCGCGCGTCGAGTGCTACCGACGGGTGGTCGCGTGCGCGGACACCGTGATCGTCAGCAGCGAGCACGAACGAGACCTGTCGCGCGAGGCCGGTATCGGTACCCCGTCCGTCGTGATCCCGCTTCCCGTCGCGACGGGGGCCGGCATCCGCACGGACAGCGGCGAGGTGACCGTCGGCGTCCTCGGGTTCCTGTACCCGGGCAAGGGACACGCCGAGGTGCTGGACGCGCTGCCCCCGGGCGCGCACCTGCTGGCACTGGGAACGCCGTCGCCGGGACACGATCATCTGGTCGACGAGCTGACCGAGTCCGCAGCGGCACACGGCACCACCGTGCGTGTCACCGGCTACATCGACGACGCCGACCTTCCGGTCGAACTCGGCCGCGTCACCGTTCCCGTGGCGCATCATCGGCACATGTCCGCCTCCGGGTCGATCAACACCTGGATCGAGCACGGCCGTCGACCGCTGGTGGTGGCCGGCGCGTACACCCGTGAGTTCGCCCGGCGCTCGCCCGGCACCGTGACCCTGTACGAGGAGGACCGACTCGCCGAGGCGCTCGCCGACGCGGCGGGTGACCCCGAGTCGACGTGGCTGGAGGACGGGGTCGTCGCGCACCCCACGCGCGCGGAGGTCGGCGCCGCGCACGTGCGGGTGTACGCGAGGTCGGCCGTGGTGCACGCGTGATCACCACCGCCGTCCCCACCCCGCTCGGCCACGCGGTGCCCGGCAACAGGTGGGACCTGCTGCGCGACATCGATGCTCCGCGCCCGTCGGTCAGCGTCGTCGTGCCCTATTTCGAACAGCAACGGTCTCTGGATCTGGTTCTCGCGGCGCTCGAGCAGCAGACGTACCGCGCGTTCGAGGTGATCGTCGCGGACGACGGCTCGGCCACGGCGCCGCTCGTCCGCAGTGCACTCGACGTCACGGTGGTCTCGCAGGAGGACCGTGGCTTCCGCGCCGCCGCGGCGCGCAATCTCGGGGCGCGTGCCGCGTCCGGTGACGTGCTCTGTTTCCTCGACGCCGACACGGTTCCCGAGCCCGGGTACCTCCAGGCGCTCGTGCGTCTGCCGTCGCTGGTTCCCGATGCACTCACGGTCGGTCGACGGCGACACGCGGACCTGTCCGCGCTGGGCCGACTTCCGGGGCCGGACGACGGAATCCTCGACGAGCCGCGCTGGTTGATCGACGCGTACCGCGGTTCGCGCGATCTGCTCGATGCCGATCATCGCTCCTATCGCCACGTCATCAGCGCGGTGATGTGCTGCACCGCAGCATTCTTCGAGGAGATCGGCGGCTTCGACGAGTCGTTCGGCGGATACGGCGGAGAGGACTGGGAGCTGGCCAATCGCGCCTACCTCGCCGGCGCCCTGATCGCGCACGTGCCGGACGCCGTCGCCTGGCACGACGGTCCCGACTGGGCGGGCCGACCCGGTGAGCAACGCACCGAGCAGAAGAACGCTGAGGCTCTGTCCCTGCTTCCACTCGTCACCGACCCCGCTGCGCGCACCCACGGCGTCCGGTACGCCGTTCCCGACCTCACGGCCGTCGTGCACGCCGACGGACACAGTGCCGCATCGCTGTTGGTGACGGTGGGATCGGTGCTCGCGCAGGGGGACGTCACCGTGTGGGTGGACGGAACAGACGCCGCGGATCTCGTCGCGTCGTGGCGGACCGACGACCCGCGAATCCGCCTCGGTGTCCCCGGCGGCGACGACGTACGGCGCAGCCGCTTCGGGCTCGACCTCGTCGGTCCGGTCGTCCTGGCCCCGGATGCAGCGCGGACGCTGGCGGCGTCGACGCCTCCGCAAGGCCCCGGTCTGGTGCGGTCGACCGTGCCCGGCGGCAGTGTGGAGTGGTGGTCGTGGCGCGCCGTGCGCCGGGCCCGCCGGTGGGCCGACGCACTGGATCGCACCCCGCAGCAGGCCCTCGCCGACCTGTTCGGCATCACGGACGTACCGGCCGACGAGGTCGGCATCGCCGCGGGTCCGCATCAGCCGGACCTGTCGTGGTGAGACCCCCGAACCATTCGAGTCACAGGACACCGGAGGCATCATGACCACCGAGCACGACATCGTCATCATCGGCGGGGGCAACGCGGGCATCAGCGCCGCCGCCCGTTTCCTGAACAAGGGCGTCTCCGACGTGGTGGTCATCGAACCGCAGGAGGTGCACACCTATCGGCCGCTGCTGTCCTACGTCGGCGGCGGGCAGGCGTCCCTCGCGTCCGCGCAGCGCTCCCAGCGCTCGGTGACACCGAAAGGCTGTACCTGGATCCAGGAGCGTGTCGTCTCGGTGGACACCGTGACGCGGACGGTGCGCACCGAGTCGGGCACGGAGGTGCGCTACCGCGACCTCGTCGTGGGATCCGGTCTCGTGCCCGATCACGACGCACTGCCCGGAATCGACGCGGCGCTCGCGTCGTCGTCGGTGGCGAGCAACTACCTCGACGAGGCGACGCGTACCTGGCACCTCGTGCAGACGATGCGTCCCGACGGGCACGCCGTCTTCACGGTTCCTCGTGCGCCGGTGAGCTGCACCGCCACCACCATCAAGCCGCTGTTCCTCGCCGCCGCGCACTGGCGGAAGGTGGGTGCCGCGCCGTCTATGACGCTGGTGGTCGACCGCCCGGATCTCGTGGGAGTGCCGGCGCTCGACGCCCGGCTGCGGAAGTACCTGCGGGAGCTGGATGTCCGAGTGCTTCACCGCACCGCCGTGACGGCGCTCGCGCCGGGCGAGCGATCGATCACGGTGACCGGCGCGGACGGTCGCACCGAGCGGATCGGCTACGACATGCTGCATCTGGTGCCGCCCTACCGCGGACCGCGGTGGGTCGAGGAGACCGGCCTGGCGAGCGCTGATCCCGGCACGCACGCAGTGGTGGACGTGGATCCGCGGACCTTCCGGCACCGCACACACGAGGGCGTGTGGGCCGTGGGCGACGGCGCGTCCATCGACACCGACCCCTCGGGCGGCGGACTACGCCGCCAGGTGTCGATCCTCGTCGACAACGTGCTGGCGCAACGATCGAACGAGGCGCTGGGGGAGTACGACGGCTACACCGTGGCGCCGATCCCGGTGGACGCGCGGCGTCTCATCGCGGCCGAGTTCGATCGCACCGGCGAGATCACGTCGTCGTTGCCGTCGTTCCTGGACCCGCTGAAGCCCCGTCGGCTCTCGTGGGCGGGCGACCGGTTCGGCCTGCCGTTCACGTACTGGCACCTGTTGCTGAAGGGCCATCTCTGAGTCAGCTCGTCGGGCGCAGCATTCCGGTGAGGAACAGTTGCGTCGCAGCATCGACGATCTCGTCGGGGGTCGCACCGATGTGGTCCTGCAACCGGGCGGAGACGAGTTCGGAGCAGGCGCCGATGAACATCAGCGCCATGAGCCGGTCCTGCGGCGGCGGGAGTGCGCGGTCGGCCCAGAGTTCGTGCGAGCGTTCGACGACCACGTCCGCGACGGCGTCGATGGTCGCCTGACGTCGAGCTCGCAGGGTCGGTGACGCCATCGACTCGACGAACGCGATCCGGCCCTTGCGGGGGTCGGACAGCATGATCGACACCACGGCGCTCAGAGCGGCCCGCACGCGGTCGGCGACGTCTCCGTCCGTGGACGAGACGGCATGGATCGCAGCGCTTCTCACCTCGTCGGCAACGCTGTCGAGCACGGCGAGCAGCAGGTCCGACTTGGTGCGGAAGCTCTCGTAGAAATACCGCTCGGTGAGCCCGGCGGCCGCGCAGACCGCGGTCATCGTGGTCTTGTCGGTGCCCACCGAGGACATGAGGTCCAGGCCCGCCTCGATCAGTGCGGCCCGGCGGCGGACGGCGCGGTCCGCCGCGTCCACTCCGCCGTAGGTCCTGCTCGCGGGTTCCGCCATGCCGTCAGTCTCGCAGGTCTTGACGAGCGCCTCTCCTGTGACGCACACTACATCTGACAGGACGCCCTGTCAGATACTCAGGAGGCCCCATGGCTCACGCGCTCGCCGCCCCACCGCTCGGCTCCGATCTCCGTCCCGTCATGGGCAGCGCGGGCATCCCCTACGTCGGCCGTTCGATGCAGTACATCCGGGACCCCCTCGCCCTGTGGCGGCAGCAGGAGCGGCGCTACGGGCAGGTCTCGTGGCACACGATGGCGGGCCGGCGCGTGGTGCTGGTGCTCGGCGCCGACGGGTGCGAGGAGATCCTGACCAACCGGGACAAGGCGTTCAGCAACGCACTCGGCTGGCGGCCGCTCATCGGGCCGTTCTTCGACAACGGGCTCATGCTCATGGACCTCGGCGAGCACCGCCACCACCGGCGGCTGCTGCAGCAGGCGTTCACCAAGGACCGTCTCGCGTCCTACGCCGCGGCGATGGAACCGCTGATTGCCCGCACCGTGCAGGAGTGGGACTCGTCGGAGCACTTCGAGATCTATCCCGCCGTGAAGTCGTTGACGCTCGGCCTCGCGACCGAGGTGTTCATGGGCGGGGTGCGCGACGGTGACACCCGGCTGGACGCCGTCAACAAGGCCTTCGTCGACTGTGTTCAGGCGGCGACGTCCATCGTCCGGCTCGACGTGCCCGGTGGTCGGTGGCGCCGGGGTCTGAAGGGTCGACGCTTCCTCGAAGACTTCCTGCGGGACTATCTTCCGGATCGGCGGCGCGGCGACGGCCGAGATCTGTTCTCGGTGCTCGCCCACCTCGAGGACGACGACGGCGAGCGCTTCTCCGACGACGCGATCATCGACCACATGATCTTCCTGCTGATGGCAGCGCACGACACGTCGACCATCACCATCTCCACGATGGTCGATCAGCTCGGCCGACACCCGCAGTGGCAGGAGGAATGTCGCCGGCAGTCGCTGGCTGCGGGCCCCGATGTCTCCGCACCCGAGGCGCGGGCGGGTCTGACGGCACTCGACGCGGTGATGAAGGAATCGCTGCGCATGCTCGCTCCGCTGCCCACCATGGCGCGATGGACGGTGCGGGACACGGTGATCCGCGGCCATCACGTGCCTGCCGACGTGATGGTGGTGGCCACGCCGCATTACACGCATCACGATCCCACCTACTGGTCAGATCCCGAGGTCTTCGACCCCACCCGCTTCGACGGTCGCGCGCTGCCGCACAAGTTCGCGTGGCAACCGTTCGGCGGCGGGGTCCACACGTGCCTGGGTCAGTTCTTCTCGGCCATCGAGATCACGATGGTGCTGCACCACCTCCTGCGCCACCACACGTGGTCGGTGCCGGCCGATCGTGCGACACCGATCGACTTCACCTCCTTGCCGTATCCCAAGGACGGGCAGCCCGTGCGGCTGCAGCGCCGCAGCTGACGGTGCCGAGGCCCTGTGTCGCCGCGGCGATGCTGTGTACGAGCAGCACCATGCCCCACGGCCCGGCCACCCAGACGGGCCAGGGGTACAGCATCGATCCCGAGGCGACGCAGGTGATCACGTAGATCACGCTGCACAGCGCGACCACCGACGCCCACCGCAGCCACGCGGCCGCGGGCACGGTCGTCGGATGTCCGGGTGTGGACGGCGCTGGATGCAGATCGGCGGTGACGGCGGCCAGGTCTGCATCGGAGCGAGCCGAGACCACGGCCGCGGAGCGGGTGTCGAACTCGTCCAGGGTCAGGCGCCCGTCTCCCACCGCGGCGGTGAGGAGTGCGAGTGCCTGCTCGTGTGTCTGCGGTGCGGTCATCGAACGCTCGATTCGTCGGGGTGGTCGAGATCGGGGTGGTCGAGATCGGGGGTCGACAGTCCACTGTGGAATGTCCGATCTCAGACTGCACCGTCCACTGTGGACTGTCAAGGTGTGGGACGATGACGCCATGGCCGACACTCGTGGCACCACCGTCAACGCGACGGCGGCCTCTCTGCTGGGATTCCTGCACAACGGGCCCATGTCCGGATGGGACCTCGTTGCCACGGCGCAGGTCTGCATCGGCGGCTTCTGGACGGTCACGCGGTCCCAGGTCTACCGCGAACTCTCCGGCCTCGCCCGCGCCGGACTGGTGGAGGAACTCGAGACGCAGGCGCGTGATCGCAAGCCGTACCGCATCACCGACGCGGGGCGAGCCGAGTTCGCCGCCTGGATCTCGGTGCTCCCCGAGCCGGAGGTCATTCGTCATCCGCTGCTGCTGATGATCTCCTTCGGCGAGCACGTGCCGGCGTCCGTGCTGAGCGAGGCGGTGGCGGCGCACCGGAGCACGCACGAGGAGAACCTGCGCCGGTATCGCGAGCAGAAGGACGCCGCGCTCGACGATCCCTACGCCGCGGCCACCCTCGATTTCGGCATCGCCTACGAGACGATGGTGCTGAGCTGGCTCGACGGCCTGCCCTGGCAGTAGGCGACCGGCCTCCGGGGTTTCTGCTCTCCTCGCGCCGCCCGCGAGCGGGATCCCGCCGATTCAGTCGGCGAGAGGAGCAGAAACGCCACTCGCGCCGGCGCGCGCCACCACGCACGCGATCGTGCGCACCGTGTCGTCCACCATGAACCACACCGTCACCGCCGGTGCACCGTCCACGTCGTGCCGACGCCAGCGGAGCGTGACGTGGTCCGGCGCCATGATCGGCGAGAGGTACTCGATGACCGCGCGGTGCGGTCCGCCGGTGATCTCGCCGGACTCCGCGCGGGCGAGCACCTCCTCGACGGCCTGCCAGTAGGCGGCGTTGTTCACGTGGTTGAACGCGTCGACGTCGGTGATGCGCAGCGGGAACGCGAGATCTGTCAGTGAGGACTCCGGGGCCGGATCGCGGAGCCACTGCTTCCACTTGAGTCTGGTCTCGCCCGCCGTGCGGGTGAGCAGCGCGAGCCCCTCGTCGGAGATGCGCGTCGGCATGCCCGTCGTCGACGAGATGCTGATCCAGAATCCCTCGGTGCGGATGTGCGCGCCCTTGTCGCCGGTGATGTCGACGCGCATGTTCGACCATCGCGTCGACAGACCGGAACACCAGCGCCGCAACGTGATCCGCTCGGGCCAGACCGACGGTCGGTCGATGTCCATGATCGTGCGGCGCACGATCCAGAACGGATCCGTCTCCCCGAGTCCGGAGGCGTCGAGGTTGTCCGACCCGATGTCCTGCAGGTACCGGGCGACGGAGTCGTAGCGCAGCCGGTTCGCGGTGTCGACGTCGCCGGCGCGGATGGGCCACGCGGTCTCGAACCCCTCGCCCGTCGGCGGCTGTGGTGCGAGTTCGTGGCTGGTGACGGGGGAGAGGTCCATGGTGCTCATTTCCGACGTGATGGTCAGGACGTGCGGGCGCAGATCTCGTCGACGGCGTAGCGGTACCCGCGGACGCCGCACCCGGCGATCACCGACACGGCGATCCCCGAGACGAAGCTGTGGTGTCGGAACTCCTCGCGGGCGTGCACGTTCGAGATGTGGATCTCGACGACGGGGATCTCGGGCACGACCAGAGCATCGCGCAGAACGACCGACGTGTGGGTCAGACCGCCCGGGTTGATGACGATTCCCGACGCCGTCCCGCGCGCCTCGTGAATCCAGTCGATCAACGTGCCCTCGTGGTTGGACTGCTCGGCACGAATCGTGCGTCCGTGGCGTTCCGCGGTCTCGCGGCACAGCGCGACCACGTCGTCGAGCGTCTCGGTGCCGTAGACCTCGGGTTGGCGGGTTCCGAGCATGTTCAGGTTCGGACCGTTGAGCACCAGGATGGGCAGCGGGGAGGCCGGAGGCCGGCCGTCGTCAGGCAGCGTGTCGTGGTGGGCGTGACCGTGGGTCATGGGTGCGGACTCTACCCGGGAGACTGAGCAGCATGCGCGCGTGGATCGTCTGGGGAACAGGTGTCCTCGCCTACATCGTCGGCGTCCTGCATCGCACGTCGTTCGGTGTGTCGGGGCTCGACGCGGCGGATCGGTACGCCGCGAGTCCGTCGGTGCTGTCGTCGTTCGTCGTCCTGCAGGTCGTCGTCTACGCGGCCATGCAGATCCCCGCGGGAGTGCTGCTCGACAGGGTGGGTCCGCGCGCGATGATCGTCACGGGAGCGCTGGTCATGGCGTCGGGGCAGATGATCCTGGCGTTCACCGACTCGCTGCCGGTGGCGGTGGCGGCCCGTGCCGTCGTGGGTGTCGGTGATGCGCTGACGTTCATCTCGGTGCTGCGGCTGGTGCCGAAGTGGTTCGCGCCCCGCCGGGTTCCGCTGGTCTCGCAGCTGACGGGCATCTTCGGGCAGGTCGGGCAGGTGCTGTCCGCGGTGCCGTTCCTGACGCTGCTGCACGGCGGGGGGTGGTCCGTCGCCTACGGCGCGGCCGCAGCCAGCGGGGTGGTGGTCGCGCTGGCGGCGTTCCTCGCCGTCTCGAACTCGCCCGATCCCGGACCCGGCAGCGCGCCGCGGGTGACGTTCCGCGAGACGGTGCGCAACATCTCCGTCGTCTGGTCACGGCCCGGTACCCGGCTCGGCTTCTTCTCCCACATGGGGACGCAGTTCTCCATCACCGTGTTCGCGCTGATGTGGGGAGTGCCCTACCTCAGTTCGGCGCAGGGCGTGTCGTCCGCAGTGGTGGGCGCGCTGCTCACCACGTCGGTGGTGTCGGCCATCGTGTCGGGCATCGTCGTCGGCATCCTGACGGGGCGTTATCCCATGCGTCGGTCGTGGATGGTGCTGGCGATCATGGCCGGCAACGCCCTCATGTGGGCGGTGGTGCTCGCTCTTCCGGGACCCGCGCCGACGTGGTTGCTGTTCGTCCTGGTGATCGTCATCTCGGTCGGTGGCCCGGGGTCGGCCATCGGCTTCGACTACGCGCGCACGTTCAACCCGTCGGTCGCGCTCGGCACCGCCCAGGGCATGGTGAACATCGGCGGATTCCTCGCGTCGCTGCTGGTGATGCAGGCCATGGGCGCCATTCTGAACGCGATGGGCGGCTACACCTTCGAGGCGTTCCGCGTCGCATGGCTCACGCAGTACGCGGTCTGGGCCGTGGCGGCGACGGGTGTGCTGGTGGCCCGCCGCAAGACCCGTCGCGACGCGGGGATCTCGCCCCGGACCTGGCGTGAGGTCAGGGAGCGGATGCGGTCGCAGCGACCGGCACGGGAGCCGTCGGAGCCGTGAAGGCCGACCGCCCGGCGAGGACCCCGAGCAGTGCCAGCAGCATGGTGACGGCCGCGAAGACCAGCACCGCCGTCACCGACAGGGTGTCGACGATGCCGCCGCCCACCAGGGCACCCGTCGCGATGGCCACCTGGAAGGTCACGACGTAGATCGCCGACGCGCGGTCCGCCGCGGCCCCGGCCGGTGCCGAGTGCAGGACGGCGGACTGGATGCACACCGGGATGGTGGTGAAGGCCATGCCCCACAGAGCGATGGCGACGATCGCCAGCACGCCGGATCCGGTGGACAGCGCCAGGACCAGCGCCGCGAGCGCCGTGGTGATGGCGGTGAGGACGACGATCGTCGAGCGCCACGGACCGCGGTCGTACGTGCGACCGATGAGCCAGATGCCGGCGACGCCGGCGAGTCCGTAGACGAACAGCATGGTCGAGAGCACGCTCCCCGATGTGCCGATGCCCTCGCCGACCACGAGCGCGAAGTACGTGTAGCCGGCGAAGTGGCCCAGCGCGGCGAGGAACGTGATGCCGCACAGCAGGACGAGCACCCGGCTGATGCCGGGGCGCGACGTGGCCGCGGTGGCCACCGGAGCCTCGACCGGGAGAGCGGGCAGCAACCGGGTCAGGGCGACGGTGATGGCCAGCGCGACGACGCCGAGCGTCGCGGCGGCGACGCGCCAGTGCGTCCACTGTCCGAGGGCGGCGGTCAGCGGATTGCCCGCGACGAGTGCCAACGACGTCCCGGCGTAGACGAGCGCTATCGCCTTCGCGCGCTTGCCCGGTGCGGCGAGTGACGCCGCGACCGGAGCCACCACGGCCCAGAACACACCGTGGGTGGCCGCGCAGATCAGTCGTGCTCCGACCAGCATCGGATAGCCGACGGACACCGCCGACACGAGTTGCGACACCGCGAGTGCGCCGGCGGTGATGACGACGACCTTGCGACGGTCCCACGACTTCACCGCTGCCATCAGCGGCAACGTGATCACGGCGACCGCGTACGCGTAGAAGGTCAGCAGCAGCCCGATGGCCGATTCGCCGACACCGAGGTCGGCGGACATCTCGGGGAGCAGTCCCACCGGCAGCGTCTCCGCCGTGACGTAGATGAACGCGGTCGCGCCGAGGACGAGCAGAGCGGGCGTGTTCGCGCGCGGAGGTGCCGTGGACATGCTGTGTAACGATACACACGGACGCGGGTGGGCGATAGAGTGGCGATCGATGACCTCGCACACACGCGTCACCATGGCCGACGTCGCGGCGGCGGCCGGCGTCTCGGTCATGAGCGTGTCCTACGCGTACGGGCGGCCGGAGCGGGTCTCGGACGAGACGCGGGCGAAGGTGTTCGACGCCGCCGAGCGACTCGGCTACACCGGCCCGCACCGGGGCGCGCAGTCGCTGCGCAGCGGCCGCAGCAACAACCTCGCCGTGCTTCTGACGGAGAAGCTGACGTACGCGTTCGACGACCCGCAGGCCCGCCGGTTTCTGTCAGGGGTGGCCGATGCGTGCCTCGACACCGACACGGGCCTGGTGATCCTGCCGAACACGCGCGTCGCCCGCGACGTCGACCGGGTGCGCGACGCCGCCGTGGACGGGTACGTCTTCTGGACCACGGTCACCGGGGACCCACTGCTCGATGCGGCCGTCGCCACTGGGCGACCCGTGTGCGTGCAGGGCGGTCCGGAGCACGACGGCACGACGTTGGTCAGCATCGACGACGCCGCCGCGGCCGAGGCGGTCGCCCTGATCGCCCTCGCGGGTGCCGCGCGACCGCTGGTGCTCGCTTTTCCTGCCGACGAGCATCGGGAGCGGCGCCTCGTGCACGGACCGGATCCGGAGACGATCGACTTCCCGGTGACGAGGAACCGTCTGCGGGGCTACCGCGCGGCTGCCGAGGCGCTGGGGCTCGACTGGTCCGCGGTGCCCGTCGCGTTCGGCACCGGCAGCTTCCGCTCGGAGGGGATGCGCGCGATGCAGGATCACCTGGACGCGCTGCCGGACACGGTGCTGGCGATGAGTGACGAGATGGCGCTCGGGGCATTGTCGGTGGTGCGGGACCGCGGCCTGCAGGTGCCGGGCGACCTGGCGATGGTCGGGTGGGACGACACCGAGGAAGCGGCGGGCGCAGGGCTGACGACGGTGGCCCAGTCGCTGTACGAGCAGGGGCGCAGCGCTGCGCGGGCCGTGCTCGCGGGTGAGCCCGTCGCGACACCGGAGTGGCACGTCGTGCGGCGGACCTCGACGAGGTGAGGCGAGCGAGGCTGCACACGAACCACCGCCCCGGGGGTGGATGTGCTGATTCGTCACGGCCTGTGTGCAACCGGGGTACGGCGCATCTGACCGTGCAGTAGGTTCGGCCTCATGAGTGGCGCCGATCACACAGACATTTCCCCTGCCGACCATCGCGATCCCGAGCTGCAGGACCAGGCCGAGCGGGTCGCCGCCGCTGCCCGGCTGAAGATGAAGGACAAGCGCGAGAACGCGTCCGGTGGACTCGGTGGCCTGGTCGCCTCGCGAGCCGGCGACTGGGACCTCACGGACCAGGACGTCGACAGCATGCGGCGCCAGGAGAAGTTCTGGAACCCGCTCGTCGACAAGTACTTCCGCATGGAGATCGACGGGTGGGAGACCATCCCGCCGCCACCGGTGCTGCTGGTCGGCGTGCATTCGGGTGCACCGTTCGTGTGGGACGCCTGGACGGTGGGGGCGCAGTGGTGGCGACGGTTCGGCCCGTCACGCACGTTGCACGGCACCGCACACGACGCGCTGATGGCCTTCCCCCTCATCGGCACGGTGTTCCGGTCGATGGGTGTCCTGCCCGCTGCTCCAGACTCGATGTCCACGGCACTGGCCGAGGGGCGCGACGTCATCGTGTGGCCCGGAGGTGAGGTCGACTCGCTGCGACCGTGGAGCGAACGTGACGTCGCCACCCTCGGCGGGCGCACCGGCTTCATCAAGCTCGCCATCCGCTGCGGGGTGCCGATCGTGCCGATCGCCACCGTCGGCGGTGCCGACGCCATGCCCGTGCTGGTCCGCGGTGACAAGCTCTCGAAGATGTTGGGGCTGGACAAGATCGCGCGACTCAAGGTGTTCCCCATCGCCGTGTCGCTGCCGTGGATCATCGCGCCGGCCGCACTTCCGCAGATCCCGCTGCCCGCCAAGATCCGGACCCGCTTCATGCCGCCCGTCGAGGTGGATCACGATCTCGCCCGCGTGGACGACGAGGAGTACGTGGAGGCCAAGTACGAGGAGGTGCGGCGCTCCATCCAGTCCGGCATGGACGCGCTCGCCACCAAGAGGAAGTTCCCGCTCTTCCGCTGATGCCTAAGCTGACGGGGTGAGTCACAGCATCGCGGAGGCGTCCGAGCAGACCGGGCTGACCATCGACACGCTGCGGTACTACGAGCGTGACGGGTTGCTCCTGCGCGCGGTGCCGCGGTCGTCCACCGGACAACGCCGCTACAGCGACGACGACATCACGTGGATCGTCCTCATCACCCGACTGCGCGCCACCGGGATGTCGATCGCGGAGGTGCGGCACTACGCCGACCTGGTGCGTCAGGGCGAGGGGACGGAGCAGCAGCGGCTCGACGCCCTCCGCGCACATCGGGAACGGGTGCTGGCGCAGCTCGCCGAGGTGACCGGCCATCTGCGCGCGATCGACCACAAGATCGAGCTCTACGTCGACAGGCTTGACCTGGAGCGCACTCCAGCACGTTGAGTGGGGGCATGACGCTCACCTCACGCACTCTCGGTACGCAGTCCCCTCTCACCGTCTCCGCCCTCGGCCTCGGCTGCATGGGTATGTCCGAGTTCTACGGCGACACCGACCGCGCCTCCGGCATCGCCACCATCCACCGCGCTCTCGAACTCGGTGTGACCTTCCTCGACACGGCCGACATGTACGGCCCGTTCGTCAACGAGGAGCTGGTCGGCGTGGCCATCGCCGGCCGTCGGGACCAGGTGGTGCTCGCCACCAAGTTCGGCAACGAGCGACTCGCCGACGGCACCCGTCTCGGCATCAACGGCACCCCCGAGTACGTTCGCGCGGCCTGCGACGCGTCGTTGTCGCGGCTCGGTGTCGACCACATCGACCTGTACTACCAGCACCGCGTCGACAAGTCGGTCCCCATCGAGGACACGGTCGGCGCGATGGCGGAGCTGGTGCAGGCGGGCAAGGTGCGCCATCTCGGGATGTCCGAGGCGTCGGCCGCGACCATCCGTCGGGCGCACGCGGTGCACCCGATCACGGCCGTGCAGACCGAGTACTCCCTGTTCACGAGGGATCTCGAGGAGGTCGTGCTCCCGACGCTCCGTGAGCTCGGCATCGGGTTGGTCCCGTATTCGCCGCTCGGTCGCGGGCTGTTGACCGGCGCCATCGCGCACGAGTCGGAGTTGGCGGAGAAGGACTCGCGCCGCACCGCGTACTTCCCGCGGTTCCAGGGCGAGGCGCTCGAGGCGAACCTGGCGCTCGTGGCGCGCATCCGTGAGATCGCGGACCGGCTGGGATGCACGCCCGGTCAGCTGGCTCTGGCGTGGGTGCTGGCGCAGGGCGAGGACGTCGCGCCGATCCCCGGAACCAAGCGCGTGCGCTACCTCGAGGAGAACGTGGCAGCGGCGGACGTCGCGGTGACGCAGGAGGTCCTCGACGAACTCGAGGCAGCGGTGCCCGCGTCGGCCGTGGCCGGAGCACGCTACGGAGACATGTCCAGCATCGACGAGTGAGCCCCGAGGCCACCCCCCCACCGCGAGTACGTCGACAGTGTCGTGATTTCACTCGCGATCACGACAGCACGGACGTACTCGCGGAGAGTGGCTCAGGACTGGTCGAGCCGCACCGCTCGCACGAACGTGTAGAGCAGTGCGGGAACGGCGATGACCAGTGACATGACCGGTGCCCACACGACCAGCGCGCCCAGCGGGGGAACGTCCTCGAACAGCATGTTGTAGCCGATGATGGACGTGACGGCGACACCGGCGATCGCGATGTGAGTGGCCAGCATCCAGCGATCGAGGAAGACACCGGCGAACAGGCCGAGCACCACGAAGAAGGTGGTCTTCCCGACGGCGTAGGCGGGCGGCATGTCGGCGCTGAGGTTCGCGGCGAGGATGCCCAGGTTGGACAGAACGACGAAGGCGAAGGCGGTGTGCAGCCGCGGCCACGAGGTCACCGTCCACCAGAGAGCGGCGGCGAACGCGAAGGCCGCGCAGCCGATCTGCACGCCCACCGTGAACGTGGTGGTGCCGCCGAAGCCGTACAGGATCTCGAGGGTGGCGCACACGCCCATCGACGCGGTGAAGAAGGCGATGATCCACCGCACGACGCGCTGATCGGTGAACGACGACATGAGGCCGACGATCCACTCGTAGCGAGCCTCGAGTTCGCCGATCGGCTCGTCGTCGTCGTCGTACCGGGGTTCGTCGTACCCGGTCTCGTCGTGCCGCACCGGTTCCGGCACCGGGTACTCGGCTCGGGGTCCGACGCCCGGACTGAAGGCCGTGGTGAAGGCGCCCGGCGCGCTGTAGGCCTGCCCCGGTCGTCCGTCTCGTGCACTGACCATGTCGGGTCCCGTTCCCTTCGGTGCCCGCATTCGCGGGCGGCCTCGTCCCGCCCGGCGTGTCGCGAGCGTCGTGATGGGTGTCGTGCGGTAAAGCGTCCAACCGCCTGTGGGATTCACCGTAAACCAGGCTTTCGGACCTGCGCTGCGGATGGATGGTGCCACGGATTGTTTTGGAGTTCGTCACAACGTCCAAGAACAAGCAAGCATGCTTGCTTTTTTGGCCCGTGGGTGCGACCGTTCCAGGCATGGCTGCTCTCGAGGTGATGCTGCAGGACCTGCGTGCGGAGGGCGACGCGCTGGACGCGCTGGTCGCCGATGCCGACGACGCCGCGTGGCGCACGGACACCCCGGCGGCCGGTTGGACGGTGGCGCATCAGATCGCTCACCTGCACTGGACCGACCACGTCGCCGCGCTGACGACGGCCGGCGCCTCCGGTGACGAGGACGCCGAAGCGGCATTCGACGCGGTGATCGCCGACGCGATGGGCAGTCCGGACTCGTTCGTGGACTCTGCTGCCGACGCACTCGCCGGAGAGCAGGTCAGCACCCTGTTGTCGCGATGGCGGCTCGGCCGAGTTCAACTGCTCGACGTCCTGACACACGTGCCCGACGGCGTGAAGATCCGCTGGTTCGGCCCGCCGATGAGCGCGATGTCGATGGCCACCGCGCGCATCATGGAGACCTGGGCACACGGTCAGGACGTCGCGGACGCCCTCGGCGTGGTCCGGGAACCCACCGCGCGGCTGCGTCACGTCGCGCACATCGGCGTACGCACCCGCGACTTCGCCTACGCGATCCGCGGCCTGACGCCGCCGTCGGCACCGTTCCGCGTCGTGCTCACCGCTCCCGACGGGAGTGAGTGGTCGTGGGGGCCGGAGGACGCGGAGCAGAGTGTCACGGGTTCCGCTCCGGACTTCTGCCTGCTCGTCACGCAGCGCGTGCACCGTGACGACACCGACCTCGTGGCCGTCGGCGACGACGCGGCGATGTGGCTGGGTCTCGCGCAGGCGTTCGCGGGGTCCCCCGGTGGTGGCCGGGACGTGCGGGTGGCGCCGTGACGGAGATGATCAGGGTCGGGAACTGCTCCGGCTTCTACGGTGACCGCGCGTCGGCCATGCGCGAGATGCTCGACGGCGGTGATCTCGACGTCCTCACGGGCGACTACCTGGCCGAGCTGACGATGCTCATTCTCGGACGCGACCGGATGAAGGATCCGACGCGCGGCTACGCCAAGACGTATCTGCGGCAGCTCGAGGAGTGCCTGGGCACTGCGCTCGACAAGGGCGTCACCCTGGTCAGCAATGCCGGTGGGTTGGCGCCCGCACGACTGGCGCACGAGATCCGTTCCCTCGCCGACCGTCTCGGTCTGACCGTCTCGGTCGCCCACGTGGAGGGAGACGATCTGCACGACCGCGCCGAGGAACTGGGCCTCGGCTCCCCGCTGACCGCCAATGCCTATCTCGGCGCCTTCGGTGTCGCGGCGTGCCTGGACGCCGGTGCGCAGGTCGTGGTCACCGGACGCGTCACGGATGCGTCGGTGGTGGTGGCCCCGGCGATCTCCCGGTTCGGGTGGACCCACGATCACCTCGACGAACTCGCGGGCGCCGTCGTCGCCGGCCACATCATCGAATGCGGAACCCAGGCGACCGGCGGGAACTACTCCTTCTTCGGTGAGATCGAGGATCTGCGTCGACCAGGGTTCCCCATCGCGGAGATCCGGTCGGACGGGTCGTCGGTGATCACCAAGCACGAGAACACCGGCGGCGCCGTGACGGTCGGAACGGTGACGGCGCAGTTGATGTACGAGATCACCGGCCCGCGCTACCTCGGCCCGGACGTCACCGCGCGGCTCGACACGGTGCGGGTCTCGCAGGTCGGACGCGACCGCGTGCTGGCCACGGGGACTCGCGGCGAGGCGCCGCCGCCCACCCTCAAGGTCTCCCGGAACACGCTCGGCGGGTTCCGCAACGAGATGACCTTCGTGCTCACCGGGCTCGACATCGAGGCCAAGGCCGACCTGGTGCGCACCCAGATGACCGAGGCGCTGACGCCGCCGCCGCGCGACGTCGACTGGACGCTGGCGCGCACCGACCACCCTGACGCCGACACCGAGGAGGCCGCGAGTGCGGTGCTCCGTGTCGTCGTCCGCGACGCTGATCCGCAGCGTGTGGGTCGCGTGTTCAGCGCTGCCGCAGTGGAACTCGCGCTGGCGAGCTACCCCGGTTTCTGTGTGACGACGCCTCCGGGTCAGGGGTCGCCGTACGGCGTCTTCGAGGCCGGGTTCGTCGATCAGGCGGTGCCGCGGCACGTGGCGGTTCTCGCGGACGGCACGCGCGTCGACATCGCACCGCCCACCGTCACCAGGGCTGTCGAGGCGGACCCGTCCGACGCGCCCGCAGGCCGCCCGCCGGCCGAACCCACACGCACGCTGCCGCTCGGCACGGTGGCGGCGGCGCGCAGCGGTGACAAGGGCGGCAGCGCCAACGTCGGGGTCTGGGTGCGCGGCGACGCCGCGTGGGCCTGGCTCCGGTCGACTCTCACCACCGAGATGGTGACGACGCTGCTCCCGGAGACGGCGGGCCTGCGCGTGCACCGGTACGAGTTCCCGCACCTGCGGGCCGTGAACATCGTCG
The DNA here is from genome assembly GCF_030208955.1 of Rhodococcus sp. MEB041. Lineage (NCBI taxonomy): Bacteria > Bacillati > Actinomycetota > Actinomycetes > Mycobacteriales > Nocardiaceae > Rhodococcus > Rhodococcus sp. MEB041. Next base: position 270,715 of record NZ_JARVSZ010000001.1, read on the forward strand.
TCGACGGGATTCTCGGAGAGGGCGTCGCATCCGGCGCTCGCTTCGATCCCCAGGCCAAGGGCCTGGGGGAGTGGCTGCGATCGCGGCACGTCCCGATACCCGAATCAGTACTCGCAGAAAGTGGACTCGCATGAGCACCTGGGGTGGCCCCGACCGAGCGCAACTCCGTAAGACGGTCCGGGGGTTCGTGGACCGGGAGGTGCTGCCGCACCTCACCGAGTGGGAGCGTGACGGCGAGATTCCCCGCAGCCTGCACCGCGCGGCAGCCGAGATCGGTCTGCTCGGGGCGCCGTTCCCCGAGGCGGTCGGCGGTGGCGGCGGCTCGCTGGTCGACGCCACGGTCATCTGCGAGGAGATGCACGAGGCGGGTGCGTCCGGCGGCCTGTTCGCGTCCTTGTTCACCTGTGGGATCGCGTTGCCGCACATGGTCGCTGCGGGCAACCCCGACCACCTCGAGAAGTGGGTCCGGCCCACGCTCGACGGCGAGCTGATCGGGTCGCTGGCCATCACCGAGCCCGGCGGCGGATCCGACGTGGGACACCTGCGCACCCGAGCGGTGCGCGACGGGGACCACTTCGTCGTCAACGGCGCGAAGACCTACATCACCTCGGGGTGCCGGGCCGACTTCGTGGTCACCGCCGTCCGCACCGGGGGAGACGGCGCGGCCGGCGTCTCGCTGCTCGTCGTCGAGCGCGGCACACCGGGATTCGAGGTGTCCCGCAAGCTCGACAAGATGGGATGGCGGGCCTCCGACACCGCCGAACTGTCGTACACCGACGTGCGCGTGCCCGTGGAGAACCTGGTGGGCCCGGAGAACTCCGGGTTCGCCCAGATCGCGCAGGCCTTCGTCTCCGAACGCGCTGCGCTGGCCGCGCAGGCCTACTCCTCGGCGCAGCGGTGCCTCGATCTGACGGTGGCGTGGACGCGGGACCGCTCGACGTTCGGCAAGCCGCTCATCGCCCGTCAGGCGGTGCAGAACACGCTCAGCGAGATGCACCGCAAGATCGACGTGGCGCGCACGTACACGCACGCACTGATCGATCGCCACGTCGAGGACGGCGACGACTGCATCGCCGAGGTGTGCTTCGCGAAGAACACCGCGGTCGAGGCCGGCGAATGGGTCGCCTCGCAGGCGGTACAGCTGTTCGGTGGACTCGGCTACATGGCCGAGAGCGAGGTCGAGCGTCAGTACCGCGACATGCGCATCATCGGCATCGGCGGCGGCACCACCGAGATCCTCACCTCGCTGGCCGCGAAGCGACTGGGGTACACCGCATGACGACTCTGACCTCCCGACTCGACAGCTCCGGTGACGCGTACGTCTCGGCCGCCGACACCATGATCGCGAAGCTCGCCGAGGTGGAGACCGAACACGCCAAGGCACTGGGCGGCGGGGGCGAGAAGTACGTCGCACGGCACCGCGGCCGCGGCAAGATGACCCCGCGCGAGCGCATCGAGATGCTCGTCGACCCGGACTCGCCGTTCCTCGAGCTGTGCCCGCTCGCGGCCTGGGGCACGGACTTCCCGGTCGGCGCCAGCGTGGTCGTCGGCATCGGTGTCGTCAGCGGCGTCGAGTGCCTGATCGTCGCCAACGACCCCACCGTGCGGGGCGGCACGAGCAATCCGTGGACCCTGCGGAAGACGCTGCGAGCGAACGACATCGCGATGCAGAACCGGCTGCCGGTCATCTCACTGGTCGAGTCCGGCGGTGCCGACCTCCCCACGCAGAAGGAGGTGTTCATCCCGGGTGGCCGCATCTTCCGTGATCTGACGCGCCTCTCCGCGGCCGGCATCCCCACCATCGCCCTCGTGTTCGGCAACTCCACCGCCGGCGGCGCCTACATTCCCGGCATGTCCGATCACGTCGTCATGATCGAGGAACGCTCGAAGGTGTTCCTGGCCGGTCCGCCGCTGGTCAAGATGGCCACCGGCGAGGAGACCGACGACGAATCGCTCGGCGGCGCCCGCATGCACGCCCGGACCTCCGGTCTCGCAGACCATCTCGCCGCGGACGAGAAGGACGCCATCCGCATCGGCCGCGGCATCGTGAAGCGGCTCAACTGGCACAAGACGGGTCCTGCGCCGCGCACCGAGGTGCTCCCGCCCCGGTACGACGCGGAGGAACTGCTCGGTATCGTGCCGGCCGACCTCAAGATCCCGTTCGACCCCCGCGACGTCATCGCGCGCATCGTCGACGACAGCGACTTCGACGAGTTCAAGCCGCTCTACGGCTCGTCTCTGGTCACCGGATGGGCGGAACTGCACGGGTATCCGGTCGGCATCCTCGCCAACGCCCGCGGCGTCCTCTTCAGTGAGGAGTCGCAGAAGGCGACGCAGTTCATCCAACTGGCGAACCGTTCGAACACGCCACTGCTGTTCCTGCACAACACCACCGGCTACATGGTGGGCAAGGAGTACGAGGAGGGCGGGATGATCAAGCACGGGTCGATGATGATCAACGCCGTCTCGAACTCCACCGTCCCGCACATCTCGGTGCTGCTCGGTGCGTCGTACGGCGCCGGGCACTACGGCATGTGCGGTCGCGCCTTCGACCCGCGCTTCCTCTTCGCCTGGCCCAGCGCCAAGTCCGCGGTCATGGGCGGTGCCCAACTCGCAGGTGTCATCTCGATCGTCTCCCGCGCCTCCGCCGAGGCCCGCGGACAGGCGTTCGACGAGGAGGCCGACGCGGGTCTGCGCGCGATGATCGAGCAGCAGATCGAGGCCGAGTCGGTTCCCATGTTCCTGTCCGGACGCCTGTACGACGACGGCGTGATCGACCCCCGAGACACCCGCACGGTGGTGGGGATGTGCCTGTCGGCCATCGCCTCCGCCCCGATCGAGGGCACCGCCAACTTCGGTGTCTTCCGGATGTGACCGTCATGACCATTTCGTCAGTACTCGTTGCCAACCGCGGCGAGATCGCCCGCCGCGTGTTCACGACCTGCCGCGCCGAGGGCATCGACACGGTCGCCGTGTTCTCCGATCCGGACTCCGCGTCACCGCACGTCGCCGACGCCGACGTCGCCGTCCGGTTGCCCGGTTCCGCGTCGTCGGAGACGTACCTCCGCGGAGACCTGATCATCGAGGCGGCGCAGCGCGCCGGCGCCGACGCGATCCACCCCGGTTACGGGTTCCTGTCCGAGAACGCGGAGTTCGCGCGCGCCGTGCAGGATGCGGGCCTCACCTGGATCGGTCCGCCGGTGAAGGCGATCGAGTCGATGGGGTCGAAGGTCGAGTCCAAGGCCATGATGCAGAGCGCCGGTGTGCCGGTGCTCGATCGGCTCGACCCCGCGTCCGTCACGCAGGACGATCTGCCGGTGCTCGTGAAGGCGTCCGCCGGTGGTGGTGGTCGCGGTATGCGCGTGGTGCGTGAACTCGACGCACTGCAGGACGAGATCGACGCGGCGTCGCGGGAGGCGCTGTCCGCCTTCGGTGACGCGACGGTCTTCTGCGAGCGCTATCTCGAGACGGGCCGCCACATCGAGGTCCAGGTCATGGCGGACCGCCACGGCACGGTGTGGGCGGTGGGCGAGCGGGAGTGCTCCATCCAACGACGCCACCAGAAGGTGGTCGAGGAGGCGCCGTCTCCGCTCGTCGAGCGCGTTCCGGGTATGCGGGAGAAGCTCTTCGAGGCGGCACGCATCGCCACCGAGGCGCTCGACTACGAGGGGGCCGGCACCGTCGAATTCCTCAGCGACGAGCGCGGCAACTTCTACTTCCTCGAGATGAACACGCGCCTGCAGGTCGAGCACCCGGTGACCGAGTGCACCACCGGTCTCGATCTGGTGGCACTGCAGATCCACGTCGCCGTGGGCGGCGCGCTCCCGGCCGAGCAGCCCACCACGCGCGGACACTCGATCGAAGTGCGTCTGTACGCGGAGGATCCGGCGCGCGACTGGCAGCCGCAGAGCGGCGTCGTGCACCACGTCGAGTTCGACGGAGCGCGAGAGTTCGAGGTGCTCACGCGGACAGGCCTGCGAGTCGACTCGGGCATCGTCGACGGCAGCGTGGTGGGGACCCACTACGACCCGATGCTCGCCAAGGTGATCTCGTACGCGCCCACCCGGGAGCAGGCGGCCGGAATCCTGGCGAAAGCGCTGCTGCGCTCGCGCATTCACGGGGTGCGCACCAACCGCGACCTGCTCGTCACGGTGCTGAGACACCCCGCGTTCCTCGCGGGCGACACCGACACCGCGTTCTTCGCGACGCACGATCTGGCGGTCCTCGCTCGGCCGCTCGTCGACGACCGGGGTGTGCGGCTGTCCGCACTCGCCGCAGCGCTCGTGGACGCCACCCGATCGAGAGAATCGGCGACGGTGGGCCGATCCCTCCCCAGCGGCTGGCGCAACCTCGCCTCCGTGCCGCAACGCAAGACGTACGCGGTGAACGGCACCGAGATCGTCGCCGAGTACCGGCTGTCGCGCGGAACGCTCGTCACCGACGTCGACGACTGCGCGCTGGTCCGGGCCGAGTCCGACCGGGTGGTGCTGCTGGCCGACGGTGTGCGACGCGAGTTCCACGTCGCGGTCCACGGCGACGCCGTGTTCGTCGACTCGTCGCTCGGACCGGTACGGCTCGAACGGGTTCCGGTGTTCGTCGATCCGAGCGAGATCGTCGCCGCCGGATCGCTGCTGGCACCGATGCCCGGCAGCGTCGTGCGGATCGGTGCTGCCGTCGGCGACACCGTCACCGCCGGCCAACCGATCCTGTGGCTCGAGGCCATGAAGATGGAACACACGATCACCGCACCCGCGGCGGGCGTGCTGACCGAGCTCACGGTCACCGTGGGACACCAGGTGGACGTCGACGCCGTACTGGCGGTCGTCGCAGCAGAAGGAGATCAGGCATGAGCTTCATCGAGACGGACGAGCAGAAGAGCCTCCGCGCCGCGGTGGCCGGACTGGGCAAGCGCCACAACTACATCGACTACGTGCTGCCCAAGGCACGCAAGGGTGAGGCACTCACCGAACTGTGGCACGAGGCCGGGCAATTGGGCTTCCTCGGGGTGAACCTCCCCGAGGAGTACGGCGGCGGCGGTGCCGGCATCTACGAGCTCGCACTGGTCCAGGAGGAGATGTCCTCGTTCGGTGCGGGCCTGCTGCTCGTGGTCGTCAGCCCGGCGATCTGCGGCACCATCATCGCGAAGTACGGCACCCCCGAGCAGAAGCAGTCCTGGCTGCCCCGCCTCTCGGACGGCTCCGCGATCATGGCGTTCGGCATCACCGAGCCCGACGCCGGCTCCAACTCCCACCAGATCACCACCACCGCGCGACGCGACGGTGACGAGTGGGTGCTGCGCGGCAGCAAGATCTACATCTCCGGCGTCGACCAGGCCGACGCGGTGCTCATCGTCTCCCGTACGGAGGACGCGAAGACCGGGAAGCTGAAGCCGGCGCTGTTCATCGTGCCGACCGATGCACCGGGCCTGAACAAGACGCAGATGCGCATGGACATCATCGAGCCCGATCATCAGTTCACGCTGTTCCTCGACGACGTCCGGCTGCCGGCCGAGGCGCTGGTCGGTGAGCCCGACGCGGCGCTGATGCAGTTGTTCGCGGGTCTCAACCCCGAGCGCATCCTCGGTGCGGCGATGGCCGTCGGCATGGGCCGCTACGCCCTCGACGCCGCGGTGAAGTACGCGAACGAGCGCACCGTGTGGAAGAGCCCCATCGGGGCGCACCAGGGAATCGCGCATCCGTTGGCGCAGTGCAAGATCGAGCTCGAACTGGCGAAGCTGATGATGCAGAAGGCCGCGGTGCTCTACGACAGCGGTGACGATTTCGGTGCGGCGGAAGCGGCCAACATGGCGAAGTACGCGGCCGCCGAGGCCAGCATCAAGGCCATCGACCAGGCCATCCAGACGCACGGCGGCGCAGGCCTGACCGAGGAGTACGGCCTCGCGTCCATGCTCGGTGCGGCGCGCATCGCCCGCGTGGCTCCCGTCAGTCGGGAGATGATCCTGAACTTCGTGTCCCAGCACTCGCTGGGCCTGCCGAAGAGCTACTGATGGCGGGCAGGCCGGAGGCCGGTCGGGGCCAGGGCAGGCCGGAGGCCGGTCGGGGCGACGGACCACCTGTGCGGGTCGATCGGTCGGAGGGCGTGGTGACTCTGACACTCGACACCCCGCACAATCGCAACGCCCTCTCCACCGCCCTGGTCGACGACCTGACGGCGGGGCTCCGCGACGCGGGCGCGGATCGGGACGTCCGCGCCGTGGTCCTCACCCACACCGGCGGAACATTTTGTGCAGGTGCCGATCTCACGGAGGCGGGCAGTTCGGTCTCCTCGCGCACCGAGCAGATGCTGACGCTGCTGCGGGCGATCCTCGAGACGCCGAAGCCGGTGATCGGCAGGATCGACGGGCATGTGCGTGCCGGCGGTATGGGCCTCGTGGGCGCGTGCGATCTGGTGGTGGCCGGGCCGAAGAGTTCGTTCGCGCTGACGGAGGCGCGGCTGGGGTTGGCCGCGTCCATCGTCTCCTTGACGGTGGTGCCGAGGATGACCTCGCGTGCGGCGAGCCGGTACTTCCTGACGACGGAGACGTTCGGCGCGCACGAGGCGGAGGCCATCGGGCTCGTCACCGAGGCTGCGGCCGACACCGGGGCCACGGTGGCCGAACTCGTCGCGGCGATCCGTCCATCGTCACCGCAGGGTCTCGCGGCGTCGAAACGCCTCACCACCGCCGCGATGCTCGAGGAGTTCGACCGCCGGGGCGCGGACCTGGCGGAGGAGTCCGCGAGGCTGTTCGCATCGGACGAGGCGCGGGAGGGGATGATGGCCTTTCTGCAGAAGCGCAGCCCGTCGTGGGCCGCACCGGCGGAGTCGTCCGGCGCCGCTGTGGGGAAGGAGACGTGACGGCCATGACCGTGCCCACTCGTCACCGGGTCGGTGACACCCGCAGCCCGAAGCAGGATCGCAGCCGCGCCACGCGACTGCGTCTGCTCGAGTCCACGATCGACGCGCTCGCCACCGAGGGATGGGCGGCGACGACGGTCGCCGTCGTGGCCGAGCGGGCCGGCGTCTCTCGCGGTGCCACCCAGCACCACTTCCCGACGCGGGAGGACCTCATCACCGCGGCGCTCGAGTACATGTTCGACACGCGCATGGGGGAGGCGCGAGCCGAGAGCAGTGCGCTCCCGCAGGGCGCCGGGCGGACCGAGGCCGTGGTCACCCGGCTGGTCGACTACTACACGAGCCCCATCTTCCGCGCCGCGCTGCAGGTCTGGACCGCCGCGGCCGCGGATCCCGAGATGCGTGCCCGGGTCCTGCCTCTCGAGGAGAAGTTCGGTCGCGTGGCGCACCGCACGGCGGTCGATCACCTCGGCGCCGACGACAGTGATCCGCGCACCCACCGACTCGTGCAGGCCACCCTCGACCTGGCCCGCGGGCTCGGTCTCGCCGACGTGCTCAGCGACGACTCGCGCCGCCGCGCCGAGATCGTGAAGGTGTGGGCCTCGGTGCTCGACGCGTCCCTGGCCCTCGATACCCCCACCACAAGCACCAGCACCCCCGCGAGTACGTCCGAACTGTCGTGATCGGCGCTCGCATCACGGCACTTTCGGCGTACTCGCGACAGTCCGCACTCCGATAGGCTGCCGCCATGAACTCCGTGCGGTGGGCCGGCGCGGCAGCAGTGGTGCTGCTCGGGCTCACCGGTTGCGGATCCGACTCCGATGCCGCCACCGACGACGCGCCGTCCACGTCCGCGTCGCAGGGACCCGGCCCGTTCTTCGGCGTCTGCGGCGGTCTGTCGGACGAGGAGGTCCGCACTGCGTTCGCCGTGCCGTCGTTCGCGATCGTGACCCGCAACTCGGTGGGCTGCGAGTGGGAGGTGTCGGGTCCGACCGGCCCGTCGGTCAGCTTCTCCTGGTACCGCGGGAGCCCGATCGGGCGTGAGCGCATGGGGTCGGAACTGATCGGCCGACCGGCCGTGGACATCGAGATCGAGGGTCGACCGGGGTTCGAGGCGCGATCCGAGAACGCGACGGGCGTGACGTACCTCTGCGAGAACGGTCTGCAGTACGGCGACGACTTCGTCCACTTCTCCGTCATGTATGCCGACAGCGCTCCCACCGCGGATCCGTGCGCCGTCGCCGAGAGTCTGATGACGCTCGTCGCGGAGCGTGCGCAGTGAGGGCCGGACGCGTTCTGGCGGCGCTGTCGGTCACCGCGGTGCTCGCCGGATGCGGGTCGACCATCGAGGGCACGCCCGTGGCAGCGGGCGTGAGTGGCGCGGACAGCGAGTTCCGCTCGCTCCTCGAGGAGTGCGACACCGTGACGCCGGAGCAGATCGCCGACGTCGTGGGCGGCGACGCCATCGACCAGGGCTTCATCGGGGCCATCTGCCGGTGGGACCTGACCGGCCCGGGCGGCGCGGTCAAGGTGACGTTCGACTGGTTCGAGACGGGGTCGCTCGCGGCCGAGCGCGAGGCGAACGAACGTATGGGGTGGACGGTGAGCGACGTCGAGGTGTCCTCGCGGAAGGCCCTCGAGATCCGTCAACCGGACGACCCGGCATCGTGCGGCGTTACGGCGCAGTCGCCCGATTCCGGGGTCATCGGCTGGTGGGTGCAGTATCGGCCGGGGAACCCGACCGATCCCTGTGAGTCGGCCACGCGGTTGATGCAGCTCTCGCTCAATCTGTCGGCGTGACGACGGAAGGGTGAACTCCTGTACCCGATGCAGGGGCGTTTTGACCATCAGGCGCGCCGCCGGGTACCGTTACAGGTCGTGCCCGGCCCAGCCGGTACGTCTGTGTGCCTATGCGAGGTACAGCCGTGTTCGAGTTCACCATCGAGCAAGAACCGCGGCTGCCGTGTGGGGGTATGCGACACACCCGACCGCGGGGTGCACGAAGCCCGCGGAAGCACTACTGGGTGAGGGGCAGCGTTCTCTTGCCCCAACTGCTAGATCCCTGTTTCTCGACACGAAGAAAGCCGGTTCATGCCAACAATCAACCAGCTGGTCCGCAAGGGTCGCACCGACAAGGTCGCGAAGCTGAAGACCGCTGCCCTGAAGGGCAGCCCGCAGCGCCGTGGTGTGTGCACTCGCGTGTACACCACCACCCCGAAGAAGCCGAACTCCGCGCTTCGTAAGGTCGCTCGCGTCCGCCTGACCACGTCCGTCGAGGTCACCGCCTACATCCCCGGTGAGGGCCACAACCTGCAGGAGCACTCCATGGTGCTCGTGCGCGGTGGTCGCGTGAAGGACCTCCCGGGTGTCCGTTACAAGATCATCCGTGGCTCGCTCGACACGCAGGGCGTGAAGAACCGCAAGCAGGCTCGCAGCAAGTACGGCGCCAAGAAGGAGAAGAGCTGACATGCCACGTAAAGGCCCAGCACCCAAGCGCCCGCTGATCAACGATCCCGTCTACGGTTCGCCGCTGGTCACCCAGCTGGTCAACAAGATCCTGCTGGACGGCAAGAAGTCGACCGCGGAGCGCATCGTGTACCAGGCTCTCGAGCAGGCACGCGAGAAGACGGGCACCGATCCCGTCGTGACGCTCAAGCGCGCACTGGACAACGTCAAGCCGGCCCTCGAGGTCCGCAGCCGTCGTGTCGGTGGCGCCACCTACCAGGTTCCGGTCGAGGTTCGTCCGGGTCGCTCCACCACGCTGGCTCTGCGCTGGCTCGTCTCGTTCTCCCGCGCTCGTCGCGAGAAGACGATGGTCGAGCGTCTGGCCAACGAACTCCTCGATGCCAGCAACGGTCTCGGCGCAGCAGTCAAGCGTCGCGAGGACACGCACAAGATGGCGGAAGCCAACAAGGCATTCGCGCACTACCGCTGGTGATCGCGTCTCGGGGGCGCCGGGAAACATCCGGCGCCACCCGAGCGTTGAACCTTCGACTCACTTCTTCCAACACCAAGGCGGGATGAATTCGTGGCACAGGACGTGCTGACCGACCTGAACAAGGTCCGCAACATCGGCATCATGGCCCACATCGATGCCGGTAAGACCACCACTACCGAGCGCATCCTCTTCTACACCGGTATCTCGTACAAGATCGGTGAGGTCCATGACGGCGCAGCCACCATGGACTGGATGGAGCAGGAGCAGGAGCGTGGCATCACCATCACGTCTGCTGCCACGACGTGCTTCTGGAACGACAACCAGATCAACATCATCGACACCCCCGGGCACGTCGACTTCACGGTCGAGGTGGAGCGTTCGCTCCGCGTCCTCGACGGTGCCGTCGCCGTGTTCGACGGCAAGGAGGGCGTCGAGCCCCAGTCCGAGCAGGTGTGGCGTCAGGCCGACAAGTACGACGTGCCGCGCATCTGTTTCGTCAACAAGATGGACAAGCTCGGTGCGGACTTCTACTTCACCGTGCAGACCATCAAGGATCGCCTCGGCGCCAAGCCGCTGGTCATCCAGTTGCCGATCGGCGCAGAGGACAGCTTCGAGGGCATCGTCGACCTGATCGAGATGAACGCGAAGGTCTGGCGCGGAGAGACGAAGCTCGGCGAGACCTACGAGACCGTCGAGATCCCCGAGGAGCTGAAGGAGCGGGCCGATCAGTACCGCACCGAGCTGCTCGAGACCGTCGCCGAGTCCGACGAGGCACTGCTGGAGAAGCACTTCAGCGGTGACGAGCTGACCATCGACGAGGTCAAGACCGCGATTCGCAAGATGACGGTCAACTCCGAGCTGTACCCGATCCTGTGCGGTTCCGCGTTCAAGAACAAGGGCGTCCAGCCCATGCTCGACGCGGTCATCGACTACCTCCCGTCCCCGCTCGACGTCGCCGAGACCATCGGTCACGCCGTGGGCGACGAGGAGAAGGAACTCACCCGCAAGCCGTCCGCCGACGAGCCGTTCGCGGCGCTCGCGTTCAAGATCGCGACGCACCCGTTCTTCGGCAAGCTGACGTACGTGCGCGTGTACTCGGGCAAGGTCGACTCCGGCTCGCAGGTCATCAACTCGACCAAGGGCAAGAAGGAGCGTCTGGGCAAGCTCTTCCAGATGCACTCCAACAAGGAGAACCCGGTCGCGACCGCCAGCGCCGGCCACATCTACGCCGTGATCGGTCTGAAGGACACGACGACGGGTGACACGCTCTGCGATCCGCAGAACCAGATCATCCTCGAGTCGATGACGTTCCCGGACCCGGTCATCCAGGTGTCGATCGAGCCGAAGACGAAGTCCGACCAGGAGAAGCTCGGCACGGCCATCCAGAAGCTGGCCGAAGAGGACCCGACCTTCTCGGTCAAGCTCGACGAGGAGACCGGCCAGACCGTCATCGGCGGCATGGGCGAGCTCCACCTCGACATCCTCGTCGACCGCATGCGTCGCGAGTTCAAGGTCGAGGCCAACGTCGGCAAGCCGCAGGTGGCCTACCGCGAGACGATCACCAAGATCGTCGAGAAGCAGGAGTTCACCCACAAGAAGCAGACGGGTGGCTCCGGCCAGTTCGCGAAGGTCATCATCGGCCTCGAGCCCTTCATCGGCGAGGACGGCGCGACCTACGAGTTCGAGAACAAGGTCTCCGGCGGTCGTATCCCGCGCGAGTACATCCCGTCCGTGGATGCCGGCGCGCAGGACGCGATGCAGTACGGCGTTCTCGCCGGCTACCCGCTGGTGAACGTCAAGCTGATCCTGCTCGACGGCGCGTACCACGACGTCGACTCGTCCGAGATGGCGTTCAAGATCGCGGGTTCGCAGGCCTTCAAGGAAGCTGCCCGCAAGGCCGGTCCGGTCATCCTCGAACCGCTCATGGCGGTCGAGGTGATCACGCCCGAGGAGTACATGGGCGACGTGATCGGCGATGTGAACTCCCGCCGTGGCCAGATCCAGGCCATGGAGGAACGCAGTGGTGCCCGTGTCGTCAAGGCGCTGGTTCCGCTGTCGGAGATGTTCGGTTACATCGGTGACCTGCGGTCTCGCACCCAGGGCCGAGCGAACTACTCCATGGTCTTCGACTCCTACGCAGAGGTTCCCTCGAACGTCTCGAAGGAGATCATCGCGAAGGCCACCGGAGAATAGTCTCCGAAGCTGGACCCGGTACCACCGTCACACCGCACCACCCGTAAGTACATCCGTAATGCTGCATAACGCAGGCAATAACAGTCCAGGAGGACACAGTGGCCAAGGCGAAGTTCGATCGGACCAAGCCGCACGTCAACATCGGCACCATCGGTCACGTTGACCACGGTAAGACGACGCTGACGGCTGCAATCACCAAGGTTCTGCACGACAAGTTCCCGGACCTGAACGAGGCGTCGGCCTTCGACCAGATCGACAAGGCTCCGGAGGAGAAGGCTCGTGGTATCACGATCAACATCTCCCACGTCGAGTACCAGACCGAGAAGCGTCACTACGCACACGTCGACGCTCCCGGCCACGCCGACTACATCAAGAACATGATCACCGGCGCGGCACAGATGGACGGCGCGATCCTCGTCGTCGCAGCGACCGACGGCCCCATGCCCCAGACGCGCGAGCATGTCCTGCTCGCTCGCCAGGTCGGCGTGCCGTACATCCTCGTCGCGCTGAACAAGGCCGACATGGTGGACGACGACGAGATCATCGAGCTCGTCGAGATGGAGGTGCGCGAGCTCCTCGCCGCACAGGAGTTCGACGAGGACGCTCCCGTCGTCAAGGTCTCCGCTCTCAAGGCACTCGAGGGCGACGAGAAGTGGGCCGAGTCGGTTCTCGAGCTCATGCAGGCAGTGGACGACTCGGTTCCGGACCCCGTCCGTGAGACCGAGAAGCCCTTCCTCATGCCCGTCGAGGACGTCTTCACCATCACCGGTCGCGGCACCGTCGTCACCGGCCGTATCGAGCGTGGCTCGGTCAACGTCAACGAGGATGTCGAGATCGTCGGCATCAAGGAGAAGTCGACCAAGACCACGGTCACCGGCATCGAGATGTTCCGCAAGCTGCTCGACTCGGGCCAGGCGGGCGACAACGTCGGCCTCCTCGTCCGCGGCATCAAGCGCGAAGATGTCGAGCGTGGACAGGTCGTCGTCAAGCCCGGCACCACCACTCCCCACACGGAGTTCGAGGGCCAGGCATACATCCTGTCGAAGGACGAGGGCGGTCGCCACACCCCGTTCTTCAACAACTACCGCCCGCAGTTCTACTTCCGTACCACGGACGTGACGGGCGTCGTGACCCTCCCCGAGGGCACCGAGATGGTCATGCCCGGTGACAACACCGAGATGTCCGTCGTGCTGATCCAGCCGGTCGCCATGGACGAGGGCCTGCGCTTCGCGATCCGCGAGGGTGGCCGCACCGTCGGCGCCGGTCGCGTCACGAAGATCAACAAGTAAGACCGCCTCACACCGAACGGCGCTCACCCTGCGGGGTGGGCGCCGTTCGGCGTGTGTGGGGTCAGGGCAGCACGACGACGTCCGCGGGAGAGCGCGGATCGATCTCGTAGTGGTCCTCGTACTGGCTGCTCATGCCGGTGACGCGCAGTGTCTGCCCCGCGCGGATCGCGCTCACGTCGATGCCCGTCTGCGTGTTGACGAAGACGGTGGTCTCCCCGGTCCGGTCCGCGATCGTGAACTTGTATCCGTACGGCAGATCGTCCACCACGGCGCTCGTGACGCGTCCGACGACCGTCACCAGCGACGCCTCGGTGGACTCGCCGACCACGCGGACCACCACCGGTCTGGGTGCCACCGCATCGACCGGTCCCAGCGACACGATGCTCGTCGGTCGCACCACCAGAAGTCCGGACTGGTCCGCGAGCGACCCCGTGACACGCACCGATGTACCCGGCACGACGTCGGTGGGAGCCGAGGCGCTGATGTAGATGCCGGCGGTGCGGTCCTGGATCCCGAACCCGACGTCGAGGAAGCTCGATGCGAAGGCGCCGGGCGGTGTGGTGACCGTGCCGACCACGGTGACCGTGTCGCCGGCGGAGAGAGTGCGCACCTGAGCGATGGGCGGAGCACCGCCCGGAGCGGCCGATGCAGGGGACGCTCCGAGCGTGAGTGCCACGAGGGCGGTGAGGGTCGTGCCGACAGTGCGGCGAAGGATCGTGCGCATCATGTGAGTTCCGTTTCCGCGCCGATCCCGCGTCGGCGCGCGCGCAACCCTCGTCCTCTCGGGTCGCGACGGCAACCGTGCCGAAAAGCGTTGTGACGCCGACTCACTCGACGGCGAAATCCTCCACCGTGACCACAACGGGAATCCGGACGACACGCGCGAGCGTCTCCTGGACGGCGTGGACGACGGAGTGGGGATCTCCCGGACAGCGGACCGTGATGTGCACGGCGCAGGACTCGTGCCCCACCACCACGCCCTCGATGCGTCGACCCGGCAGCAGCGTCACGGCCTCACCGAAGAGGCCGGAGTGCAGGCCGGCCACACCGGGGACCGCGAGCACCGCCGCGGCGATGAGGTCGGCCTCATCGGGCTCGAGCGGAGCGGTCATCCGCTCAGTCTGCGCTCTGTCACATTCCGACCGGCCTCCGGCCTTCCCGCATCCATCGTGGCCGCGCGCCGACGTCCGGAGGTCGGCCGGTGCCGGGGCGGTAGATTGTCACCGTGAACGTCGCGCTGATCGACTCGGGCCTGGGGTCGTTGCCCACGGCAGCCCGCCTGCGTCGACTGCGCCCGTCGCTCGACCTTCATCTGTACCTCGACCCGGACAACGCGCCGTGGGGACCCAAGCCCACTGCGTGGACGGAGGCGCACGTCGTGGAGACGGCGCGGCGCGCCGTCGACGGTGGAGCCGAGGTGGTGGTGCTGCCGTGCAACACCGCCAGCGTCATCGCGCTCGACGCGACCCGTGCGGCCCTGGGGTCCACCCCCGTGGTCGGGACGGTTCCGGCCATCAAACCCGCTGCACTGCAGTGTGACTCGATCACGGTGTGGGCGACGGCGGCGACCACCGCGTCGTCGTATCAGGCGCGCTTGATCGCGGAGTTCGCGTCGGGTCGCACGGTGTCGGCCGTCGCGTGCCACGGGCTCGCGGATGCCATCGACCGCGGTGATCTCGCGGCCGTCAGCGCGGCCATCGCGTCGGCAGCGGCGCGGACGCCGGACGACGTGCAGGGCATCGTCCTGGGGTGCACCCACTATCCGCTGGTGGCGGACGAGATCATGGCAGCGCTGCCGCCGGGTGTGCGGATGTTCGACAGCGCCGAGGCCGTCGCGGCCCAGACTCTGCGCCGCCTCGACGAGGTGTCGTCGCCGCGTGAGGGACACGGGAGCGTGTCGGTGACCCTGTCGGGGCGCGACGGTTCCCTCCCCGACAGTGCGTTGCGCTTCGCGGCCGGGCGGTCGCTCGCGGTGCCCGCGACGCTCTGACGCCGTCACCGTGCGGGAATGAGGAGTCGGCGGGGGGAGTTGGACCCACGGTGACGACGACCGAGGTGCGACCCCAGTCCTGGATGACCCCCGTTCGCTCGTTCTGGGTGGTGGCCCTCGTGTTCTTCACCGTCATGGGATCGTCGGCGGCGCCGTCCCCGCTGTACCCCGTGTACCAGTCCCGATGGGGATTCGGCGCGTCGACGCTGACCATCGTCTTCGCCGTGTACGTCTTCGCACTACTCGCCGCCCTGTTGACCGTCGGGTCGCTGTCCGACCACCTCGGCCGTAAGCCCGTGATCGTGACGTCGCTGCTCGTGCTGATCGCCAGCCAGGTCGTCTTCGTGTTCGCCGACGGGGTCGGCTGGCTCATCGCCGCGCGCGTCGTGCAGGGCCTGGCGGCCGGCGCGGCCATGGGTGCCCTGACCGCTGCGATCATCGATCTGCAGCCGACCGACCGTCTCGGCCCCCTGGTGAGCTCGGTCGCACCGGCCTTCGGGCTGGGAGCAGGCGGTATCGCGGCCGGACTGCTGGTGCAGTTCGCGCCGTTCCCCACCACGCTCGTGTACGTCGTGATGATCGTCGCGCTGGTCGTCCTCACGGCGCTCGTCATGGCGGTGCCGGAATCCGCGGTCCGGGCAGGCTTCGACGACCGTCGACACGTCGTGCGGGTGCTGACGCCGACCCTCGGTCTGCCCGTGTCGATCCGTGCCCACTTCTGGCCGGTCGTCCCCGCGCTCGTCGCGACGTGGTCGCTGGGCGGGTTCCACCTGTCGCTGGGGCCGTCCATCATGGGCACGGTCTTCGATCTCCGCGGCGCCGTCGTGGGCGGGCTGGACATCTTCACGATGTTCACGGCCGGAGCGATCGGTGCCGCGTCCGCTCGTACTCTTCTCCCGCGCACGGCCATGACCGCCGGTGCACTCACTCTCGCCGCGGGCATCGTGGTGAATCTCGTCGGGCTGCACATCGCGTCGGCGCCGCTGTACTTCGTCGGGACCGCGGTGTCCGGGTTCGGCTGGGGCGCGACGTTCCTCGGCGCGATGAGCATCATCGGCGCTCTCGCACCGCCGGAGCATCGCGGCAGTGTCTTCGCCACGACGCTCGTGCTGAGTTACCTCGCCTTCAGCGTGCCGGCCATCGTCGCGGGTGTGGCGATCCACTCGGCCGGTCTCCTCGTCACCGCGACGGTCTACGGAGCGGTCGTCGTGGCGCTGGCGTCGGTTGCCGTCACGACGACGGTGCTCCGCTCACCCGTGCGCGTCTGACCCAGCACTGCGCGGACGGGCTCCATGAGGAATATTGGTGTCCCATGACGTCTGCCGACACCGTGACCGGACGTGCGCGTTTCACGCGCGACGAGATCCCCCGGCTCCTGGGCCTGGCAGCAGTGCTCGTGGCGCTGCACGTCGTCGGGTGGGGCCTGTTCCTGCACTACGACTCGATCCCGGCGATCCACGGCCTCACCGGCGCGGACGGCACTCTCGTCTACGCGGGCGCCGGGGTGTTGGCCTACACGTTGGGCATGCGGCACGCCTTCGACGCCGACCACATCGCGGCCATCGACGACACCACCCGACTGTTGCTGCAGAAGGGCAGGCGGCCCCTGGCGGTCGGACTGTTCTTCTCGCTCGGGCACTCGACGGTCGTGTTCGCGTTCGTCGCCGCGATCGCGTTCGCCGCATCGCGCGCGACGGACTTCCGGGACGCTTTCGCGGACACCGGCGGCATCATCGGCACCCTCGTCTCCGGCACGTTCCTCTACCTCATCGCGGCCCTGAACCTGGTCGTCCTCGTCGGCATCGTGCGCATGTGGCGTGCCGCGCGGCGCGGACAGTTCTCCGACGAGACGCTCGACGATCTCCTCGCACGCAGAGGACTGCTCAATCGGATCTTCCGCGGCCGCTACGACCGGATGATCAGCCACTCGTGGCAGATGTATCCGCTGGGGCTGCTCTTCGGCCTGGGGTTCGACACCGCCACGCAGGTCGGTCTGCTCGCCGTGGCGGGCACCAGCGCCATCGCCGGTGGCCTGCCGCCGATGGCCATCATCGCGCTGCCGGTGCTGTTCGCGGCCGGCATGTCGACGATGGACACGCTCGACGGCGTCTTCATGTCCAAGGCGTACGGCTGGGCCTTCGTCACGCCGGTCCGGAAGATCTACTACAACATCACGATGACGGGCCTGTCGATCTTCCTCGCCCTCGTGGTGGGCACCGTGCAGATCCTGTCGTTGCTCGGTGAGGAACTCGGACTGTCCGGCGGCATCTGGGACGCGGTGGCCGCAGTGGATCTCACCCTGGCGGGCCAGATCGTGGTGGTCGTGTTCGTGGTGGTCTGGATCGGCTCGATCGTCTACTACAAGGCGGCGCGCATCGACGACCGGTTCGAGCGGGAGACGCCGGCGAGCTGACCCGCGGGAGTCATCGGGCGACGATCGCGTCGTGCAGTTCGGCATGATCGTCGAAGTACACGGTTCGGGTGCCGAAGTGCTGCCAGGTGTCGCTGCCTCGCCCCGCCACGACGATGGTGTCCCCGGCCGCCGCGTCCGCCACGGCGTGGTGGAATGCTGCGCGCCGGTCCGCGATCTCCACCACGCGGACGCCCCGATCACCGGACCGGGCGCCGCGGACGACGTCGGCGCGAATCGAGTGCGGATCCTCGCCGTTGGCACTCTCGTCCGTGACGACGATGTCGTTCGCATAGGCCGCGGCGACCGTGCCCAGCTCGACGCGCTTGCCCACGTCACGGTCACCGGTCGCCCCGATGACCAGGATCAGGCGCCCCGGGGTGATGCGCCGCAGGTACGGCAGGATCGCGCGCTGGCCGGACACGTTGTGCATGTAGTCGACGAGGGCGGTGAAGTCCTGGCCGGCCGACACGGTCTCGCATCGGCCGGGAATGTTGTGCAGCGCCGAGATGCCGGCGGCCGCACGCTCCGCGTCCACCCCACCGGAGACGAGGGAGGCGAGTGCGACCAGAGCGTTCGCCACCTGGTGGGGGCCGAGAACCTGCAGTGAGAGCGGGATGTCGCCCACCGGGGTCCGGGCGAGGAATCGGGTGCGATGCGTCGTGCAGTCGATGCGATCGGCGCGGAAGTCCGCCGAAGGATCGGACACCGAGCACGTCACCGTCGGCACCGCGCACTCCGACGCGAGCCGCCGCCCGTACTCGTCGTCGATCATGACGACGGCCCGTCCGGTGCGGTCAGGGGTGAACAGTGAGGCCTTGGTCCGGTAGTACTCCTCCATCGAGCCGTGGAAGTCGAGGTGGTCCCGGCCGAGATTGGTGAAGGCGGTGACGGCGAACTCCACCCCGTCGACGCGGTGCTGGGCGATGGCGTGCGAGGACACCTCGAGGGCGGCGGCCGTGCATCCGTTGTGGACGAACGTCGACAGCGTGCGTTGGAGCACCGTCGCCTCGGGAGTGGTGCGCACCGGGGCCTCGTCGCTGCCGGCGCCGCTGACCGCGACCCCGGAGATCATCCCCGCACGATGACCCGCGGCGCGCAGGCCGGCGTGGTGGAAGTGCGTCGTGCTGGTCTTGCCGTTGGTGCCCGTCGCTCCGAACACGGCCATCGACGAGGACGGGCTCCCGTGGAACCATGCGGCCAGCGGACCGACGACGACCCGCGGATCCGCGACCACGATGCTCGGCAACCGGGTGCCGGGCCGATCGCTGAGCACGGCCACCGCGCCGGCGCGCTGGGCGTCCTCCTCGAAATCGAGACCGTGCCAGCGTGTTCCGGGGAGCGCGACATACAGATCGCCGGGCCGCACCGCACGCGAATCGTCACAGAGATCGTCCACCGTGACCGGCTCGGCGGGACCTGTGACCGATCCGCCCGCGCGGTCGGCGACGTCGACGAGGGACCTCGCCCCCTGGCCACCGGCATGCCGGATCGGACGGCGGGACACGACACTCACCAGGATGCGGTACCCGAAAGTAGAACGCTCAACCACCTCTGTGCGGCACCCGGGACACTGGAGGGGTGAGCGCAGCCGACGGAGACTCCACGCAGGCCCGAGTGGTGCTGAGGACCATGCCCGACGATCGACTTCCCGAATGGGTCGAGCGCAGCCGCGGTGACTACCGCGCGGATCGCGTCCGGGCGGGTGACACCCTCGAACAGGCGACCGACAACGCCGAGCAGAGTTTCTCCGCCTACTTCCCCGACGGTCGTCCGGCACCGCATCATCAGGTGTACGACGTGCTGGACGGCGAGACCGTGGTGGGGTCACTGTGGATCGGGCCCCAGTCGATCGCGACCACGACCGACTGGTGGGTCTGGGACGTCGCCATCGACGAGCGGTACCGGGGTCGCGGTCTCGGCCGGGCGGCGATGCTCCTGGCGGAGGACGCCGTGCGGGAGAACGGCGGAACGGTACTCGGGCTCAACGTCTTCGGCTTCAACACGGCGGCGCGTCGGCTGTACGAGTCGCTGGGGTACGACACCGCGTCCCTCCGGATGCAGAAGGTTCTCCGGAAGGACGCGCGATGAGCGTGGACGAGCCGGTGGTGTTCGACCTCACCGCGGCGCGCGACGAGTTCACCCGCTTCATGATGTCCTACCGCTTCGGCATGCAGGAGCTCACCACCAAGATCGACATCCTGAAGGACGAGTTCACGCACCTGCATTCCTACAGCCCCATCGAGCACGTGGTGTCGCGGCTGAAGACGCCGCGCAGCATCGCCGAGAAGGCCGTGCGCAAGGGGATTCCGTTGACGTTCCAGGCGATTCGCGCCGGTCTGTTCGACATCGCCGGCGTCCGGATCACCTGTAGTTTCATCGCCGACACCTATGCGGTGAAGGAGATGCTGGCGTCGCAGAGCGACATCCGAGTGCTCGAGTTCGAGGACTACATCGCGAATCCGAAGCCCAACGGGTACCGCAGTCTCCACCTCACCATCGAGATTCCGGTGTTCCTGTCCGACCGCACGGAGCACGTCTTCGTGGAGCTGCAGATCCGGACCATCGCGATGGACTTCTGGGCGAGTCTCGAACACAAGATCTTCTACAAGTACGACGGTGAGGTGCCGCAACGCCTTAGGGACGAGTTGCGCGAGGCGGCGATGGCCGCGGGCACGCTCGACATCACGATGGAGCGACTGCACGCCGAGGTGGTCCGTCTCGGCGACGCCCGCACCGACGCCGGCCCCGACTACGAGGAGCTGTTCCTGCGCTCGCTCATGCCGGGACTGGCGCCGGATCCGCGGTCAGGCGGGGACGTTCCGCACCCGTAGCGAGGTCTTCGTGGCCAGCACCCAGTAGAGGGCGAAGCCGATGCCGCAGCCGATGAACCAGCTGTACTGCGCCGCGGTGTGCATTCCGGTGAGGGTGCCGCCCGTGAGCACGGGGAACATCGCGAAGACGGCACCGACGGCGGTGGCGATCAGCGCGGCCGGGTTGTAGCCCTTGGCGTAGTGGTACGTGCCGCTCTCGTCCATGGTGAACAGGTCGTCGACGATGACCTTCTGCTTGCGGATGAGGTAGTAGTCCGCGATGAGGATGCCGAACAGCGGTCCGATGAACGCTCCCAGGGTCTCGAGCGTGTAGTGGATGACGTCGGGATTGTTGTAGAGGTTCCACGGCGTGATGAGCACGGAGCCGACGGCGGCGATCATGCCGCCGGCGCGCCAGCTGATCTTCTGCGGGCTGACGTTGGAGAAGTCGAAGGCCGGCGAGATGAAGTTCGCGACGATGTTGATACCGATCGTGGCGATCGTGAAGGTCAACGCGCCCAACACGATCGCGAAGGTGCTGTCGATGCGCGCCACCGTCGTGACGGGGTCGGTGATGAGCTCGCCGAAGACGGGAACGGTGAGGGACGCGGTGACGACGACGAGGATCGAGAAGAGCAGGAAGTTGACGGGCAGGCCCAGGAAGTTGCCGCGCTTCACGGCGGCGTAGCTCTTTCCGTAGCGCGAGAAGTCGCCGAAGTTGAGCATCGGACCCGAGAAGTAGGAGACGACGAGCGCGATCGCGCCGAGCATGACGGGCACCGCGGCGAACCCCGTGTAGGTGACGTCGCCGAGGTTCAGGTCGATGGCGCTCCAGCCGGCTTCGTGAATCAAGTAGCCGCACAACAGGAACATGACGACGTAGACGGCCGGGCCGCAGAAGTCGATGAACTTGCGGATGGACTCCATGCCGCGCCAGAAGACCGCCGCCTGCAGGACCCACAGGAGCATGAAGCTGCCCCACCCCAGAGTGGACAGTCCCGCGAAGCCGTGGAGGTCTCGGTCCGCCCACGGACCGAGCGCCGGGAACAGCTTGATCAACACGATGTCGAGCGCGGCGGAGGCCAGGAAGGTCTGGATCCCGTACCACGCCACCGCGATCAGTCCTCGGATGATGGCGGGAACGTTGGCCCCGAGGACGCCGAAGACCGATCGACAGATCACCGGGTACGGGACACCTGCGACCTGACTGGGCTTGGCCACCAGGTTGCAGAAGACGTAGACGATCGAGATGCCGACGAGGAGACAGACGAGCACCTGCCAACTGGCCAGTCCCAGCGCGAAAAGGCTGCCCGCGGTGACGTATCCGCCCACGGAGTGCACGTCGGACATCCAGAACGCGAAGATGTTGTAGGACGACCAGGTCTGCTTCCGCAGCGGGGCGAGGTCCTCGTTGGTGAGCCTCGGGTCGTACCCCTCCTTGATCACTCCACCCCCCACCGGATGTCCCTCTGCTGTCGACCCGCCTCCGGCGTACCCGTGTGCCTCGATCAGATCGTTCACACCGGAGCGGGACCCGGGAGGCGGGTCGAACGGGCCGGTGTGCGGAATGGTGTCGGTCATCGTGTCTCCGTCGCTGGTGCGGACCGTGGTCGGTGCTGCGGAGAAGTCTGAGCCCGTTGTATTTCCGTGTCGTGACGAAACCGATATATCTCTTTACCGGCAGGTTTCCGGGTCCGGTCTGTCCGGTTCCGGCTCAGGAGAGCAGGCCGGAACCCGCCGGAAGCGTCGCGATGACGTCGTTCAGCCGCTCGTTGTGGTGCCCTGCCGCCGCCAGGAGTGCCGCCGAGTCGCGGTCGACGAACGCGCGGACCATGACGCTGTGATCGTCGTTCAACGCCGCGCGGTCCGCACCCTTCACGTGCACCATCGGTTGGACCGGCTCCGTGACGTTCCACGCGACGTCGAGCATGTGGAGCAGGCGGTACATCCGGGACGGCGCGGTGAGGGCGACGTGGAACTCGCGGCTCAACCGGTGGTAGCGCTGGGGATCGTCGTCCGCGATCGAGGATCGGAGGTCTCGCTCGATCTGTTCGGCACGACGCCGTTCCCCGTCGGTGGCGGCCTCGGCCGCCACCGCGAGGGCGGCGTTCTCGAGCACCTCCCGAACGATGTACATCTCGCGCAGTTCCTGAGACGTCAACTGCGCGACCGTGTATCCGAGGTTGGGTCGATGCGACACCAGATTCTCGCCGATGAGGGTCTTCAGCGATTCGCGCACCGGGATGCGGCTGACTCCGAACACGTCGGCGACGTCGCCCGGGGGAATGGGCGTTCCCGGCGGGGCGTCACCCGACAGGATGACCCGGCGGAGTTCGGTGAGGATCTCCTCCTGTGAACCACCCGCGACGTCGCGGGACAGTTTCGCGAGCAGGGCCGAGCGGCGACGCGGCGGCATCGTGACCCCTTCTGCGAACCGGGACGGGACATGGCGACTCTAACCGGGGGAGTCGTCGGACGCTCGCGTGTCGCCGCATCGGTGCGACGAGAGTTGGTGAACGTTCACGTCGGCGGACGCCGGTCGATCGATCCGCTGCCGGGCAGTCGGCTCGCCTGCCCGAGCTCGCGGCGCGGGCTCCCCGGTGCACGTCGATCTGCCGTGGACGATCCGGTCGGCGGCCGCTCGATCCGAGCGAACCTCAAGTCTCGCTTGACAGTCGAGACCAGGCACGCCGACCGGTCGGGGTCACGGCGCGCCGAGCAGCGCCGATGCACGGTGCGCGCGGGGCGGGTGTCCCTCGAACGGACCACAGCGCGATTCCCGCGTCGGCGGGTGTTCGGGCCGATCCTGCCCGACTTATGACAAATACCGAGAGAGGCCCTTACGATGACCCGATGCGCGACGGTCGTCTTCCCGATGGATTCGGAGTGCGTATCGATCCTCGAGTGCGGACTCTCTCGAACGGTCGAGTTCTCCTCGGCGGATCGCCCACCAGGATGGTGATGCTGGCACCCGCCGCGGCCGCGATGATCGGCGACGGATTCCTGCGGGTGTCCGATCCCGACTCCGCCACGGTGGCGCGTCGACTGCTCGACTCCGGTGTCGCGAACCCCCGGCCGATGAGCACTCCGTCCGCCGCGGACGTGACGGTCGTGATCCCGGTCCGCGACAACCACGAGGGACTGCTGCGGCTGATGCGCGCGCTGCGTGGACTCCGCGTGATCGTCGTGGACGACGGGTCCCGCGTTCCCGTCCGGCACGCCGAGATCGCCGTGGACGATCTGTGTGCCTCGGTCGCGGTGGTGCGGCACGACGCCCCGAGGGGACCGTCCGCGGCGCGCAACGCCGGCCTCGCCGCGGCCACGACCGACTTCGTCGCGTTCCTCGACTCCGACGTGGTGCCGCGCAAGGGCTGGCTCGAAGTCGTCCTCAGTCATTTCTCCGACCCCTCCGTCGGGCTGGTCGCTCCGCGCATCGTGGCGCTCGAGCCGGAGGGCAGTGCGCTCGCCCGCTACGAGCGCGCACGGTCCTCCCTCGATCTCGGTCGCCGGGAGGCCCCGGTGTTCGCGGGTGGCCCGGTGTCGTACGTCCCCAGTGCGGCGGTCGTCGCCCGGCGACGGGCCGTGCTCGACTGCGGAGGCTTCGACGAGGCGATGCACGTGGCCGAGGACGTCGATCTGTGCTGGCGACTGCAGGACGCGGGATGGCGTCTGCGGTACGAGCCGGTGGCCCGCGTCGCCCACGATCACCGCGTCACTCTGCGAAAGTGGTTCGGCCGCAAGCTGTTCTACGGTACCGGTGCCACCGAGCTGGCCTCCCGCCACCACGGGAAGGTGCCGCCCGTGGCCATGGCGCGGTCGACCCTGCTCGCACTGCTGCTGGCCGCCTCGGGGACGCGTGCGGGCATGGTCGGTGCGCTGGTCACGCTGATCACCACGGTGGTCCGCCTACGGCGCCTGTTCGTCGATCTGGATCACCCCACCCGCCTCGCCGCTGTGTTCGCGGCACGCGGAACCGTCGGGGGTGCTTGGCAGTTGGCCTCCGCGGCGGTGCGGCACTACTGGCCGGTCACGCTGGTGGCCGTGCTGTTCTCCCGGCGCATCCGACGTCTGGCGCTGGCCATCGCGGTGGCGGAGGGTGTGCGGGACTGGGTCGAGCACCGGGAGCCGGGCGGCCTCGGTCCGGTGCGCTACGCGGCGTACAAGCGCATCGACGACGTCGCCTACGGCACCGGACTCTGGGTGGGTGCCGTGTCGCACCGCGACCCCCGTGCTCTGGTGCTGCGTCTCGGCAACCAGTAGTCCCCACCACCCGCTCTGTGAGCTGGGTTACAGTGGAGGCCGGTCGAGTGTGCCGATCTGCCGGGCGAGGCTGTTGACGGAAGCGGGGTCTGTGGTGACGGTCAATCCGTGGGTCGCGATGAGGCCCGGGGACGACGCCGCCACGCTCGCACGCTCCGTCTCCCGCGCTCACGAGACCTTCGTCGGGCCGGGCCTGTCGACCGTGGGACTCGCCCGTCCCGTCGACCCCCAGTCGCCCGTGCGGTCCGTCGTTCTCGACTCCTGGCTGCGTAGCCGCGACATGGGCGTCGACCCCGATCGTGGTGCGGACGATCTCCTCGACGACGTCACGCTCGCGCAGTACCGCGCCGATCACCCGATGTCCGTCATCCGACCCGTGGTGCGCAAACTCCTCGTCGAGGACGCCGCCGACACCGGCCTTCTCGTGGCCATCACCGACGCGTCGGGCCGGCTGTTGTGGGTCGAGGGCGACACCGCGGCGAAGGATCGCGCGAACGCCATGAACTTCACCGAGGGCGCCGACTGGAGCGAGGGGCGGATGGGCACCAACGCCCCCGGCACCGCGCTGGCCATCGATCACTGCGTGCAGATCTTCGCCGCCGAGCACTTCTCGCGGCCCGTGCACGAGTGGAGTTGCAGTGCAGCCCCCGTCCACCACCCCGTCACCGGCCGCATCCTGGGGGCCATCGACATCACGGGCGGTCCGCGCGTCGCGGTGCCCGAGGTGCTCTCGTTGGTCCGCGCGACGGTGGCGGCCGCCGAGTCCGAACTGCGACTGCATCTACTCGAGTCCCCGCGCCCCGATCTCGACACCGGAGTCCGTCTGGAGGTGCTCGGAGCCGGGCGCCCGTCGTTGGTCCGCGGCGGTGAACGCGTCGCCCTGTCCGGACGGCACGCCGAGATGCTGCTGCTGTTGCGGGCGCATCCCGAGGGGCTGAGCTCCGACCATCTCGCCGTGCTGCTCGACGAGAACGAGCTGGACTCGGTCACCGTCCGAGCCGAGATGTCGCGCCTGCGCAAGGTTTTCGGTGCCGACGGCGTGGCCTCGCGGCCCTATCGACTGGTGGCGGAACTGTCGTCGGACGTCGAGGACGTGCGGGCGGCTCTCGACCGCGGGGACGTCGACGCGGCGCTGCGGCTCTACTCCGGCGTGGTGCTCCCGTCGTCGTACGCCCCGGGTATCGCGGAGATCCGCGAGGAGTTGCGAGTGCGCGTCCAGGCGGCGCTGCTGCGGTCCGGTGACCCGGTGCTGCTCGCGCGGTGGACGGCGTCGCTGCACGGCCGCGAGGACGCCACCGCGTGGTCGGCCTACCTCGCCACGCTCAGCCCGTCCTCGGCGCTGTACGGGCAGGTCCAGGCTCGCCTCGCCCTGCTGGGCTGACCGAGTCGGCTCTGCAACGGTCATGCAACCGTCGTCGTTCTAGTGTCCTGCATCACAGCCCCCGATGGCCGTGGGGGTGGATCACCGATGAAGGAGCATGTTCGATGACTGTCTTCGCTCGCCCGGGTACGCCCGACGCCGCCATGTCTTTCGAGGCCCGCTACGACAACTGGATCGGCAACGAGTGGGTCGCTCCGGTCAAGGGTCAGTACTTCGAGAACCCGACGCCCGTCACGGGACAGAACTTCTGCGAGATCGCGCGCTCCACCGCCGAGGACATCGACCTCGCCCTGGACGCCGCACACAAGGCCGCGCCGGCGTGGGGCAAGACCTCGCCTGCCGAGCGCGCCGTCATCCTGAACAAGATCGCCGACCGCATCGCCGAGAACCTCGACTCCATCGCGCTCGCCGAGTCGTGGGACAACGGCAAGCCGATCCGCGAGACGCTCAACGCCGACATCCCGCTCGCGATCGATCACTTCCGCTACTTTGCCGGATGCATTCGTGCGCAAGAGGGTTCGCTGTCCGAGATCGACAGTGACACCGTCGCGTACCACTTCCACGAGCCGCTCGGCGTCGTCGGCCAGATCATCCCGTGGAACTTCCCGATCCTGATGGCCGTGTGGAAGCTCGCCCCCGCACTCGCCGCCGGCAACGCCGTCGTCCTCAAGCCGGCCGAGCAGACACCCGCGTCGATCATGTACCTGATCAGCGTCATCGGTGACCTGCTGCCTCCGGGCGTGCTCAACATCGTCAACGGCTTCGGCACCGAGGCAGGCAAGCCCCTCGCGTCGAGCCCGCGCATCAAGAAGATCGCCTTCACCGGTGAGACCACGACCGGGCGCCTGATCATGCAGTACGCCTCGCAGAACCTCATCCCGGTGACGCTCGAGCTCGGTGGCAAGAGCCCCAACATCTTCTTCTCCGACGTGCTGTCGCAGAACGACGACTACCAGGACAAGGCCCTCGAGGGCTTCACGATGTTCGCCCTCAACCAGGGCGAGGTCTGCACCTGCCCGTCGCGTTCGCTGATCCAGCAGGACATCTACGACGACTTCCTTGCACTCGCCGCGATCCGCACCAAGGCCGTCCGCCAGGGTGATCCGCTGGACACCGAGACGATGATCGGCGCCCAGGCCTCGAACGACCAGCTCGAGAAGATCCTGTCCTACATCGAGATCGGCAAGGGCGAGGGCGCCAAGATCGTCACGGGCGGCGAGCGCGCGCAGCTCGGCGGCGACCTGAACGGTGGCTACTACGTGCAGCCCACCATCTTCACCGGCAAGAACAACATGCGCATCTTCCAGGAGGAGATCTTCGGACCCGTCGTCTCGGTCACGTCGTTCACCGACTACGCCAACGCCATCGAGATCGCCAACGACACGCTCTACGGCCTCGGCGCCGGTGTCTGGTCGCGTGACGGCGGCGTCGCCTACCGCGCCGGCCGCGACATCCAGGCCGGTCGTGTGTGGACCAACACGTACCACCAGTACCCGGCCCACGCGGCCTTCGGTGGCTACAAGCAGTCGGGCATCGGCCGCGAGAACCACAAGATGATGCTCGACCACTACCAGCAGACCAAGAACCTGCTGGTGAGCTACGCCCCGAAGGCTCAGGGCTTCTTCTGATGCAGCCGAACCACGGGTCGGCACCGCCTCCGAGGCTCAAAGCAACCGCCGGGGCGATGGAGCTTCTCCGTCGCCTCGGCGGGCTCCACGGCGCGCTGATGATGCATCAGAGCGGCGGATGCTGCGACGGGTCGTCGCCGATGTGTTACCCCGCAGGCGAATTCATCGTCGGGGACCGCGACGTCCTGCTCGGGCTCCTCGACCTGCGCGCGGAGGTCGGCACCGTCGCGGACGACCTGCCGAGCGACGGCGACGCCGTTCCGGTGTGGATCTCGGGGTCGCAGTTCCAGGCGTGGAAGCACACCCAGATGGTGCTCGACGTGGTGCCGGGTCGGGGCAGCGGCTTCTCCCTCGAGACGCCGGAGGGGCTGCGGTTCCTCAGTCGTGGCCGGGCCTACACCCCCGAGGAGAACGCGGAACTTGAGTCGCAGGACCCCATCACCGGCGCGCAGTGGGAGGAGGGCGCTCGCCCGCCCGTCCCCACCGAGTCCATCGTGGTCGCCGAGGCCGTCGACGCCTGCCCGGTGCCGGGGATGGCGATACAGGGTTGAGTCGGGTGCGCTGAGCCGCGGTCACCGCGGTTCAGCGCACCGTCGGAGCGTCGCTCGGACCTCGGCGATCACCTCGTCGGGTCTCTGCGTGAGGTCGCGCCAGGTGTACCGCAGCACCGTCCACTCCTGGACGACGACGTTCTGCCGAGTTCGGTCTCGGTGAAAGGCGGTGGGGTCCGAATGGAAGGCCCATCCGTCGACTTCGATGCAGACGCGTTCGTCGAGGAACACGAAGTCCAGCACGTAGTCGCGCCACGGAAAGTTGACCAGGAACCCTGTGATGCGTCCGGTGCGCATCACGATGACGAAGAGGCGCTCGGCCTCCGACCGAGTTCCTCCTTCCGCTGCCACGAGAAGCTTCTCGGCCGCGGGGGCGCCCCGTCGCCGAGGGTTCCGATCGTGTGCGCGCCGGAGCACCGCCGGCGACATCCGCCCGCGCAAGGCGACGTCGACGATGCCCATCCCCATCTCCTCGGACGCTTCGAGAACCGTGAGACCCGAGGCCGTGACTCGGATTCCGCGCATCGCCACCACATCGGCGGGGTCGAGGTTCCGTCGCCGCACCCGGACACCCGACGGTGCCCTGCTCCGTCCTCCGCGCGGGACCGTGACATCGACGATGCGTGGTGCAACCGAAACGAGTCCGTGCCAGTACGCGGCACTCACCGATGTCACGACGGCCCCGTCGCCGGCCCAGTACGCGGCGCACCGCACCCGAGCGGCGTCCGTCCACGGTCTGTCGCAGGCGACGTAGACACCGCGCGTGACCCGGCGCCAATGGCCCGCTCGGACGCGCCGATCGATCGCGTCCTGGCTCATCCCGGCGTCGTGAGCCTGCGTCGCGGTGATGACACCGTCGTGGAGCGCGAGAAGTCGATCGATCACAGGCGTTGGACGGCCGCGTCGGCTCTCCTGGTTCCGCCGGGTGCGCGGGGCCGCGGTTACCGCGGGTCAGCGCACCGTCCAGTGGAAAAACAATCGCAACGTCCCCGCAACACGGCAGTCCTAGCCTCACCTCACCACCCGCTCACACTCCGAAAGAGGCTCACCCATGGCCGTGAAGGAACCGCGCCCCGTGGCGTCCGATTCTCAGGCAGAATCGTCCGACTACCTGGCCAAGCGCACGCTCAAGACCGGCAGCGCGGGGTGGGTGCTGCTGGCAGGGTTGGGCGTCAGCTACGTCATCTCGGGTGACTATTCGGGGTGGAACTTCGGGCTCGAGCAGGGTGGTTTCGGTGGTCTGCTGATCGCGGGCATCCTGATCGCCGGCATGTACCTGGCGATGGTGCTGGGCATGGCGGAGATGTCGTCTGCGCTCCCGGCAGCGGGCGGCGGATACACGTTCGCCCGGCGCGCGCTCGGACCGTGGGGCGGATTCGCCACCGGCACAGCCATTCTCATCGAGTATGCCATCGCCCCCGCGGCCATCGCGACCTTCATCGGCGCCTACGTCGAGTCGCTCGGCCTGTTCGGGATCACCGACGGGTGGTGGGTGTACCTCGCCGTCTACGCCATCTTCATCGGCGTGCACCTCGCCGGTGTCGGTGAAGCGCTGAAGGTCATGTTCGTCATCACCGGCATCGCTCTCGTAGGCCTCGTCATCTTCGCTGTCGCCGCGATCTTCCAGTTCGACGCCTCCAACCTCACCGACATCGCCCCGACGGATGCCGCGGGCGCCTCGAGTTTCCTGCCGATGGGGTACCTGGGGATCTGGGCCGCGGTGCCGTTCGCGATCTGGTTCTTCCTCGCGATCGAGGGCGTGCCGCTCGCGGCCGAGGAAGCGAAGGATCCGGCGCGCAACGTGCCACGCGGCATCATCGCCGCCATGGCGGTGCTGCTGGTGACCGCCACCGCCATGCTGATCCTCGTGACGGGCGCCGGCGGAGCCGACGCGATGCAGGCGTCGGGCAACCCGTTGGTGGAGGCGCTGGGAGACAGCGGCGCCGCGACGGTGGTCAACTACATCGGCCTCGCCGGTCTGATCGCCAGCTTCTTCTCCATCATGTACGCCTACTCCCGGCAGCTGTTCGCGCTGAGCCGCGCCGGCTACCTGCCGAAGTCGATGTCGGTGGTCAACAGCCGGAAGGCGCCGACGCTGGCGCTGATCGTGCCCGGCATCATCGGCTTTGCCCTGACGTTCACCGGCAAGGGCTCGATGTTGTTGAACATGGCCGTCTTCGGGGCAGCGCTGAGCTACGTTCTGATGATGGTGAGCCACATCGTGCTGCGTCGCCGCGAGCCCGACATGCCGCGCCCGTACCGCACGCCGGGCGGCACGGTCACGACCGGATTCGCGCTCGTCATCGCGGCCTTCGCCGTGATCGCGACGTTCCTCGTGGACAGCCAGGCGGCGCTGTGGTGCCTGGTCGTCTTCGCGCTCTTCATGGTCTACTTCGGCGTCTACAGCCGCCATCACCTGGTGGCCAATTCTCCGGACGAGGAGTTCGCGGCGCTCGCCGCTGCCGAGGACGAACTCGGGTGAGCACCTACCACCAGCAGATCTCGGGATCGACCTATACCTTCAACGGTCTCGTCGAGGTCATGGCGAAGGCCACCCCGGCGCGATCGGGCGATCAACTCGCAGGCTGCGCGGCGGAGTCGGACGCCGAACGTGCCGCCGCCGCCTGGGTTCTGGCGGATCTCCCGCTGCAGACGTTCTTGGACGAGCAGGTGGTGCCGTACGAGAGCGACGAGGTCACCCGTCTCATCATCGACAGCCACGACGCGCAGGCGTTCGACGCGGTCTCGCACCTGACGGTGGGTGGCCTGCGGGACTGGTTGCTCACGGTCGCAGCGGAACCCGACAGCGCCCGGACACTGCGGGACGTCGCGCCGGGCCTCACCCCGGAGATGGTGGCCGCGACGAGCAAGATCATGCGCAACCAGGATCTCATCGCGGTGGCGCGGGCGGCGACGGTGATCTCGGCGTTCCGCACCACCATCGGTCTGCCCGGAACGATGGCCACACGCCTGCAGCCCAATCATCCGACGGACGACCCGCACGGAATCGCCGCGGCGACGCTCGACGGTCTGCTGATGGGCTCGGGCGACGCCGTCATCGGCATCAACCCGGCGACCGACTCACCTGCTGCGACAGCCGATCTGCTGTACCTGCTCGACGAGATCCGCCAGCGTTTCGAGATTCCGGTGCAGTCGTGTGTGCTCTCCCACGTCACCACCACCGTGGACCTGATCGGCAAGGGTGTCCCGGTGGATCTCGTGTTCCAGTCCATCGCGGGAACCGAGGGTGCCAACTCCAGTTTCGGGGTGACGGTGCCGATGCTCCTCGAGGCGAACGAGGCGGGAAAGTCGTTGCACCGCGGCACCGTCGGGAACAACGTCATGTACCTGGAGACGGGCCAGGGTTCGGCGCTGTCCGCGAACTCGCACGTCGGTACCGGGGGCAAGCCGGTCGATCAGCAGACGCTCGAGACCCGCGCGTACGGGTTGGCGCGGGCGCTCGATCCGCTGTTGGTCAACACCGTCGTGGGCTTCATCGGACCCGAGTACCTCTACGACGGCAAGCAGATCATCCGCGCCGGCCTCGAGGACCACTTCTGCGGCAAGATTCTCGGCCTGCCCATGGGTGTCGACGTCTGCTACACCAACCATGCCGAAGCGGACCAGGACGACATGGACACGTTGTTGACGCTGCTCGGTGCCGCGGGCGCCGCCTTCGTCATCGCCGTGCCGGGTGCCGACGACATCATGCTCGGCTACCAGAGCCTGTCCTTCCACGATGCCCTCTACGTCCGGCAGGTGTTGGGCCTCAAGCCCGCTCCCGAGTTCGAGGCGTGGATGCACCGGCTGGGGATGACCGACGACGCGGGGCGGGTCCTGCCCGTCGACGCCGCGTCGTCGCCGCTGCGAGCACTGACGACGCCGGCATGAGCACACCGGACTTCTGGACCGACCTGCGTGTCACGACGCAGGCGCGCATCGGGCTCGGCCGGGCGGGGGACGCCCTTCCGACGACGCGGGTGCTCGAGTTCCGGGCCGCCCACGCCGCGGCGCGGGACGCGGTCCACATGCCGCTCGACACCGACAGCTTCGCTCGGGAGATCGCCGCGGTCGGACTCGGGGATCCGGTGGTCGTGTCCAGCAAGGCGTCCACCCGCAGCGAGTATCTGCGTCGTCCCGATCTGGGACGGCAGCCCGAGGACCTGTCCGGTGTCGACACTGTCGACGCGGACATCGGAATCGTGTTGTGCGACGGTCTGTCCCCGCGGGCGCTGATGGATCACGGTGCGGGTCTGCTCGCTGCGCTGAAGGAGTCGCTGGGTACGTTCACCATTGCGCCTCCGGTGATCGCGACCCAGGCCAGGGTGGCGCTGGGTGACCACGTGGGCGCTGCGCTCGGGGTGTCCACGCTGATCGTCGTCATCGGCGAGCGTCCCGGTCTCTCGGTGGCGGACAGCCTCGGCATCTATCTGACGCACGGTCCGAAGCCGGGCCGCAACGATTCCGAGCGCAACTGCATCTCGAACATCCACCCGCCCGGCGGCATGCACTACGACCACGCGGCGCGGGTGACGGCATCGTTGGTCGCGGGTGCGCGCACGCTCGGGCGGTCCGGCGTCGATCTCAAGGACTCCTCTCGCGAACTGACCTGACCCGCGCACCGTTAGGGTCTGACATCGTGCTGCTGCAACGTGTGCGCGTCGATCCCGCGCGGGACGACCTCTCGGACGTCCGCATCGTCGACGACCTGGTGAGCGAGATCTCGGCACCCGGGGAGCGCCTGACTCCCGCCTCCGCCGAGACCGTCGTCGACGGGCGCGGGGGAGTGGTGCTGCCCGGGTTCGTCGACGGGCACCTGCACATGGCGCAGTGGGCACTCGCGCGCCGCCGACTGGACGTCGGCGCGGCCACCAGTGCACGGCACCTCGTCGACCTGCTGGTGGCGTCGGGCCTCACCGGCGACGTTCGTGCACAGGGCTTCCGGGGTGCCCTCTGGCCGGACGCACCGCACAAGGACATGCTCGAGGCCGCGCTGCCGGGTGTGTCCGTCGCGGTGACGAGCATGGATCTGCACACCGTCTGGCTCTCCCCGGCGTTGCTGCGCGAGCTCGCGGTCGATCACCCCACCGGTGTCTTCCGCGATCACGACGCCATCGCGATCGCGAGTGCCGTCGACGCGCGTGTCGGTACGGGCGTGCTCGACGAGTACGTGTGCGAGGCGACCGAGGATCTCGCCGCGCGGGGCGTGACCGAGGTCCTCGACTTCGAGTTCGACGACAACCTCACCGCGTGGACGCGGCGCTTCGCCTCCGGTCGTCCGGCGGTGCGGGTGAGCGCGTCGACGTGGCCGACGTGGCTCGAGGAGACTCTGGCGGCCGGACACCGGACCGGCGACGTCGCCGCGGACACGGGCCGCATGCTCCGCATGGGGCCGCTGAAGATCATGGCCGACGGGTCGCTCAACACGCGGACGGCCTGCTGCCACGACCCCTATCCCGACGCGGGGCACGACGCCGAGGCACACGGGCTGCTGCTCGTCGACCATCCGGAGCTGGTGCGATTGATCTCGCGCGCGGCGGGCGGTGGGATCGCCGCCGCGGTGCACGCCATCGGTGACCGCGCCAACACCGTCGTGCTCGACGCCTTCGAGACCGTGCGCGCGCTCATGGACTCGGGTGCTCTCCCCGTCGTCGGTGGACGCGTCGAGCACGCGCAGCAGGTCCGCCCGGAAGACCTGGACCGGTTCGCGGCGCTGGGCGTCGTCGCCTCGGTCCAGCCTCAGCACGCGGTGACCGACCGCGACGTCGCCGACGTGCTGTGGTCCGGCCGACGATCGATCGCGTACGGCTACCACTCGCTGCACCGCCACGGCGCGCTGCTGCAGTTCGGGTCCGACGCTCCCGTCTCCCCGCCCGATCCGCGGTCGGCTGTCGCCGACGCCGTGTTCCGCACCGACGACGAGCGACCGTCCTGGCATCCGGGCGAGGCGGTGCCGATGGACGTCGCACTGCGGGCGGCATCGGGTGGTCGCGCAGGTGTCGACGTCGGATCCGCCGCCGATCTCGTCGTGCTCGGCGAGTCCCCGTACGTCCTGTCGAACGCCGACCTGCGGTCCGTTCCGGTGATCGCCACGATCAGCGGTGGGCGCGCGACCCACGTGTCCTGAGCCTTCGCCACCGTGTCGGAGACACACGCGGTGGCCGAGCAACCCGACCCGTGTCGCTACCCGGCGGTAGTGTCGATGTGTGAGGTATGAGTACGCCGCGATGTCGTTCACGGCGGCGTGGACAGCAGAGCCCATCGCCGCGAGTGATTGGGTGGGACTCGTCACCGTCAACTAACATGAAAGGCTGCCCGACAACGAGAGGATCGTCATCGATCACGCATTTTCATCGCCGCTGTTCACAGCCGTGGCAGCTGGCGGGGTCGTGACGGCACCTCTGATGTGTAACGAACGACCGGGTGAGAGCGACGGGCACGACGTCGAGCGCGGACGACGAAACGGGGGAATCGTCGTCTGGACGGCCATGAAGGCGGACTCGGTCTGCCGGGGTGCCGTGTGTCAACACGGGGCCACGAGAGATCACGGGGAGTAGACGAGTGGATGACGGTGCACGGTTCGATGGCGGACCGGCCGGCGAAGGTCCCCTGACGAGTGATGGAACGGTGCTTCCGGACGGTGCGTTCCCGCTGTCCGGAGCGCAGCGCGGTATCTGGTTCTCCCAGCAACTCGCCGGTGACGTCCCGATTTCCATCGCGCACTATGTCGAACTGAACGGAAGCCTCGACCTGGACGTTCTCGAGTACGCTCTCGACCGGGCCGGGCGCGAGTTCGGATCGGGCTACCTGCGTCTCACCGAGGTGGACGGCGAGCCGTACCAGTACGTCGATCTGAGCATGCGCGACCACATCTCCTATTTCGATCTGCGCTCCGAGTCCGATCCGGAAGCAGCGGCGATGGAGTGGATGACACGCGAGTACAGCGCACCCGTGGACATGCTGGTCGACCGACTGGTGGTCTCCCACGTCCTTCGGTTGAGCGATGAGCGCTGGTTCTGGTACTCCCGCATCCATCACGTCGCGCTGGACGGTTTCGGCGCGATGACGATGATCCAACGTACGGCTGCGCTGTACACGGCTGCGATGGACGGCGTGGAGCCCGAACCGTCCAAGGCCGTCGATCTTCACAACCTGTACGTCGACGACGCCAAGTACCGATCGTCGGACCGCTTCGAGAAGGACGCCGCGTATTGGGCCGAGAAGGTACGCAGCCTCCCGGACCCGCCGTCGCTGTCATCCGTCACAGCGCCGCCGACGTCGCCCGCGTTGATCGCCGGTGGTTTCGTGTCCACCGATCTGGCCGAACGGCTCGACGCGCGCGTGACCTCGCTCGGGACCGCCTCGGCTCCCTTCGTCGTCGCTGCCTTCGCAGCGTTCGTCTCCCGCATGACCGGAGCCGAGGACACGGTCCTGAGCCTCCCGGTGTCAGCGCGCACGACCGCGGTCATGCGTCGGTCGGGTGGCATGGTCTCCAACGTCGTGCCGCTGCGTCTGGCACTGCCGCCGAGCTGCACGGTCGCCGAGTCCGCATCCCAGGCGCAACTCGAACTCACCGGCGCCCTGCGTCGTCAGCGATACCGCCACGAGGACATCCGCCGAGACAGCGGTGAGTCGGCCACCCAGCGTGGACTGTTCGGTCCGTCGATCAACATCATGCTGTTCCACGACGAATTGCGGCTCGGCGCCGTCAACGGTTCGTACAACGTGCTGACCACCGGTCCGGTGGAGGATCTGGCGCTGAACATCTATCCCGGCGCGGACAGTCGGGAGCTGCGGATCGACTTCGAGGCGAACCCGCTGCGGTACACGCAGGACCAGCTGAACGCGCATCGTGCCCGCTTCTTGCGCTTCCTCGACGCCCTGATCGGTGCCGAACCCGATGCTCCGCTCGGATCACTCGAGGTGCTGACCGACGACGAGCGGCAGCGTTTCGTTCCCGCGCTGGGCGGCGAAAGCTTCCCGCAGGTCACCTTCGGCGCCATCATCGCCCGCGCCGTCGACGCCGCCCCCGACACGGTGGCCGTCACGTGCGGGTCGGAATCGGTCACGTACGCCGAACTCGACGCGCGCTCCAACCGCCTGGCCCGGTTGCTGATCTCGCGGGGCGTCGGACCGGAAAGCGTCGTCGCGGTCGCACTCGGTCGATCGGTCGAGATGATCCACGCGACGTGGTCGATCGTGGCATCCGGTGGCGCGTTCCTCCCGATCGACCCGGCCTATCCCGTCGAACGCATCGCGCACATGTTGGGTGATTCCGGCGCACGGATCGGGCTGACCACACGCAGACACGTGAAGGACCTCCCGGACACGATCGAGTGGCTCGTCGTGGACGATCCGGAGTTCGGCGACGATCTGGCCGTCTGCTCGCCCGCACGGCTGACCGACGCCGACCGCACGGCGCCGGTGCGATCGTTCACGGCAGCATGGATGATCTACACCTCGGGTTCCACCGGTCTGCCGAAGGGCGTGACGGTCGGTCACGACGGTCTGTCGAACATCATCGGCGAGATGACGGTGACGTACGGTGTGTCGACGAAGTCCGTCGTCCTCGGTGTCGCCTCCCCGAGCTTCGATGCGTCGATCTTCGAGCAGTTGATGGCTCTGTCCGCCGGCACGACGCTGGCGTTGGCTCCGTCGGGAGTGTTCGGCGGCGAGGACCTGGCGGACTACATCCGCGAGAAGAGAGTCACGCACGTCGTGATCACGCCTGCGGCACTGGGATCACTCGAGCCGGAGGGGCTGGAGCAGATCGAGTCCATCATCAGCGCCGGTGAGGCACTGCCGTCCGAGGTGGCGGCACGCTGGGTTTCCCGCACCGCGCTGCGGAACGCCTACGGCCCCACCGAGACCACCATGATCGGGTCGATCTCGGACCCACTGGAGCCCGGTGCGCCCGTGACCATCGGTTCCCCTATCCGTGGAACGCGACAGGTGGTGTTGGACAACCGACTTCGGCCAGTACCCGTGGGTGTGGTGGGCGAACTGTATCTCGCCGGGGTGGATCTCGCCCGCGGCTACGCCAACCGCTTCGCCCTCACCGCCACGCGCTTCGTGGCCGGGCCGTGGGCCGAGTCGGGCGGGCGCATGTACCGCACGGGCGACCTGGTTCGGTGGACCGAGGATCGGGACCTGATCTACGTCGGTCGCGCCGACTCGCAGGTGAAGATTCGCGGCTTCCGCATCGAACTGGGCGAGATCGACGCGGTGCTCGCGGAGCATCCCAGTGTCCGTACCGCCGTCACCGTGGCGCACAAGCAGTCGTCCGGGGCCACGGTGCTCGCGGCGTACATCGTGCTGCGCCCGGACATCACGCTCGAGCACTCGGAACTGCTCCGCCACGCCGCGCAGCATCTACCGTCGCACATGATCCCCGCCGCGGTGGTGGTGCTCGATCATCTGCCGGTCACCGTCAACGGCAAGATCGATCACCGCCGTCTGCCCGAGCCGGTGCTGGCGACACGCGAATTTCGCGCGCCGACGACTGTCGTGGAGGAGATCGTCGCGACAGTGTTCACGCAGTTGATGGGCGTCGAGCGGGTCGGACTCGACGACGACTTCTTCGCTCTCGGCGGCAACTCGCTCATCGCGACGCGCGCCGTCTCCCGCCTCGGCGCCGCTCTGGGAACCCAGGTCTCGGTGCGCACCCTCTTCGAAGCGCCCACCGTCGAGTCGCTCGCGTCCCGGTTGCAGCAGGGTGCGCGCGGCGAGACCCGCATGCCGCTCGTGCGCCGTGAACGGACCGGTCCTGTGCCCTTGTCGCTCGCACAGCGGCGTATGTGGTTCCTCAATCAGTTCGACCCGTCGTCCGTCGCCTACAACATCCCGCTGGCCCTGCGTCTGGAGGGCGATCTCGACATCGCCGCGCTGCAGGTCGCGATCATGGACGTGGTCGACCGTCACGAAGCGCTCCGGACGTCCTACCCGGACACCGAGAACGGACCGGTCCAGGTCACCCACGAGCCCGAGGCCGTGGTACCGGATCTGACACCCGTACCGGTCGACGCGGACGACCTGCACGGCGTGCTGATCTCCTTCGCGATGACCACCTTCCAGGTCACGGAGCACGTCCCGCTGGTCGGTCGTTTGTTCCAGATCAGCGAGACCGATCACGTGCTCGCGATCGTGGTGCACCACATCTCCGCAGACGGTGCGTCTCTGACGCCCCTCGCGCGCGACCTGATGGCGGCCTACAGCGCCCGCATCGCGTTCTATGCGCCCACGTGGACCCCGCTGCCCGTGCAGTACGTCGACTACACGTTGTGGCAGCGGGAGGTGCTGGGGTCCGAGGACGATCCCACGTCGCTCATCGCGCAGCAGG
The DNA here is from genome assembly GCF_030208955.1 of Rhodococcus sp. MEB041. NCBI lineage: Bacteria > Bacillati > Actinomycetota > Actinomycetes > Mycobacteriales > Nocardiaceae > Rhodococcus > Rhodococcus sp. MEB041. Next base: position 309,359 of record NZ_JARVSZ010000001.1, read on the forward strand.
AGCGCTACTGGGTCGAGACCCTGCGCGACGCACCGGATCTGCTGCCGCTCCCGATCGACCGTGCTCGTCCGTCCCGGTCGTCGCTCAGCGGAGGAGCGCACGCGTTCGAGATCGACGCCGAGCTCCACGCGAAGATGATCGACCTGGCCGGCCGCCATCGCACCACGCTCTTCATGGTGGTGCACGCGGCGCTGGCCGTGACGCTCGCCAAGATCAGCTCGACCGACGACATCGTCATCGGCACCCCGGTCGCGGGACGCGGCGACGCGGCGATCGACGACCTCGTCGGCATGTTCGTCAACACGTTGGCGCTGCGCACCACCGTGGGCAGCCGCCAGCCGTTCGACGCGCTGCTGGACCACGTCCGCGAGCGTGACCTGCAGGCGTTCGCCAACAGCGACGTGCCGTTCGAGCGCCTCGTGGAGGTGCTGTCCCCGGCGCGGTCGGAGTCGCGCCACCCGATCTTCCAGGTGATGCTGGCGTTCGAGAACATGGGTCACTCGACGGTGGAACTCACCGGACTGCGCCTGTCCACGGTCGATCTCGATCTGCAGGTGGTCAAATTCGATCTGCAGCTGACCATGACCGACCGCACCGACGACGCGGGCCGTCCGGCCGGTATGCCGGCCACGTTCTCGTACGCGTCGACACTGTTCGACGCCTCGACCATCGGGGCCGTCACACGCCGGTTCGTGCAGGTGCTGACCACGATCGTCGACGATCCCAGTGTGTCTGTCGCCGACATCGACGTGCTCGACGCCAGTGACCGCGTGGTCGCCGAGAGGTCGATCCAGCGAGTGTCCGAGGGCCGTCCCGTGGGCGACGACACCATCGTCTCGCGGGTGCTCGATCACGCGGCGAGCCACCCCGAAGCGAGTGCAGTGCGGTTCGGCGAGGTGTCGATCACTTACGGCGAGTTGGACTCTCGTTCGCGCGCCGCTGCAGCGAGGCTGTACGCGCTGGGGGTGCGGTCCGGCGATCGGGTCGCGGTGGTGTGCGACCGGTCGGTGGATCTGGTCGCCGTGCTGTTCTCCGTCATGAGGGCAGGCGCGACCTACGTGCCGATCGACCCCGAGTATCCGGGCGACCGGGTCGACTACGTCGTGGCCGACTCCGGTGCGCGCTTCGCCGTGGTCTCCGCTCGGCTCGAGGACCAGGTGCGGCGCGACGGCCTGACCGTCGTCGTGGACACCGATGTCGTGGCGGCGGAATCGGATTCGGAGTCGGGGTCCACCGCGCTGCTGCCCGTGGCGCGGCCGGACGACGTCGCGTACATCATCTACACCTCCGGATCCACCGGTAACCCCAAGGGTGTGGCGATCCCGCACACCAACGTGGTGACGTTGCTGACGAACACCGAGCAGTACTTCGGCTTCGGACCCGACGACGTCTGGACGATGTTCCACTCCTACGCCTTCGACTTCTCGGTGTGGGAGTTGTGGGGCGCGCTCACCACGGGCGGCAGCGTCGTCGTGGTGGACCACTGGACCGCTCGCTCGCCGGGCGACTTCCTCGACATGCTCGCCGACCGGGGCGTGACGGTGCTCAACCAGACACCGTCGGCGTTCTATCAACTCGCCGAGGCCGAGCGCGACCGTGCGGGCACCGAGCTGTCCCTGCGCCACGTCGTCTTCGGCGGTGAGGCGCTGGATCTGTCGCAGCTGCAGCGCTGGTACGCGCGGCACGCGGACGACAGTCCCCGGCTCGTGAACATGTACGGCATCACCGAGACGACGGTGCACGTCACCTACCAGGAGTTGACGGCGGCATTCGCGGCCGCGGCCCAGGGCAGCGTGATCGGCGTTCCCGTCCCGGGTCTCGGCGGCATTGTGCTCGACGACGCCCTGCGGCCCGTACCCGTCGGGGTTCCAGGTGAGCTCTACGTCCTGGGTGATCAGTTGGCGCAGGGCTACGTCGGTCGCCCCGACCTGAACGCGACGCGTTTCGTGGCCAACCCGTACCTGGCGGGTCAGCGGATGTACCGCTCCGGCGACGTCGTGCGGTGGAACCGCGACGGCGCGCTGGAGTACCTCGCACGTGCGGACGCCCAGGTGCAGATCCGCGGATTCCGCGTCGAACTGGGCGAGATCGAGACCGTCGTGGCGTCCACGCCCGGTGTCGCGGGCGCCGCCGCGTCGGTGGTGCGGCGCCCGGCCGGCGACGTCCTGGTCGCGTTCGTGGTGCCCGAATCGGGCTCTACGGTCGACGCGGTGGCAGTCACCGAACACGTCGCCTCGCTGTTGCCGGCGTACATGGTTCCCGCGCGCATCGTCGAGCTGGACCGTCTGCCGCTGACCGTGAACGGCAAGCTCGACCGCAAGGCGCTGCCCGAGGTCACCGAGGACTCCGATCGCACGTACCGCGCACCCGAGACGCGGGTGGAGAAGGCGATCGCGGGTGTCTTCGAGGACATCCTCGACGTCACACCCGTCGGCCTGGACGACGATTTCTTCGGACTCGGCGGCAACTCGCTCGTCGCGACCCAGGTCGCGTCCCGCATCGGTACCGAACTGGGCGTGCACGTTCCGGTCCGCGCCGTGTTCGATGCGACCACCGTCTCGCGTCTCGCGGCGGTCGTCGCCGAGCTCGGTGCGTCCGATCGACCCGCGCTCGTCGCGGGTCCCCGTCCCGATGTGATTCCGCTGGCACTCGCACAGCAGCGCATGTGGCTGAGCAACCGGCTCGACCCGTCGTCGCCGATGTACAACCTGCCGTTGGGTATCCGGCTCGAAGGCCGTCTCGATCTCATGGCACTGCGTCGTGCTGTTCGTGACCTCGTCACGAGACACGAGATCCTCCGCACCGTGTACCCGCAGACGGACGGCGTACCGCGGCAGGAGATCCTGACGGTCGACGAGGCGGGCGTCGAGCTCGCCGTCCAGGATGTTCCGTCCGCGCGGTGGATCGACGAGTTCGTCGCCCTCGCGACGCGCGGCTTCGACGTCACCACGGCGGTCCCGCTGCGGCTCGCGGTCTTCCGTGATCCGGAGGTCTCCACCGAGGCCGTGCTCGCGATCGTCGTGCACCACATCGCCGCGGACGGCGTGAGCCGCGTGGCGCTGACCCGCGACCTCGTCACCGCCTACCTCGCACACACCGAGGGCGCCGACCCCGCGTGGGCTCCGCTCCCCGTCCAGTACGCGGACTACGCGGTGTGGCAGCGCGACGTCATCGGCTCGCCCCGCGACGCCGAGTCGGTCGCGTCCGCCCAGATCGCCTACTGGAAGCAGGCTCTCGACGGCCTGCCCCCGGAGCTGGACCTGCCGCGTGACCGGGAGCGGCCGGCGTCGCCCACCCGCGAGGGTGGGTCCGTCCACTTCGCCGTGGACGGGTTCGCGGCGGACCGGGTGGAGGCACTGGCGCGCGACCACAACGCGACGCGATTCATGGTGGTGCACGCGGCACTCGCCGTCGTCCTCTCCCGCCTGTCCGGATCGACGGACATCGCGATCGGCACCGCTCTGGCGGGCCGCGGAGATCCGGCGCTCGACAACCTGGTCGGCATGCTCGTCAACACGGTGGCCCTGCGTCTGCGGGTCGACGAGGATGTGAGCTTCGCCGAACTGGTGGCCGCAGCCCGTCGCGTGGACGTCGACGCGTTCGCGCACTCGGAGGTGCCGTTCGAGACCGTCGTCGACGCCGTCGCGCCGCAGCGCACGGGATCGGTGCCGCCGCTCTTCCAGACCGCACTGGCGTTCCGCAACATCACGCCGGCGCGGGTGGAGCTGCCCGAGATCACCGTGTCCGAACTGGAGAATCCGTTCGAGCCCGCCAACTTCGATCTGTTGCTCACGGTCGACGACGACGGCTCGCGGAAGCCGGGCGGCGACATGACGATGATGTTCACGTACTCGACCGAGCTGTTCGACGAGGAGACGGTGGAGACCTTCGGCCGGCATCTGGCGTCGGTGCTGCGGGCCGGGGTCACCGAACCCACGCGCGTCGTCGCCGATCTGCCGCTCGCCGAGGTGGTCACCGCGGCGCCCGTGGTGGAGCCCACGACTCCCGCGGCGTACTCGGGACCCTCGGTGGTCACGTCGTTCGCGTCGGCCGTGGAATCGGATCCGGACGCCCCCGCCGTCGTGATCGGCGAGAACGAGGTCAGCTACGCCGACCTCGACGCTCGGTCCAACCGCCTGGCGCGCTGGCTCGCGGGGGCAGGAGTCGGTGCCGGGTCGACGGTCGCGGTCCGGTCCGGCGACTCCGGCCTCGACACGGACACCCTGGCCCTGTGGTGGGGGATCCTCAAGGCAGGCGCGGCGTTGGACATCGGCCGAGTCGCACCCGACGTGATCGTGCTGTCCGGCGCCTCCCGCAACGGGAGTCGGGCGCCGCTGATCCTGTCGGTGGACGACGCCGCCGACGACGTGGCGCAGTTCTCCGCGCGCCCCGTCACGTACGCGGATCGGGCACGCCCGCAGAACGGAGCCGATCCGGCGCTGGTCCTGCCGACCGGGACGGGCTCGGTCGGCGTGCTCACGTTCGACGAGCTCTCCGGCATCGTGTCCGCCGAACTCGATCGACTCGCCGTGGACTACGAGTCCCGGTTGTTCGCGACGGCGGCGGTCTCGACCGTGTCGCAGGCGCTGCGGGCGCTGGTCGCCGGTGTCGCGGGTGCCGCTGTGCTGGTGCAGGACGGTGCGGCGGAGTCGCTGACGGACGTGCTGCTCGATCAGTGGGTGACGCACCTGTTCGCCACCCCGTCGGACCTGTCGGCGGTGGACGCCGGGGAGTTCGAGGATCTCGCCGTGGTGGTCACCGACGCGGGCCGGGGCGACAGCGAGTCGTGCGACGGCTTCGCCGACGGCACCGAGATCGACGTCGTGCCGTTGACCTCGACGGGTATCGGACTCGCCATGCGGAGCTCATGACGGGATCCGTCCACACCACGGTGGCAGGCGCCGTTCACACCACCCGGGTGAGCGGCGTGCGCGCCGCCCTGCTCGATAGGGTGGATCAGATGGGGCGACGCCCCATGAGGCACGCGTGCGCGCATCCGCGGGGAGTGTCGCGAGTACGCAGCGGGATCGTCGGTGGGCAACCACGGGCGAGGCTCGGTATCGATTCACGAGGAGCACGACGATGACGGATGGCACTCCCGACGAGACCTCGAACGAGGACCGGTCGCGGGCGGAACGTCCGGGACGCGCGGGTGCACCCCGCCGCGAGCGTCCGACCAGGGAGCGCCCGCGTCGCCGGCAGCGTCCTCGCGCGGCCACCCTGCCGCAGATCCTCGCGGCCGCCGTGGAGGCGAACGCCGACGGTGTGGCTCTCGTGTTCCGCGACGAGTCCGGCGCGACCACCGAGTGGACCTACCGCGAGCTCGACGCGGCGTCGTCGAAGCTGGCGCGCGAGCTGATCGCGCGCGGCATCGGCGCCGAGGACGTGGTGGCGCTGGCCGTCACGCGGTCCGCCGAGTCGATCCTGTCGATCTGGGCGGTCGCCAAGACCGGTGCGGCATACGTGCCGGTCGATCCGAAGTACCCCGCGGACCGCATCGAGTACATGCTCACCGATTCGGGGGCCACCCTCGGGATCACCACCACGGAGCACCGCGAGACCCTGCCGGAGGGAGTGGGCCCCAGCTGGCTCGTCCTGGGCGACGCCGACCTGGACGCCGCCGTCGACGCACGGTCCGCCGAGCCGGTCACCTACGCCGATCGCGTGCGGGTGCTCGGCCCCGCGAACACGGCCTACATGATCTACACGTCCGGATCGACGGGTCGACCCAAGGGCGTCGAGGTGACGCACGCCGGCCTCTCGAGCCTGGTCGCCGAGCAGCGTGAGCGCTTCGGTATCGACGCGTCCGCCCGCACCCTCGCCGTCGCGTCCCCGAGCTTTGACGCCTCGGTCTTCGAACTGCTCATGGCCGTGGGGTCCGGAGCGACGATGGTCGTCTCGCCGCCCGACGTCTTCGGTGGCGACGATCTGACGGCTCTGCTGCGCGAGCAGCGGGTGACCCATGCCGTCATCACCCCGTCCGTGCTGGCCTCGGTCACGCCGTCGGAGTTGCCCGACCTGCGGGTCGTGGTCACCGCCGGTGAGGCGTGCCCGCCGGAACTGGTGTCCCGCTTCGTGACCGACACCCGCCGCATGTTCAACGGCTTCGGTCCGACCGAGGCCACCATCATGACCAACTGCGCGGAGCTGTTCCCGGACGCGCCCGTCTCCATCGGCGGCGCGATCCGCGACTTCCGCACGCCCGTGCTCGACGGCCGCCTGCGCGACGTCCCGGCCGGTGTCGCCGGTGAGCTGTACGCGGCCGGCCCCGGTCTGGCCCGCGGGTATCACGGTCGGCCGTCGCTCACCGCGGAGCGTTTCGTCGCGGATCCCTTCGGTGAACCGGGTTCGCGCGTGTACCGCACCGGCGACCTCGCCCGCGTGCGCAGCGGCGGCGCGGTCGACTACCTGGGTCGCTCCGACTTCCAGGTGAAGGTCCGCGGGTTCCGCATCGAACTCGGCGAGATCGACGCCGCCCTGACGGCGCACCCGGACGTCCGCTTCGCCGCGGCGGCCGGTCATCAGCTGCCCGACGGCTCGACGGTGCTCGTGGCCTACGTGCAGCCCGAGCCGGGCCACGAGATCGACGTCGACGACGTCACGGCCTTCGTCGGCCGGAGCCTCACCGCGTACATGGTGCCGTCCGAGATCATCGTCATCGACGCCGTGCCCCTCACACCCGTCGGCAAGCTCGATCGCGCGGCGCTGCCGCAGCCGACCATCGGCACGTCGACGAAGGAGTACCGGGCTCCGGAGACCCGGACCGAGATCACGGTGTCCGAGGTGCTGGCGGACCTGTTGTCGGCCGAGCGCGTGGGTCTGGACGACACCTTCTTCGAACTCGGTGGCAACTCGCTGCTCGCGACCCAGGTGGTCGCCCGGATCAACCAGGCGGCGCAGTCCCGCATCGCGGTGCGGGACGTGTTCGAGGCGACCTCCGTCGCGGATCTCGCTGCGCGGGTGGATCTCTCGCTCGGTGCCCCGGAGCGGCCGCCGCTCGTGCGTCGTGATCGCTCGGGCGACCTGCCGCTGTCCTACGCCCAGCAGCGGATGTGGCTCACCAACCAGTACGACGTGACGTCGCCCGCGTACAACCAGCCTGTCGTGCTGCGGATGACGGGTGCGCTGGATCTCGAGGCGCTCGGCCACGCGTTCGAGGATCTCATCACGCGGCACGAGACGCTGCGCACCGTCTACCCGCAGACCGACAGTGGTCCGGTGCAGCGCATCGAGCCCGCGTCGTCGGTGTCGGTGGTGCTCGATCCGGAGCGGATCGACGAGAGCTCGGTGTACGAGCGACTGACCCCGGTGGTGCTCGACGGCTTCGACGTGTCGTCCTCGGTGCCCTTCCGTGCCAAGCTGTTCCAGATCGCGGACCAGGACTACGTCCTCGCCGTGGTCATGCACCACATCGCCAGTGACGGTGGATCGCTCGCCCCGCTGGTGCGCGACCTCACCACGGCCTACGTGGCGCGCAGCGCCGGTGCGGCTCCCGAGCTGCCCGAGCTCGAGGTGCAGTACGCGGACTACGCGATGTGGCACCGTGAGCTCCTCGGCGACGAGAGCGACCCGGAGTCGTTGAGCGCCAAGCAGATCGACTTCTGGACGCGCGCCCTCGCCGGCACTCCCGAGGTCATCGAACTCCCCACCGACCGGCCGCGACCGGCGCAGCCGTCGTCCCGCGGTGCGACGGTGCCGTTCCGACTCGAGTCGGACGTCGTCGAGGGTCTGAACGACCTCGCGCGACGCACCAACTCGACGCTGTTCATGGTGGTGCACGCCGCCCTGGCCGTGCTGCTCTCGCGCATGGCCGCGACCGACGACGTGTCCGTCGGCACGCAGATCGCGGGCCGCGGCGAGCAGGCGCTCGATCCGCTCGTCGGCATGTTCGGCAACACGCTGGTCCTGCGATCGCATCTGGAGCCGGGGGAGTCGTTCGAGGACTTCCTGCTCCGCACCCGCACCGCGGACCTCGATGCACTGGGCAACTCGGACCTGCCGCTGGACCGGCTGGTCGAGATCCTGCGACCCCAGCGCTCGCTCGCCTACGCGCCGCTGTTCCAGGTACTGCTCATGCTGCAGAACTTCGAACGCACCGAGATCGAGCTGCCCGACGTCACCATCGGTCTCCTCGACTCGGACGTGCCGGTCGCGAAGCTCGACCTGACGCTGACGCTCATGGAGCAGGTGAACCCCGACGGGTCGCCCGGTCCCATCGACGGATCGCTGCTGTACGCCACGGATCTGTTCGACGAACCCACCGCACGCACCATCGCGGAACGCTACGTCGGCATCCTCGCCGCCGTCGTGGCCGATTCCGCCACCGCCGTCGGCGATCTCCCGCTGACCACCTCCGGCGAGCAGACGCAGCTCGCCGCGCTGCGCGGCATCGACGCTCCGCTGCCCGCCGAGACCCTCGTCGACGCGTTCCGCCGCGGCGCCGCACAGGATCCGAGTCGGACCGCGCTCGTGTACGAGGGGACCTCTCTCACGTATGCCGAGTTCTCCACGCGGGTGAACCGGTTGGCACGGCACCTCGTCGCACTGGGGGTCGGTCCCGACGCCCGCGTGGCCGTCGGCATGCGCCGCTCGCTCGAGATGATGATCGGGATCTACGCGGTGCTCGAGGCCGGTGGCGCCTACGTGCCGGTGGATCCGGACCACCCGCACGAGCGCACCGAGTACGTCCTGTCCAGCGCCGCACCCGTCGTCGTGCTGACCACCACGCGCGATCACCGGGACCTGCCCGAGCACCACAACGTGATCGACGTCGACACGGTCGATCTCGCCGACGTGTCCGCGGAGCCGCTGACGGACGCGGAGCGGACGGGCACGCTCGTGCCGTCCAACATCGCCTACATCATCTACACATCGGGCTCGACCGGCCGCCCCAAGGGCGTGGCGGTCTCGCACCGCTCCGTCCTGAACCAGATGCTCTGGATGCACGAGACGTACGACCTCACGGTCGGCGACACGATGCTGCAGAAGACGCCGGTGACGTTCGACGCGTCGGTGTGGGAACTCTTCCTGCCCTTCCAGCTCGGCGCCACCCTCGTCGTCGCGCGTCCGGACGGCCACCTCGACGTGCAGTACCTGCTCGACCAGGCGCGCTCGCACGGCATCGCGATCCTCGAGTTCGTACCGTCCATGCTCGAGCTCTTCATGTCCGATGCCGGTCTGGCCCTGCCGGGATCGCTGCGCTACCTGTCGGTGGGCGGCGAGGCGTTGTCCGCCGATCTGGTGCGTCGGTTCGCGGCCTCGTCGGCCGCCGAGCTCGACAACACGTACGGCCCCACCGAGGCGACGGTCACGTCCACGCTGCACCGGACCACCGACGCCGACGTCCGTACCGTGCCCATCGGTCGCCCGATCCGTAACACCGGTGCGCGCGTGCTGGACTCGCGTCTGCACGACGTTCCGGTCGGTGTCCCGGGAGAGCTCTATCTCACGGGCGCGCAGCTGGCTCGTGGGTACTTCGGTCGGCCCGACCTCACCGCCGATCGCTTCGTCGCCGATCCCCGCACGACCGGTGAGCGGATGTACCGGACCGGCGACCTCGTCTCGGTCACCGCGTCGGGTGAGCTGGAGTTCCTCGGCCGCACCGACTTTCAGGTCAAGCTCCGTGGTCTGCGCATCGAGCTCGGCGAGATCGAGTCCGCTCTCACCGCGCACCCGGACGTGGCCCGCGCCGTGGCCATCGTGCACTCCGACGAGCGCACCGGCGAAGCTCTGGTGGCGTACATCGTGCCGGAGGCCGGGCGCGCACCGGAACTGGCGAGTGTCCTCGACCTGGTCGCCGAGCGCGTCCCCGCGTACATGGTGCCGTCACACCTGACGGTGCTCGACGAGATCCCGCTCAGCCCCAGCGGCAAGCTCGACCGCCGCGCTCTGCCCGAGCCCGTGGACGTGTCCGGACCGCGGGAGTACCGGGCTCCGGAGACGGTGTCCGAGAAGGTCGTCGCGGACGTCTTCTCCGCACTGCTCGATGCCCCGCGCGTCGGCATCGACGACTCGTTCTTCGAGCTCGGCGGCAACTCGCTGGTCGGCATGCGCGCCGTCGCGCGGGTCAACGAGGCGCTGTCCAGCTCCATCGGCGTCCGCGATCTGTTCGAGAAGCCCACGGTGGCCGCGCTCGCCGCCCGGATCGACGCCGCGGCACACACCGGCCGTACCCGGCCCGTGCTGGCGCCGAGGGAGCGCCCGGAGCGAATTCCGCTGTCGCTCGCGCAGTCCCGCATGTGGTTCGTCAACCAGTTCGACACCGAGTCGGCGGCCTACAACATCCCGCTCGTCATCACGCTGCGCGGTGCGCTCGACGTGGACGTGCTGCGCGCGGCCGTCGGCGACGTGCTCGAGCGCCACGAGTCTCTGCGTACGCTCTACCCGCAGGTGGACGGCACGCCGTACCAGGTGATCCTGCCCGCCGACCGGGTCGCCGGACAATTCGCCGTGACCGAGGTCGCCGCGGACGACGTGCAGGCGCGCGTCCTCGACATGGTGACCTCCGGCTTCGACGTCACCGCGGAGGTGCCGCTGCGCGGCGCACTGCTGCGGACGTCGGACACCGAGGCCGTGCTGGCGTTCGTCGTGCACCACGTCAGTGCCGACGGATTCTCGATGGGCCCGCTCGCCCGCGACGTCATGACCGCCTACGCGGCACGTCAGGCCGGCACGCCGGCGTGGTCCGAGAACGGCCCGCTTCGTCCGCTGACCGTGCAGTACGCCGACTTCTCCCTGTGGCAGCGCGAGATGCTGGGCTCCGAGTCCGACCCGGAATCACTGGCGTCGCAGCAGGAGTCGTACTGGGTGACGCAGCTCGACGATCTGCCGGAGGTGCTCACGCTCCCGTCGGACCGCCCGCGTCCCGCGGTGTCCACCGGGGCCGGGTCCGCGGTCCACCACACGATCGATGCCGAGATCCACACTCGCGCGGCAGACTTCGCACGCGCCCACGACGCGAGCCTCTTCATGGTCGTGCACAGTGCGCTCGCCGTCGTACTCGCCCGACTGTCGAACACCACCGACATCGCCGTCGGTGCCCCCATCGCCGGTCGCGGCGAGGAAGCGCTCGACGACCTCGTCGGCATGTTCGTCAACACGCTCGTGCTGCGCACGCATGTCTCGCCGCACGCCACGTTCACCGAGCTGCTGGCCGAGACGAAGACCGTGGACCTCGGCGCCTTCGGCAACGCGGACATCCCCTTCGAGCGGCTCGTCGAGGTCCTCGCTCCGGAGCGCTCGACATCGCACAACCCGCTCTTCCAGGTGGCGCTGGCGTTCCAGAACCTCGAGCGCACGACGTTCGAACTCGGCGGCCTCGAGGTCGCCCGGTACGACGCCGGCATCCACTCCGCGAAGTTCGACCTGTCCATCGAGATCACGGAAACGGTGGAGGACGGCGGGCAGGCCGGAGGCCGGTCGGGTGACGTACAGGCCGCGGGCATGACGATGGAGGTGACGTTCTCGACCGACCTGTTCGATGCGGAGACCGTCACGCTGTTCTGCGAGCGCTTCGAGCGCGTGCTGGCCGCGGCGATCGAGACGCCCGACCGCGCCGTCGGCGACATCCCACTGCTCGACTCCGAGGAGGCGGCGTCGTTGGCACCCGTCACCGGGGACGACGCGGTGGCGGAGCGGACGCTCGGCGACCTCCTCGTCGATGCCGTCGCGACCAACCCCGACGGTCCGGCGCTGGTCTTCGACTCCGCGGTCCTGTTCGACGGGACGTCGGTGTCCTACCGCGAACTCGGCGAGTTCTCGGCTCGACTCGCCCGAGTGTTGATCGACCGTGGCATCGGGGCCGGATCCGCCGTGGCGCTGTCGGTCCCGCGCTCCGCGGAGTCGGTCGCGTTGATGTGGGCGGTGACCCGTACGGGTGCGGCCTTCGTCCCGATCGACCCCAACTACCCGGCCGATCGCATCGAACACATGGTGACCGACTCGGGCGTCCGTGTCGGCCTGACGCTCGGCGTGCACCGGGCGTCCCTGCCCGGCGAGATCGACTGGCTCGTCGTCGATTCCGAGGAGATCCGGGCTCAGGTCTCGGCCGCTCCGGCGGATGCGATCACCGACGCCGACGGTCGGACGGCAGTCACGCCGGCCGACCGCGCGTACATCATCTACACCTCCGGTTCCACCGGTCTGCCCAAGGGCGTCTCGGTGTCCCATCGTGGACTGGCGAATCTCGCAGCCACCCAGGCGGAGACGTATCGGGTCGATCGGCACTCTCGGGTACTGCACTTCGCCTCTCCGAGCTTCGACGCCTCCCTGCTGGAAGTGCTGTTGTCGTTCTCGTCGTCCGCGGCGATGGTGGTCGCACCGACGTCGATCTACGGTGGAGAGGACTTCGCACAGTTCATCCGCCGACACGAGGTGACGCACGCGTTCATCACCCCGGCGGCGTTGACGTCGATGGATCACCAGGGCCTTCCGTCGCTGCAGACGGTGGCGGTGGGTGGAGAATCCTTCGATCGGAATCTCGTGGCTCGGTTCGCGCCGGGCCGTCGGATGTTGAACGCGTACGGCCCCACCGAGACCACGATCGTCTCGCACCTGGGCGGCCCGCTGAGTCCGGACGGCCCGGTGTCCATGGGTGGCCCGATCCGCGGCGGTCGTGCCATGGTGCTCGACAGTCGACTGGGCCCCGTTCCGGTCGGTGTTCCGGGTGAGCTCTACACCGCGGGACCCGGTGTGGCGCAGCACTACCACGAGCGCCGGGCACTCTCGTCCGAGCGCTTCGTCGCCGACCCGTACGGTCAGCCCGGAACCCGCATGTACCGGACCGGCGATGTCGTGCGCTGGTGGCGACGTCCGGGGACGGACGAGCTCGAACTCGAGTACGTCGGCCGAGGTGACTCGCAGATCAAGATCCGCGGGTTCCGCATCGAGCCCGGCGAGATCGACGCCGTCGTGTCCTCGCACCCCGAGGTGCAGTTCGCGCTGACCACGCCGTTCACCACGGCAGCGGGGGCGACGGTGCTGGTCACGTACGTCACGCTCACTCCCGGATCTCGTCTGCGGGAATCGGACGTCACCGAGTGGGCAGCGGAATCACTTCCCGCGCACATGGTCCCGTCCGCCGTGGTCGTCATGGGCGAGGTGCCGCTGGGTGCCACCGGCAAGGTCGACCGACGGGCTCTGCCGATGCCCGAGTTCGGTACCGACACCGACACCTACCGCGAGCCGGCCACAGAGACCGAGCGCGCGCTGGCAGCGGTCTTCGCCGACGTGCTCGGCGTCGATCGGGTCAGCGCGGACGACGACTTCTTCGCCCTGGGCGGCGACTCCATCGTCTCCATCCAGCTGGTATCGCGTGCTCGCGCCGCCGGACTGTCCCTCAGCCCGCGTGACGTCTTCGAGCGGCGCACCGTCGCCGCGCTGGCGGCCGTCGTGTCGTCGGGGGAGAACGCCGTCCGCATGCTGCCCGAGCTCGAAGGTGGCGGCGTCGGATCGCGTCCGCTGACCCCGGTGGAGCACTTCATGACCCGCCGCGGCGGCGCCTACGAGCGCTTCTCGCAGAGCGTCGTACTGGACCTGCCGACAGGTATCGACGAGGCCGAAATCACCGCGACACTGCAGGCCGTGCTGGACCGTCACGACATGTTCCGCGCGCGCCTCACCGGGTCGCTCGACGACGGCTTCGAGATCGTCACCGCGGCACCGGGTTCGGTGGACGCCGCGTCGCTGCTCACCCGAGTCGACGTCGATGCCGACGTCACGGGCGACGACCTCGAGAAGGTGGCCCGCACGGCACTCGACTCGGCACTGGACCGCCTCTCGACGGCCGACGGTCGTCTCGTGCAGTTCGTCTGGCTGGACCGGGGGCCGTCGACCGGCGGCCACCTCGTCGTCGCCGGCCATCACCTCGCCGTAGACGGTGTCTCGTGGCGCATCATCGTGCCGGACCTGGTCACCGCGTGGTTCGGCGTGTCTTCCGGGACCGAGCCGACTCTGCAACCGGTGGGCACGTCGATGCGTACCTGGGCGCACGCGCTCGTGGACCAGGCGCCGTCGCGTCGCTCGGAACTGCCGTTCTGGAGTTCCGTCGTGCGGTCCGAGGACGTACTGCTCGGCGACCGCGATCTCGACCCCGCCGTCGACGTGCAGGCCACGCTCGACAAGGTGCGCGTCACCGTTCCGGCGGACGTCACGACCGCCGTCGTCACCGCTCTGCCGCAGGTGTTCCGGGGCGGCGTGAACGACGGACTGTTGTCCGCACTGGCTCTGGCCGTGGCGAAGTGGCGCCGTGATTGCGGCACCGAGACGTCGTCGCTGCTGCTGCGCCTCGAGGGCCACGGCCGCGAGGAGGACGTGCTCGGTGACGCCGGACTCGCGGATCTGTCGCGGACCGTCGGCTGGTTCACGTCGATCTTCCCCGTGCTGCTCGACCTCACCGACGTCGACCTCGACGACGCGTTCGCCGGTGGCGCCGCGGCCGGCCGAGCTGTCAAGGTCGTCAAGGAACAGCTGCTCGCGGTGCCCGATCGCGGTATGGGCTACGGCATGCTGCGCTACCTCGACGAGACGGGACGCTCGGTTCTCGCGCGATCCGTCGGCCAGATCAGCTTCAACTACCTGGGCCGCCTGTCCGCGGGCGAGCTGCCCGAGGGTGCGGAGGGTCTGGGCTTCCTCCCGTCGTCCGACATCACCACCCTCGCGGACGTGCCTCTCGATGCCGACATGCCGGCGATCGCCGTGCTCGACATCAACGCAGTCCTCGCGGACGAGCAGCTCGGTGCCACGTTCGCCTTCCCCCGCGGCATCCTGTCGTCGGAGGACGTGTCCGCGCTCGGCACCTACTGGGTCGAGGCACTCACGGCGCTCGCTCAGCACGTCGGGAGCGGCGATGTCGGCGGCCTCACGCCGTCGGACGTACCGCTGGTGCCGTTGTCGCAGAAGGACATCGAGGTCTTCGAGAACGAGATGTCCGATGCCGGGTCCCATCTCGAGGACGTCTGGTCCCTTGCTCCGCTGCAGGCGGGTCTGCTGTTCCACTCGTCGATGCAGCCGGCCGGCGCTCCCGACGTCTACGTCATGCAGGTCGTGATGGACCTGACCGGCGACGTCGACCGGGACCGGTTCGTCGCCGCGGCCGGTGCGCTGCTCGCGCGCTACGACGGGCTGCGGACCTCGTTCCGCACCACCGCGGACGGTCGTGCGGTGCAACTGGTTCCGAGTTCCGCTGAGGTCCCGTGGGTCGACGTCGACCTGCGCGGCCACGACGACATCGAGGGCGACCTGCGCGTCGAGCTCGAGACCGAGCGGGACCGCCGGTTCGCGATGGACAGCGCGCCGCTGGTGCGCTTCCGGATGATCCGCACCGCCGACGACGCGGTCACGCTGTCGTTCATGGCGCACCACATCGTCATCGACGGATGGTCGATGCCGCTGGTGCTCAAGGATCTCCTCACGCTGTACGCGCTGCGCGGAGATGCGTCGCTGCTTCCCGAGGTCCGGTCCTACCGTTCCTTCCTGGAGTGGCTGTCGGTCCGCGACCGCGCCGTCTCGGTCAAGGCGTGGACCACGGCTTTCGCCGGGGCGGAAGAGCCGACACTGTTGTCGGGCATCACCGATACGTCCGGGGTCTCGACCGACACGGGTCGGGTCGAGGTCGTCATGGACGAGAAGGTCACGTCCGAGCTGACCGATCTGGGGTCGCGTCTCGGTGTCACGCTCAGCACGATCGTGCAGGCGGCGTGGGGCCTCGTGCTCGCGCGCCAGCTGGGCCGCGACGACGTCGCGTTCGGTGGGACGGTCTCCGGTCGCCCCGCCGACCTCGAGGGCGTCGAGACCATGGTCGGCCTGTTCATCAACACGCTGCCCGTCCGCGTGCGCATCGACGAGTCCGACAGCATCGAGTCCTTCCTGCTCCGGTTGCAGGAGGAGCAGACGGCGTTGCTCGACCACCACTACCTGGGGCTGGCGGACATCACCACCGCTGTCGGCCCGGGCGCGGTGTTCGACTCGATCACCGTTCTCGAGTCCTACCCGGTGGACGAGGAGGGCCTGAAGGCCGCCGCGTCCATCGACGGCATGGCCGTCACCGGCGCTCAGGTGCTCGACGCGACGCACTACCCGATCAACGTGGTCACGTTCGCGGACACGCAGATCCGCATGACGCTGCGCTACCTGCGCGACCTGTTCTCCGACGAGTACGTGTCCGCACTGGGCAGTCGCCTGCAGGCCGTGTTCGCGGCGTTCGCCACGTCACCGGGTGCACCCGTCGGCCGCATCGAGACGCTGCTCGCCGACGAGCGCACCGACCTGCTGTCGCGCCGCGGATCCGCCGACGTCGACGAGCGCACGCTCGTCCGGATCCTCGAGGACGCCGCGGATCACGCTCCCAGCAGACTCGCCGTCCGCCAGGGATCGGTGCAGTGGACGTACGAGGAGCTCGACGCTCGTGCCACGCGCCTCGCGCGCGTCCTCGTCGACGCGGGTGTCGGACCGGACGTCGTGGTGGCCGTGGCGGTTCCGCGGTCGCCCGAGTTCGTGCTCTGCGTCTGGGCGGTCGCCAAGGCGGGCGGTTACGTGGTGCCCGTCGACCCGGCACACCCTGCCGAGCGCATCGACTACATGGTGCACGACTCGACGGCGGCGCTCGGCATCACGACGGTCGCCGACCGCCCCGCCGACGTCGACGGGCTGCGGTGGCTCGTCCTCGACGACGAGCAGTTCGCGGCCGACGTCGACTCCCGCTCGCCCGAGCGCCTCACCGACGGTGAGCGTCTCGGCACAGTACGCATGAGCAACGCGGCGTACATGATCTACACGTCCGGATCGACCGGCCGTCCCAAGGGTGTCGTCGTCCCGCACACCGGTCTCGCCAATCTGGTCGCCGCACAGACGGACTCGCTGGGGATCGATCACGCGTCGATCATTCTGGCCGTGGCGTCGACGAGCTTCGACGCGTCGATCTTCGAGATCCTGCTGGCCGCCGGCAACGCGGTTCCGCTCGCACCGGCGCCCGCCGGGTTCTACGGCGGACCCGATCTGGCGCGCTTCGTCACCGACGAGGGTGTCACCCACATGGTGATCACGCCGTCCGCGCTGGCGACCGTCGAGCCGGACGCGGTGCCGTCCGTGCGCGCCGTCATGCCCGTCGGCGAGGCTCTTCCGCCGGATCTGATGGCGGCGTGGGCGACGTCCGGCCGCACCGTCGTCAACGGGTACGGACCCGCCGAGACGACGATCATGATCAACGCGTCGGTGCCCCTCTCCGCAGGCGATCCGATCACGGTGGGCGGTCCCAGCAAGGGCACTCGCGAGTACGTGCTGGACGGCCGACTGCGGCCCGTGCCCGTCGGCGTTTCCGGTGAGCTCTACGCCGGAGGTCCGGGTGTCGCGCGCGGCTACTTCGGCCGCCCGACGCTCACCTCCGAGCGCTTCGTCGCCGATCCGTACGGTCCCGCGGGGAGCCGTCTGTACCGCACCGGCGACGTGGTCCGCTGGACCGAGGCCGGCACCGTCGAGTACATCGGCCGCAGCGACTTCCAGGTCAAGATCCGGGGCCAGCGCATCGAGCTCGGCGAGATCGACGCCGCGCTCGCGGCGCACCCGGACGTGGACTTCGCCGTGACGGTCGGCCACCGATCCGTCGGTGGCGTCACCGATCTCGTGTCCTACGTCCTGCCGGCGGCGTCCCTGCTCGAGGCGGGCGCGACCCTGGACGTCGCGGCCGTGCACGCCTCCGTCAAGGAGAGCCTGCCCGCGCACATGGTGCCCGCGGTGATCATGCCGCTCACCTCCGTGCCGCTGAACCCGGTCGGCAAGCTCGACCGCGCCGCGTTGCCGGAGCCCACCCTGGTGCGGCAGCAGGCCGAGTACCGCGCCCCGGAGACGCCCGAGGACCAGGCCGTCGCCGAGGTGTTCGCCGATCTTCTCGGCGTGGAGCGGGTCGGTGTCGACGACAGCTTCTTCGATCTCGGCGGCAACTCGCTCGTGGCCACCCAGGCCGTCGCGCGTATCAACGCGGCACTGGACACCCACATCGGCGTGCGCGACATCTTCGACGCGTCGACCGTGGGCGAACTCGCGGCGCGCGCACTCTCGGGTGGAGTCGGTCGTCGCCCCGCGCTCGTCGCGGGCGAGCGGCCCGATCCGGTGCCGCTGTCGCTCGCACAGCGCCGCATGTGGTTCCTCAACCAGTTCGACACCAGCTCGCCCGCGTACAACATCCCGCTGGCGGTGCGCCTCACCGGCACGCTCGACGTCGCCGCGCTGGAGGAGGCCGTCCGCGACGTCCTCGCCCGGCACGAGACGCTGCGCACGGTGTACCCCGGGTCGGAAGAAGGTCCCTACCAGGTCATCCTGGGTGTGGACGACGTTCCCCTCGACCTGGCGCCACGTCCGGTCGAGACCGCCGGTGTGCCCGGCGCGTTGTTCGAGTTCATCGCGTCCGGGTTCGACGTCACTGCCGCCGTGCCCGTGCGCGGTCTGCTGCTCGAGGTCGTCGACCCGGCCGGCGACGCGGCGGAGTACGTGCTGTCCATCGTCGTGCACCACATCTCCGCGGACGGATTCTCGCTCGGCCCGCTGGCACGTGACGTCATGGTCGCCTACTCGGCGCGCGTCGCCGGAGCGATCCCGGAGTGGGCACCCCTGCCCGTGCAGTACGCCGACTACGCGCTGTGGCAGCGCGAGGTGCTGGGATCGGAGAGCGACCCGGAGTCGTTGACCGCCCAGCAGATCGCGTACTGGAAGCAGCAGCTCGCCGGTCTGGACGATCCGATCGAGCTGCCGACCGACAGGCCGCGACCCGCGGTGCAGTCCATGCTCGGCCACTCGGTGCAGTTCGCGCTGACCCCCGAGCAGACGGCCGGCCT
Organism: Rhodococcus sp. MEB041; assembly: GCF_030208955.1. Taxonomy (NCBI): domain Bacteria; kingdom Bacillati; phylum Actinomycetota; class Actinomycetes; order Mycobacteriales; family Nocardiaceae; genus Rhodococcus; species Rhodococcus sp. MEB041. The sequence continues at coordinate 328,183 of NZ_JARVSZ010000001.1, forward strand.
GCGCGCCGTCGCCGCCTCGCGTCAGGGCACGGTGTTCATGGCCGTGCACGCGGCGTGGTCCGTGCTGCTCGGCGCCTTGTCCGGCTCGCGCGACATCGCCGTCGGAACCCCCATTGCCGGACGTGGTGAGCGCGAACTGGACGACATGGTCGGCATGTTCGTCAACACGCTGGCACTGCGTCTCGACGTCGACCCGGATGCGTCGTTCGCCGATCTGGTCGCGGCCGCGCGCTCGGTCGATCTGGCCGCGTTCGGTCATGCGGACGTGCCCTTCGAGCAGCTCGTCGAGGCCGTCGATCCGCGTCGATCCACCGCGTACCACCCGATCTTCCAGGTGGGCTTCTCGTTCCAGAACCTCGCGCCGGTGACGTTCGAGCTCCCCGACCTCACCGTCGGGGACGTCGGACTCGAGGCCGCGGTCTCGCAGTTCGATCTGCACCTCATCGTCAGTGAGGGAGCCGAGGACGGCTCGCTGCAGTCGGTGCTCACCTTCGCCGAGGCGCTGTTCGACCGCGCCACGGCCGAGTCGTTCACCGAGCGCTTCTGCCGCGTGGTCGACGCGCTGATCGCCCGTCCGGACGCACCGGTGCACACCGCGGACGTCCTGAGTGCGGACGAGCGTCGGTCGATCCTGGTGGACATCAACGACACTCGTGTCGTCGGCTCGCCCACCTCCGTCGCACGGATGTTCGCCGACCGCGTCGCCGAGCGTCCCGGCGTCGCGGCCCTGACCGAGGGTGACGTCTCACTCACGTACGGCGAGTTCGGCTCTCGCGTCGCACGTCTGGCGCGCAGGTTGCTCGCCGACGGCGTGCGGACCGGTGATCTCGTCGCCGTGGCGATGCCGCGGTCGACCGAGTCGATGGTCGCGATGTACGCGGTGGTCCAGGCCGGTGCGGCCTACCTGCCGATCGACCTCGACCACCCGGCCGAGCGCACGGAGTACGTGCTGGGTGATGCCCGGCCGTCGCTGATCCTGCTGGGCGGGCGAGCTCTGTCGGCGCCCTCGGACGTCCCGACGATCGACGTGCTCACGGCGGAGCTCTCGGAATTCTCCGACGCTCCCGTCACCGACGACGAGCGCAGCCGCCCGCTGTCGGCCGAGGACCCCGTGTACGTCATCTACACCTCGGGGTCGACCGGACGTCCCAAGGGCGTCGCGCTGCCGCATCGCGCAGTGGCGAACCAGCTCTGGTGGATCCAGAACGAGTTCGAACTCACGGCGGACGACGCGATGGTGCAGAAGACACCGTCCACGTTCGACCTGTCGGTGTGGGAGCTGTGGTGGCCGCTGACCGCGGGCGCCCGGTTGGTGATCGGTTCGCCCGAGGCGAACCGGGACCCCGCCGAACTCGCGCGACTGATGCGCGAGCAGAACGTCACCGTCGCCGACTTCGTGCCGTCGCTCCTCGGTGCGTTCGCCTCGGTGGCGTCGGCCGAGGACGTCGCGTCACTGCGAGCGGTCCTGTGCATCGGCGAGGCGCTGCCGCGCGATGTGGTCACCGCGTTCGGCCGACTGTCCGACGCTCCGGTGGTGAACCTCTACGGACCGACGGAGGCTGCGGTCTCGGTCACCGTGCACCACATCGCGTCCGACGAGACGGGTCCGGTGTCCATCGGTGGACCCGAGGCGAACGTGCAGGTCTACGTTCTCGATTCCCGACTGCGGCCGGTACCCGTCGGTGTCGCGGGTGAGCTCTACCTCGCGGGCGATCAGCTGGCGCTCGGCTACTTCGGCAACACCACCCTGACGGCGGAGCGCTTCGTCGCCGATCCGTTCGGGTCCGGCAGGCTCTACCGCACCGGTGACGCGGTCCGCTGGGTCACCCGCGGAGACGCGCGGGTGCTCGAGTTCGTCGCCCGCACCGACGACCAGGTCAAGGTGCGCGGTTTCCGTATCGAACTCGGCGAGGTCGAGGCCGCGCTGACCACCGCCGACGGTGTCGCCGCATCGGCCGCCACCGTCGCCCGTACCGCCGGCGGCGAGCTGCTGGTGGGCTACGTGGTGCCCGAGAAAGACGTCACCCTCGACGTCGACGCGGTGCGATCTGCTGCGGCCGAAGCGGTTCCGGGCTACATGGTTCCCGCGCGCATCGTGGTGATCGAGGAGTTGCCGCTGAGCGTCAACGGCAAGCTCGACCGTCGCCGGTTGCCGTCGATCGATCTGGACGTGGCGCGGGAGTACCGCGCGCCGTCCACCCCGGTCGAGGAGATCGTCGCCGCCGCGTACGCCGCGGTGCTCGGTGTCGAGCGAGTCGGCATGGACGACAACTTCTTCGAGCTCGGTGGCAACTCGCTGTCGGCGACGCAGGTGGTGGCGCGGGTCAACGCCCGGCTGAACACCCGCATCGGCATCCGCGAGATGTTCGAGTCGGCCGACGTCGCGACGTTCGCGGCGCGCGCCGAGTCGGCGTCGACGTCGGACACCCGTGCACCGCTGGTGCCCGTCGAACGTCCTGCCCACGTGCCACTCTCGCTCGCGCAGTCGCGCATGTGGTTCCTCAACCGTCTGGAGCCGGAGTCGTCCTCGTACAACATTCCGATCGCGGTGCGCTTCACAGGCGATCTGAACGTGGACGCGCTTCGCGATGCCATCGACGACGTCGTCGACCGACACGAGAGCCTCAGGACCGTGTATCCCGCCGACAGTGGGGCGCCCGAACAGGTCGTGCTGCCTGCAGGTCGAGGCGTCGACGTGACGGAGGTCGACCTGCGGACCGAGGACGACGCCGAGAGTGCGGTCGTTCGAATGGTCACGTCGATGGCCTCGACACCCTTCGACGTCACGACTGCTCCGCCGCTGCGGGTGGCGGTGCTCACCGTCGACTCGAGGTCGCACGTCCTGGTGGTCGTGGTGCACCACATCGCTGCGGACGGATTCAGTGCCGGTCCGCTCGCTCGTGACATCGCTGTCGCCTACGTCTCGAGAGCGCTGGGGAACAGTCCGACGTGGCAACCGCTCGATGTGCAGTACGTCGACTACACGCTGTGGCAGCGTGCTGTGTTGGGGGCGCCCGACGACCCGTCCTCGTTGTTGGCCTCGCAGGGTGTCTACTGGACATCTGTACTCGAGGGCCTCGTGGACGAGATCGGATTGCCCTTCGACCGTCCTCGCACTGCCACACCGTCGAACCGCGGCTCGACCGTGGACGTGCGAGTGGACGCCGGCACGGGATCGCGAGTGCGGGATCTGGCGCGGGCCGCCAATGCCACCCCGTTCATGGTCGTGCACGCAGCCCTCGCTGTGACTCTCCACCGTCTCACCGGGGAGAACGACGTGGCGATCGGCACTCCGTACGCGGGACGAGGCCTCGCCGAGCTGGATCAGATGATCGGCATGTTCGTGAACACACTCGTTCTGCGAACCGAGATGGCACCGTCGGCCACCTTCGCGGACGTTCTCGGTCACGCGAAGGAGCGTGCACTCGGTGCGTTCGCTCATGCCGACGTCCCGTTCGAGCAGGTGGTCGAGATGATGGACCTGCCCAGGGCCACGTCACGGCACCCTCTCTTCCAGGTCATGCTCGCGTTCCAGAACCTGAGGAACGAGCGCCTGACGCTCCCCGAGCTGTCGGTCGAGGGCCTCGAGATCGACCCTGGCATCGCCAAGTTCGACCTGCAATTGACCATGGCGGACGATCCCGACGGAATCGGTGGATATCTCGCACGGTTCATCTACGCCGTCGACCTGTTCGACGAGGAGACGGTCAGGCGTATCGCGGACGAGTTCACGAGCGTCCTCGACGCTGCGGTCGGCGATCCCACTGCCCGCATCGATTCCCTCATTGCTCCGTCCGAGGAGGACATCCGAACGGTCACCGCGTTCGGCGGGCTCGATCGTCGAGGATCGGGCGGTACAGAGACTCTGTTCGAACAGTTCCGTCGGACCGTGCTCGCCGCGCCTGACGACGTCGCAGTCTTCTGCGACGCCTCCGAGACCACACTGACCTACGGACAGCTCTCCGAGGAGATCGTCTCGGTGGCGTCCGAACTGATGGCTGCGGGAGTCGGCCCGGAATCGACGGTCGCGGTCGTCCTTCCACGATCGGCACGACAGCTCGTCGCGTTCCACGCCGTGGTGGCGGCCGGTGCTGCGTACGTTCCGGTGGACCCGAGTCACGCAGTGGACCGCAACGAGGTCCTGGTGCTGGACAGTGGCGCGCGCTACCTTCTCTCGGACCGAGAATCGATGAACGAGTCCGGACTGGATTCCGTCGCGGACGGGCGAACCCGTCTCGATCTCGATGCCATGTCCGGTACGGACGATGACACCGCGCTCGCTCAGGTTCTGCGGCGCCAGCGCGAGATCCACCCCTCGACGCCCGCCTACGTCATGTTCACCTCGGGATCGACCGGTCGTCCCAAAGGCGTCGTCGTGCCTCACGATGCTGTGTCGACCAGTATGGAATGGCGTCAGAACGAGTACTCGCTCGACGCGAGCGACGTCGTGTTCCACAAGACGCCGATGACCTTCGACGCATCAGTGAGGGAATTGTGGTGGCCGCTGCTGGTCGGCGCCCGGCTGGTGATCGCACGACCCGGTGGCCACCTCGACATGCGGTATCTCGCTGACGTCGTGGACGAACGACAGGTCACGGTGATGCACTTCGTTCCCTCGGTGCTGCGTCTCTTCGTCGACGCGATCGCGCCGGGGAGGTGCAGTTCACTTCGCCTGCTCGTCAGTGGAGGTGAGCGACTCCCGACCGATCTGGTGGCCTCGGTCGCGGCGCTCGGGATCGTGCGGCCGACCAACGAGTACGGTCCCACGGAGACGACACTGTCCGTTGCTCGGCACCGCTCGACGGGCTCCGAATCCGGTGCTGTCCCGATCGGTCCTCCCATGGGAACGACCGCGGCGACGGTGAGGAACACGACACTCCGACTGGTCGGACCCTCGGTGCACGGCGAGCTGTACCTCGCGGGACCTCAGCTCGCACGTGGATACGCCTCGCGGCCCGGCGACACCGCCACCAGGTTCGTTGCCGATCCGAGCGGCACTCCGGGCTCGCGCATGTACCGCACGGGCGATGTCGTGCGGTGGGACGGTGAGGGTGAGCTGATCTACTCGGGCCGAACCGACGATCAGGTCAAGGTCAACGGTGTCAGAGTGGAACTGGGTGAGGTGGAGTCTGCTCTGCGCGGTCTCGACGGCATCACCGATGCCGCGGTCGTGGTGCGGAGAACCGGTGGGCGCAGTCGTCTACTGGGCTACGTCGTGTCCAGTGAGCCGAACCCGGACGAGACCGAGATGAGACGACGGTTGTCGGAGACGGTCCCGGACTTCCTTGTCCCTGCCCGGATAGTCGCGCTCGATGCATTGCCGCTGAACGCCAGTGGCAAGGTCGACAGGCGGGCACTCCCGGAGCCGACCACGCAGAGGTTCGCGTCGCGGGAGCCACGCGACGAGCTCGAGCGCCGGATCTGCGCTGCGATGGCCGATGTTCTCGAATCCGACGCCGTCGGTCCGGACGACAGCTTCTTCGGCTTGGGAGGAAACTCGCTGGGCGTCATGGAGCTCACCGCAGCACTCCGACGCGACCTCGGCGTGGAGATTCCGCTGCGGCAGATCTTCCTGGGTCCGACTCCGGCCGACATCGCCGATCACATCCGCAGCGTCGGCGACGGCTCGACCACCGCGTCGACCACGGGGCTGCAGGACATGTTGGGAGTCGTGCTGCCACTTGCCGGCGGGGAAGAGCGACCGGTCTTCTGCGTGCACCCTGTGTCCGGTCTGTCCTGGAGCTTCGGGGCTCTCGCACCCCACCTCGACGAGGTTCCGCTGTACGGACTGCAGCCGCCCGGCCTACTCGACGTCGACGCTCAGGCAACTTCTGTCGCGGCCTTGGCCCGGACCTACGTCGACGCCATGCTCTCCGTGCAGACCGAGGGCCCGTACCGTCTGCTCGGGTGGTCACTCGGTGGCAGGATCGCCCACGAGATGGCTGTTCAGCTGCAACAGCGTGGCGCGGTCGTCGAGTCGTTGGTGATGCTGGACTCCTACGCCCACTCGCTGGACACGACGAACGACGCCGAGGACGCGGATCATCTGACCGATTTCCTGGCTGCATCCGGGCTCGTCGACGGGTCCCTGACAGCACCCGACGATGTCGCGTCCGCGTCCGAGTCGGCCGATGCCCTGGTCGACTATCTCTCGACGAGCACAGCTCTCGCGGGACAGGTGGATCCGCAGATCATTCGGAATGTGATCACGACGGCGACCGTCAACGGTGCGCTGGGTGCCGAGCATCATCCGGGTAGGTACCACGGTGAGATCGTGATGTTCTCAGCAGTGGAAGGGCGTGGGGACGAAGCGGGTCCGGCTGCATCGTGGGAGCCGTTCGCGGACGTGGTCACGGACATACCCGTCGATGTGAGCCACTGGCAGATGACGAGCGACCGAGCCCTGACGATCATCGGCCCCGCACTCAGGGACGTGTTCGTCCGCCGGTGACGGCGACGCCGTTCGTCGGTCCGCGTGCGGAGGCCGACGAACGGCGTGACCAGGTCGAGCCCGAGGTCAGCTGGCCAGCGAGTTCAGCGAGTGTTGCGCTTCCTCGATCAGCGCGCAGTAGCGGTCGGGGTCGGTCAGCATCGAGGCATCGGCCGTGATGGTCAGTGCCAACGTGTCACCGAGGGTGCCCGCGTGGTGGCACAAGCCGAATCCGTCCACGATCGGCATGGGTGTGAAGATTCCGAACGCCGGCCTGCCGAGCAGTTCGAGCCGGCTGTCGCCGTGCATCATGTTCGACAGAACGGTGTTCGACGCGACGTTGACGGGCGTGGCGCGGTTGCGAGATTGCAATGACATGAAAACTTTGACGACGATCGGCGGGATCACGTCGATGGAACGCCTCCGCGCAGACTGCGTCTTCTTCGCGATGCCGGCTTTCGCCATGGCCGTCGACCGCTGAATGGCAGCGAGGCGTTTTCGCACGTCGGACACGTCCGAATGCAGAGACACCGTGAGGAACGACGCGCGGTTGGCCGACTCGGTCCCGTCGAGCGCGATCGGCACAGTGGAGCCCAGCGAACCCTCAGGACGCTCCCCGATCTCCTCGAGATAGCGTTGCATCGCACCCGACACTATGCCCAGGAGAACGTCGTTGGTCGTGCTGCCGGGCACGGCGGCTCTGGACCGTTTGATGTCGTCGACGTCGAACCACATCACACGGCAGACGGTGCCGCGATCGGTGCGGCCGTCGAAGCGTGTCGCCGGATGTGTCGGGCGTCCTTCTTCCGACGCGTCACCGTCCTTGCGTTCGAGAAGGTAGCGGCGCACGTACTTGAGCAGTCCGTAAGGCAACGTGACCGCGTTCTTGAGAGAGGTCGGTACCCGCTCCGCGGCATGATGTCCCCACGTCTCGTCCTCACGACGGGGGAGCGAGACGTCGTCACCGAAGATCGTCTTCAGAGCGTCCGCCAGACCCAGGCCGTCCATGATCGAGTGGTGAACCTTGACCAGGGCGAAGCACGCGCCGTCCGGGACACCCTGGATGTGGGATGTGCCGGTCAGGAACCTGATCTCCCACGTGCGCTCCGAGAGGTTCATACGCTCGTTCATCATCGACGTGACCGCGTTCTCGATGGGCGCCCAACCGGGTTCGCTCACCTGCGTCACGGACAACCCTGCCGCGTGGTCGGGCCTCGGCGAGTCGATCCAGAACGAATCTCCCAGGTCCCACCGCGATCGACGCAGGACGCGTCGGAATTGGGGAACGGTCTCGATGCGAGGAACCAGCCACTCGGCGATCGTTCCGAGGTCGAGCGTGTCGGCCTCGGTGCCCGGATGGGGATGAAAGACCACGACCTCGACGAGATTGGCAACCATTCGTTCGCTCTCCGCGAGAATGTTCACAGCGTCTCGGGGATGCAGACGAACGCCACGAGGGCGAGAGATCAATGAGGTCATCGACGGGATCGACCGTCCTTTCAGGTGCCGCACGTTCGGTGACGCCGCAAGGGCGGGGCGACGTCGCGTGGCGTTCTGCACCATCGGGCACGGCGTCACCCGTTACTTGTCGACCCTACCGAGTGTCGATCATTCGCCGTTCAGGCAGAGATCGACCGGGTGCGGAGCGAGGCCGCCACACGATCGCGGGTCCGGTGCCGGTCACTGGAAAGAGGGCCGTCCGGGTGTCCGACGAGTCGTGAACCCGCGCTTCACCGGTCGAAGACCACGAGAACCGGCTCGAAAAAAACGTCCAGCTCGTGAAAAAAGTGACACACATCACATCAGACGTGCCGAGTCAGGTGGGGCTCCCTGCGGCCTTTCGATAGCCGCGAATTGCAGGTCCGAGGAACAGCACGAGCAGCGCTACGGCGAATACCACACTCTGGATCGCGGGAGACTGCAGTGGGCCGCCTAGTGTCAGCGCCTTCATGGTGTCGACCGACGTCGATATCGGATTGTGCTCCACGACCGGCCGAAGGGACGGTGGATAAGCATTGGTGGGCACGAAGCCGGAATTGAAGAACATCAATATGGTGAACGTCATTCCGACCACTTCCACGAGGGGGAGCGTGCTCGACGAGATGGCCAGGAAGGTGACGAACACCGCGAATGCAGTTCCGAACATGAGCGGAACACCCATCGAGAGAATTCCGGCAGCAATTCCTTGATCGAACCGGAAGCCGAGAGCGAATCCCACTGCGTAGATGAGGCAGGTCGTCAGTACGACGCGAAGCGCCTCGGCCATCAGGCGTCCGACCAGGCCCGCGGCTCGATGTGTCGGCAAAGTGTAGAAACGTCCCAGGAGACCGGCCTTGCGCTCGCGTCGCAGTCCGATGGCGCTGGCGAGAGAACCGCTCATGGCGGCGACGAGAGCGATCAAGGGAACGGTGCCGAAAATGGCGTCGACTCCAGTGGCCTGCGTCACAGAATTTCCGAGCACCGTACGCAGCATGAGCAGGAAGAGCACCGGATAGATGACCGCCTGGATGATCGTGCCCGGATCACGCCGCCAGCGTGTCAGGAGGCGTCCGCAGTGAAGACCGCTCTGCAGCAGCAACGCAGCAATGCTGCGTTCGCTGGGGGCAGCGTCGGGTTCCGGAAGATGGCGGAGGGTCAGTGCCGAATCGGTCGTTCTCGCGTCCGTCATGACCGTCTCACGCTCGCCCACACTGCCAGAGGAATCAGAACGGCGATCAGACCAAGAGCCCAGATCACGGCGGGCAGCAAGGTCGCCCACACCACACCCGTGTCGGCGAGGTCGCGCATCGCGCCGGCGAAGATGGATATGGGTTGGTTGCGTACGAACGGCCTGATCCACTCCGGAAAGCCTGTTTCGGGAACGAACCCGGACGACAACATGCCCAGAATCAATTGCGGCAGCGTCAGGGCCTGGCTGGTGGCCTCTGGGCTGCGCGACAGCGATCCGATGGCGTCGCCACCCGTCGACAGTGCGAATCCGACGAGGAGCGCGAAGGCGAAGAACGCCGCCGCGGATGCGAGGCCGCCCGAGAAACGGAAGCCGATGAGCGTGCCGTAGAGGATTGCTGCCACCAGTGACACGAAAGCGTGGACGAAGTTCGCCGTGGACCGCGCGAGGAGCGGTACCCAGAGTTTGATGGGCATCGTCTGTAGACGCGAGGTCATTCCCGAGGTGCCCTCCATCGCGGCGCGCTGTGCGGCGGAGATCGCGGTGAAAGCCATTGTCTGCAAGCAGATGATCGGCATGAGGAATTGGGCGTAATCGATGCCCTGAAGCTGCATGACGAATTTGAGCGGCAGGTAGAACCCAGCGGTGTAGACCGCGGGAGCAATGATCGCGACCAGAAGATGTCCGGATTTGACCATGTGTCGCAGGTTGCGCTCGGAGAGACTCGCCCACTGGTTGAACGCCGTGGGCTCCACCGCGCGATGAGACGCGCGCGTCTCGTCGCGCGCAGACAGGACGCCGGTCACCGAGATCCCGCCTGATGTTCGACAGGAGGCTGTTGGGTGGTCTCGGACGCGCCGGTACCGGTGAGTGAGAGGAAGACGTCGTCGAGGGAGGGTTTACGGAATGCGATGTCCTCGACGGCGATCCCAGCGATCTCGAGTCGACGAAGCGCTTCGCTCAAGACGGTCGGCCCGTCGTCGGCCGGCAGGGACACGACCGGAGCGTCGGAAGAATTGGCCGCTGCGATCGTCGGATTGAGCCCCTGGAACGAGCGGACAGCGCTGTCGAGGTCGGCGACGCTGTCCAGTGTGATCTCGACCGTCTTCGCTCCGATGCGACTCTTGAGCTGATCGGCGCTTCCCTGGGCGATGACGCGGCCGGTGTCGATGACGATGATGTCGTCGCTCAACAGGTCCGCCTCTTCGAGATACTGAGTGGTGAGCAACGTCGTGATCCCCTGGTCGCGCAGCGATGACACGAGAGACCACACAGCTTTGCGGCTGCGGGGATCCAGGCCGGTGGTGGGCTCGTCGAGGAACACGACCTTGGGCCTCACGACGAGTCCGCACGCGATGTCGATCCGTCGGCGCATGCCCCCCGAGTACTCGGAGACCCGACGGTCCGCGGCGTCCTCGAGGTCGAAGTCCACGAGCAGGTCCACGGCACGGCTACGCGCTGACCTGCGCGTGAGGCCCATGAGGCGGCCGAACAGGTGGAGGTTCTCGCGACCGGTCAGCGAATCGTCGAGCGCCGCGTACTGACCGGTCATGAGAATGGACCGACGGACTGCCGCCGGGTCGCGAGACACGTCGTGACCGGCCACCATCGCTCGCCCGCTGTCGATGCGGGTCAGAGTGGACAAGATCTTCACCATGGTGGTCTTACCGGCGCCGTTGGGGCCGAGTATGCCGAGGATCGAACCTTCGGGGACGGAGAAATTGATGCCTTGGAGGGCATTGACCGATCCGAAGGACTTGTGTACGTCCTCCACGGATACGGCGGTGTCCACTTGCGGCATTCGATCTCCATTGTCGGCGCTCGGGTGTCGATCACTGACTATGACATCTTCGTCAGCGGTTCGAACGTTACCCGGCGCACTCGCTGTCCCTTCAGGACATCGTGACTCCGCGTACCTCAGCCGGTAGCAGGGAGCATGGGTGTTCGCCGGAAACCCTGCGCCGCGTCGAGCAATGTGTCGAGGGCTGCGCGAAGGCATTCGACGTAGCGTTCCGGGTCCGGTAGCAACTGGACGTGGGAAGACACGGTGACGATCATCCGCGAGCCGTGACTGACGGCGACATGGGCCAGGTTGACGCCGTCGACGGTGGGCAGAGGCGCGAAGACTCCGGTGACCGGTGCACCACACACCTCCATCGGCGCTGCACCGTACGGGATATTGCTGACCATGGTGTTCATACTCACTCGAACAGGGTCAGGAGGCGCGGACGGTTGCAGACGCGCCGCGATGCGCTGGAACACCGCCGGCGCCACCGACGCCGCGTTCGGTGGCAGGGCTCCCACCCTCGTGGTGACTTCGGACTTCGCCCGTGACGTCGACGAGGCGACGGCACGGACACGGTCCAATGGGTCCGTTATGTGGGTGTGCATGGACACCACGGCGAACGCCAGCTGATTCGCCGTGGTGGACCCGCTTCCGGAGCGCACGTTGACCGGGAAGGAGACGCCGAGTGTCTCGTCAGGTGTTTCGTCGACAGTGGCGAGGTAGGACGACAGACCGAGACCGACGACCGACAGCAGCACGTCGTTCACGGTGGCACCGGGGACAGCGGAGCGCACTGTCCGCAGATCGTCGACATCGGCGACGAAGTAGCCGAAGGTCATGTCCGGCGTGACCCGTCGATTGAATCTGGTGGCCGGGAACGTCGTGGTGGAGCGCGACGGGATCGTGCCCTCGAGCTCAGCTCTCCGCTGTGCTCTGTGGCGCACCATCACCGCCTTCGCGAAGACAGCCAGCTCCCGCGGTAGTCGCGCCACTGCCGCCGCTGTCGTGGGTATCGGTCGTATCCGTCGCACGAAGTCGTCGTCGTGGAATCTGCTGACATCCGCGTCCGACGGCGCCAGCATGCGGTGGGCGAGCGCCGAGGTTCCCATACCGTCGATCGCGCAGTGGTGGACCTTGAACAGCATGACGGTGCCATTGTCGGGAACACCCTCGGCACCGTTCAGTCCAGTGACGAAATGGATCTCCCACGTGGGTCGTGAGTAGTCGAAAGGCTGGGACGAGACCCTCGCGACACACTCCGCGAGGTAACTGCCGCCGGAGTCCGTGGGGGCCCGATGCAGGAACACGTGGCGCTCGATGTCGACGTCGCACGAAACCCAGTGCGGCATGGTCAGGTCCAGGGGAGTGGGCACCAGTCGACGGGTGAACAACGGGTGGAAGCTCGTCACCGACTCGGCAAAGGAAACTGCCTCCCCGATCGAGACTTCGTGACCGCGGTGCGGTCTTTCTCCGAGCACGTAGCCGTGGACGATGCTGCCCGGCGTACGAGCCGATTCGAAGTAATAGTTCAAGGCGTCCCGCGAGGTTAGCGGTTCACCGATCGATCCACCTGCACCGTTCGACACGACGGCTCCTAGCTTGTCGACTTTTTCCCGAACCGAAACAAACCATACACCTTTTACGGCGGGCTCGAACGAGGACAGATACGGGTACTCGGAGGATGAGAGGACGGGTCGCCGTCGTGCGCCTTACACTCCGATGAACGCACGCGCTCACGACCACAGGGAAATGATGTCGAAACTGACCAGAACGACGCGGTTGTCCATCGCGGGGGTTCTCATCGCGTCTCTCGTGACCATCGGCAACGCCGGGGTCGCGGGCGCGCAGAACGGACCGTCGAGTTCCCCGGCGGTGGTCGCCGGGACGCCTGGCGGAGCACGCGTCGTCGATGTCGAGCACGTGGGCGGGCTGCGATACCTCGTCGACGTCTACTCACCGTCGATGGACACGGTGGTCCCGCTGCAGATCTTTCGTCCAGCCGACACATCCGCGCCCCGACCGACGTACTACCTCCTGAACGGTGCGAGTGGCGGAGAGGATCCCTCCAGCAACTGGCCCGATCAGACCGACGTCGAATCCTTCTTCGCCGACAAGAACGTCAATGTCGTCATTCCGAGGGACGGAGCATTCAGTTACTACACCGACTGGATCGCAGATGACCCGGAACTGGGACGCAACAAGTGGAAGACGTTCCTGACGGAAGAGTTGCCCCCGGTGATCAATTCGTCTCTCGGGACCACCGGTACCCAAGCGATCGGGGGCATCTCGATGGCAGCCAGTGCCGTTCTCATGCTCGCGGCCGACGCCCCCGGTCTGTACGCCTCGGTGGCGTCGTTCAGTGGTTGCGCGAGCACGTCCGACGACCTCGGCCGTGCGTGGGTGAAACTGGTGGTGGAGGCCCGCGGTGGCGGCGACACCACCAACATGTGGGGCCCTGACGGCGGACCCGAGTGGATCGCCAACGACGCACTTCTCAATGCCGAGAAGCTGCGGGGTACCCCCCTGTACTTGTCGACGGGCAACGGTCTGCCCGGCTTCGACGACACCTTGGCGAGTGCGCGCATAGCCGGCGACGTCCCGGCGTTGGTCAACAGGGTTCTCGTCGGCGGCGGTATCGAGTCCATCACGGACTCCTGCACGCGTGCGTTCGCTGGAAAGCTCTTCGATCTGGGTATTCCGGCAACTGTCAACTTCCGCAACGGTGGCACGCACTCGTGGGCCTACTGGCAGGACGATCTGCACGAGTCCTGGCCGATGGTGGCCGGATCCCTGGGCCTCGACAAGTGAGCAGACAGTCGGAGAACGGGAGTGATGAAAGCGTGAACACCGACAGACGACCCACCGTCTCGATCGTCGTGCCCGTGCTGAACGAGGAGCTTTTCATCGCTCCGTGTCTGGACCATGTGCTGCCCCAGATCGACGAGGTGACGGAAGTGATCGTCGTCGACAACGGGTCGAGCGATCGCACTGTCGAGATCGTCGAGGCATACATTGCGCGAGACCCTCGAATCCGCTTGGTGCACGAGCCCCGTAAGGGACTCTTCCACTCGCGCGCAGCAGGTTTCCGGGCCGCCACGACGGACATCGTCGGTCGGATCGACGCGGACACGCGTATCGCGCCCGACTGGGTCGCCGCCGTTCGACGCGCGTTCGAGACCACCGATCCGGCTCGGAGGTTGGGTGGCGTGACGGGGCTCAGCGCTCCTTACGATTCTCCGTTCAGCAGATCGAAGAAGCTGCTGGTCGAGGTACTCGTGCGCACGAAAGCCATCGGAACCGGCAAGACGATCGCCAACATGCACGGTGCCAACATGGCAGTCAGTCGCGAGGCGTGGGACGCGGTCGAGGACCAACTCACCCCGCGTGCGGATGTACACGAGGACATCGACTTCGCCTTGTGCCTCAGGGAGGCAGGTTTCGCGATCATTCAGCCGGCCGACATGTGGGCCGACGTGTCTCCTCGGCGAGCGTTGACTCCCCCCTTGCAGTACACCTCGTTCGTTCGGGCCGGCATCACCAGCTTCGAGATCCATGGTCGAGGACACTGGACGTTGCGTTGGTTGGTCGCGCCTGTGACGTGGCTCTCGCACGCGGTCTTCTGGTTCCCCTACCGCGCATACGATCCGACCACGCGGCGCTTCTCGGTGCGCCGGCTCGTCAGTCGCCAGGAGTTCCGGCCGGCAGCGCTGTCGGAAGCACCTCCCGGGAGCTGACCGACAGCAGAGCACCGGATGTCACCGCGGGCAGGCCGGAGGCCGGTCGGATGTCACCGCGGGCAGGCGGAGGCCGGTCGGAAGTCACCGCGGGCTGACCCACACGGTGATGTCGGCGTGGACGACCTCGGTGCCGCCGGCGTCGCGCAGGCTGACCGGGATGACGAGTTCCACGCCGCTGGTCACCGATTCCCAGTCCGGCCGATCGTCGAGCAGCGCGGTGGCGGTGAGCCCGGATCTGCCGGGGGCCAGGTACTGGACGTTCATGCCCTTGGGGATCCACCGGTGGGTCGTGGGGATCGTCGCCTCGGCGAGCATCCCCATCGCCACCTCGGCCAGATTGCAGGCCGCGATGGCGTGGAAGGTGCCCAGGTGGTTGTGCACTCCGAACCACGTGGGCCCGGAGACCACGCACCGCCCGGGGGCGAGCTCCCGTACGCGGGGGAGGACCGTGGCGAAGAAGGGCACGCGGACACACATTCCCGCGGAGAACGCCAGGGAGCGGGTGATCCCGCCGGGGAGTCGCTGCCAGAGCGCGTACGTGCTGGTGACCGTTGCCATGGCTGCACCTTACTCGGCGGTAAGTTGGTCGGGCGCGGTAAATCCGCGCGCTGACCGGTCGTCCGCGCTGGTTGCACCACGTGCGGATGGGTACCACCTGCGCGGATCGCTGCGATCGACCGTGTGATCCGGCCGCGCTACCGCCTCGATTTGAACTCGACCCCCGGCGTGGGTCATACTGTTCGGGTTGCCTTGACCGAGGTGATCTCTGTCGTGCGTGTTGCGACGTGATCTCGCGGTCGAGGTATGCGACGAGAACGACATGCAGTGATTGCGCCGGCACGATGGGCGCATCCGGTTCGCGTTCTCCCGCCGGTCGAGTTCGGGCCGAGGGAGAATCATGTGCGGGAATGCGACACGCCCGACCGCGTGGACCGGAGAACCATGACAGATGAACAGCGGCAACGGATTCCTCCTGGCCACGCGTGTGCGTGGATGCGAGAGTCCGCCACGTTCGTCCTCATGGATGCGCCTCGCGCTCGGCTTCATGCCGGCGTCGGGTCAGCACACTGCCGGGTTCTCCGGATCGACATCCGGAGACGAGAGACCTGACCAACGGTTAACCAGGGCAAGGAAGAGGACATAAGCGTGGCGGGACAAAAGATCCGCATCAGGCTCAAGGCCTACGACCACGAGGCGATCGACGCGTCCGCGCGCAAGATCGTCGAGACCGTGACCCGCACCGGGGCACGCGTGGTCGGACCTGTGCCGTTGCCCACCGAGAAGAACGTGTACTGCGTCATCCGTTCGCCGCACAAGTACAAGGACTCTCGCGAGCACTTCGAGATGCGCACGCACAAGCGACTCATCGACATTCTCGACCCGACGCCGAAGACGGTCGACGCGCTCATGCGCATCGACCTGCCGGCAAGCGTCGACGTCAACATTCAGTGAGCGCGGAGACAACCATGACTGACAACATCAAGCGTCCGGCCAAGGGCATTCTGGGCACCAAGCTCGGCATGACCCAGGTCTTCGACGAGAACAACCGCGTCGTCCCGGTCACCGTCGTGAAGGCTGACCCGAACGTCGTGACCGCGATCCGTACCGAGGAGCGCGACGGCTACAGCGCCGTCCAGGTCGCCTTCGGTGCCATCGATCCCCGCAAGGTGAACAAGCCGGTCACCGGCCAGTTCGCCAAGGCAGGCGTCACGCCTCGCCGCCATCTCGCGGAGCTGCGCGTCGCCGACGCCGCAGGCTACGAGATCGGCCAGGAGCTCACCGCAGCCGAGTTCGAGGACGGCGCTTTCGTCGACGTCACCGGAGTCAGCAAGGGCAAGGGCTTCGCGGGAACGATGAAGCGCCACGGCTTCAAGGGCCAGGGCGCGAGCCACGGTGCGCAGGCTGTCCACCGCCGCCCCGGTTCCATCGGTGGCTGCGCGACCCCCGGCCGTGTCTTCAAGGGCATGCGCATGTCGGGCCGCATGGGTAGCGACCGCATCACCACGCAGAACCTCTCGGTGCACAAGGTCGATGCCGAGAACGGTCTGCTGCTGATCAAGGGTGCGATCCCGGGCCGCAAGGGCGGCGTCGTGATCGTCAAGAGCGCAGTGAAGGGTGGTGCGCGAGCATGACCAGTCTCGAGAAGAAGACCGAAGCCAACCTGACGCTCGACGTCAAGGAGCTCGGTGGCAAGACCAACGGCACCGTCGATCTCCCCGCCGAGATCTTCGATCGCACCGCGAACATCGCGCTGATGCACCAGGTCGTCGTCGCGCAGCTCGCTGCGGCACGTCAGGGAACGCACTCGACGAAGACGCGTGGCGAGGTCCGCGGTGGCGGCAAGAAGCCGTACCGCCAGAAGGGCACCGGCCGCGCACGTCAGGGCTCGACCCGCGCACCGCAGTTCGTCGGCGGTGGCACCGTCCACGGCCCGCAGCCGCGCGACTACAGCCAGCGCACCCCCAAGAAGATGATCGCTGCAGCTCTCCGCGGTGCCCTCTCCGACCGGGCGCGCAGCGAGCGCATCCACGTGATCGCCGAGCTCGTCGCGGGACAGGTGCCCTCCACCAAGGGTGCTCGCACGTTCCTCGCGGAGCTCACCGATCGCAAGAAGGTTCTGCTGGTCATCGGCCGCGCAGACCTGGCCGCATGGAAGTCCGTCCAGAACCTCGACGGCGTTCACCCCATCGCGCCCGATCAGCTCAACACCTACGACGTCCTCGAGGCAGACGACGTGATCTTCAGTGTCGAGGCACTGAACACGTTCATCGCAGGACCGGCCAAGGCAGCAACGGATTCACAGGAGGAGGACAAGTGAGCACCATTGCCGATCCCCGCGACATCCTGCTGGCCCCGGTCATCTCGGAGAAGTCGTACGGGCTCATCGAGCAGGGGACCTACACGTTCATCGTGCACCCCGACTCGAACAAGACGCAGATCAAGATCGCTGTCGAGAAGGTCTTCGGCGTGACTGTGACCAGCGTGAACACCGCCAACCGGCAGGGCAAGCGCAAGCGGACCCGATTCGGCTACGGCACGCGTAAGAGCACCAAGCGCGCGCTCGTGACCCTCTCGGCCGACAGCAAGCCCATCGAGATCTTCGGAGGCCCGGTCGCGTAAGCGGCCGGAGCTCAGAGGGTCCTCGAGGATCAAGGGACGAGACAAACATGGCAATTCGTAAGTACAAGCCGACCACTCCCGGTCGTCGTGGCGCGAGTGTCTCCGATTTCGCGGAGATCACGCGCTCGACACCGGAGAAGTCGCTCATCCGCCCGCTGCACGGCCGCGGTGGCCGCAACGCACACGGCCGCATCACCACCCGTCACAAGGGTGGCGGTCACAAGCGCGCCTACCGGCTCATCGACTTCCGCCGCAACGACAAGGACGGCGTGCCGGCCAAGGTCGCTCACATCGAGTACGACCCCAACCGCACCGCCAACATCGCGCTGCTGCACTTCGCAGACGGTGAGAAGCGCTACATCATCGCGCCGAAGGGCATCTCGCAGGGTTCGCCCATCGAGTCGGGTGCCACGGCCGACATCAAGCCCGGCAACAACCTCCCGCTCCGCAACATCCCGACGGGTACCACCATCCACGCGGTGGAGCTTCGTCCGGGTGGCGGCGCCAAGATGGTTCGCTCCGCCGGTGCCGGTGCTCAGCTCCTCGGTAAGGAAGGCGCCTACGCCACGCTGCGTATGCCGTCCGGTGAGATCCGTCGAGTCGACGTGCGCTGCCGCGCCACCGTCGGCGAGGTGGGCAACGCCGAACAGTCCAACATCAACTGGGGCAAGGCCGGCCGTATGCGCTGGAAGGGCAAGCGCCCGACCGTCCGTGGTGTCGTCATGAACCCGGTCGACCACCCGCACGGTGGTGGCGAGGGCAAGACCTCCGGTGGTCGCCACCCGGTCAGCCCGTGGGGACAGCCGGAAGGCCGTACCCGCAAGAACAAGCCGAGCGATCAGCTCATCGTCCGCCGCCGCCGCACCGGCAAGAACAAGCGATAATCAGGAGGGAGTAGCAGATGCCACGCAGTCTGAAGAAAGGCCCGTTCGTCGACGACCACCTCCTGAAAAAGGTGGACGTTCAGAACGACAAGGGCACGAAGCAGGTCATCAAGACCTGGTCACGCCGCTCGACCATCACCCCCGACTTCATCGGTCACACCTTCGCCGTCCACGACGGTCGCAAGCACGTCCCGGTGTTCGTCTCGGATGCGATGGTCGGACACAAGCTCGGTGAATTCGCGCCGACGCGGACCTTCAAGGGTCACATCAAGGACGACCGGAAGGCGAAGCGGCGATGACCAACTTCACCCCCACCGACAACCCGATCGCCCGGGCCACGGCCAAGCACGTTCGCGTGACGCCGATGAAGGCCCGTCGCGTCGTGGACCTGGTCCGCGGAAAGAGCGTCGAGGATGCCCTGAACATCCTCAAGTTCGCACCGCAGGCTGCCAGCGAGCCCGTCGCCAAGGTCGTTGCCTCGGCAGCGGCCAACGCGGAGAACAACCTGGATCTCGATCCGAGCACGTTGATCGTCTCGGCTGCATTCGTCGACGAGGGCGCGACCCTCAAGCGTTTCCAGCCTCGTGCCCAGGGTCGTGCGTTCCGCATTCGTAAGCGCACATCTCACATCACGGTCATCGTGGAGAGCCTGCCCAAGACCGGCGGCTCGACACGTGGTCGCCGGAAGGGAGCTCAGTAGTGGGCCAGAAGATCAACCCGCACGGCTTCCGCCTCGGCATCACGACCGACTGGAAGTCCCGCTGGTACGCAGACAAGCAGTACGCGGAGTACGTCAAGGAAGACGTGCAGATCCGCAAGCTCCTCGCCACGGGCATGGAGCGCGCCGGCATCGCCAAGGTGGAGATCGAGCGCACCCGTGATCGGGTTCGCGTCGACATCCACACCGCGCGTCCGGGCATCGTCATCGGTCGCCGCGGCGCCGAGGCGGATCGCATCCGTTCCGAGCTCGAGAAGCTGACCGGCAAGCAGGTCCAGCTGAACATCCTCGAGGTCAAGAACGCCGAGTCCGAGGCACAGCTCGTCGCACAGGGTGTGGCCGAGCAGCTCTCGAACCGTGTCGCTTTCCGTCGTGCGATGCGCAAGGCCATTCAGTCGGCCATGCGTCAGCCGAACGTCAAGGGCATCCGCGTTCAGTGCTCCGGTCGCCTCGGCGGCGCGGAGATGAGCCGTTCCGAGTTCTACCGCGAAGGTCGCGTTCCGCTGCACACGCTGCGTGCGGACATCGACTACGGCCTCTACGAGGCGAAGACCACCTTCGGTCGCATCGGCGTGAAGGTCTGGATCTACAAGGGCGACATCGTCGGTGGCAAGCGTGAAGCTGTCGCCGCCGCTGCTCCGGCAGGCGATCGTCCCCGTCGTGAGCGTCCGTCTCGTCCGCGTCGCAGCGGTGCCTCGGGCACCACGGCGACCAGCACCGAGGCCGGCCGCGCAGCGACCGCAACCGCTGATGCACCCGCTACGACCGAGCAGAAGGAGGGCTGACGCATGTTGATCCCCCGTCGGGTCAAGCACCGCAAGCAGCACCACCCCAAGCGTTCGGGTGCCGCCAAGGGCGGAACTCAGGTGACCTTCGGTGAATACGGCATCCAGGCTCTCGAGCCCGCCTACATCACCAACCGTCAGATCGAGGCAGCCCGTATCGCCGTCACCCGCCACATCAAGCGTGGTGGCAAGGTCTGGATCAACATCTACCCGGACCGTCCGCTCACGAAGAAGCCTGCCGAGACCCGCATGGGTTCCGGTAAGGGTTCGCCGGAGTGGTGGGTCGCCAACGTCAAGCCCGGCCGCGTGCTCTTCGAGCTCAGCTACCCGGACGAGCAGATCGCTCGTGAAGCACTGACGCGCGCGATTCACAAGCTGCCGATCAAGGCACGCATCATCACGAGGGAGGTTCAGTTCTGATGGCTACCGGTACCCCGGCTGCCGAGCTCCGCGAGCTCGGCGACGAAGAACTGATCACCCGCCTTCGTGAGTCGAAGGAGGAGCTGTTCAACCTCCGCTTCCAGATGGCCACCGGCCAGCTGGACAACAACCGTCGGCTGCGCGTCGTCCGCCACGAGATCGCGCGCATCTACACCGTGATGCGCGAGCGTGAGCTCGGGCTCGCCGCAGGTCCTTCCGAGGACACGGCAGGTGACGCAGCATGAGCGAGGAAACAGTGACCACTGAAGAAGCACGCAACAGCCGGAAGACGCGTATCGGTTACGTCGTCTCCGACAAGATGCAGAAGACGATCGTCGTCGAGCTGGAGGACCGTGTGAAGCACGCCCTCTACGGCAAGATCATCCGACGCACCACCAAGGTCAAGGCCCATGACGAGAACGGAGTCGCCGGCGTCGGCGATCGCGTTCAGCTCATGGAGACCCGCCCCCTGTCCGCCACGAAGCACTGGCGACTGGTCGAGGTCCTCGAGAAGGCCAAGTAGGACCTGCAGCACCCATGGACGACCCCGCACTCCTCGTGAGTGCGGGGTCGTTCTGCGTTCTCCGGTCCTCGCTACGATGGCCGGACGAGAGGGGATCGGCATGGACAGTGTGATGCAGTTCGCCGGCCAGTACTGGTGGCTGTGGTTCGTCTTCGGCGGGTCCATCGCGGGTGCGGCCAAGGCGGTCAGCGCCGCCAACGAGCGACGTGCGGATCGTCGCCTCGAGCGGTACCGCATCAAGCAGCAGGCCAAGGTCGCAGCGCTCGAACTCTCGAAGTCCACGAAGCAGGACGCGGAGACACAACGTCGATCCGTCGAGAAGGCGCTTGCCGAGCACGACGACGTGAACGCTCGGTGGTTCGCCTACGAGACCGACGTCATCAACCTGCTCGAGTTCCCCATGATGACGAACATGCGCGACCCGATGACGGTGGCCTTCCACCGCGCCAAGCTCGAAGCCGACTCGCTCCGGCCGTCGGCGGCGGACGAACTGGTCGGCGATCCGGAGGCGCAGCGGCTCTACCGCTCGGCCGTGCACGACTACGCCGTGGCGTTCACCGCCGCCGAGTCCGAGGCGAAGCGTCGTCGCCGCGGAAACTTCAGCGAGGCGGAGCAGAACCGACTCACTCGCGCGCAGTCGCTGCTGCGCATGGCCTTGGACGGCGCCTCGACCCCCGCCGAGCGGCAGGCGGCGTACCGCAAGGCGCGCACCGAGCTCGAGGGCCTGGTGACGCTGCCGACGACGGCGTACGCACAGATCGAACAGCGGATCGCGGGGGCGTTGGAGGCGTAGGCGCGGTCAGCCCGTGACGTCCACGTCGTCGACCGCCACCGTCTCGCCCCGGCGATGCGCCATGTAGTCGCGCAGCTCCCGCCTCACGACGGGAAGCAGCAGGTAGAGGCCGATGATGTTGACGAAGGCCAGGGCGAACAGCGCCGCATCCGCGAAGTCCAGTACGGATCCGAGCGACAGCACCGTGCCGACGACGGTGAAGAGGCAGAAGATTACGTTGAAGCTGTGCTTGGCGAGGGCGCTGCGGCCGAAGAGGGACGTCCACGCCTGCGAACCGTAGTAGGCCCACGTGATGGCGGTGGACAGCGCGAAGAGCGCCACCGCGACCGTCAGAATGTACGGGAACCAGGGGAGCACCGTCTCGAACGCGTCCGAGGTGAGTGTGACGCCGCCGGCAGGAAGAGCGCCGGTCTCCGCGACGATGTCGCGCTGGTCCTGCCAGGACTGCGTGTTCGCGATGACGATCGTCAGAGCGGTGGCCGTGCAGATCACGACCGTGTCGATGAACGGTTCGAGCATGGCCACGAATCCCTCGGTGACCGGATGACGCGTCTTGACTGCCGAGTGCGCGATGGAGGCCGAACCCAGTCCCGCCTCGTTCGAGAACGCGGCGCGCTGGATGCCGATGATCATGACGCCAGCACGCCACCCGCCACGCCCGTGGGGGAGAAGGCGCCCGTCACGATCGCACTCATGGCGCCGGGGACCTGCTCGATGTTGACGGCGATCACCACGGCGCATCCCAGCACGTAGACGATGGCCATGGCGGGCACCAGCTTGGCCGTCACGGCGGAGATGGACTTCATCCCGCCGATGATGACCAGCCCGATCACCACGGCGACGACGAGCCCGAAACCGAACTTCGCGCCGTCCGAGCCGAGGAAACCCTCGTCGCCACCGGTGACACTGCGCACTTGAGCGTAGGTCTGGTTCGCCTGGAACATGTTTCCGCCGGAAATGCCGAAGAAGATGATGATGACGGCGTAGACGGTGGCCATGATCTTTCCGACCCGGCTCATCCCGCGTTCCGCGAGCCCCTTGGTCAAGTACTTCATGGGACCACCGGAGACGGTGCCGTCCTCGTGGACGTCGCGGTACTTCACACCCAGCGTGCACTCGACGAACTTGGTGGCCATACCGAGGAAGCCGGCGAGGATCATCCACAGCGTGGCACCGGGTCCGCCCAGGGTGACGGCGACCGCGACACCGGCGATGTTGCCGAGGCCGACGGTGCCGGACACGGCGGCGGTCAGCGCACGGAAGTGACTGACCTCGCCGGGTGCGGTGGGGTCGTCGTGCTGTCCTCGAACCAGTTCCACCGCGTGTTTCGCGCCGCGGACCTGCAGAAACTCGAAGATGATCGCGGCGGCCAGGAGCCAGAGCACGACCAGTGGTACCGATGCCCCGCCGATGTCGACGGAGAAGAAGACGACGGTGGTGACCGCCTCGGTGACGGGTTCGAAGGTGGAATTGATGGCATTCTCGATGGTGGTGAGGGTGCCACCATCGGCCGCAAGGATCCGGGGTACGGAAGTCATGTCTCACTCGACCCCGGCATCCCGGATCCTGCACGCCTTCAGGCGTATCTGACCGATCCTTTACCTGATCTTGACCTCAGGCCAGACGCTTCTCAGGACTCACCGTCTTCGACGGATCCTTCTCGACGATGTCGCCCAGCGCCTCGTCGATCTTGGCGAGCACGTCGGCGTCGAGGGTGACGTCCTGCGCCTTGACGTTGTCGGCGATCTGCTCGGGACGAGACGCGCCGACCAGTGCCGCGGCGATGTTGTCGTTGGCCAGCACCCAGGCGATGGCGAGCTGCGACATCGTGATGCCCAGGTCGTCGGCGATCGGCTTCAGCTTCTGCACGCGCGTCAGCGTCTCGTCGTTCATGTAGCGCGAGATCATGTCCGCGCCGCCCTTGTCGTCGGTCGCGCGCGAGCCCTCGGGAAGCGGCTGTCCGGGAACGTACTTGCCCGTGAGGACGCCCTGAGCCAGCGGTGACCAGACGACCTGCGAGATACCGAGTTCCTTGGACGCCGGGACCACGTCGGACTCGATGACGCGCCAGAGTGCGGAGTACTGAGGCTGATTGGAGACGATGGAGAAACCGCGCTGCCGGGCCAGTGTCTGCGCTTCGCGGAGCTGGTCCGCGGTCCACTCGGACACGCCGATGTACAACGCCTTGCCCTGCTGGACGACGTCACCGAAGGCGGCGATGGTCTCCTCGAGCGGCGTCTCGTGGTCGTATCGGTGCGCCTGGTAGAGGTCGACGTAGTCGGTGCCGAGGCGTCGCAGAGAGTTCTCGATGCCCTCGAAGATGTGCTTGCGCGAGAGCCCCGTGTCGTTCGGGCCCTTCTCGCCGACCGGGAAGTACACCTTGGTGAAGATCTCCAGACCTTCACGACGCTCGCCCGCCACCGCCTTGCCCAGCACGGTCTCGGCCGCGCCGTTGGCGTAGACGTCCGCGGTGTCGAACGTCGTGATGCCGGCGTCGAGAGCCGCCTTCACGCAGGCGGTCGCGACGTCGTTCTCCACCTGCGACCCGTGGGTGAGCCAGTTGCCGTAGGTGATCTCGGAAACCTTGAGCCCGCTGTTGCCCAGAAATCTGTAAGCCATGCGAACAACGCTACTCGCGCGCTGGCGCCATGACTTCTCCTGTCACTCGCGCGCCAGCGCGAGGACCTCCTCTTCGGTGGGGGGACTCTTCGGGTGGAAGGTGAGGCACAGGGGAGTGGCCGTACGCCGGAACTCCGAACCCTCGACGGCCGCGTAGAACTGACCTGCGGGGAGACGTCCGACGTCGGGTACGGAACCGCCCTTGGCGCGCGCCATTTCCTGCGCCGCCTGGATCTGGGCGGGACTGTTCAGCAGGCCATAGAACTGGGTGGCCGCGTTTCCGGCGATGCGATTGTGCAGCCCCTTGGGTGCCTGTGTCGCAAAGACGAGGCCCAAGCCGTACTTCCGGGCCTGCGACGCGAGTGCGAGCGTGCTGTGCGTGGCCGGTGTCGCCTTGTCCGAGGGCGCGTAGTTCTGCGCCTCGTCCATGACGAAGAGTCCGCCGAGCGGTCGATCACCCGCCGGGTTCTTCTTGATCCAGGCGAAGAGACCCATCTGCAGCTGATTGACGAAGCTCTGCTTCTGCTCCTCGGTGGTGAGCCCCGAGAGGTTGATGACGGACACGCGCGCCTTCTTCCCCTCGGCCGGGGTGAGCAGCACACCCGGATCGACGGGAGTGCCGGACCCGGCGAACATCGGGTCGTTGGTCATCGCGGCCTTGAGGTTCTCCGCGAGGTCCGCGGCGATGCGAACCGCGTCCCGCATCTCGCTCGCATCCGGCGGCAGGTTCTCCAGCAGGTCGATGAAGTCGGACATGTCGCCGGCCGAGCGCCGGCCGAACCCGTCGAGTGCCGCGCGCAGCACCGCCTGGCGGTGCTTCGCCTTCTCCGTGGTGCCCGTCGCCAGTGCGGCGGGAGCCAGCGCCGCGAGGCCCGACTCGACGGACGCGTCGAACTCGTCCTTGTCGTTCACGACGCTGGCGAAGTCGGGGAGCGGCTGGAAACTGAGCGGCCGCCCCGACGACTTGCGCGGAGTCCAGATGACGACGTCCGTGTCCCGCAGGTACGCAGCAGCTTTCGCCTCGTCGCCCGGCGGCCACGTGCGCTCGTCCTCCGGCCACGGTGTCCCGAGGCGGGCGAGATCGTTGTTGATGTCGAGCACGATCGACGAGACACCGTGCAGGGCACACTCCTCGACCAGCCGGCGGATGAGCACGGTCTTACCGCTGCCCGATCCGGCGAAGATCGCCGTGTGCTTGCGCAGCGCCTCGAGCGGAATGCGGACCTCGGCGTTGGTGCTGAGCTCCGTCCCCATCTCGATCTGCTCCCGGCGCGGAGTTGCCGCTGGAGCCTGCGACACCTCGGGTTCGATGAGTGCCTGATCGTCGTCGACGACGCTCGCGTCGGGCAGCACCTCGCGGAACAACGCGATCTCGTGCGCCGGCTTGCGAGCGAGCAGCCACGACGTGAGGGCCGGCGAGTTCTCCGACCGGAGAGCGCCCAGGGCGTGCAGCGAGCGGCGATCGTCCTCGCTCAGCGGCACCTCGACACCACCGGCGCGGTGCAGCGCCGCCACGGTCTGTTCCGTCTTCGCGCCCTTGGGCCACGGTGCGTTGCGGATGAGGATCAACCGACGGCGCGGCATGTCGATGTGGAGACCCGCCGCAGTGACGGCCCGCTCGATACGGGCCAGTGCCGCACGGGCATTGGTGGAGGAGACGGCGCGGAAGCACCAGTGTTCCTCGTCGTCGGTGTCGCTGTCGACGGTGTGGCGGAGCCGTGCGTGCAATGCTGGGCGGCCGCTCGGCGGAGGATCCTGCGCGAGGCTGTCGTCGGACGACTGGTGCTCGTGGATCCAGGCGTCGAGACCGGCTGAGAGCAGTGCCGGGACGAGGCTGTCCTCGGTGCCGGGTTCGAGCGGTGTCGACACGTCCGCGGCGCTGCGCAACTGCGCGTACCGCTCGTCGAGCGCCTCGAGTTCGGATCGCTTGGCCGTGGGGAGCGACGGTGTGTCGGATCCACCTCCGCTGGAGGCGAAGTCGGTCAGTTCCGTCGCGACCCCCGTCTCGAGGCAGTGGCGGATGTGCTTGTCGACGGCGATGAGCAGCTGGCGGGGAGTGAAGTCCGGCGCCTTGTCGAACGCGTCGACGGCCACCGGCCATGTCGGGTGCGGGGTGGCGAAGCCGACCTCGCGGAAGCACGCCTCCAGGCGACGCTCGAGCAGCAGGCGGCCGACGTCCGACGACGGAATCGGCTTGAGCCGCTGCGTCACCCGGAACCGGTCACGCATCGGTGCGACCCCGCGAGCGGCGATCAGATCCCACGCGCTCGACAGCGCCGACAACACGGAGGCGGTGCGCGGCAACGTCTCACGGAGAGTCATCAGACCGTGGGCGAGCTGCTCGACCACCTTGTCCTCCTGCTCGTCCGCGTAGTCCTTGTCGGCGCCGGTGCGCGCCTGCGCGACGAGGGTGTCGATCTGGTCGATGGCGAGGATGGTGGGACCCGTGATCGCGAGCAGTCGGGAGATGTTCTCCGCGATGCCCTGGTGACCGAGCTCCGCGCGGCGGATGCCCCACGACTCGAACTCGTCGGCGTCCACGTCGTCGATCGACTGCAGGTAGGCGTCACCGATGTCCTGCACGGCCGCGTCGGGTGCGATCGAGAGGACCAGGGCACGCAGGGTGTGCTGGGAGGTCCGACGATGGCGGGGGTGGGCCTTGTAGACGCCGGTGACGAACTCGTTCAGCGTGTCGGCGTCGATCATGTTCTCGCCCATGACCTGTCGCCGCTGGTCCTCGCTCACGCCGGCGATGTCGCAGAGCCGCCGCAGGACCAGGCGGAGCTGACTGTCGTCACCGCGACCCGACGGGCGGTTGAGGTCGTCGAGCATGCCCATCAGCGTCGAGCGCCAGAAACCCGCGGCGTCGAGGAGCCGGATGAGGAAGAAGTAGCCGCCGCGCGACTGCACCTCCTCGCGGACCTGCCCGAGAAGGTGCGTCTTGCCGGAACCCGCGGGGCCCTGCACGACGACGCCGAGCGGACTGGCGTCGTCCGAGTTCTCGGCGTCGGTGTACGCACTCATGACCTCGGTGAACACCCGCTCGTGCATCCCGGGCACGTGGACGTCCGACTGGGAGCGCCACACGTCGTCGGGTGTGGGGGCCCAGCTCAGCCGCACCGACTCGAGAGCGCGGATCTGTTCGGACTTCGTGGTCGTCATCGTGGAGCCGCCCATCACTGTTCGATCGCCAAGAGGTGGTTCTGCTGGTTGCCGACATCGACGGCCGCGGCGCGGTCCTCGTCGGTCAGTGTCTTCTGGTTCTCCTCGGGGATGAGGGAGACGTCGGGGGCGCGTCGCAGCCGGGCGAGCGCCTCGTCGAGATCCGTGCGCGAGATGTCGGAAAGGGCGGGCCGCAGCCGCGACAGCCGCACCCAGGCCCCGGGCTCACGAGCAAGGTCCGCGTACGTCGACCGGATCCGCTGTTCGACGTCCGCGGCGGACAGTTCACCGCGGACCGCGGGGGCGACGATGGCGTTGGGTGGCGTCGGCGGCGCCGTGATCGACGTCGGAGTGTCGCGCGGGAAGAAGACCTCGGCGGGACGTACGTCGTCGCGATGGAACCACCGACCGAGGCCTGCCATGACGGTGAACAGGGCCTTGCCGGGGCCGGCCGCACCCTTCGGCGCTTGCGTGCCCATCAGGTCGGAGCAGTGCTTCCAGCCCTTGTCGGTGAGCTCGACGGTCATCGTCCGACCCTGCTTGCCCACCTCGATCAGGCCGAGCGACGCGAGGTGGTCCCGGTGGGGCTTCTTCAACTCGGGCCCGAGTGTCGACAGTTCGGGGTTGCGCACTGCGCGTGCCTCGGCCATCAGCACCATCAGCACGGACACCTCGGTGCCGGTCAACTCGTTCGCGCTCACGTGGGAGTCCCCTTCGATCGTCGTCGGTGCAGTGCCTGTTCGATCATCGTCATCACGCTCTCGTGGTCCGCGAGCACGTCCTCGTTGGTGAAGCGCAGCACGATCCAGCCGTGCGTCTGCAGCAGGTTGTCACGGGACCGGTCGTCGGCGAACTGAGCACGCGCACGGTGCTCGTGGCCGTCGATCTCGATGGCGACCTTCTCATCGACCCACGACACGTCCAGCGTGAACGGTCTGCTCAACGTCGTCGGCCGGACGGACCGGTTGTGGCGTCGGCCCGCCGCCCACTCGCGGGTGGAGAGGACGCGATCCAGCAGGATCTCCGCCGCGCTGGCCGCGTGCGGACGCCCCTCGACGGGCGGGTAGCTCAGCGGCCGGAAGCGGTCGACGATGGTGTCGACGTCGTCCGGGGTCGACGGAGTGCGCACGGTCAGCACCGGGAACCTGTCCACGGCGGGTGCACCGGCCCCGGTCAACCACACGCCCGTCCCGGTGCTGCACCACCATTCCGCGGCGGTCGCCACCGCTGCCGGGTCGGCGTCGGCGGGGACGTCCACGACGAGGACGGCGCGCTCTCGCCCGTGGACGTCGGCGATCACGCGGGCGGCACCGGCGGCTCGGGTCTCGCGAGCGAAGGCGTCGACACGCAGGGGGCGTCCGGACGTCGACGCGCCCGCGAGATGGGCCAGGTACGGGCCGAAGTGTTCGCTCGAAGACGCGTGCTCGTGAGCTCGTGCCCGAGCGGCGTCGCGGGCCAGCGACGAGCGGTCGCCGACGTCGCCGGGCAGCAGGAAGGGGACGAGGTCGAGCGCGGCCTGCTCGATCGCGGCGACGACGGCGTCCACCATCTCCGACGCGGAGCCGTTCGTCAGGGTGAAGAAGAGTGCGGCCGGAGCATCGGACGGCAGCGGGTCCACCGACTCGGCGAGATCGCGCATCGCGGCGCCGGACAGTCGTACGACCCGGTCCAGCGGGGCGTCGTGCCACCAGGGCGTCGCGGTGTCGACGCGTGTCGTCACGTCATCACCCCCGCCCTGGTGTCGAGGCAGACCGGACCGGCCACCGCCCCGCGGCCGATTTCGGCCGACTTCAGGCCTGCCCTGTCGGTTACCATCCCCGAAACCGTACCCGGGGACGGGAACCCGTGTCGCGCGGGTCACCGTCCGAGCAGGCCACCCAGCGCGCCGCCGACACCGGCCTGCTGCCCGCCGCCCGTGCCGCCGACGAACCCGCCGGGCGGCTGCTCCGACGGCTGCACGACGACGAACCCCTGCCCGGAGAACTGCAGGGTGAAGCGCTCGCCGGTGCTGCGGCCGATGAGGGTGCCGAAGTTGAGTTGATCGTTGCTCTTCACCGAGGTCTGCAGGCTCGACGACCACGCGACCGCAGCCTGCGGATCCGCGAAGGTGGGCTGGTCGACGTTCAGCACGACGGGTTGCCCGTCGGTGGTGATGGCGATGCGCCCCTGCCCGGTGAAGATGCAGTTGAACAGGCCCGCGTTGCTGCTGGCGGCCGCACCCTGGACCCGGCCGATGCGGTACGACAGCGACGAGTCGAATGCGAGCACGTTGGCGCCGTTGATGGTGAGACCGTCGCTGCCGTCGAGGTCGATGATGTGCACGTCCTGGGCGGCGTTCGCGAGGAAGAGGTCGCCGCGACCGGACACCTTCATCAGCGGCACACCCTCGCCCGTCACCGTGCGACGGATCATGTTGCCGATGCCGCCGGATCCCTGCGCCTCGAACTTCAGGTCGCCCTGGTAGGCCACCATCGATCCCGAGCGCGCCATGATCTCGCCGTTCATCGCGACGCGGGCCATCTTGCTGCCCTGCTTCTGGATGCCGACGCCCTGGACCTCGGCGTGGGTGGGGGCGAACAGTTCACTTCTCACGGCCAGTGCTCCCTGCGTCGGTACGGGTGGTGGTGCTGCTGTGGTGGGGACGACGGTCGGTGTCGGTGTCGGTGCCGGTGTCGTGGCCGGCGCGGGCTCGTCGTCGACGGTGATGCCGAAGTTCGTCGCGATGCCCGCGAGCCCGTCGTCGAAGCCCTGGCCCACGGCGCGGACCTTCCAGGCGTCGCCGCGTCGGTAGATCTCGACGCACACGACGGCGGTCTCGCTCGTGAGTCCGCTCATCCGGAACGACAGGTCCGGTCCGATGGAGATGGTCGGCTCCAGGCCGCCGAACGTGGTGGGGCCCGATCCGTCCAGGCTGGCGGTGACGGCCACGGTGTCGACGTCGCGGGGCACCGCACCGGTGTCCACGCGGATCCCGCCGCTGCCGTACGTCACGCCGGGGCCGACCGGGTTGTTGAAGAAGACCAGGTCCGCGTCCGATCGAACCCGGCCCGCGGAGTTCAGCAGGAGCGCCGAGACGTCCACGGCGGCGCCGGACACGGAGATGTCGAGGCTGTCCGAGGGTGCGGGGCGGTTCTCCCCCCGTGCGAGGCTGTCCACGGACCTCAGTGTGCCACCGGCGCCTGACAGAGTCCTGTGCCGTCGCCGCGGTGGAGGATTTGGATCCCGTCCGCGTGTTCCCTACACTAGAGCGGTTGCCCGTGGTAGACGCATGCGTCGGCCAGGGCCACAGACCGCGCGCGTCGGGTCGGTATCCGCCGCGTACGTACATCCAGGTCACTAGGAGACCCATGATTCAGCAGGAGTCGCGGCTTCGCGTCGCCGACAACACGGGTGCCAAGGAAATCTTGTGCATTCGCGTTCTCGGTGGCTCGTCACGCCGTTACGCCGGGATCGGCGACGTCATCGTCGCCACCGTCAAGGACGCGATCCCCGGTGGAAACATCAAGAAGGGCGAGGTCGTCAAGGCCGTCATCGTCCGCACCACGAAGGAGCGTCGCCGCGCCGACGGTTCGTACATCAAGTTCGACGAGAACGCTGCCGTTCTCATCAAGCCTGACAACGACCCCCGCGGTACCCGCATCTTCGGCCCGGTCGGCCGCGAGCTGCGTGAGAAGAAGTTCATGCGCATCGTGTCGCTGGCTCCGGAGGTGTTGTGAGATGAAGGTGCACAAGGGCGACACGGTTCTCGTCATCTCCGGTAAGGACAAGGGAGCGAAGGGCAAGGTCATCACGGCCTACCCCGAGACCTCCAAGGTCCTCGTCGAGGGCGTCAACCGCATCAAGAAGCACACCGCTGTCTCGGCCAACGAGCGCGGCGCCTCCTCGGGCGGCATCGTCACGCAGGAAGCCCCCATTCACGTTTCCAACGTCGCGGTCATCGACTCGGACGGCAACCCCACCCGCGTGGGCTACCGCACCGACGACAACGGCAAGCGCGTTCGGATTTCCCGTAAGAACGGGAAGGACATCTGATGACGACCACCGAGAACAAGATCGTTCCGCGCCTGAAGACTCGCTACCGCGAGGAGATCAAGGACGCGCTGAACACCGAGTTCGAGTACGCCAACGTCATGCAGATCCCCGGCATCGTCAAGGTCGTCGTCAACATGGGTGTCGGCGACGCCGCCCGTGACGCGAAGCTGATCAACGGTGCGGTCGCAGACCTCGCCGCGATCACCGGCCAGAAGCCCGAGATCCGCAAGGCCCGCAAGTCCATCGCGCAGTTCAAGCTCCGCGAGGGCATGCCCATCGGCGCGCGCGTCACGCTGCGCGGCGACCGTATGTGGGAGTTCCTGGACCGTCTCGTGTCCATCGCGCTTCCCCGCATCAGGGACTTCCGTGGCCTGTCGGGCACGCAGTTCGACGGCAACGGCAACTACACGTTCGGCCTGAACGAGCAGTCGATGTTCCACGAGATCGACGTCGACAAGATCGATCGCCCTCGCGGCATGGACATCACCGTCGTCACGACGGCCACCAACAACGACGAAGGCCGCGCGCTGCTCAAGCACCTCGGCTTCCCGTTCAAGGAGAACTGAGCGTATGGCTAAGAAGGCACTGGTCAACAAGGCCAACAAGAAGCCGAAGTTCGCGGTTCGCGCGTACACCCGCTGCCAGCGTTGCGGCCGTCCGCACTCCGTGTTCCGCAAGTTCGGCCTCTGCCGTATCTGCGTGCGCGAGATGGCGCACCGCGGCGAGCTCCCCGGAGTGCACAAGTCTTCCTGGTGAGACAAGCCTCCTGGTGATCTGATCACCTGATCGACCCGACAGGCCCGAGCCATCACGGCTCGGGCCTGTCGGCGTGCACGGATGCAGTGCGTCGAGGAATGTCGCGCGGTCCGAACGGTCTGTTCCTCTCTGCGTGTCTCCCGCCGTATGCCTCGCGCCGGCGCCTCACCGGGCCTAGTGTTGCGCGACGGGGGAGCGAGCGGAGGAATCATGACTCAGACCGCGGAGACCGAGACCTCGGCCACGCCGGAACTCAAGCGGGTCCTCGGACCCGGACTGCTGTTGCTCTTCATCGTCGGCGACATCCTGGGCGCCGGCGTCTACGCCGTGACAGGCGACATGATCGCCAATGTCGGCGGAATGGCGTGGCTGCCGTTCATACTCGCCTTCGTCGTGGCGACGCTGACCGCGTTCTCCTATCTCGAGCTGGTGTGCAAGTACCCGCAGGCCGCCGGCGCCGCGCTGTACACGCACAAGGCCTTCGGTATCCATTTCGCGACGTTCCTCGTCGCGTTCGCCGTCATCTGCTCCGGCATCACCAGCGCCTCGACGTCCTCGAACGTGGTGGCGGGCAACCTGTTGGCCGGCCTGCACGAGACCTTCAGTACCGAGGACGGCATCGGGTGGTTCGACGTACCCACCGGTGACACAGCGCAATTGGTGGTCGCACTGGCCTTCATGCTGCTGCTGGCGGCGATCAATCTGCGCGGTGTCGGCGAGTCGGTCAAGTTCAACGTGATCCTGACGATCATCGAGATGGCAGCGCTCGCCATCGTCATCGCGATCGGCTTCGTCGCGGTGGGAAGTGGTAGCGCCGAGGGCGACATCGCCAATCTGGTCGTGTTCGACGACGCCAACGAGAAGGGCTGGTTCCTCGCCGTCACCGTCGCGACCACCATTGCTTTCTTCGCGATGGTCGGCTTCGAGGACTCGGTGAACATGGTCGAGGAGACCAAGGAGCCCGAGAAGATCTTCCCGAAGATGATGCTCTCCGGACTCGGCATCGCCTGCCTCATCTACGTTCTCGTCGTCGTGGCCGTGATCGCGGTCCTGCCGCTGGACTACGACTCCGGCAGCGAGGGCATCCTGCTCCACGTCGTGCGACTCGGCGCACCGGGACTGCCGATCGACGAGATCTTCCCGTACCTGACGGTGTTCGCCGTCGCCAACACCGCGCTCATCAACATGCTGATGGCGAGTCGGTTGATCTACGGCCTCGGCCGTCAGCGCATCCTGCCGAAGTCGCTGAGCGCGGTTCTGCCGACGCGTCGCTCGCCGTGGGCGGCCATCATGTTCTCCACCGTCATGGCACTGGTGCTGATCGTGGTGGTCAACCAGCTGCAGGGGAACTCGGTCGTCAGCGCTTTGTCCGGAACGACCGGGCTGCTGCTGCTCTGCGTGTTCGCGGTGGTCAACGTCGCCAACCTGGTGCTCAAGCGCAAGAAGGAGACGACGGGCTTCAGTGCGCCGCTGTGGGTTCCGGTGACGGGCGGCACGCTGTGCCTGTTCCTCGTCGGACCGTGGGCGCGGACCGATGCGCAGATGATCCAGTACCGCATCGCCGGCGCGATGCTGCTCCTCGGTGTGGCACTGTGGGTGGTGACGTTCTTCGTCAACCGTGCCACGCAGGGCAAGTCGCGCTTCATCGACGTGGATGCGCTCGACCGCGACGAGAAGGCGAACCTCGGTGACCGGGTGCGTGATCGGGGAGACGGCAAGGACTGACCGGCGGGGTCGACCCGCGCACGAGACGAGCCCCGGACCTCCCTGAGGACCGGGGCTCGCGTCGTCGAGCGTCAGCTCTCGAAGATGTCCAACGGCAGAGAGCCACCGCCACCGACAGGTGGGACGACAGGCGGGAGGCTGCCCTGCGGAAGCACTGTGACGGGGAGGTCGACGAGCGTGTCGACCGATGTGCCGCCGTCGTCACACGTCACCGCGACGCTGTAGAGCCCGGCCTCGAGTCCGTCGATGACGATGGTGCCGACGGCGGGAGCGATCGGCAGGAATGGCGTGGCGGGGCCCGAGGCGCTCGCCGTGTTGGTCTCGTCACCCACTTCGGTCGCGGTGACGGTGCAGTCCACCGCGCCCGTGAAGGCGAGAGCGGGTGTCACGGTCACCAGCGTGCTGATCGATTCGACGCCGGGCGTGGGTACCGCGACGACGGCGAGCACCGCCGCCGACGCCGTTCCCGACCCTGCCAACAGCGCCGCAGCAGCTGCCGCTCCCACCATTCCGACCTTGCCGAATGTGCGTACACCGGTCTTCACATCGTCCTCCATCACTCGTCGTGCGCGATAAACGTTGTGAATGGACACTAAAAGGCTGAACGAGAATGGCGGAGCGAAACGGACCAATCGGTCACCGAACTTGGTTCCGCGGCTGAACCCGACCGATGTCGCGGTGAACCGTTCGGGCCGGCGCTGGGCACCGTGCACACCTCCCGTGAGGCTCACACCTGTTGCGGCAGGCCGGAGGGGGTGTTCGCTCACCGCAACCTGTGTGCACACCCCTGCGGCACCGGCGAGTGCCACACCGGCACCTCACGCCGCACCCGGCCGACACCACCGCCGCGCACTCGTTCCGTGATGCGCACACCCCTCGCCGCAGGCTGCAGAGGGTGTCCGCCCACCGGAACCGGTGTGCGCACCCCTCGCAGCACCCCACGCCGTCCACCCGAGCCCACCGGAACCGGTGCGCGCACCCCTCGCAGTACCGGCACCACCCGCCCTACCTGCACCGATTTGGTCCCCGCAGGTCACTCCCTTACACTTGACCGGTTGCCCGGGTACCGTCATGCCTGCATACGACCCGAGCTACTCAGGTTTCTTGCCATGATGCTCGAAACACCCGCCAGTGCTCACGTCTGCACTGGCAGGAGCGCAACCCCTGACCGGCAACAGTCGGTCAGGACAGAACACTTCGCTGTAGGCCCACGACGGGACGAGTCAGGCCCTGCTACCAGGGCACCAGCTCGCACGTGCTGCATGGGAACCGCTGCGAGAAAGGGCCATGAACTCTGTCATGACCATGACCGACCCGATCGCAGACTTCTTGACGCGTCTGCGCAACGCCAATTCGGCGTACCACGATCAGGTGAAGCTGCCTCACTCGAAGATCAAGGCGAACATCGCCGAGATCCTCAAGCGTGAGGGCTACATCTCCGAGTACCGCACCGAGGACGCCGAGGTGGGCAAGACCCTCATCGTCGACCTCAAGTACGGCCCCAGCCGCGAGCGCAGCCTCGCCGGTGTGCGTCGGGTGTCCAAGCCCGGACTGCGTGTGTACGCAAAATCCACCAATCTGCCCAAGGTGCTCGGCGGCCTCGGCGTGGCGATCATCTCCACGTCCACCGGCCTGCTGACCGATCGCCAGGCGGCCAATCAGGGCGTCGGCGGCGAAGTCCTCGCGTACGTCTGGTAAGGGAGGCCACCACTATGTCGCGTATCGGAAAGCTTCCTGTGACAGTTCCCGCCGGAGTCGATGTCACCATCGCCGGCCAGGATGTCACCGTCAAGGGACCCAAGGGCACCTTGAGTCTCACCATCGCCGAGCCGATCACCATCGCCAAGAACGATGACGGATCCCTCTCGGTCAACCGGCCGGACGACGAGCGTCGTAGCCGCTCGCTCCACGGCCTCTCGCGCACTCTCGTCGCGAACCTCATCACGGGTGTGACCACCGGTTACACCACGAAGATGGAGATTCACGGCGTCGGTTACCGCGTGGCACTGAAGGGCAGCGACCTCGAGTTCGCTCTCGGCTACAGCCACCCGGTGCCGATCACGGCGCCCGACGGCATCACCTTCGCGGTCGAGACGCCCACCCGATTCTCGGTCTCGGGTATCGACAAGCAGAAGGTCGGCCAGATCTCTGCCAACATCCGTCGTCTCCGTCGTCCCGACCCGTACAAGGGCAAGGGCGTTCGGTACGAGGGTGAGCAGATCCGCCGCAAGGTCGGAAAGACAGGTAAGTGATGAGCAACTCCGCAGCAACGAAGGGTTCCGACGCGAACCCGAAGCGCATCCCGCTGGGCAAGGACGCCTCCACGCGTCGTCGCCTGTCCAAGACGCGCCGCCACTTCCGTCTTCGCAAGAAGGTCTCCGGAACCGCCGAGCGTCCCCGTCTGGTCGTCAACCGTTCCTCGCGTCACCTGCACGCACAGCTGATCGACGATCTGACCGGCCGCACTCTCGCGTCCGCGTCCAGCATCGAGGCCGATGTGCGCGCGACCGAGGGCGACAAGAAGGCCCGTGGCGCGAAGGTCGGCGCTCTCATCGCCGAGCGTGCCAAGGCGGCCGGCATCGAGGCAGTGGTCTTCGACCGCGGTGGCCACGGTTACGCCGGACGCATCGCGGCACTCGCCGATGCAGCTCGCGAAGGCGGGCTGACGTTCTGATGATCAACGCAGCGAAGATTCAGCTCACCAACGGAAGGACAGCCTGATGCCGGGACGTCAACGGCGTGACGGCGGCAGCGGACCCGCCGGAGCCAACGCAGGACCCAATGCAGGCGGAGGTGACAACCGCGGCGGAGACAACCGTGGAGGTCGCGACCGTCGCGACTCGCGGGGCGGCAACGCTCCCGAGAAGAACAACCTCGAGCGCGTCGTCGCGATCAACCGCGTCTCCAAGGTCGTGAAGGGTGGTCGTCGCTTCAGCTTCACCGCCCTCGTGATCGTCGGAGACGGCAACGGTCTGGTCGGCGTCGGCTACGGCAAGGCCAAGGAAGTTCCGGCCGCCATTCAGAAGGGTGTCGAGGAGGCTCGCAAGAGCTTCTTCCGCGTCCCGCTGATCGGTAGCACGATCACGCACCCGGTCCAGGGTGAGGCTGCGGCCGGTGTGGTCATGCTGCGCCCGGCAAGCCCCGGTACCGGTGTCATCGCCGGTGGCGCGGTGCGTGCCGTGCTCGAGTGTGCAGGTGTCCACGACATCCTCGCGAAGTCGCTGGGTAGCGACAACGCGATCAACGTCGTGCACGCCACCGTTGCGGCTCTCAAGAGCCTGCAGCGTCCGGAAGAGGTCGCGGCTCGTCGTGGTCTGCCGATCGAGGACGTCGCTCCCGCCGGCATGCTGCGCGCTCGCGCCCAGGCAGCAGCAGGAGCAGCTCATGGCTGACCTCAGAGTGACCCAGATCAAGAGCACCATCGGTCAGAAGAAGAACCAGCGTGACAGCATTCGCACGCTGGGCCTCAAGAAGATCCGCCAGTCGGTGATTCGCGAGGACACCCCGCAGACCCGCGGGCTGATCAACGTGGTGCGTCACCTCGTCGTCGTTGAGGAGGTCACCAAGTGACCATCAAATTGCATCATCTTCGCCCCGCACCGGGTTCGAAGAGCGCGAAGATCCGCGTCGGTCGCGGTGAAGGCGGAAAGCGCGGCAAGACCGCAGGTCGTGGCACCAAGGGCACGGGCGCTCGTAAGAACGTCCCGGCCGGCTTCGAGGGTGGCCAGATGCCGATCCACATGCGGCTGCCGAAGCTCAAGGGCTTCACCAACCGCAACCGGGTCGAGTACCAGGTCGTGAACCTGGTCGACATCGAGCGACTGTTCCCCGAGGGTGGCGAGATCTCCAAGGACGATCTGGTCGCCAAGGGTGCGGTGCGCAAGAACCGTCTCGTCAAGATCCTCGGCGACGGCGACCTGTCGGTGAAGGTGTCCATCACCGCCGACAAGTTCACCGGCAGTGCCAAGGAAAAGATCAACGCAGCCGGCGGATCCGTCACCGAGTTGTGAGTTCGGCGGCCCGCCCACTCGACGAGTGAGCGGGCCTCCGGCAGTACGGACCGATGGCCGTGGTACGACTCTCGTGCTGCGGCCATCGGCCGTTCGGTGCCACGGTGAGTGGTTGTCCGGCTCGGCCCGGGCTGCGCACTCCGCGGCGCTGTTAGAGTTCGACGGGGTGCCAGTGCGCCCCGACCATCTCCCTCGTTAGTCACCCCGTCCAGGAGGATCGTTGCTTTCCGCCTTTGTGTCGGCCCTCAGGACACCTGACCTGAGACGGAAGATCCTCTTCACTCTCGGCCTCATCGCTCTGTACCGCTTCGGCGCGACGCTGCCGTCGCCCGGTGTCGACTACGGCAACGTCCGTCAGTGCATCGACCAGGTGTCGGGCGGCGACTCCGCCGGCATCTACTCGCTGATCAACCTGTTCTCGGGCGGTGCTCTGCTGCAGCTGTCCGTGTTCGCGATCGGCATCATGCCCTTCATCACCGCGAGCATCATCGTCCAGCTCCTCACCGTGGTCATCCCGCGGTTCGAGGAACTCCGCAAGGAGGGCCAGGCCGGCCAGGCGAAGATGACGCAGTACACGCGCTATCTCTCCATCGCGCTGGCGATCCTGCAGGCCACGGGTCTCGTCGCGCTCGCCTCGCGCGGGCAGCTGCTCCAGGGCTGCAACCTCGACATCATCGCGGACTCGTCCATCTTCGGACTGGTCACCATCGTGCTGGTCATGACCGCGGGTGCTGCCCTGGTCATGTGGTTCGGCGAGCTCATCACCGAGCGCGGCGTCGGCAACGGCATGTCGCTGCTCATCTTCGCCGGCATCGCCTCGCGCATCCCGTCCGAGGGCAAGTCGATTCTCGACAGCCGCGGCGGCATCGTCTTCGCGCTCGTCTGCCTCGCCGCTCTCGCCATCATCATCGGCGTCGTCTTCGTCGAGCAGGGCCAGCGCCGCATCCCGGTGCAGTACGCCAAGCGCATGGTCGGCCGCCGCATGTACGGCGGTTCGTCCACCTACCTGCCGCTGAAGGTCAACCAGGCCGGTGTCATCCCGGTGATCTTCGCGTCGTCGCTGCTGTACCTCCCCAATCTCATCGCCCAGCTGACCAATGCCAGCACGGCGGCGGATCCGAGTTGGTGGCAACGCGCCATCAACACGTATCTGGTGAACCCGGCGAACCCGGTGTACATCGCGATCTACTTCGGCCTCATCGTCTTCTTCACCTACTTCTACGTCGCCATCACGTTCAACCCCGAGGAACGTGCCGACGAGATGAAGAAGTACGGCGGATTCATCCCGGGCATCAGGCCGGGACGTCCGACGGCCGACTACCTCAATTTCGTTCTCAGTCGCATCACGCTGCCCGGTGCCATCTACCTCGGCACCATCGCTGTGCTTCCCAACCTGTTCCTCGACATCGGTAACTCCGGTGGCGCCCAGAACCTGCCCTTCGGCGGAACCGCGGTGCTCATCATGGTGAGCGTGGGACTCGACACGGTGAAGCAGATCGAAAGCCAGCTGATGCAGCGCAACTACGAAGGGTTCCTCAAGTGAGACTCGTCCTCCTCGGTCCTCCCGGAGCAGGCAAAGGTACGCAGGCGACGCTGCTGTCGGAGAAGCTGGGAATTCCCCACGTCTCGACGGGCGATCTCTTCCGCGCGAACATCGGCCAGAAGACGCCCCTGGGCATCGAGGCCAAGAAGTACCTCGACGCGGGCGACCTGGTTCCGAGTGCGCTGACCGTGGACATGGTGCGCGACCGTCTGGCCGAGCCCGACGCCACCAACGGCTTCATCCTCGACGGCTTCCCGCGATCGACCGATCAGGCCGACTCCCTCGCCTCCATCCTCGAGGACGCGGGCACGACGCTCGACGCCGTCGTCTCCTTCGTCATCGACGAGGACGTCGTGGTCGAGCGCATGCTCGCCCGTGGGCGGGAGGACGACAAGGAGAGCGTCATCCGGAACCGGATG
This sequence comes from Rhodococcus sp. MEB041, assembly GCF_030208955.1. Taxonomy (NCBI): domain Bacteria; kingdom Bacillati; phylum Actinomycetota; class Actinomycetes; order Mycobacteriales; family Nocardiaceae; genus Rhodococcus; species Rhodococcus sp. MEB041. Next base: position 368,313 of record NZ_JARVSZ010000001.1, read on the forward strand.
AAGGTCTACCGCGACGAGACGGCTCCGCTGCTCGAGTACTACAAGAGCCATGGTCGCAGCGGGCAGGCCGAAGGCCGGTCGGGACTACTCGTGACCGTCGACGCCGTCGGCGAGGTCGAGGATGTCAACAAGATGGTCATCGACGCGATCCAGGGCGACGACTGACCCATGGCTTTCGGACGTAAGCGCAAGGTGGTCCCGTTCCGCAGCGCCGGTGAGCTCGATGCCATGGCTGCGGCCGGGGCCGTCGTGGGCGCCGCTCTCGTCGCGGTGCGCGACGCGGCGAAGCCCGGCGTGTCCACGCTCGAACTCGACGCCGTCGCCGAGTCGGTGATTCGCGCCGCTGGCGCGGTGCCGTCGTTCCTCGGGTACCACGGCTTCACGGGCAGCATCTGCAGCTCGATCAACGATCGCGTCGTGCACGGCATCCCGAACTCGTCCGACGTGCTCGCCGAGGGTGACCTCATCTCGATCGACTGCGGCGCCATTCTCGACGGCTGGCACGGCGACTCCGCCTGGACGTTCGGTGTCGGTGCCGTCATCGAGGCAGACGAGCAGCTGAGCGAGGCCACTCGGTTGTCGATGGAGGCCGGTATCGCCGCGATGCTCCCGGGCAACCGCCTGACCGACGTCTCGCACGCCATCGAGCAGGGCACGCTGGCCGCCTCGGCGGCGCACGGACGTACCTACGGCATCGTCGACGGCTACGGCGGCCACGGCATCGGCCGCGAGATGCACATGGAGCCGTTCCTCGCCAACGAGGGTGCGCCGGGCAAGGGCCCCGAGCTGGTGGTGGGGTCGACGCTCGCCATCGAGCCGATGCTGACACTGGGCACCCACGAGACCCGCGTGTTGGACGACGACTGGACCGTGGTCACCACGGACGGATCGCGATCCGCGCACTGGGAGCACACGGTCGCCGTCACCGAGGACGGGCCGAGGATTCTCACTCTGCGTCCCTGACGCAGATCCTTCCGACCCGTCCGGGTCGTCAGGCCCAGTGCTCGGCTGGAACCTGCTCCGACTCCTTCGGCGGCGGCGGGGGAGTGCCGTCTCCGAACGGCCTGCCGCCCAACGCTTCCCGGCCGTGTGGGCTCAACCAGCTCGACAGGTCCGGCCCCTTGGGCACGATGCCGGTCGGGTTGATGTCGGTGTGCACCTCGTAGTAGTGCGACTTGATGTGCACGAAGTCCGTGGTGTCGCCGAATCCCGGTGTCTGGAACAGGTCTCGGGCGTAGGCCCACAGCACCGGCATCTCGGAGAGCTTGCTCCGGTTGCACTTGAAGTGGCCCTGGTAGACGGGATCGAACCGCGCCAGCGTCGTGAACAGACGGACGTCGGCTTCGGTGATGGTGTCGCCCACCAGGAATCGCTGGTTCTCGAGACGGTCGCTCAGCCAGTCCAGTCGCGCGAAGAGAGCGTCGTACGCCTTCTCGTACGCGCTCTGGGAGCCGGCGAAACCGCACTTGTAGACGCCGTTGTTGACGTCGTGGAAGATCAGTTCCGCCACCTCGTCGATCTCGCCGCGCAACGCTTCCGGGTACAGGTCGGGTGCGCCCTCACGGTGGTACCGCGTCCACTCCGTCGAGAAGTCGAGCGTCATCTGCGGGTAGTCGTTGGTGACCACCTCGCCCGTCGACACCTCCACCATGGCGGGCACGGTGATCCCGCGTGGGTAGTCGGGGAAGCGCGCGAGGAACGCGTCCTGCAGACGTGGGATCTTCAGCACCGGGTCGAGGCCGTCCGGATCGAGATCGAAGGTCCAGCTCCGCTTGTCGTGGGTCGGTCCGCACACTCCCATCGAGATGGCGTCCTCGAGACCCAGGAGCCGACGCACGATGATGGCGCGGTTGGCCCACGGGCAGGCGCGGGCCACGACGAGGCGGTAACGACCGGGCTCCACCGGGTAGCGCGACGACGGATCGTCGATGATGCGGTCCTCGATGTAGTTCGTGTCGCGGTCGAAGCCGCCCTTCTCCACGTAGGACGGGGTACCGCTGTCGGTGCTCATGGTCGTAACTTACCCGGGGTCGGTCAATTCCATCCCGATGTGCACTCCCAGTTCGGTGAAGCCGAGCGAGAGGCCGAACAGCCGGGCGGTCGCGTTGTCCATCGGCACCGACCACTGCGGCACGAGTCCCGCGTCGATGGCCTCGTTCGTGGCCAGCCGTGCGGCGGTCGAGCCGTACCCCCGCCGGCGTCGTGACGGCACGGTGACCGCGACGGTGTCGGCGAGGAAGCCGCGCCACTCGACGTACCCGGCAGCGGCCGCGGGGAGAGCGTCGTCCTCACCGTCGGCGTCGTCGAACACCGTGAACCACGAGTCGACGCCGACCGCGCGGATCCCGGTGGCATCGTCGGGAGGCACCACTGCGAGGACGCGGTCCACATCGTGCCCGTCGTGGGAGATCAGAGGGTGTTCGACGCGCACGTCGTCGCGACTGTCGTCGAGGAAGGCGAGGACCCGTGGTCCACCGCAACGACCGCGGCGCTGTCCCGCGAGCTCGGCGAGACCGTCCCGCGTCGCGAGCACGTCGTTGCCCAGTGCCTCGGCGCGGTCGAGGATGTCGCCGGGTCCGACCAGGACCGCGTGGCCGTCCAGGACGACGAACGTGAGGCGGGTCGCGTCGTCGTCGACCACGTGCAACCGCTCCGCGTCGTCGAGCGAGGCGTCGTCGGGAAGACCCAGTTCTCGCGCCCAGGCGAGACGGACGATGTCGATCTGGTGGGAGTTCATCGCCGTCCACGCTAGCGCCGCTTGTGGCGACGATGCTCGGCGCCGTATATTCCAAGCGGAATATAAAGGAGAGGGATCGACATGGAACGTGTGACACCGCTGGCCATCGCCGTGCTCGCGTGCCTGTTCGAGCGGCCGATGCACCCGTACGAGATGTATCAGCTCCTGCTCGAGCGCAAGGACGACCGACTGCTCAAGGTACGTCCGGGGTCGCTCTACCACGCGGTCGACCGCCTGGCGGAGCGTGAGCTGATCGTGGCGGTCGGCACCGAACGGGAAGGTAATCGGCCCGAGCGCACCACCTACTCGGTGACCGACTCGGGTCGGGCGGCTCTGTCGGACACCCTGCGTACTCTCCTGGCGGAACCCACGCCCGAGTACTCGCAGTTCACCCTCGCCTTGTCCGAGTCGCACAACCTCCCCGGGTCGGAGGTCGCGACACTCGTCCGTACCCGTATCGCTCTGCTGGAGAAGGATCTCGACGAGATGCGCGTCATCGATGCGATGGCCGTCGATCGCCACGTTCCCCGGCTCTTCTCCGTGGGCCTCGACTACACCCTCGCCCTGCGCGAGGCCGAACTCACCTGGCTCCGGGCCTTCGTCGACGACATCGACTCCGGACGTCTCCCCTGGCTGGACAGCATTCTCACCGAACGACAGGACCACCGATGACCAGCACCACCAGCCCGGCCGTGAAGGAGGCGTCCCCCTGGATCGCGCTCTGGACCCTGTGCCTCGGCTTCTTCATGATTCTCGTGGACACCACCATCGTCGCCGTCGCGCAGCCGGCGATCCTCGAGGGTCTGCAGACCGACATCTCGAACGTCATCTGGGTGACCAGTGCGTACCTGCTCGCGTACGCGGTACCGCTCCTCGTGACCGGCCGACTGGGCGACCGGTTCGGACCGAAGAACCTCTACATCGGCGGGCTCGTCGTCTTCACTCTCGCCTCGCTGTGGTGTGGCGTCTCGGGGTCGATCGAGATGCTCATCGCCGCGCGCGCCGTGCAGGGCCTGGGCGCCGCGATGATCACGCCGCAGACCATGGCCGTCATCACCCGCATCTTCCCCAAGGACAAGCGCGGTGCCGCGATGGGTGCCTGGGGCGCGGTCGCCGGCGTCGCGACCCTGGTGGGTCCACTGCTCGGCGGCGTGCTGGTCGACGCGTTCGGGTGGGAGTGGATCTTCTTCATCAACCTCCCCGTCGGTGTCGTCGCCATCGCACTGGCCGTCAAGTTCGTGCCGACGCTCCCCACCAACGACCACAAGTTCGACATCCCCGGCGTCGTGCTGTCCGCCGCCGGCCTGTTCTTCATCGTCTTCGGTCTGCAGGAGGGGCAGAAGTACGACTGGAACGGGTGGATCTGGACCTCCATCGCCGTCGGCGTGGTCGTCTTCGCCGCGTTCATCGTGTGGCAGTCGCGCAACCGCAACGAGCCTCTGGTGCCGCTCGGGTTGTTCCGCGACCGGAACTTCTCGCTCAGCAACATCGGCATCGCGGCCATGGGCTTCGCGATGACGGGCATGATGCTGCCGATCATGTTCTACGCGCAGAGCGTCACCGGACTGACGCCCACGCGTTCGGCCCTGCTGTTCGTGCCCATGGCGGTGCTCACCGGCGTGCTCGCGCCCAACGTCGGCCGTCTGGTGGACCGCGTGCACCCGCGCTACATCGCCGGCACCGGCCTGACTCTGCTCACCGTCGCCCTCGTCTGGCTCGCGATGGAGATGACACCGACCACGGCGATCGTCCGGCTCCTCATGCCCATCGCCCTGATGGGCGTGGCCAACGCGCTCATCTGGTCTCCGCTCGGTGCCACGGCCACCCGCAACCTGCCGATGTCGCAGGCCGGCGCGGGCAGCGGCGTCTACAACACCACCCGCATGATCGGGTCCGTGCTGGGCAGTGCGGGTATCGGCGTGCTGATGCAGTCCCGCATCTCCGCCGAGGTGCCGTTCGCCGGTGCGGCCGGCGCGTCGGGTGAGCTGTCCACGGGCCGGGTGCCGGCACAGGTGGCGGAACCGTTCGCCACCGCGCTCGCCCAGTCGCTGTACCTCCCGGCCGCGGTCCTGCTGGTCGGAGCGATCGCGACGCTCTTCTACGCGCGCCCCAACTTCGGTGGGCACGGGGCTGCGGTTCCGGATCCGTCGGTCGAGGCGAGTGTTCCGGCCGGGACGACGCCCGTCCGTTAGGCGGGCAGGCCGGAGGCCGGTCGGGGTAGGCGGGCAGGCCGGAGGCCGGTCGGGGTAGGCGGGCAGGCCGGAGGCCCGAGGCCGGAGAACGAGGATGTGTGCGCACCTGGCATGCTCCGATCCATGAGTGAGAAGCCCACCCGTCTCGAGCGCACCACCACCGACGCGGGCGCCGAGGTCGCGATCCTCACGTTCGCCCACGGCGCCCTGAACCTGTTCGACCAGGCGATGTTCGATGCCGTGACGGCCGACGTGGCCGAGCTGGTGGCCGCTCCTCCGCGTGCGCTGCTGCTGCGCGCGGAGGGCAAGGTGGTCTCGGGTGGGGTCGACGTGCACGTCTTCGAGGGGCTGTCGGAGGCCGAGGGAACGGCGTTGTGGGAGGGGCTTTTCGCAGCCATCGCCCACCCGCTCGAGGCGCTGCCCTGCCCGGTGGTGTTCGCCGCGCACGGTCTGACGCTCACGGCCGCGTTGGAGATCGCCCTGGCGTGCGACATCATTCTCGCGTCGCCGAAGGCGAAGTTCGGTCTGGTGGAGACGGTGGTGGGTCTGACTCCGTCGATGGGTGGTCCGCAGCGGATGGCGGAGCGTGCGGGCAGCGGCCGGGCACGTGAGTTCGTCATGACGGGCGATCTGTACACGGCGGAGACGATGCGCGAATGGGGAGTCGTCAACCAGATCCACGAGGACGTGGACTCCGCCGCCAGGGCTCTCGTCGCACGGCTCGCGGACGGGCCGACGCGCGCCCATGCGGCCACGAAGGAGATCATCGGTGCGTGGCGCTCCGGCGGTGTGCGCCATGCGGATTCGGTGACGTCCGCGGTGTCGGGTGCTCTGTTCGAGACCGAGGATCTGCAGGGCGCGGTGCGCAGCTTCCTCGATGTGGGGCCTGGTAAGGCGACCTACACCGGGCGCTAATACTGATCAGCGCTGGGTGTCCACCAGCGCATTCCTCAGTCGAGTGACCGCGTCGTGGTCGAGGCCGAGCCAGTCCAGGTAGCCGTCGAACGAGCCGTGCGCCGTGGTCATCGCCTCGAGCCCGGCGCGGTAGTACTCCTCCCGCACGCCCAGCAGGTCGTCGTCGAGGTCGGCGGGGGCCACCTCGTCGTGATCGAGAATGTGGCGCCGGAGTGGAGCGACGGCGGCGTTGCTGCGCAGGTAGTCCGCGACGATGTCCTCCTCGACGACGCCGGCGGCGCGCAGCACGGTGGCGACGGTCCACCCCGCGCGGTCCTTGCCGGCGGCGCAGTGCACCAGCGACGAGGTGCCGGACGACAGGGCCTCGACCACCGCCCTGATCGCCACCCGCGCGCCGGGCAGCGTCGGAAAGGCGCGGTAGGCGCCGTCGAGGTAGCCCTGGGCGGTGGTGGCGGGCACGGCGCGCTCGTGCGGCGCGTCGCGTTCCGCGGCGATGTAGGGGACGCGATGCACGGTGACCGTGTCCGGGGCCCGGTCCGAGCCCCACCGCGTCACCTCGGCGTCGCCGCGCAGGTCGAACACGTCGCTGACCCCGAGTCCGGCCAGCGTGGCCCGGCCCTCGTCGGAGAGGTGCGTGAGTGCCGACGCGCGGAAGAGCAGTCCGCTGCGGGTGCGTCCGCCGTCGGACGTGCGCAGGCCGCCGGTGTCACGGAAGTTCCATGCGCCGTGCAGGTGGAACTGGCCGGGTTCGGAACCATCCGTGCTGCGTTCACTCACCCGTCGACAGTAACGACGCGGTCTCCACGCGTCCGAGCCACCGTCCCACCATCGGACCGACGTCCGCCACGGCGTCGCTCGACAGCAGTTCGCCGTGTCGCCACGGCACCGACTCCACGTCGGCGGGTCCGGTGCAGTACTGCGACCAGAAGTCCGACATGCGGCCGAGTTCGACGGCGGTGACGTCGGAGTCGATCATCAGGACGGCGCCGCTGTAGGTCGGCGGCACGTGCTCGTCGACGAGGGCGAACAGCGTGAGCATCGCCTTGGTGATCAGTCGCGCCTGGATGTCCGAGACCGGTAGCTGGTCGCCGCCCATCGCCGACCACACCGACCACAGCGCGTCCGGCGTCATGTCCGCCAGGTCGTCGGTCAGGTGCTGGTACGCGCCGAACATGGCGTCCGCCTGCGCCTTCTTGACCGCACTGCCCGGCACGATGCTGTGCACCGGGTCGAGCAGCGACAGCGACGCGACGGTGTGGCCCTGCGATTGCATCCGGGCCGCGACGGCATGGGCCAGCACACCGCCGACCGACCATCCGACGAGGTGGTACGGGCCGACGGGATCCACGTGCCGGATCTCCTCGACGTAGCGCTCGACGACGTCGTCCATCGACCGTGGTGCGAAGTCGGGGTCCGCCACCGCCGGCGTCTGCACGCCGTACAGGGGGCGGCCGGTCTCGAGGTGGCGGCCGAGCTCGAAGTACGGCCAGGCCAGCCCCATCATCGGGTGGATGCAGAACACCGGGGCGAGTTCGTCTCCGCCGCCCAGTCGGAGAACGGGACCGACTGCGTCGGACGAGGCGATCGACTCGTCGTCGTCCTCGCGGTCGAGATGCTCGGCGACGGCGCCGACGGTGCCGTGCGAGAACAGGAGTCGGAGCACGCGGTCGACCCCGGCGGCACGACCGAGGTGTGCGGCCACCCTGGTCGCGGTCAGTGAGGTCCCGCCGAGGGCGAAGAAGTCGTCGTCGAGTCCGATGTCGCCGACGCCCAGCACGAGGGCGAAGGCGTCGGCGACCATGTGTTCCGTCGAGGTCGTCGGCGCGCGGTACACCGTCGGTGCGAACGTCGGTGCGGGAAGGGCCGCCCGATCCACCTTGCCCGCGGTGGTGCGCGGAACCGCGTCCAGAGCGATGACGCGCGACGGCACCATGTACTGCGGAACCCGTTCCGCCACCGCCTCTCTGACAGAAGCGACGTCGATCCCGCCGCCGGCGACGTACGCGACGAGATGATCCGATCCGGTTCCGGCGTCGCGGTGGAGGAGGACCACCGCCTGCGTCACCGCGGGATGGGCGAGGGCGGCGTTCTCGATCTCGCCCGGCTCGATGCGCAGTCCGCGGAGCTTGATCTGGAAGTCGCTGCGTCCCAGATACGCCAGCTCTCCGGCCGAGTTCCACCGCACCAGGTCGCCGGTGCGGTACAGGCGCGCGCCCGGCGGTCCGTACGGCGCGGCGACGAACCGGCTCGCCGTCAGCCCGGTCTGCTCGACGTACCCGCGGGCGAGATGTGGTCCGGACAGGTACAACTCACCGACAGCCCCGAGAGGTACCGGCCGCAGTCGGCCGTCGAGCACCACCGCGTCCACACCGCGGACCGGTGTGCCGATGCCGACGGGGCGGTCCGGCGTGATCGGTCCGTGCGCGGTGGCCCAGACGGTCGTCTCGGTGGGGCCGTAGTCGTCGTACATCTCGCGTCCGGCGGACCACGTCGCCGCGAGGTGATCCGGGAGGGCCTCGCCGCCCACGACGAGGACGCGCACGCAGTCGAGGCCGGCGGGGTTCAGGGAGTCGAGCACCCGGGGCGTGATGATCGTGTGCGTGACCCTCTCGTGGCGAATCAGCGCGCCGACCTCGTCGCCGCTGTGTACGTGCGCCGGCGCGAGAACGAGAGTGCCGCAGTGCGCCAGCGCCATCAGCATCTCGGCGATCGAGGCGTCGAAGGTCGGCGAGGCCACCGCGAGCACCCGCACGTCCGGCACGTCGCCGCGCCGGGAACGTTGGTCCGCCAGCGCATCCGCCAGGCCCGCGTGGGTCACGGCGACGCCCTTGGGTCGGCCCGTGGAGCCGGAGGTGTAGATGACGTACGCGATCGAGCTCGGATGCAGCCCCGGACGACGCTCCGACGCGAGCACCGCGTGCGCCGGGTGACGGACGAGCGCCGACACCACGTCCGGATCGTCGAGCACGATGCGCGGAATCCACGGCGCGGCGGTCGAATTGGCCTGCTCGGACCGGGAGTCCGTGATCACGACGACGGCGCCGGAGTCCTGGAGGATGTGCGCAATTCGGTCGGCGGGTTGCGCGGGATCGACCGACAGGAACGCGGCCCCGGCCGCGGCGACGGCCCACACGGACAGGACATGGTCGATCGAGCGCGGCATCGCCAGCGCGACCACGACGTCGGGTCCTGCGCCGCATGCGATGAGTTCCCGCGCGAGACGATTCGCGCGCGCGGACAGGTCCGCGTAGCTCAGGTCGATGCCGTTCGCCCGCAGGGCGATCGCGTCGGGACGGGCCGCTACCGCGTCGGCCACGAGGTGGTCGAGAGTCCGGGCCGCCAGCGCGGGGGCACCGCTGCGGGGACGCATCGCGGCACGCTCCGAGGGCTCCACCGTTTCGAGGTCCCCGATCCTGACCGAGGTGTCGCGTGTCATCGACCGCAGTGTCCACACCAGTCTGCGCGAGACCCGCTCGATGGTGCTCCTGTCGAACAGATCGGTCGCGTAGGACAGCTCGATCAGCAGGCGCCCCTGGTCCTCGCGCAGCGTCACGGCGAGATCGAACTGCACGGGAGCGCCGCCGAGATCGAGCACCTCGACGGCCGGTGTGGTGGCGGGGAATCGCGGCGGCGCGGTGTTCTGCAGGGTCAGCATCACCTGCACCACAGGGTGACTCGCAGTGGAACGCACCGGGTCGAGGGCCGTCACCAGGGTCTCGAACGGCAGAGCGGCATGCGCGAAGGCGTCCAGGGTGGTCTCGCGCGCCGCGGCGAGGTGGTCGGCGACGGTGCCGTCCTCGTCGATCGTGGACCGCAGGACCACCGTGTCCACGAACATGCCGACCACGTCGTCGAGTGCCGGATCGGTGCGACCCGCGACGGCCGTCCCGACGAGGAGATCGCGCGTTCCCGCCCACTGGGCGAGCACGATCGACAGCGCGGTGTGCGCGACCATGAAGAGGGTGACGTCGTGGGCCTGCGCGACGGACCGGAGTGCGCCCAGCGCGTCCGCATCGAGAACGGTACGCACCCGATCGCCCTGCTGCGACGGGGTTCTCGGACGGGGGCGATCGGTCGGCAGCGCCAGATCGAGGGGTACGCCGGCCAACCGCTCCCGCCAGTGCGCGAGGTGACGCGACGAGGCCGAGCCGGGGTCGTCGAGCGATCCCAGCGCCGCGCGTTGCGCGAGGGCATGGTCGGCGTACTGCACGGGCAGCGGTGGTAGGTCGAGTGGCCGTCCCTCCGCGCGAGCGGCGTACGCCGTGACGACGTCGCGCGTGAGCGGCGCCATCGACCACCCGTCCGCGGCGATGTGGTGCACGAGGATCACCAGCACGTGATCGGTCGGTGACACGACGAGAAGAGTGGCGCGCAGCGGAGTCTCGGTGGTGACGTCGATGCGCGCCGCCGCGGCCGTGCGTACCGCCGCGGGGACGTCTGCGGCAGAGGTGCGCACGATCTCGACGGGGACGTCGACCGTGGGCGACACCACCTGGTGCGGCACGCCGTCGAGGGCGGGATGGACGGTGCGCAGTATCTCGTGCCGGAGGGTCACGTCGTCGAGGGCGGACCGGAGCGCGTCGACGTCCAGCGGACCGGTCAGCCTCAGCGCGAGCGGGATCAGCTGTCCACCGCGGTCGGCGTCGACGCGGCCGAGGAACCACATCCGGTGCTGAGCGAAGGAGAGCGGCACCCTGTCCGGGCGCGGCGCCGCCGTCAGGGGAGTGCGCGCCGCGGTCGGCGCCGCGACCAGCACTGCGGCGAGCGCACCCACGGTGGGGTGGTCGAACACCGCGCGCACCGAGATCTCGCGCTCCGTCGCCGCCGACACCCGCGCGGCCACCCGGGTCGCGGACAGCGAATGGCCACCGAGAGCGAAGAAGTCGTCGTCCAGCCCCGGCAGCTCCGGCAACTCGAGCACGGTGGCGAACGCCTCGGCGACGGCGCGCTCGGCCGGGCCGACCGCCTCGCGACGCGGAACCGTCGGCACGGTCCCGGGAAGGCCGGAGGCCGGTCGGCGAGGGGAAGACAGGAGTGCGCGACGGTCGAGCTTGCCCGACGCCGTCAACGGGATCGCGTCCACGGTGACGATGTGCGCGGGCACCATGTACCGCGGCAGGCGGCGCGCGGCGTCGTGTCGGAGGTCGGCGGGGTCGACGGCACTCGTGCCGGACGGCACCACGTACGCGACGAGGTGGTCGTCCTGCACCAGCACCGCGGCACGGTCGACCGACGGGTGCGAGGCGAGTGCCGCCTCGATCTCGCCGGGCTCGATGCGCAATCCGCGCAGTTTGACCTGGACGTCGGTGCGGCCCAGATACTCCAGATCTCCGCCGCTGGTCCAGCGCACGCGGTCGCCGGTGCGGTAGAGCCGCGCGCCCTGAGCCGCGGCGACGAACCGCTCGGCCGTCGCGGTGGGGCGGCCGACGTACCCGCGCGCGAGGTGGGTGCCGTCGAGGTAGAGCTCGCCGACCACCCCGATCGGCACCGGACGCAGGAACGTGTCGAGCACCCGCGCGCCGACCCCGCGGACGGGCCGCCCGATGGTCACGGCGTCGTCCGCCCGGAGCGGGCCGCTGCTCGTGGCCCAGACGGTGGTCTCGGTGGGACCGTAGTCGTTGAACAGGCGTCGACCGGGGGCCCACCGGGCGGCCAGTGCCGGTGGGCAGGCCTCACCGGCGGTGACCAGGACGTGGAGTGACGGAACGTCTTCGGGGATCAGCGAGTCGAGCACTCGCGGCGTGAGGAGAGCGTGGGTCACCGCCGACTCAGCCACGAGGCGACCCAGTGCCGGTCCGCCGAACACGTCCGGTGGAGCGACCACCAGGGGAGCGGACAGGGCCACGGCGATGAGCAGCTCGGCGATGGACGCGTCGAACGTGGGGGACGCAACCGCGAGCACACGTGCCTCCGCAGCCTCGCGCAGTCGCTGGTCCGGCCGCGCAGCGCCGCGCAGTCGCTGGTCCCACAACGCGTCCACGAGGCCGCGGTGTGTGACGCCCACGCCCTTGGGGGTTCCGGTGGAGCCGGAGGTGTGGATGACGTACGCGAGGGTGTCGGGACGGATGGCACCGAGCCGGTCGGCGGGCGTCACGTCGGCCTCGGACTCCGCGCCCGTGTCGAGGACCGTCGGTGACACCGTGGCGAGACGTACCAGTGCGGCGGGAACCGTCACGGCGGTGACGGCGACGGCGGCGCCCGTCTCGGTGAGCATGTGCCGCAGTCGGTCCGGTGGCCCGTCGGGGTCGATCGGCAGGAACGCCGCGCCGGTCTTCGCCACCGCCCACACCGCGGTGATCTGGTCCACCGAGCGCGGCAGCGCGACGGCGACGACGGTGTCGGGCGCGGCGCCGAGGGCGATCAGTGCCCGCGCCCAGCGGTTGGAGCGGCGGTCCAGCTCGGTGTAGGTGAGCGTGCGCTCCCCGATCAGGGCGGGCCCGTCCGGGTTGCCGGCCACCGCGTCGGCCAGCAGACGAGGCAGCACGCGCGGTGGTAGTCCGGCGCTGCCGTGCTGGGAGAGCAACAGTGCCCGCTCCGACGGGTGCAGGATCTCGAGGGCGCCGATCCGGTCGAAGGGCCTGCGCGCCACCGCGTCGAGGACGCGAAGCAGGACGTCGACGATTCCGGCCGCGGTCCGCCGGTCGAAGAGGTCGACGGCGTAGGTCAGTGCGCCGCTCAGTCCGTCCCCGGTCTCCGTGAGATCCAGGGTCAGGTCCACCGGCGCGGCCACGGGACCCGAGTCCAGGACGTCGATCTCCAGTCCGGCGGCCACGAGAGTGGGCGGAGTCTGGTTCTGGAACGCGAACATGACCTGCACGACGGGGTGGTGCGCGGTGGAGCGCACCGGATCGAGAGCGTCGACGATCAGCTCGAACGGCACGTCGGCGTGGTCGAGGGCCTCCACGGTGTCCTTGCGCACCTGATCGACCAGAGCCGCGACGGGATCGGTACCGGTGACGAACGCGCGGTGCACGACCGTGTCGACGAACATGCCGACCAGCTCGTCGAGATCCTCGTGACCGCGGCCTGCCAACGGTGTTCCGACGGCGATGTCCTCGCTTCCCGTCACGCGGGCGAGAGTGACGGCCCAGGCCGCCTGCAGGACCATGACGAGCGTCGCGTGGTGGGCGGTGGCGAGCGCACGCAGCGCCGCCGTCGTGGCGTCCGGCACCGTCACGCGTACACGCGCCCCGCGGTGCGAGGCCACCGGCGGCCGCGGTCGATCGGTCGGCAACGGCAGCACGTCCGGGAGACCGGCCAGGCGGTCCGTCCAGAACGCGACTCGACCACGGATGTCGTTTGCGTGATCCTGTTGCCACACGGCGTGATCCGCGTACTGCACGGGCAGGGGATCGACAGTCCACTCTCGACCGGACCGGCGCGCCGCGTAGGACGCCGTGAGATCGCGGGTGAGCGGCGCCAGGGACCAGCCGTCCGCGGCGATGTGGTGCAGCACGAGAAGCAGGACGTGATGCTTCTCGGTCACCGCCACGACGGAGGCGCGCAGCGGGAGATCCGCTGCCAGGTCGAACGGTGCCGACGCCATCCGGTCGAGGACGGCCTCCGGTGTCTCCGACTCCCGGTCGATCGCGATCCGCGCGTGATCGAGAACGTATTGCTGCGGAACACCGTTCACGGCGGGGTAGACGGTGCGCAGTATCTCGTGGCGGTCGACCACGTCGGCGAGTGCGCCCTGTAGCGCGCCGTGGTCGAGGACACCGCGCAGCCCGAGTGCGAGCGGGATGACGTAGCCGCTGTCGCTGGAGACCGTGTTCAGGAACCACATGCGCTGTTGGGCGAACGACAGAGGCACCATGTCGGGGCGCGGCCGTGTCCGCCGCGGTGCGAGAGCGCTCCGAGGCACGGCGTCGATCTGCGCGGCGAGTGCGTGCACGGTCGGTGCCTCGAACACGGTACGGACCGGAACCTGCAGTCGAGCAGCGACTCTGGTGGCACTGAGGGAGTGGCCACCGAGCGCGAAGAAGTCGTCGTCGAGTCCGACGGGGTCCGCGAGTTCCAGGACCGTCGCGAAGACGGCCGCGACGGCGACCTGCCCGGCGGTGGACGGAGCGCGGAACTCGGCCGTGTCGAGGGGCGGGCGGGGCAGCCGCGCGCGGTCGAGTTTGCCCGACGTCGTCATCGGCAGTGCGTCCATCACGACCACCGCGGCGGGAACCAGGTACCGCGGCAGTGCCGCCGCGGCTGCGGCCGACACCTCTGCCGCGTCGATGCTGTGCCCGTCGGCAGCGACCACGTAGCCGACGAGACGCTCGTCGATCACCCCGGCCGCGGCGGCGCCGACGCCCGCGGCGCCGACGAGCGCGGTCTCGACGTCCCCGAGCTCGATCCGCAGGCCGCGCACCGTGATCTGGTGATCGGACCGTCCGAGGTACAGCAGGTCGCCGACGGCGTTGCGGCGCATCAGGTCTCCGGTACGGTACGTCCGCTGTCCGTCGGGAGCCGCGACGAAGCGGGACGCGGTGAGTCCCGGCCTACCGAGGTACCCGCGTGCGAGATGGTCGCCTGCGACGTACAGCTCACCGACCACGCCGTCCGGAACCGCGTGCAGGCGGACGTCGCGAAGCGAGACCTCGACGCCGAGAGTCGGGGACCCGACGGTCACGGGATGCCCGGCGGCCAGGAGTGCCGTCGTCGACCAGATGGTCGCCTCGGTGGGTCCGTAGACGTTGGTCATCGTCCGGCCGGGTGCCCACGTGTCGACGAGACTCGGCGGGCATGCCTCGCCGGCGCTCATGACGACGCGGAGGTCACCGCCGGGATCGGGTGTCGCGTCCAGCGCGCGGGGTGTCATCAGGGTGTGGGTGACACGGTGCCGCCGCATCAGGTCGCGGAGTTCGACACCGGCGTAGACCTCGGGAGGGGCGACGACGAGTGCGGCGTCCAGCGCGAGTGCGATGACCAGTTCGCCGACGGACGCGTCGAACGTCGTCGACGACACAACGAGCACCCGGGCATCGGATGCCGGTGCGTGCCGGGCCCGTTGGTCCTGGACGGCGTTGTGGAGTCCGCGGTGCGTGACGGCGACGCCCTTGGGCCGTCCGGTGGATCCCGAGGTGTAGAGGACGTAGGCGAGGTGGTCGGGTCGCAGAGCCGAGCGACGGTCGCGATCGGTGATCGGTGCGTCCGACAGCGCCGCGACCGCGGCGAGCGTGGCGGGATCGTCGACCGTGATCCGGACGACGTCGGTCGGGAACGGCGCCGCCGTGTCGGTGAGCACCAGCGTGGGCGCCGCCTCGGTCAGGATGTCCGCGAGCCGAGCCCGCGGCTGCTCGGGATCGAGCGGGACGAACGCGGCTCCCGCGCGGCTGATCGCCGCGACGAGAACGAGGTACCGCGCCGACCTGGCGACGGCGACCGCGACGACGGTCTCGGGACCGGCACCGAGCGCGATCAGACGGCGCGCCCACCGGTTCGACGCTCGTGCCCACTCGTCCCGCGTGAGAACGGTGTCGCCCTCGATCACCGCGACCGCGGAGCCGTCCGCGTGGGCGTCGAGCAGGGCGGGGAGCGTCGTCGGGGTCGTGCGGGCGTCGGGATGCGTCCACGTGTCGGGCTCGTCCGCTCCGCGGATCGCGATGTCGCCCACTGCGATCTCGGAACCCCGGGCCGCCGCGCGCAGCACGTGCTCGAGGACGGACGAGAGGCATTCTGCGGTCGTGTGATCGAACAGGTCGCACGCGTAGGTGAGGACGACCGCGAGGCCGGCGCCGGCGGGGCGGACGTCGACGGTGAGGTCGAAGGTCGCGGGTGCAGGCCCGACGTCGAGCACCTCGATGTCGGGACTGCCCGGGAGCGGATCCACGTCCTGGAAGGCCAGCACGACCTGGAAGACCGGGTGATGAGCCGACGTGCGAGCCGCACCGAGGGTGTCGACCACGTGATCGAACGGGACGTGCGCGTGCGCGAAGGCGTCCACCGTCTCGTCTCGGGTGCGGGAGAGCAACTCGGCGAACGACTCCGACGGATCCACGCGGGTGCGCAGCACGACGGTGTCGACGAACAGGCCGACGAGGTCGTCGAGCGCAGGATCCGGTCGACCCGAGACTGGTGACCCCACGGCGATGTCCGTCGACCCGGTCCAGCGCGCGAGGGCGACGGCGAGGGCGGTGTGCACGACCATGAACACCGTGGCACGGTGAGCGACGGCGAGCTCGCTCAGTGCGGCCACGGTCGCGTCGTCGAGATCGAGGCGCACCGCGGCGCTCGCCCGGCCGGGCCGCTCCGGGCGCGGTCGGTCGAGCGGCATGTCGAGGACGTCGGGCAGTCCGGAGAGACGGCGCTCCCACCATGCCGCCGCGTCGGAGTCGACGCCCTGTTCCGTCTGCCGCACAGCGACGTCGGCGTACTGCACTGACAGCGGTGACTGTGCCGGTACCCGTCCCGAGCGATGGGACTGGTACGCCGACAGCAGGTCTCGCGTGAGAGGGGCGAGAGACAGACCGTCCGCCGCGATGTGGTGCACGGTCAGCAGCAGGACGTGCTCGTCGTCGGCGAGGCGCAGCACCTCGGCCCGCAGGGGTGGTTCGGCGGCCAGGTCGAACCGCGTGGTCCGGGCATCCGACAGTCGTTCCGCCAGTGCGTCGGGTGTGACGGCGGTGACCGTGAGGGTGGTCGGCGCCGGGGGCGGCAGCACGACCTGGTGCACGACACCGTCCGCATCGGCGTAGACGGTACGGAGGATCTCGTGGCGAGTCATGACGTGACCGATCGCGGACGACAGCGCGCCGAGATCCAGGTCGCCGCGGACGCGCAACGCCAGCGGCATGACGTAGGACCCCGGTTCGTACCGGTCGAGGAACCACATCCGGTGTTGGGCGTGCGTGAGCGGGATGCGGTCGGGACGCGCAGCGTGGAACCCGTGGTCGGTGTGCGCGTCTCCCGCATCGACGGCGGCTGCCAGCCCCGCGATGGTCGAGACGTCGAAGAGCGTGCGGAGCGTCAGGTCGCGTCCGGTCGCCGACCGGATGCGCGCGACGACCCGCGCCGCGCTGAGGGAGGTGGCGCCGAGCGCGAAGACGTCGTCGTCGGCACCCACCGGAGCGGACGTCTGCAGGACGGCCTCCACGATGTCCGCGACGACACGCTGGGTCGGTGTGAAGGGAGTGCGGTGGACCCGGCCGCGGCGCGCGGGTGCGGGCAGCGCACGCTTGTCGACCTTGCCCGACGCGGTGAGGGGAATGGTCTCGATCTCCACGATGTCGTCGGGAACCAGATGGCGCGGAAGCGACGAGCGCAGCGACTGCAGCAACGCCTTTGTGACGGCTGAACGGCCCCGTGTCGGAACGACGTACGCGACCAGTCGGTCTCCGACGACCGTTGCCACCGCGCGGTCGATCAGGCCCGACCGCGTCAGCACGGCCTCGATCTCCGCCGGCTCGACGCGCACGCCGCGCACGGACAGCTGGTCGTCGCTCCGGCCGAGGAAGTGCAGGTCGCCGGCGGCGGACCAGCGGACGCGATCGCCGGTCCGGTAGAGACGAGATCCGTCCGGTCCGGCGACGAACCGCTCCGCGGTCAGCGCGCTGCGATGCGCGTAGCCGCGGGCGAGTTGCGCACCACCGAGATACAGCTCGCCGGGGACGTCGACGGGAACGGGGCGCAGGGCGTCGTCCAGCACGAGGGTCATCGTGTTCCACACCGGCCGCCCGAGGGGGACGTCCGTCGTGTCGGCGTCGGTCACGACGTGGGCGGTGACGTCCACCGCCGCTTCGGTCGGCCCGTACAGGTTCACCACTCGTACGGGGAGCACGGCGCGGACGGCGGCGGCGACCCCCGCGGGCAGCGCCTCGCCCGACGAGAGGATCGTGCGCAGCGACGTGCAGGCGGCGAGGCCCGGTGCGTCCGCCATGAGCGCCAGCATCGACGGGACGGCGTGCACCACGCTGACGCGGTGCCGTGCGATCAGTTCCACCAGCAGATCGGCGTCGCGGTGGTCGTCCGGATCCGCGACGACGACGCGGGCACCGATCTGCCACGGCAGGAACAGCTCCCACACCGAGACGTCGAAGGTGGCGGGTGTCTTGTGGAGCACGACGTCGTCCGCGGTGACACCGACGAACTCGGCGCGCCAGCGCAGTTGGTTCACGATCGCGGCGTGCGACACCCCGACACCCTTGGGCTGCCCGGTGGATCCGGAAGTGAAGAGCACGTAGGCGAGGTGGTCCGGGCGCAGGGGTGTGAGGCGATCGTCGTCGGTGAGGGGTGTGTCGGAGAAGGACCCGAGGGGCGCATCGCTGATCGTGACCCACTCGACGTCCTCGGGAAGCGTTGCCGCACTCCCGATACCGAGCCGCGCACCCGACATGGTCACTGCGTGTCGGAGCCTCTCCGCGGGATGGCCGGGATCGAGCGGGACGTAGTGTGCGCCGGTGGCCACGACGGCGTGCACGGCGACGAGTAGATCGATCGACCGCTCGAGCGCCACCGCGACGGCCGTCTCCGGTCCGGCGCCGCGGCTGATGAGGTACCGGGCGAGGCGGTGCACGCGAGCGGAGAACTCGGCTCGGGTGACGTGTCGATCGCCGTGAGTGAAGGCCACACGGGACGGATCCAGAGCCGGCACGGCGTCCGGGAGTGTGGTGGGGACGAGGGGGTGCCGGGTGGAGTTCCACGTCTCGGTGACGAGGGTGCGCTCCGTGACCCCGAGCAGGTCGATCTCGGCGAGCACACGCGAGGGGTCGAGTGCCTCGAGCACCCGCAGGAGTCGGTCCAGCAGTCGGTTCACGGCGTCGGTGTCGAGGACGTCGCGGCGGTGCGTGGCGCGCACGACGAGGCTCTCTCCCGGTTCGACCGCCAGGGACAGCGGGTAGTGCGTCGCGTCGCGTGCCTCGACGCCGAGAACGGAGAGGTCACCCGCCGCCGCGGTCAGAGCGGTGCGATCCAGCGGATACGACTCGAAGGCGAGCGACGTGTCGAATCCGGCGCCCGGCCCGACCTCCGCCTCGATGGCGGACGGAGCGAGGTGATGATGATCGAGCAGCGCGGCCTGCTCACGCTGCAGTCGCTGAGCCGACTCCCGCACCGTCGCTGTGCGATCGAGCCGCACGCGAACCGGAACGGTGGAGATGAGGAGCCCCACCATGGATGCGGAACCGTCCAGCTCGGCCGGTCGGCCCGAGACGGTGGCTCCGAAGACGACGTCGGTACGGCCCACCGCGGAGCCCAGTACGAGTGCCCACGCGAGTTGCACGAGGGTGTTGACCGTGACCCCCGCGGCGCCGGCGCGCGCCACGAGTTCGGCGGTGCGCTCGGTGCTCAGCGTCGCGATGCGCTGTCCCGGTGCCTCGTCGGTTCCGGAACCGTGCGCGGGAGCGAGCAGCGTTGCCTCGGTCGACCCGGTCAGGGCCTCCGACCATGCCGCGAGCGAGGCCGTGGTGTCGCGTTCGCTCACCCACTGCAGGAAGCCGCGGAGTGGAGGCGGCGCGGGCCGGGGGTCCTCGCCGGCGTAGTCGGCCAGGAGGTCGGCGAGGACGATCGGCAGGGACCAGCCGTCGAGGAGCAGATGGTGATGCGTGAGCACCAGGGTGTGCCGCTCGTCCCCGGTGTGCAGCAGAGCGACGCGCAGCAGCGGTGCGGTGGCCACGTCGACGGCGACGCCGCGATCGTGCGCGAGGAAGGCGTCGAGCACGGCGGCAGGGTCGGGATCGGCCCGGACGTCCACTTCCGTCCACGGCACCGTGACGGATGCCGCGATCACCTGGACGTCCGTCGCGTCGACGGTGGTGTCGAAGGCGACCCGCAGCGCGTCGTGACGATCCAGCAGCGAGTGCGCGGCCCGCTGCAGACGGTCGGCATCGAGCGCTCCACCGAGGTGCACGATCGTCTGCACCACATAGGGATCGACGCTCCCGGCGGCGAGGCGGGCATGCATCAGCAGGCCCGCCTGCAGTGGCGCGGTGGGCAGGACGTCGATCAGCGTGGGATGACGCCCGGTCCACCCGTCGACATCGGATGGTGTCGGATCGACCAGCGGGAAGTCCGACGGTGACCGCCCGCCGGCGCCGGGGGTGTCGACGTGCCGCGCGACGGCCGTCGCCGCCTCGACCCACAGCGAGACGAAGGCCTCGACGTCCGCGTCCGCCAGGACGGCGTCGAGCGTGCTCAGTCGTGCGATCAGGGTGTCCCCGAGGACGACGGTGTCGATCTCGAGCACGGCGGCCGCACCCAGGTCGTCGGGCCGTGGTCCCGACAGCGGGGAGATGCCGGGAACCGGGAGCCAGTCACCGGTGTCCGTCGTCGTCATCCTGCCGAGGTGCGCGAACGAGATCTGCGGTGTCCAGCGCAGGGCGTCGCGCGCGTCGTCGTCGGCCCCGTGCCGCAGCAGCCCGTAGCTCGCGCCGTGGTCGGGAATTCGTGCGAGGTGGTCCTTGACCCGCCGGATCGTCTCGCCCGCAGCAGGTCCGCCGCGCAGCGCCTCGGCGAGGTCGAGACCCGTGAGGTCCAGTCGTACGGGGAACACCGTGGTGAACCAGCCGACGGTGCGCGCGGTGTCGGCGCCGGGAACCAGGTCGTCCTCCCGTCCGTGTCCCTCGAGTTGGACGAGCCTCGTCGGTGCGTCGTCCTGTCGCCAGGCGGCCAGCGCGAGGGCGAGCGCGGCGAGGAGCGCGTCGGTCGGCCCGGCGTGGAACAGGGTGGGCGCGCGGACCAGTAGTGCGTCGGCGATCTCTGCTGGAAAGGCGACGTCCCGGGCCGTCGTGTCCCGTACCCGGTCCACGACGGGGTCGAGAAGTCGTTGTCCAAGAACGGGATCCGGGCCGTCCAGAACGCCGGTCCAGTACGGGATGTGCGCGCTCGCGTCGCGCGCTGCGAGACCGGACGACCAGCGCCGCATCGACGTGCGGACGGGGGCGAGAGTCGGTGCGGCCCCGTCGCGCACCGCTGCCCACGCCGCGACGAGATCGGCGACGAGGACGCCCCACGACACCACGTCCACCACCAGGTGGTGCGCCGCGATCACGAGGCGTCCCGCCGTGTGCTCGCCGAGGTCGTTCCAGCCGAGCCCGAGCATCACGCCGTTCTCGGGATCGAGTGTCGCGACGATGTTCTCCACCGCGAGATCGGCACCGCGGCGCAGCAGTCCGTCGACCCGGACGGCATCCCGCGGGCGCACCTCGAGGTGTACGCCGTCCGCGTCGCGGACCAGCACGGAGCGCAGCATGTCGTGGTGCGCGACCACGGCCTCGATCGTGGACACCAGGGATGCGCGGTCGATGCCGACCGGGAGCGAGAGCGTGAGGGTCTGAGCGAACCGATCCGGTGTTCCGCCGCGCTCCAGCAGGTGGCGCACGATGGGTGTCGGGTCGACGCGGCCGATGCCGCTGCCGGGTGGCTCGTCGACGGTGCCGACCGTGTCCGCCACGCGCGCGAGCCCGGCGGCACTGCGTTGTTCCACGACGTCACGAGCGCTGATCCGCACGCCCGACGCCGCCGCGACGGTGACCAGTCGGATCGAGAGGATGCTGTCACCGCCGAGCGCGAAGAAGTCGTCGTCGACCCCGACATCGTTGCGGGACAGCACGTGTGACACCGCGTCGAGCAGCCGACGCTCGATGTCGGAGGCGGGTTCACGGCGGGTCGTGGTCCGGCGCTCCGGCTCGGGGAGTGCGCGGACGTCCACCTTGCCGGAGGCGGTCAGCGGGAGCGCGTCCAGCGGCACCACGTGCACCGGGACGAGGTGGCTCGGCAGCGTCCGGACGACGGCGGCGAGAACGTCCGCGGGGTCCACGTCACCGGTCACGTACGAGACCAGCTGCTCGCTGTCGCCGTCACGGCGGACCACTGTGACGGCCTGCGTCACACCGGGAACCGCGACGAGGGCCGTGTCGATCTCGCCGGGTTCGACACGGCGCCCTCGTACCTTGACCTGACTGTCGGTGCGCCCCAGATACTCCAGGTCACCGGACGACGTCCACCGTGCGCGGTCACCCGTGCGGTACAGCCGCGTTCCGTCGACCCCGGCCACGAAGCGCGCCGCGGTCTCCGCCGACCGTCCGACGTACCCGCGGGCCAGGCCGGCTCCGGCGAGGTGCAGCTCACCCGGAACTCCGACCGGGACGGGGCGCAGGCGGGAGTCGAGCACCACGGCGCGCACTCCGGGCAGGGGACGCCCGATGGTGACGGTTCCGGACTCCGCCAGCGGCGCAGTCCCGGTGGCCCACACCGTGGTCTCGGTGGGTCCGTAGTCGTTGTGCAGCAGGAGGCCCGGTGACGTCGACCACCGGGACGCCAGCGCGGGCGAGCACACGTCGCCGACACTGAGGACCTGTCGCAGCGACGGAGCTCCGGTCGGGGACAGTGTCTCGAGCACCCGCGGAGTCAGGATCGCGTGGGTGATCGATTCTCGTCGCAGCAGATCCTGCAGAGGTGCACCGGAGTACGCGTCGGAATCGGCGACGACGAGGCAGCCGGACAGTGCGAGGGCGAGAAGGTGTTCCGAGATCGACGCGTCGAAGGTCGGAGCCGCGACGGCGAGGACGCGACTGCCCCCCATCTCCGGAACCCGTGTCTCCGCACCGCGTGCGCGGTGGCCGGCCACGACACCGTGCAGTCCGGCGTGGGTGATGGCGACGCCCTTCGGACGGCCGGTGGAGCCGGAGGTGTACATGACGTAGGCGAGCTCGGTGATCGCGGGGTGCTCCCTCGTCAGCGGCTCCGGTGCGACGTCCGTGACGGCCACCCGGGTCGTTCCGCTCGGCAGATCGACGGGATGTCGATCCGTCGTGACGACGAGGGTCACCCCGGATTCGGCCAGCACGGCGGCGAGCCGCTCGACGGGGTCCGCGGGGTCGACCGGGAGGAACGCGGCACCGGTACGCACGACGGCCCAGAGCGCGATCACCTGGTCGACGGACCGCGGAAGTGCCAGCGCCACCACGGTTCCCGGAGTCGCCCCCGCATCGCGGAGAGTGCGGGCGAGGCGCCCGGAGGCGTCGTCGAGTTCGCCGTACGTGAGCGTGGCCGTTCCGCCGCGCACGGCCGGCGCGGCCGGATTGCTGCGCGCGACCGCCGCCATGAGGTCGCCCAGCGTCGTCGCCGTCGGTGCCGGCCCGCCCGACCGGTCGAGCAGATCGGCCGCCTCGCCGTCGTCCAGGAACGCGAGATCGCCCACGGTGGTGTGGTCGTCCGCCGCGACGATGCCGCCGAGGAGTCGCGTCAGCCGCACGCCGTGCCGGTCGATGTCGAAGGCGTCGTAGCGCTCCGGGTTCCACTGGATGTCCAGCGTCAGTGTGTCGCCGGTGTAGATGTTGATCGCGGTGTCGTGGACGGGCCCCGACGACAGGATCCCGACGGGAGCCGAGATGTCGTCGAACTGCAACGGGGCGACGAACGGCATGATGTTCACGACGGGGCCGAAGGAGACGCCGAACGGCCGCACCTCCGGTGCCAGAAGCTGATCCCAGTCCCGGAAGCGTTGGTGCCGAAGCGCCCCGGTGATCTCCCGCCGTACCTGTACGAGCAGTTCTCGCACCGTCGTGGTCGCGTCGACCGTCAGCCGCAGCGGCACCAGATTGGCCATCATCCCGGCCGTCGCCCGCAGAGCGGCGGTGGTGCGTCCGGTGACGGGGAATCCGAGGACCACGTCGTCGGTGTCGAGCACCCGCGACTGATGCACGGCGAGAGCGGCGACGACGGCGAGCGGGTCGGCCGCGGTTCCCCTCGGCTGGGTCCACGACAGGCGCGTCGCGACGGGTTGCCGGGGTGCGCTCGGGGGTGCCGCCGACAGGGCCGTGGGGCCGCCGACGTCGGCGACGTGCTCGCGCCAGTGGGCGAGGTCGGCGTCGTGGCGACGTGACGCGGCGTAGGCGACCTCCGCATCGTGGATGCGGGCGGCGGTGTCGGGCGTCGGCGCCGGTCCCGGACCCGACGTTCCCGAGTAGTGGCCGGCGATACGTCCGAGGAGGGTGAAGGCGCCCTGGCCGTCGAGCACCACGTGGTGGGCCCGCAGATACAGGAACGTGCGGTGATCGTCGAGTCGGAGGAACACGCAGCGAACCAGCACGGTTCCGTGGAGATCGACGGGCTCGCGGAACTCGGCGCGCATCCACGCGTGAGCGGACGCCTCGGGGTCGGCGTCGCCGCGCAGGTCGAGCACGTCGAGGTTCATGACGGCGTCCTCGACGTGGACCAGACACGGCTCGTCGTCCTCTCCCTGCGCGAGGCGGGTCTGCCGCAGGCCGGACTCGGTGCCCGCGGCGTACATCGCCCGTTCCAACCGAGCGAGGTCGACACCCGAGCCGACCGGAGCGGAGATGTCGACGTACAGGGCGACGGTGAGAGCCGCGTCGGGATCGAGGCGCTGGGCCAGCCAGAACGGCCGTTGCGCACCCGTCAGGGGAACCCGGGCGGGGCCGCCGTCCGGTTCGGGGGACACGACCGCCCCCTCGTTCCGGTCGTCTCCCACAGGACGAAACCTATCCGCGGGAATTGCCCGTTCGGTCGGGCTCGCCGTCTTCTGGAGGACTCACAGGAGGCGGCGACGACTGCTGGTCCGGGCCACGCCCCACGGCTCGGGAAGAGAGACACATTAATAGTTGTTTACCTCAGGTATCTATCTATATAGTTGCAGACAGCAAGTAAACGAGTTCGAGGAGAGATCGCCGTGGCCGTCCACACCGAGACAGCAGAGCTGCTGATGGAAGAAGTCTTCCGCTTCGGCCGCGCACTGCGCGTGGCCGTGTCGACGGGGGACGACCGCACCGAGTTGCCGGCCGCCCTGGTCGGCGTACTGGGAACGCTCGCCACCCACGGCGAGTGCCGACAGTCCGAACTGGCGAACGCCATGTGCACCAGCCAGTCCGTGCTCAGCCGCCAGCTCGCCGAGCTGGTGGACGCGGGCCACGTCGTGCGTACTCCCGATCCCGACGACGGACGTGCCACCCGGGTTCGGGTGTCCGACGCCGGACTCGCCTGCTTGGACCGCATCAAGGAGCACCGAGTCGCACGGTTGTCCCGCATGTTGGGGGACTGGGACGAGGACCAGGCGAATGCCGCCCTCGACTCCATCCGTCGACTCACGTCCACCTTCACCGACGAGGCGCAGGCCCGGCACTCCGGCCAGCGCATCCTCTCGCATAACTGAGAATAGGAAGAACCACAGACATGACCGTCACACACGACACTCCGCCCTCCCGGGTGAGTGACACCGATCAGCTCTCGGCTCCCGCCGAGGCCGCCGCGGACTCGACCCCGATGACGCACCGGCAGATCCTCGAGGCCCTGATCGGTCTGCTCGCCGGGCTCTTCACCGCCCTGCTCAGCACGACCATCGTCTCGACCGCCCTGCCCACCATCATCGGCGACCTGAAGGGCTCGCAGACCGCGTACGCCTGGGTCATCACGACGGCACTGCTCGCCAACGCGGCCTCGACGCCGATCTGGGGCAAGCTCGCCGACCTCTTCAACAAGAAGCTGCTGGTCCAGAGCTCACTCGTCATCTTCGTCATCGGCTCCGTCATGGCCGGCCTCGCGCACAACGTGCCGATCCTGCTCGCCGCTCGCGTGGTGCAGGGCATCGGCATGGGTGGTCTGACCGCACTCGTCGTCGCCATCATCGGCAGCATCGTGTCTCCTCGTGAGCGCGGTCGCTACTCCGGCTACATGGGCGCCGTCATGGCCGTCTCGATGTCCGGCGGCCCGATCCTCGGCGGGGTCATCGTCGACAGCCCCCTCGGGTGGCGCTGGTGCTTCTTCGTCTGCATCCCGCTCGCCGTCATCGCTCTGCTGCTGCTGCAGCGCACGCTGCACATCACCACCGAGCGCAAGGACGACGTCTCCATCGACTGGCTCGGCGCGCTTCTCCTCACCGCCGGTGTGTCCGTGCTGCTCATCTGGGTCTCGTTCGCCGGCAAGGCCGGGTACTACGACTGGATCTCCCGTGAGACCGCGATGTACGTCGGCGGCGGTGTCGCTCTGCTGATCCTCACCGTCCTCGTCGAGGCGAAGGTCAAGAGCCCGATCATCCCGCTCAAGATCGTCACCGAGCGCACCACCGGACTCGCCATCATCGCCTCCGTCGCCGTGGGTGTCGGCCTGTTCGGCGCCACCACCTTCCTGGGTCAGTACTTCCAGACCGCTCGTGGCTACTCGCCCACCGCGGCAGGCCTGCTCTCCATCCCGCTCGTCGCCGGCATGCTCGTCTCGTCGGTCGGCTCGGGTCAGCTGATCTCCCGCTTCGGCAAGTGGAAGCCCTTCATCGTCACCGGTTCCTTCCTGCTCGTGGTCGGCTTCGGTCTGCTGGGCACGCTCGATCACGCCACCAACCTGTGGCTCGTGGGCGTCTTCATCGCCATCGTCGGCCTCGGTACCGGCATGCTGATGCAGAACCTGGTGCTGGCCGTGCAGAACACCGTGAGCGTGCAGAACATCGGTGCGGCATCGTCCACCGTCGCGTTCTTCCGGACGTTCGGTGGCGCCATCGGCGTCTCGGTTCTGGGATCGGTCCTCGCCACCCGCGTCGCCGACAACTCGGCCTCCGGACTCGCCGCCCTCGGTGTCCCCGCCGGCTCCAACGGCGGCGGCACCCTGGACATCGGATCGCTGCCCGACCCGATCGCCGCGGTCATCCGTACCGCCTACGGTGACGCCACCGGACGCATCTTCCTGATCGCCGGGTTCGTTGCACTGGTCACCGTGCTCGCGGTGCTGTTCATCCCGAACCGCCCGCTGCGCACCACGATCGACCTGAAGCCTCAGGGTGAGCAGGCCGTGCCCGTCGAGGACTCGGACGTGCAGGGCGAGACCGCCGTGGACATGCAGAAGGACGAGGCTCGCACCGACACCGCGGACACCACCGAGATCGCACCGGTGACCGCTCCCGTCGGCAAGCACGAGGCCGCGGAGGGCTCCGCACCGTTCGACGGACTGAGCACCGATGCCCGCGACCGGCTGCTGTCGCTGCTGCTGCCCAAGCCCGCGGAGACTCTCGACGCACTCGAGGAGGCCGAGGTGCTGCGCGCCGAGGTCGCCGAGCTCCAGCAGGAACTCGATTCCAAGATGCTGAGCTTCGACGCCGTGTGCGAACGACTGCGCCGGTTGGGTCTCAGCGAGGACCAGATCGCTCGCGTTCTCGGTGACGTCCACGTGCCGGACGTGCACTCGCGATTCGACGCCTCGCACAACTAGTTCGACGACGACAGAGCGGACGCACCCGATTCGGGTGCGTCCGCTCTCTCGTGCGTGGGGTGCACGGGTTCCGTGATGTGCACACCCCTTCTGTCCGGCGGACGAGGGTGTGCGGCGCGGGAACCTGTGCGCCAGCGATCATCGGTTCACTGCGTACTCCCGCAGCTGCTCCACGACGAACGCGTGATCGTCGCGGTGCGGTAGACCCGAGACGCCCGCGTACCCGACGACTCCGACGCCGTCCACCCGCAGCGGCAGCACTCCACCCGCGGCGGCGTGCGTCTCGGCGGGCAGGCGCGACTGCGCATCGAAGTCGCGGCCGGTGGCGGTGAAGAACTCGAGCACGCCCAGCGAGCTCCGCCCGTACCTCGTGGCGGTGTTGGTCTTGCGGGTCAACCAGTCGTCGCTCTCCGGATACGACCCCGGCAAAGCTGTGTGGAACGCCCGCTGATGGCCGTGCACGACGCCGATGACGAGGGGGAGCCGACGCGTCGCCGCGGCCTCGCGCATCCGGCAACCGAGAGCCCAGGCGTCGTCCAGGTCGAACGAGGCGAAGGTGACCGCGGTCTCGTCGGCGATCACCGCGGCGAGTTCCGGGGTGCTCATGCGGTGGACGAGGCGAGCCAGATGTTCAGACCGCCGTCGACGGCGTACTCGTCGATGTCGGCGAGATCCTGATCGCTGAAGGGCGGGCTGTCGAGGGCTGCGACGCTGTCCGCGATCTGCGACGGCCGGGACGCACCGACGAGCACCGAGGAGACCTGTCGGCGACGCAGCACCCAGGCCAGCGCCATGTGCGCCAGCGACTGTCCGCGCCGCTCGGCGATGCCGTTCAGTGCCGCGACGTTGCCGAGGTTCTCCTCCGACAGCATGCCGTCACGCAGGGTCTTGCCCTGAGTCGCGCGGGATCCCTCGGGAATGCCGTCCAGATACTTGGTCGTCAGCAGACCCTGCGCCAGCGCAGAGAACGCGATGCAGCCGATGCCCTCCGCGTCCAGCACGTCCAGAAGTGACGGAACTCCCTGCTCCACCCAGCGATTGAGCAACGAGTACGACGGCTGATGGATGGCCAGCGGCGTGCCGAGATCCCGGAGAAGAGCTGCCATCTCGACGGTCCGCTCCGCGGAGTAGGACGAGATGCCCGCGTACCGTGCCTTGCCCGAGCGCACCGCGGTGTCGAGTGCACGGGCCGTCTCCTCGAGCGGGGTGTTCGGATCGAACCGGTGGCTGTAGAGGATGTCGACGTAGTCGAGCCGCAGACTGGTCAGCGAGTGGTCGAGGCTGCCCAGCAGGTATTTCGCACCACCGCCGCGGCCGTACGGTCCGGGGAAGAAGTCGTATCCCGCTTTCGTGGAGACGACGATCTCGTCGCGGAGTGTCGCGAAGTCCTCGGCCAGGATGCGGCCGACGTTCTTCTCCGCGGAGCCCATCGGAGGGCCGTAGCCGTTCGCGAGGTCGAAGTGGGTGATGCCCAGATCGAATGCGCTGCGGATGATCTCGCGCTGATTCTGCAGTGGCGTGTCGTCGCCGAAGTTGTGCCACATACCGAGTGACACGGCAGGCAGCAGGAGGCCCGAGGTCCCGACGGGCCGGTAGGCCATCGAGTCGTAGCGGGTCGACGCCGGGGTGTATGCGTCACGGAGCAGGGAGGGCATGAAGGAGAACTCCTATCGGGTGAGGGAGAGGTCTTTCAGAAGGTCGATCTGGGTGTCGTCCTCGAGAGCGGACCCGACGGCGACGACGTCGGCGCCGGCGGCGAGATAGTCGGGGGCGTTGCGGGCGTTCATGCCGCCCGTCGCGACGAAGCGCATCGCGGGGAATGGGCCCTTCATCGCGGCGAACCAGTCGGCGCCCAGGACGGATGCGGGAAACGCTTTGACCCATCCGAGCCCGAACGCGGCCGCTGCCTGGACGTCGGTCCCGGTGGCGACACCGGGAAGGTGCGGCATACCGGCGTCGATGCTCGCCCGCGCGACGGCGGGGTCGAAGCCGGGAGCCACCGTGAAGGCGGCACCCGCCTGCTGTGCCGTCCGCACGAGGTCGGGGGTGACCACCGTCCCCGCCCCGACGGTCATGCCGCGCTCGGCTCCCGCGCTCACCACCGCGGCCAGGGCGTCCACCGCGGCGGCGGACTGCACCGGCACCTCGATGCAGGTGATGCCGGCGTCCCAGCCGCGCTGGGCGAGCGCGACCGACCGCGCGGGGGAGAACCCCCGCAGAATGGCCATCACGGGTCGCGACGAGAACGCGTCGTCGAACCAGTCGTTCACGGTCTCCATCCGAGCTCCTTCGACACGTTGTCGGTGACTGCCCGGAGGTCGGGCAGCAGTTTCTGCAGGGCGGCGAGGTCCGCGCGCCCCTTCAGCGAGGTGATGGACACCGCCGCGACGACGCGATCACTCGCGTCTCGCACGGGCATCGCCACACAGTTGACGTAGTCCTCGTACTCGGCGTCGTCCACCGACCAGCCGCGTTCGGCGACGACTCGCAGTTCCTCGTCGAACTGCTGCCGAGAGGTGATGGTGGTGGCCGTGTGTCGCGAGAAGTCCGCGCCGTCGAGCACGGCATCGACCACCTCGGGGTCCTGGAATGCCAGTACCGCCTTGCTGACGCCGGCCGTGTGCAGGCACACTGGAGCGCCGATCTGGGAGAACAGCTTGATCATGCCGGGTTGTTCGATCTTGTCGACGTAGATGATGCGGCCGCCGTCCAACTGAGCGAGATGCACTGTGTGCGAGCACTGTTCACCCAGTCCGACCAGATACGGGCGAGCGGTGTTCGCGAGGTCGAACTGGTCACGCGCAGCGTGAGCCAGCCCGGCGATGCGGTACCCGACGCCGTATTTCCCGTCGGCCCGCTTGCGGGTCAGGCCGTGGTCGGTGAGGGTCTGCAGCAC
Organism: Rhodococcus sp. MEB041; assembly: GCF_030208955.1. Taxonomy (NCBI): domain Bacteria; kingdom Bacillati; phylum Actinomycetota; class Actinomycetes; order Mycobacteriales; family Nocardiaceae; genus Rhodococcus; species Rhodococcus sp. MEB041. Next base: position 398,194 of record NZ_JARVSZ010000001.1, read on the forward strand.
CCGCAGTGCCGTCGACCGGTGGATGTCGAGATGCGCCGCGACCTCGCTCTGGGTCCGCGGCTGGACGGCGACGAACTCCAGGATCTCGACCGCTCGTTCCACGCTCTGCGACATCGTTCACGCTCCTTCGACTGTGGGGCTCGTGCCGTCAGGCATCGAGCGCTGCTGCGGGGACGAAGTCGGTGGTGCTCGACAACGCTCTCGAGGCGAGATCGTGCCCCATGGACAGCCTGCCGTGTGCGTCCTTGCCTGCACGCAGTCCGGACAGGTATCCCGCCGCGAACGCGTCACCGGCCCCGACCACCTCGACCACCTCGACGGTGTGCGCCGGTACGAAGACGTCGCCCGACGGGGTGAACTCCGTGGCACCGACATCGCTGTCCTTGATCACCACCGTTCCCGACGTTCCGACGAGGGAGGCGATCGACCGGGCGTCCTCGGTGCCCCACAGGTCGGCAGCCTCGTCGCGGCCGACGAAGACGATGTCGGCGCGTCGGGCCAGATCGAGCAGGATCGGCGCGGCCCGCTCACGCGACCAGACGCCGGGCCGGTAGTTCACGTCGAACGACAGGATCGTCGACGTGCCGGCGCAGAGGTCGAACAGTCGATCCGTCATCGCCGCACAGGTCGGCGACAGCCCCGCGGTGATACCGGACGTGTGGACGACGTCGGTCCGGTGCAACGGCAGTCCGTCCAGAGTCGCCGGCGACATGCGCGACGCAGCAGAGCCCCGCCGGTAGTAGTGGACGGTGGTGACACCGTCGTCCGGGTCCTTGAAGTAGACGCCGGTGGGCGCGTCCTCGCGGACGGTGACGTGGGAGGTGTCGACGCCGTGGGACGCGATGGCGTCGACGATGCGACGGCCGAGCGGGTCGGCGCCCACCGCGCTGGCCCACGACACCTCGTGTCCCAGTTCGGCCAGGTAGAGAGCGACGGTCGATTCGGCCCCGCCCATGTGCAGGGTGAACAGATCCGCCGTGTGGAGTGGGGTGGCGTCGACCGGTGCGACGAGCGTCATCGTCTCTCCGATGCAGAGGAACTCAGGCATCGACGCTCTCCTTCGGGGCGCGGGTGCGACTCTTCTTCAGGCCGGCACGCAGGTACGGGCCGACGACGGCCAGCGCGCTCAGCACGAGCAGACCGACGGCGATACCGCTGGTGTAGATGCTCGCGGCGCCGTCGATGAGGAACGCCCGACGGATGTTGCTCTCGGCCAGCGGACCCAGAATCAAGCCCAGTACGAGCGGACCCGCCGGAAAACCGTTGCGTCGCAACACCAGTCCGAGCAGTCCGAAGACAAGCATGAGTCCGACGTCGAATGCGCTGTTCTGCACCGCGTAGGTCCCGACCATGCAGAAGGTGATGATGACGGCCCACAGGTACTGCTGCGGGAGGTCGAGCAGCTTCACCACGCCGCGCATCCGGACGAGTGCGAGAGCGAGTGCACCGAACGTCGCGAGCAGCATGATCGCCGCGAGGCTGTAGACCAGGTCGGGGGAGTCGACGAACAGGGCCGGGCCCGGCTGCAGGCCCCAGATGACCATCGACCCGATCATGACTGCCATCACCGCGTCGCCCGGAACACCCAGTGCCAGTGTGGTGGTGACCGATCCGCCCATGGTGGCCGTGCTGGCGGTGTCCGCGGCCGCCAGGCCCTCGAGTGAGCCCTTCCCGAACTTCTCGGGATGCTTGGACGCCCGCCGAGCCTGGTCCCACGAGACGATCCCGGCGATGTCGCCGCCCGCCGCGGGGACCACACCGACCACCGACCCGACGCCGGATCCGATGAGCGCCGGCTTGAGCAGCTCACGGCGCTCCGCCTTGGTCGGCCACCACTTTCCGAGCTGTGTGATCGGTGCGGGGAGTAGACCGGGGCGGCGGCAGATCATCTGGTTGAACACCTCGGCGATGCCGAACAAGCCGACGATCGCCGCGATGAAAGGTATGCCGGAGCTCAGTTCGTTCAGTCCGAAGGTGAAGCGGCCGTCGCCGGTGATGGGATCGCGGCCGATGGCCCCGAGTCCGAGGCCGAGGATGCCGGCGAACAGACCCTTCACGACGCGCCCACCCGAGACGCCGATCATCATCGTCATGCCGAACACCACGAGGGCGAACATCTCGGCCGGCCCGAACCGGAGTGCCACACTCGCGATGGGTTGTGCGGCGAAGACGAGGATGCAGATGCCCACCACGGATCCGATGGCGGACACGAGCGCCGAGCTCGTCAGTGCGATCCCGGCCCGCCCCTGCTTGGCCATCGGGAACCCGTCGAAGGTGGTGGCGATCGACGCCGGGGTGCCGGGCGTGTTGATGAGGATGGACGGCACCCGATCGCCGAACTGGGCGGCGACGTAGATCGACAGGAGGACCGAGAGGCCCTGCAGCGGTTCGAGAGTGAGCGTGAAGCCGGCCGCGAGTGCGACTGCCATCGCCGCGGTGATGCCCGGCACGGCACCGACGAGTGTGCCGAGCAGGATGCCGATGAGAAGGCACAGCCCGATGCTGGGGTCGAGGAGGGCGCTCAGTCCCTCGCTGACGGCGCTCACAGCGGCACCTGCAGGAGCATGCCGAAGATCACCCAGAGAACCGCCGTGGTGACCACCGGGAACACGAGGAGCGCCTTGATTCCTCGGCCGCCGAAGATCGCGACGAGCGCGGCGAGCAGCACCACGGTGACGACCCGGAAGTCGAGGTACTGCCAGGCGGTGCCGTAGACGACGATGACCAGCAGCGTCGCGGTGAGGGCGACACCGCCCGATCGGGTCATCGCGGCCTCGTCGGAGACGATGCGTCCCGTGAAGGCCTGCACGACGAGGACGAGTCCTGCGATCACCATCGAGATCGCGAGCGCGGTGGGCCACCAGCGCGGACCGAAGGCCTGCCCCTCGCGGGCGAGATCGATGTCCCGTGCGGCGACGAACAGGGCGCCGCCGACGAGGGCCACGACGACGCCGATGACCGCTTCGTAGGTGCGGCTCGTGTGCCGCACGTCCTCCTCGGAGGAGTCGCCCGGGATCGTCACGGACGAATCCGTCAGGTCGTGCGTCGTCATTCCTGTGCCGCCAGATCCGCGAATCGATCCGACTCGGATCCGACGAAGGTGGTGGTCTCGTCCGCGGAGCGGTAGAGCGGCAGGTTGCCGCCGGACTCGATCAGATCGATGTACTCGTCTGTCGCGGAGGCGCTTTCGATGGCGCCCTCGATGCGGGTGGCCACGCCGTCGGGCAGGCCGGTCGGCGCCGCGATGACGGCCCAACTGCCGATCACCACGTCCTGACCGAGCTCGGTGGCGGTGGGGACTCCCGGCAGCGCGGGGGCGGGCTCCTCGGTGAAGACGGCGAGAACGCGGAGTCGCCCGTCGGCATGAGCGGGTGCCGTCTCTCCGATCCCGGCGACGACGGCATCGACCTGGGAGCCCACGGCCGCGGTGACCGCGGGTGCGCCGCCGTCGAAGGGGACTCCCGTGAACTCGACACCGGCGACCCTGCCGAGTTCGACGGCGCCTGCTTCCCAGATGCTTCCGGGTCCGGCGTTCGACACGGTGATGCCGCCCGGATCGGCCTGCGCGGCGGCGAGGAGGTCGTCGAGAGTCTGATACGGGCTGTTCGCCGGCACTGCGATGGTGCCGGGCTGGGAGTTGACCTGTCCGAGGAAGTCGTAGGACGCCGGATCGATCGAGTAGCCCTGATGACCGAGCAGGCTCACCTCGACCGGGAGAACACCGATGGTGTATCCGTCGGGATCCTGATCGGCGAGGTACTGCATGCCGATGGATCCTGCTCCGCCCGGTCGGTTCTCGACGATCACACTGACACCGAGGGATTCCTCCATCTGCCGGCCCAGTGTGCGCGCGGTGAGGTCGGTCGCGCCGCCCGCTGCGGTCGGCGTCAGCAGGGTGATGTTGCCGGTGGGGAAGTCCTCGCCGGACTCGGCGCCGCCGGACGATCGATCCGCGCAGCCCGCCGCGACGCCGGCGACCAGGGTCGCTGCTGCCACGACGCCGAGCGCCCGGTGCGAGGAACGAGAGGGTGAGATGCGCACGCATGCCTCCAGGATGGGATTGTGTTGCACTGTCTGCAACACGGTTGCTGAGAGTGCACTCACCATAACCCATATGTGAGCCAGCGCATACCAATTGTCCGTTTGTGATCGAGGCGTCGTCGACGCGGCGGTACCCGCGCGGCGGGCACGACGAGTGCACCCCTTCCGTCGAGCCGGAAGGGGTGTGGGGCGCCGAAGCCTGTGCGCGCCGTGGCAATGGGGCACTGCGCACCGGTTCCGCGACGTGCACACCCCCTGCAGTCGGCGGAGGGGCGTGCGTACCGCGGGAACCCGCGCAGGAGCGACCTACTGCACCGTCACGGGCATGCTCGCGTACCCGCTCGCACCGTCGGGAACGGTGTCGACGCGCACGTCCGTCTGCACCTCACCGGTGCCGTCGGTGGCCCGAGCCTCGATGCGGTGCTGGCCGGAGGTGGCCGTCCAGGCGTACGACCATTGGCGCCAGGTGTCGCGCGAGTACTCGTCGGAGAGGGTGGTCTCGGTCCAGGGGCCGTCGTCGACGCGGACCTCGACACGGGAGATGCCTCGATGCTGGGCCCACGCGACGCCGGCGATCATCACCGCGCCCGCCTGGACGTCCTTGCTGCCGACGGGGGTGTCGATACGGCAGGCCGTCTTGATCGGTCCGCGCTCGGACCATCCGCGGTCGGTCCAGTACGCGCGGGCCTGGCTGAACTTGGTCACCTCGAGGTCGGTGATCCACTTGGTCGCCGAGACGTAGCCGTACAGGCCGGGGACGACGAGGCGCGCCGGGTAGCCGTGCTCGATCGGCAGCGGCTCCCCGTTCATGGCGACGGCGAGCATGGCGTCGCGCCCGTCCATGAGGACGTCCAGCGGGGTGCCGGCCGTGAAGTCGTCGTGCGACGAGGACATCACCATATCGGCCGATGCCTGCGGACGTGCTTCCGCCAGAATGTCTTTCAGGGCGTAGCCGGTCCAGGTGGCGTTGCCGACGAGGTCGCCGCCGATGGGGTTGGACACGCAGGTGAGCGTCACCATCCGTTCGATGGACACGCGCTGTTCGAGATCGGCCAGCGTCAGCGTCATCTCGTTGTCCACCATGCCGTGGATGCGCAGACTCCAGTCCTGCGAGTTCACCCGCGGCACCACGAGAGCGGTGTCGATCCGGTAGAACTCGGCGTTCGAGGTGACGTACGGGGACAGGCCGGGCAGCCGGAGATCCGCGGCGGCGGGCACGGGCGGCGCCGGGCTGTCGGGCACCGGGACGGTGAAGGCGTTGCGGTCCTGCGTGACCGCCCGCGTGGAGGCGCCGAGCACCCGTCCCGCGGCGCCGGTCGCGACGGCCGCGGCAGCGCTGATCCCGGCGAGCATCACGAAGCGTCGACGGGAGAACCCCTCCGACGCGTCCGGGTCCGCGCGCTCGACGAGCGACCGTAGGACGAGGATGCCGACCGCGACGCCGACGACGGTGGGGAGCGCTGCGATCGATCCACTGCCGGAGCGCGAGATCGCCGCCAGGACCCCGAGTACGCCGAGAATCACGAACAGTGCCGATCCGATGGGTCGCCGAGCACGTTCGAGGATGCCTGCTCCGGCGGCGAGGAGGGCGATGACGACACCCATACCGATGAAGAGGGCGAGCTTGTCGGAGGTGCCGAACGTGTCGATGGCCCACTCGCGGACGCCTGCGGGGGTGTTGTCCACCGCCGCCGACCCCACAGCGACGATCGGTGACGAGTCCGGGCCGACCACGGCGGCGAGGAGTTCACCGACACCGAGCACGAGGGCGGCCGAGAGGATTCCGGACAGGGCCCTGCGCATCACGTTCACTGTGTCACTCTAGTCGCGCGAGCACCGTGTCCGAATAGTCGTTTCCGAAGGTGCCGTGGGGATCCACTCGCTCGCGTTCGGCCACGACGTCGTCGAAGCGCGGGTACAGCGAACGAAGTGTGCCCGCGGTGAGGGAGTGCAGCTTGCCCCAGTGCGGTCGTCCACCGACATCACGAGCGATCGCCTCCACCGCGTCGAAGTACCCACCCACCGGCCGCCGGTGGTACTGGTGGACGGCGACGTAGGCGGTGTCACGGCCGTGCGCGGTGGACAACCAGACGTCGTCGGCGGCGGCGCAGCGGACCTCGACCGGGAAGGTCACGCGGTAACCGGTCCGCGCGATCCAGGCCTCGATCGCGCGGATCACGCTCGGCACGGACTCGGGCGGCACCGCGTACTCCATCTCGCGGAAGCGGACCCGACGGGAGGACGCGAACACGGACGAGCTGCGATCGGTGAACGTGCGACCCGACCAGGCCGCCGCCGACACCGTGTTCACCCTCGGGATGATGGACGGGATTCGCATCGTCACGCGATTGATCACCTCGAAGGCGTTGTTGGACAACAGTTCGTCGTCGATCCACGACGACACGCGGCCCACGGGAGACAGTGGCGTGTCGGCGGGCAGCCGCGTGTTGCGCTTGGTCAGCACCCGATCCGTGTGCGGGAACCAGTAGAACTCCGGATGGTCGACGTCGCGCATGTCGTCGGGGAAACGCTCGAGTGCCTCGCCGAGGCGACCCGGGGTCTCCTCGGCGTGCAGCGCGAAGGCCGGAACGCACCGCATCGTCACGGCGGTCAGGATCCCGAACGCCCCGAGGCCGAGTCGCGCGCACTCGAACAGCGGCCCGTCCGACACCGTGACCTCCGTGCCGTCGGCCAGCACCAGTCGCGCCCCGACCACGTGGGCGGACAGCCCGGCGAACCGCGCCCCGGTGCCGTGCGTGCCGGTCGAGATCGCACCCGCGAGTGCTTGCACGTCGATGTCGCCCATGTTGGTCAGCGCCAGTCCGCGGGCATGCAGGAGATCGTTCAGGGTGTGCAGCCGCGTTCCGGCGCGCACGGTGACGTCGGTGGTGCCGTCCGGTCCCGCGGCCACACCCTCGATGCCCGTCAGATGGTCGAGCGCCACCAGGACGCCGTCCGTCAGCGCGGCGCCGGTGAACGAATGGCCTGCTCCGACCGCGTGGACCCGGCCCTGCGCGCGCACGACGACGTCCCGGATCTCGTCGGCGCTGTGCGGTCTCACGATCGACGCGGGCCGTGCGCGCTGGTTTCCCGCCCAGTTCGTCCATTCGGTCATGGATGGATACAAGTACTGGACAACCGTCCAGGTCAACCCCCTAGACTTCGACCATGACCGTGCGCCTCCCCGCCGATCTCCGGCGTTCGCAGCTGATCGAGGCCGGGCTCACCGTGGCAGCGGAGGCCGGGATCGCCGCCGTCACCGTGCGCGCCGTCGCCGAACACGCGGAGGTTTCGCTCGGCGTCGTCCACTACTGCTTCGAGAACAAGGAAGCGCTCGTCACGGCCATGGGCGAGGCGTTGGTCCAGGAGCTCGGCGCCGCCGTCGGCACGGCCCTGCACGCTGCCGCCGCCGACGGTCGGCGGGACTGCGCCGGCCCCCGTGCGCTGCGCGAGATACTGCACCGCGGCGTGGCCGCACTCTGGTCGGTCATCGAGAGCACGGCCGACCGGCAGCTGCTCACCTACGAGATCACCGCCTACTCGGTGCGCTCCGCGGGAGCCGGACCCGGCATCGGCACGTTGCAGTACCGCGTCATGGACACCGAGACGGAGAGCTTCCTCGAGGCGGCGGCCGAGGCATCACGGATGCGGTGGACCGAACCGATGGCGTCGTTGACGCGTTCCGCACTGGCGACCATCGACGGGGTGGTTCTCCGGTGGCTCGTCGACCAGGACACTCTCGCCGTCATCGCGGAACTCGACGACCTGGCCGCGCGCATCGCGGCGAAGGCGGTGCCGTCGTGACCGTGCTCGATCGGCTCGGTGCCGCGACGGCAGAGCTCGACCCGCCGCTGCTCGCGATCGACGAGGAGTCGCTCGAGGCCAACCTCGCGGATCTGGTGCGACGGGCCGGCGGTACGCCCATCCGTCTCGCGTCGAAATCCGTCCGTATCCGCGGTGTCCTCGAGCGTGCGCTGGCCGTTCGGGGGTTCGCGGGCGTCATGGCCTACTCGCTGCGAGAGGCGTTGTGGCTGAACGAGGTACCGGACATCCTCGTCGGCTATCCGACCGTGGATCGACAGGCGCTCGCCACCCTGGCCGCTGACGCCGACGCGTGCCGCCGCATCACTCTCATGATCGACTCGCGAGCACACCTCGACGTGATCGACGCCGCCGGTCCGTGGGCAGCTCCGGTGCGGGTGTGTCTCGACGTCGACGCGTCGCTCCGCATCGGACCCGCTCACATCGGCGTTCGTCGGTCGCCGCTACGTCGTCCGGCCGAGGTGGCCGCGCTGGCGCGGGAGGCGGTCCGGCGCGGCGCGTCCGTCGTCGGCGTGATGTTCTACGAGGCGCAGATCGCGGGGCTGCCCGATTCCGGACGAGCGGTGCGGTGGATGAAGCGGAAGTCGGAGTCAGAGTTGGCCTTCCGGCGACGCGCCGTGATCGATGCCGTGCAGGACGAGGTGGGCGTACTCGAGATCGTGAACAGTGGGGGCACCGGGTCGATCGAGGTGTCGGCTGCGGATCCGGCGGTGACCGAGGTGACGGCGGGCTCCGGCTTGTTCGCGCCGACGCTGTTCGATCGCTACGACGCGTTCACTGCACGACCGGCGCTGTTCTTCGCGCTCCCCGTCGTCCGCACGCCGACGCGGACCATCGCGACAGCGTTCTCGGGTGGGTACATCGCCTCGGGACCGACGGGGGCCTCTCGTGTGCCGTCACTGATCGGACGCGGGGCGTTGATCCGCACCGAGGGGGCCGGGGAGGTCCAGACGCCGGTGGCGGGATCCGGTGCGGCGGTGGGGGATCGGCTGTGGTTCCGGCACGCCAAGGCCGGTGAGGTGTGCGAGCGCTTCACCGAGGCGCACCTTGTGTCCGCGGACGGTTCCCGCACGACACTGCCCACCTACCGCGGTGAGGGTCGGGCCTTCGGCTGACCGGCATCATTCGTCGGGGCTCACCCGCATGAAGGCGCCGACCAACGACAGCTCCGCCGGTGTCGAGGGCAGATAGTGCGTCAGCGCGGGTGAGCGGACGACGTGTGCGGCCCACTGCCCCCGCGACAAGGCGACGTTGATGCGGTTGCGCGACAACAGGAACTGCATGCCGCGCGGCACGTCCTCGGGGGCCGACGCGGCCATGGACACGATCACCACGGCGGCCTCCCGGCCCTGGAACTTGTCGACGGTGCCGCACGAGGCCTCGTGCAGTCCGGCATCGTCGAGCGCCGCGCGCACGGTGGCGACCTGGGCGTTGTAGGCCGCCACCACGAGCAGGTCCGAGGCGCCGAGCGGCCGTGTCTCCCCGTCACACGTCCAGGCCGATCCCACCAGTGACCGTGCGAGTCGGACGATCTCGACCGCTTCCTCTCGCGAGGACGTCGCGTTGCCCTCGTGGTCGACGAGAACTGTGTGCACTCCCGGGTCGACGCCGTCCAGGTGCCGTCCCAGCACTGTGTCGTGCGAGCGGAGCCGTCCGTCGTAGGACAGGTCGGACACCACGGAACACAGCTCGGGGTGCATGCGGCGAGTGGTGGCCAGGAAGTACCCGAGGTCGGCCGGGAGCGTGTCGGAGCCGTCCGCGAGCCAGCCCAGAGCAGAGGTGTCCACCGGTTCGGGGTGGCTGCCCTGGCTCACCTGCGGCAGCTGCTGCGGATCGCCGAGCAGCAGGAGGTTGCGTGCCACCCGCGCCACCGCAATGGTGTTGGCGAGCGAGAACTGGCCCGCCTCGTCGACGACCAGCAGGTCCAGCTCCTGCTCTACGAACTCCTTGCGGTTGGTGAACGGCCAGGCCGTCGCACCCACGACGCATCCGCCGGTGTGTGTGGCCAGGTACCCGGAGTACGAGTCCACGCCGAGCCACGAGTGCGTGCTGTCGGACGACCCCTTCTTGGCGACGCTCTCGGGATCGAGCCCGGCGGCGACGACACCGTCGAGAAGGTTCTCGATCACCGAGTGCGACTGGCCGACCACCCCGATGCGCCAGCCGTGATCGCGTGCGAGTGCGGCGATCACTCGCGATCCGGTGTAGGTCTTCCCCGTTCCCGGCGGCCCTTGGACCGCGATGTAGGAATCGTCGAGATCGAGGAGCGACGCCGTGATGGCCGCAGCGACCTGCTCATCGACGACCTTGGCGAGCGGTGCGCCGGACCGGGTCCGGGGAGGATCACGACGCAGGAGGTCGACCACGGCCGAGGCGCGGACTTCGGGAAGGCGATCCGCTGCCTCCGCCGCGGTGGCGGCGATGGCCTCCCGCAGCGTGGTCGTGTTGACGAAGGCATCGGGCGTCGTGGCGACCGGTGCGACATCGTGGGGTTCGGCGCCCTTGGACAGCGACTCCTCGAGCGTGAGGTGGGCGCCGTCCTCGGACACCTCGACGATCGTTCCGGGCATCGTCCAGCGATACTGCGGGTTCGCGCGTCTGTCGGGCGCGATCCAGTCCGGAGCAGGCGGCGCGTAGAGCACGGTCACCTTCGACCCCACGCGCCCACTGCCGGGCCCGAACTCACCGCGCACCACGCTCGTGCGCCGCTGGACCCGCTTGCCGGGCGGTGTCGCCCACTCGGTCATGGACTCCACCTCCTCGACCATGAACACGTCGCGGGTGTCGGCCCACTCGTCCATCGGCGAGGCCAGTCGGTCGAAGTGCGCCCACCAGTAGGGCTTCTCCTCGCGCTGGTGGTAGCCGACAGCGGCCGCGAGCAGGGCGATCGCCTGCTGGTCGGTCGTGCGTGAGACCGGTTCACCGGCGAACTCCCACAGGGCGTCTCGCACCGCGTCCCGGTCCTCGTCGACCGGTTCGGCCGCGTCGAGCGGACCGCGGGGCACCACACCCGCGCGTTCGGCGTGACCGAGCAACCAGTCGCGCAGTTCCCGTGTGGAGCGGCAGTCGTACTCGTTGTAGTCGGCGATCTCGGCGAGGACGCCGGCCGCCTCGTCGAGGTCGCCACGGTCGCGCAGATCGCACCACCGCGCGTACTCGGTGATGGAAGCGACGGCGTCTGCCACGTCGCCGCGGTGATCGGTCATGTACAGCGGTTCGAGCTTCTTGATGCTGTAGCTCGGTGCGCCGATGCGCAGGGCGGACCGCACGACGGGATACAGGTCGACGAGGATCTGCTGCCGGAGAAGGTCGTCGACCTCGTTCTCGTACACCCCGTACCGCGAGGCCAGACGCAGCAGAGCCGACTTCTCGTATGCCGCATAGTGATACACGTGCATGCCGGGGAACGCCTCGCGGCGTGCACGCACGTACTCGACGAAGGCGACGAAGGCGGCCCTCTCCTCGTGCCGGTCGTGGGCCCAGAACGGCCGGAACGCGCCGTCGGACTCCATGACGCCGAAGAGGTACTCGAGCCCCCAGTCGGAGGAGCCGCGTTCGGCGTACAGCGGGTCGCCCTCGAAGTCGAAGAAGATGTCGCCCTCGTCCGGAGCGGGCAGTGCACCGAGAGCACTCGGGGTGTGCACGTCGACCACCGGTGACCCCGACTGCTCCTGCTGAACCTGGGCCAGGGCCTGCGCGCGCAGGGTGCCGAGGGACCGCTCCGAGAGGTCCGCGACGGAACCGGTGTGTGCGGCCAACTCGTCGACGGTCGTGATCCCCGCGGCGTGCAACGTGGACCGCTGGGAGACGCGCATCCCGGCGACCAGCAACAGGTCACGCTGTGCCTCGACCTCGGGGGTGCAGTGCTCGCACCGGAAGCAGGCGCGAATGTCGAGGTCGGCCCAGGATGCCGGGAGCAATTGCGTCAGGTGGCCGGACAGCAGGGCCACCATCTCGCGCCGTGCGCGGCGGTAGACGGGGAGGACGTCCGGCAGGTGCACGAGATGGTCGGTGCCGTCACCGAGGACGAGGTGGCCCGTGGCGGACGTGGGAACTTCGACAGCCTCGAGCGCGTCGGCGTACGCCGCGATCTGCAGGACCGACGGGACGCGCTCGGTGCGCGACAGCTTGGTGTCGTGCACCGCATAGGTGTCGGTCGACGGGTCGTGGATCAGGAAGTCGCTGAAGCCGAGGAACTCGCCGTCGAAGAACGTGCCCTGGTAGATGACGGGGACGCGCTGCAGCGCCGCGGCGAGGGTGGCCTGTGCGGCGGCGGCCAGCGCGGACGGGATGCTCTCGGCCGGCCGTTCGATGGTCACGACGCCGTCCGGATGCTCGCGCTTCAGTCTCAGCAGCTCGCGGGCCTCGTGCTGACTGCCGAGGCGCGCGAGCCGGGCGAACATCGCGTCGTCGACCTGCTCGGTCTCGATGCGGCCGAGGTTCGCGTCGAGCGTGCGCAGGAGTGCGTACTCGCACCGGGACGCCAGCGCGAGGTCGCCTGCGCTGTGGACGAGGGTGTCTCCGGTGACGAACATGCCGCCACCCTAACGAGACCGGCCGACAGGTCAGCGGGTCCCGAGGGCAGGTGCGATCGTCGTGCCCCAGGCTTCCTTCAGCTGGTCCTCGAACAGTGCCCAGCTGTGCGAGCCCTCGCCGCGCATAGAGATGGTCGCAGGCACGCCCGCCCTCCGCACCGCGTCGGCGAAGATGCCGGTGCACGTGTTCACCATGGCTTCGACGGCTGCTCCACCGAACGGGGGAATGCTGCCGGGCGGGATGCGGTCGACGGGGCCGGGAACACCGCTCGCGGATCCTGCGTAGACAGCCGTTCCGCGGAGGCGGTCGGCGTGGAGGGACGGGTCGTGCTGCGCCCATGCGGGAGCACCGGGAGGGCCCCACATGTTGAAGGGGTTGTTCAGGGCGCCGCCGATCATGATCGAGATCGCGGCCTGGGCGAGCGGGTTCGACGAGGCGGGGCACCCGCTGATGGATGCCGCGGCACGGTAGAGGCCGGGCGCCTGCACGGCGAGATCGAGTGCCGGACCGCCGCTCATCGACACCCCTGCCACCGCGTTGCGGCGCGTACTGCCGAAGTGCTGGTCCATGACGCCGGGCAGTTCCTGCGTCAGATAGGTCTGCCATTTGTTGGATCCGAGGATCGGATCGTCGGCGAGCCAATCCGTGTAGAAACTGAGACGCCCACCGATGGGGAGCACGACGGTGACGTTCTTGTCGGCGAAGAATCCCGGGGCGCCGGAGTTGTTGATCCAGCCGACTCCGTCCTCGTTGCCCAGGGCGCCGTTGAGAAGGTAGAGCGTGGGGAGCGACCCGCCGCGAGCCGGGCGGAGCACGTCGTTCGGCACGACGCGGTTCATGGCGGGGGAGTAGACGTCGACGACCGAGTGTGTCGGCGAGAGCTGCCGCACCCCGACCACTCGGGCAGGCTCCGCAGCGGTGGCGGCGGGCGCCCCGAGAAGAGCCGCGACGATGGCGACGACGATGACGAAAACCAACCTCATGGTTCGATGCTCGCACGGCGGAGGGAACCGTGGGGTTCGGTTCTGTGTCGAACCGGTGACTATTGAGTCACATCAGCCACAATGGCCACATGCCGTTCTTCGAAGGACCCCGAGGTCGCGCCCACTACCGCCAGTGGGGACCCACCGAGGACCCTGCCGCGACCCTCGTGTTCCTGCACGGGCGGGGACAGCACACCGGCCAGTACCACCGGTTCGGCGCTGCCCTGGCAGCACACGGCATCGCCACCTGGGGCCTCGACCACATCGGCCACGGCTTGTCCGAAGGAGAGGCGGCCGACGACGCCGCCTACCTCGACGCGCTGGCGGAGAACGCACGACATCTCCTCGACGTCGTGGTCGAGGCCGGCCACCGACCTGCGGTGATGGGCCACTCGCTGGGGTCCGCGACCGCGGTGCGGATGCTCGCGACCGGCGGGAGCGCGCCCGCCGTCGTGCTGGTGGCGATGCCGCCGCGCGCGATCTCCCGCGAGGATCTGACGGCAGCGACCCGATCGCCCACCCTGGCACTGCACGGTGTGGACGACCGCATGGTGCCGATCGACGGCGTCCGAGACCTCGTGCGCGGCATCCCGACGATCACCCTGCGCGAGTACGCCGACGCCGGACACGACCTGCTGCACGAGAAGATCCACCGGACCGTGACCGACGCGGCCGCGGACCACGTCCTCGCGAACGCCTGACGTCAGCTGACGATGATGGTGCGGGTGTGCCACCCGGTCGAACCACCGGGGATCGGCGGGGTGCGCTCCTCGACCTGCGTGTTCCCGTCCTGATCCGTCGCGCGGACCTGGATGTTGTGGTTGCCCGCAGTGGCGTCCCAGTCCCAGAACCATTGGCGCCAGGTGTCGATCGTGTACTGCTCGGCGAGCGTCGCCTCCTGCCACGGTCCGTTGTCGACACGAACCTCGACGCGCTCGATGCCACGCTGCTGCGCCCAGGCGGTACCCGCGACACGGACGGGACCGGGTGCGACGGGGGCGAAGGCGGCCGGCACGTCGATGCGTGACGCCGTCTTGATCGGTGCCTTGTCGCCCCAGCCGCGGTCGGTCCAGTAGGCCGCCGCCTCGTCGAATCGCGTCAGTTCCCAGTCGACGACCCACTTGGTGGCGGAGACGAATCCGTACAGACCGGGCACGACCTGACGCACCGGGTAGCCGTGCTCGACGGGCAGCGGCTCGCCGTTCATCGACACCGCGAGCATCGCGTCGCGGCCGTCGGTGAGGGCCTCGACCGGCGAACCGATGGTCATGCCGTCGATGCTCGTGGACAGCAGCATGTCCGCGTCGGCCTGCACACCCACCTCGTCGAGGATGTCCTTGATGGGGAACCCGATCCAGGTCGCGTTGCCGGCGAGCGGTCCGCCGACCTCGTTGGACACGCACGTCAGCGTCACGACGCGCTCGATCGGAGTGCGAGCCATGAGGTCGTCCCAGCTCAGCGTCATCTCGCGGTCGACCTTGCCGTGGATCTTGAGCTGCCACTCGGCGGTGGTCAGCTGCGGGACCTGCAGAGCGGTGTCGATGCGGTAGAAGGTGTTGTTCGGCGTGACGAAGGTGGTCGCGCCCTCGACGCCGATGTCGGTACCGGCCGGAATGGCGGCGGCTTTCTCGCCGGCCGCGACCGTGGGGAGGCGGAAGTTCTTGATGTCCTCGGCGACACCGGCCACACGATCGCCGAGGTACCGGCCGACCGTGCCGGCTGCGACGGCCACCGCGGCGGCAGCGCCGAACAGGACGAGGAACTTGCGACGCGGCATGAACCCGTCGACCGTGCCCGCCGGCACCTCGAGCGCTCGCGTGAGGGCTTGCAGGACCGCGATGCCCAGGACGACACCCACCACGGTGGGGATGACGTCACCGAGTGAGGACGTCGGCCGCTGCAGCACCGCGTAGACACCGACGGCGCCGAGCACAAGCAGGATCACCGATCCGATGGGACGCGACGGGCGCTCGAGCAGGCCGGCGATGGCGGCGATGATCGCGATGCCGATGGACATGCCGACGAACAGGGCGGCCTTGTCGTTGGTGCCGAAGGTGTCGATCGCGAACTCGCGGGCGAACGCGGGCGTTCGGTCCACGGTGGTGGAGCCGACGGCGAAGAACGGTGACGACGCCGAGCTGAAGAGGAGCGAGAGGATCTCGCCCACGCCGAGCACGACGCCGGCGGCGACCACTCCGCTGAGCATGCGTGCGAAGGGGTGGACGCGCGTGCGCGCGGAGTCACCCGAGGTCTGGCGTTCGGTGGTCGTCGTGGTCATGACTGCTATTCGTCACGATGGCAGTGGCGGCTTGCTCCGGTGGGCGTGTTGACGAGCCACAACGAGCGAGGCGCGCCCGTGAGGAGTTCTCACGGGCGCGCCTCGGGTGGGTCGGACGAGTGTTCAGCCGCCGTAGATGTCGGCCACCTCGGTGGCGTGGGACTCCAGGATGACGTTGCGCTTGAGCTTCATGGTCGGCGTCAGTTCTCCCGACTCGATCGTGAAGTCACCGGGCAGGATCGTGTACTTCTTGATCTGCTCGGCCTTGGAGACCTTCGAGTTGGCCGTGTCGACGGCCTTGTCGATCTCGGCGATCAGGTCGGCGTTGGTCGTCAGATCACTCGCGGACGTGCTCTTGTCGAGACCGTGACGCTCGAGCCAGCCGGGCAGAGCCTCGGGATCCAGCGTGATGAGCGCCCCGATGAACGGCTTGGCGTCGCCCACGACGAGGCACTGGCTGACCAGCGGGTGCGACCGGATGGAGTCCTCGAGGCCGGCGGGCGCGACGTTCTTGCCACCTGCCGTCACGATGATCTCCTTCTTGCGACCGGTGATCGAGAGGAAGCCCTCGTCGTCGAGTGAGCCGAGGTCACCGGTGTGGAACCAGCCGTCGCGGATCGATTCCTCGGTGGCCTTCTCGTTGTGCCAGTACCCGGAGAACACGACGGGACCCTTCACCAGGATCTCGCCGTCCTCCGCGATCTTCACGGCGTGCCCCGCGAGCGGGCGGCCGACGGAACCGATGCGCTGCTTGTCGGTGGTGTTGACCGTGACGGCGGCGCTGGTCTCGGTGAGTCCGTAGCCCTCACGCACCGGAACGCCGATGCCGCGGAAGAAGTGGCCCAGTCGAGCGCCGAGGGGGCCGCCGCCGGACAGCGCACTGGTGCACCGTCCACCGAGCGCGGCGCGGAGCTTCGAGTAGACCAGCTTGTCGAACAGGGTGTGCTTCGCCTTGAGCACCAGGCCGGCGCCGCCCTTGTCCTGCGCGATGCTCCACTCGATCGCGACGTCCGCGGCCTGATCGAAGATCTTGCCCTTGCCGCCGTCGTGCGCCTTCTGCTTGGCCGAGTTGTAGACCTTCTCGAACACGCGGGGGACCGAGAGGATGAAGTCGGGCTGGAACTCGGCGAACTGCTCGACCAGCGTCGTGGTGTCGGACGTGTGCGCCACCGTGACCTTGGCCTCGAAGGCGCCGAACGACACCGCGCGAGCGAACACGTGCGCCATCGGGAGGAACAGCAGGGTGCGCTTGCCCTCGGTCATCTGGTCGTGCAGCGCCACCTGGGTGGCCGTCGTCTCGGCGTAGAAGTTCGAGTGCGTGAGCTGGACACCCTTCGGGCGGCCGGTGGTCCCCGAGGTGTAGATGAGCGTGGCGGCCGACGACGCGGACACCTGCTGACGACGGGCGTGCAGATCGTCGTCGGACACGGAGGCGCCGCGGGTGGTGAGCTCGTCGATCGCACCGCCGTCGAAGCTCAGCGTCTCGCGGAGATCCGCGGCGCTGTCGGTGACGTCCTTCATGCGGGTGAGGTGTTCGGAGGTCTCGACCACGAAGAGCTTGGTCGCGGAGTCCTCGAGGATCCACTGCGCCTGATCGGCTGCGGACGTCTCGTAGATGGACACGGTGCAGCCACCGGCGGTCCAGATCGCGTAGTCGAGCACGACCCACTCGTAGCGGGTGCCGGCCATGATGGCGACGCGGTCACCGAACTCGATGCCGGAGGCCATGAGGCCCTTGGCCACGCCCGCGACCTCGTCGGCGAACGTGCGCGCCGTGACGTCCTTCCACGAGCCGCCGACTCGCCGTTGGAACGCCACCCACTCCGGGGTCTCGCTCGCGTAGCGGAACACGGTGTCGGCCATCGAGACGTCGTCCGGGATCGTGTAGGACGCGGGTACCGAGTATTCGTGCACGGTGTCTGTACCTTCCAGTAGCAGCAGGTTTGTTGTGTATTGGATCACATGAAGCGATGCTGCGGTGATCGTAGTGCCGTATCCGCTTTGTCCTGTTCGAACAGTTGTCGTTCTGCAGGTGGTCGCTGGACTAGACTCTGGTGCACATGAGCACTTCCGAGTCGGAAACGGTGTCCACCGACACCCCCTCGTTCGTCGATCTCGGTATCGACGAGCGTGTGCTGAAGGCCCTCGCGGACGTCGGGTACGAGACGCCGTCGCCCATTCAGGCAGCCACCATCCCGCCGTTGATGGCCGGGAACGACGTCGTCGGCCTCGCGCAGACCGGCACCGGCAAGACCGCCGCGTTCGCCGTGCCGATCCTCTCGCGCCTCGACGTCGCCAACCGGGTGCCGCAGGCGCTGGTCCTCGCGCCCACCCGCGAGCTGGCCATCCAGGTGGCCGAGGCGTTCGGCAAGTACGCCACCCACATCGAGGGCCTGCACATCCTGCCCATCTACGGCGGGCAGGCGTACGGCATCCAGCTCTCCGGTCTGCGGCGCGGCGCCCACATCGTCGTCGGCACGCCCGGGCGCGTCATCGACCACCTCGAGAAGGGCACGCTGGACCTGTCGCACCTCGAGTATCTCGTGCTCGACGAGGCCGACGAGATGCTGAAGATGGGATTCCAGGAGGACGTCGAGCGCATCCTCGCGGACACCCCCGAGTACAAGCAGGTGGCGCTGTTCTCGGCCACCATGCCGTCGGCGATCCGCAAGATCTCGCAGCAGTACCTGCACGATCCGGTCGAGATCACGGTGAAGACGAAGACGTCCACCGCCCCCAACATCACGCAGCGGTACGTGCAGGTGGCGCATCAGCGCAAGCTCGACGCGTTGACGCGGATCTTCGAGGTCGAGGACTTCGAGGCGATGATCATCTTCGTCCGCACCAAGCAGGCCACGGAGGAGCTCGCCGAGAAGTTGCGGGCGCGGGGCTACTCGGCCGCCGCCATCAACGGTGACATCGTGCAGGCGCAGCGCGAGCGGACCATCGGTCAGCTCAAGAACGGTGCGCTCGACGTGCTCGTCGCCACCGACGTCGCGGCCCGCGGTCTCGACGTCGAGCGGATCTCGCACGTCGTCAACTACGACATCCCGCACGACACCGAGTCGTACGTGCACCGCATCGGGCGGACCGGTCGCGCCGGGCGCGCGGGCGAGGCGCTGCTGTTCGTCGCGCCGCGGGAGCGTCATCTGCTCAAGGCCATCGAGAAGGCGACGCGGCAGCCCATCACCGAGATGCAGCTGCCGAGCGTCGACGACGTCAACGCGCAGCGCGTGGCCAAGTTCGCCGACTCCATCACCCAGTCGCTGTCCTCGACGTCGCTCGGGCTGTTTCGCCGACTCATCGAGGACTACGAGCGCGAGCACGACGTGCCGCTCGCGGACATCGCCGCGGCGCTGGCGACGCAGTCGCGGGACGGCGACGCGTTCCTCATGTCGCCCGAGCCGCCGCCCCCGCCGCGGGAGAAGCGCGAGCGCCCCGAGCGCAAGTTCGACGATCGGGACGCACCGCCGTTGCGCAAGTCTCGCAAGGGCGATCAAGATCTGGCGGTGTACCGGATCAGCGTCGGCAAGCGGCACAAGGTGGCGCCCGGTGCCATCGTCGGTGCTATCGCCAACGAGGGCGGGCTGCGGCGCAGCGACTTCGGGCACATCAGCATCCGGCCGGATCACAGCCTGGTCGAGCTCCCGGCGGATCTCGCGGACGAGACGTTGGAAGCGTTGCGCCGCACCAGGATCAGCGGCGTGCTCATCCAGCTGCAGCGCGACGGCGGACCGCCCCGCGGCAAGCACTGACACCAGCGCACCCCCGCGAGAGTCTCGCGGGGGTGCGGTGCGTCAGCTCTTCTGCAACGCCGAGGGATGCGCGTCGGTGTCGACGCCGGGGACGCCGCGGCCGCGGATAGATGCGCCCGCCGTCTCGGCGACGAACAGCAGTGCGATCAGTCCGACGACGCAGGCGCCCATCATGTAGAACGCCGGGACGAGATCGTTGCCGGTCCGTTCGACGAGCCACTCGTTGGCCGCCGGCGCCGTGCCACCGAACAACGAGGTCGACACGTTGTAGGCGATGGCGAAGCCGGCGAACCGGACGTGCGTCGGGAACATGGCCGGGAACGTCGCCGAGATGGTCGAGAGCTGCAGGACGTAGAGCAGGCCCAGCACGGTGAACGCGACGATGGCCCAGCCGAAGTTGACCGTCATCAGCATGTACATCGGGATCGCGAAGATCAGCAGTCCGACCATCGAGACGAGCCACAGTGGCTTGCGCCCCACCTTGTCCGACAGTGCTCCGGCGAACGGAATGACGAGCATCATGGCGAACTGCCCGATGACGACGAGGAACAGCGACGACGTGCTCGACAGGCCGATCCGGCTCTCCAGATAGGTCGGCATGTAGCTCAGCAGGGTGTAGTTGCAGACGTTGAGCGCGACGACGAGGCCCATCAGCGTGAGGATCGGTCGCCAGTAGGTGGCGATCAGTTCGCGGAACTGGGTGGACGTCTTGTGCTCCACCGCGTCCTCGTTCTCGAGTTCACGGAAAACCGGGGTGTCCTCGAGCTTGGACCGCATGTAGAGCCCGATGAGCGCCAGCGGCCCGGCGACGAAGAACGGCAGGCGCCAGCCCCACGTGTCCATGAACGCGTCGGTGGAGAGCAGGTCGACGGCCAGCACCACGAGGGCGCCGAGGGAGAAGCCGCCGAGTGTGCCGAACTCGAGGAAGCTGCCGTAGAAGCCGCGCTTGCGGTCGGGGGAGTACTCGGCCATGAAGGTGGCTGCGCCGCCGTACTCACCGCCGGTGGAGAAGCCCTGAATCATGCGCAGGATCACCAGCAGAACCGGTGCCCAGAAGCCGATCGAGGCGTAACTCGGGATGACACCGATGAGGAAGGTCGCGGTGCCCATCAGGATGATGGTCAGTGCGAGGACGTGCTTGCGGCCGAGACGGTCCCCCAGTGGTCCCCAGACGAGGCCGCCGAGCGGCCGCACGAGGAAGGACACCGCGAAGATGCCCAGCGTCAGCAGGGTGGCGGACTCGAGGTCGTCCGGGAAGAACGCGCGGGAGATGTACGTGGCCGTGTAGGCGTACACGCCGTAGTCGAACCACTCGGTCGCGTTGCCCATCGCCGAGGCGCCGATCGCGCGCCGGAGAACCCCGGGCGGAGCGTCCTTCAGCGCCGGTGTCGGGTTGTCGACAGAACCTGATTCGGAAGTACTCACTCACCCAGACCTACCGAAGTAGTGGCCGAACCTCAGCATCGAGAGGGGCGATCGGTCTCTTCGTTATCGAGTCGTTACGGCGCCCGGGCTGCCGCGACAGTGGCCGTTCGGCACCGGAAACCACCTCTCACCTGGCCCTCGCACGGACCGTCGTCGTCGGTGTCGCGGCGCGGGAGCGGCGGCATCCGATCTCGGGCACTGCCGGCAGCGTCGGCGCCGTCCGCGCAGGCATGACTGCTGCCTCGGCGCTGCTCGTCTTTCCACTGCTCAGCTAGGTTGTGGACGGATAGATTGTGGTCGGACAGGTCGTGGTTCGGGGGACACGCTCACGCGCGGTGGTCGAGGAGGACGAGTCGATGGTGTCGACGCCCGTTCCCCCACGAGTGACCGCTGCGGCGCTGGACCGATCGCGCCTCGGTGGGCCCGTCCGGTCGCCGGGGCGCTACCTGGCGGCGTCGTTCACGGTGGCCGCCGTGGTACTGGCTGTCTACCTGATCGTGCCCGCATCGATCCGGACCGGCGTCTTCGCGGTGGGCGCCATCGGCTGCATGGTCGTGGTCCTGGTCGGCCTGCGGCGCAACAGCCCGACCGACACGTACGCCTGGCGGTGCATGCTCGGCGCGGCGACGTCCTTCCTGGTGGGCCTGTCCGTGCGGAGCGTGCGCGCGGACCTGCCCTCGGCGATCCGGCTGCTGCCGGAGGTACTGGTGTTGCTCGGCTACCTGCTGCTCGTCCTCGGCATCGTCGGCTGGTCACGGCGAGGGGGGAACTCGCGGCCCACCCCGACCATCATCGACGCGGTCCTGGTCACGCTGGGCATGACGTTCGTGTCCTGGGTGCTGCTGGTGGCTCCGGTCCTCTCGACCACGCGGGACGTGCCGTCCGTGGTGCTCAACGGGCTGTTCCCCGCGATCGACGCCGGTCTGTTCACGATGGCGTTCTTCCTGCTGTTGTCGAAGAGCCGCTTCAACGTGTCCCTGGTTCTCCTCGTCGCCGCACTGCTCGTCACCATCGTCGGCGATCTCGGCTATGCGATCGCGACGGCCCGCTCGGTCGCCCCGCCCGCGGTCGTCCTCGACGCGATGTATCTGCTCGCGTTCGTCCTGCTGGCCGCCGCGTCGCTGCATCCGTCGATGGCGTGGGTGGGCCGCGCGGGAGGTGTGACGGCCGCGCTCACCCGGCAGCGGATGACGGTGTCCGTCGCGCTCGTCGCCACCTGCGCCGCGCTGCCGCTCGTCGGCGACGCGGTGGGGACCGCGGACGTGGTGGTCCGCTCGACCTTTCTGGCCGTGATCCTGGTGGGAATGTTCGTCCGTGGTGAGCGGGCGCTGAGCCGGGTGCAGCGCAGCGAGGACAAGGCCCGCCACGACGCCACCCACGATTCGCTCACCGGTCTCCCCGATCGGTCCATGCTCGAGTCGATCCTGGAACGCGCTGCGCGGAGGCCGTCCTCGTCGGCGTCGGCCACCACCGTGCTGTTCGCGGACCTCGACAACTTCAAGGTCGTCAACGACTCGTACGGCCACCGCGCGGGCGACGAGCTCATCCAGGCGGCGGCGCAGCGCATCCGGCGCGTGGTCTCCGCCGACGAGGACGTGGTGCGGTACGCCGGCGACGAGTTCGTGGTGGTGGCGCACTGTGACCGGGCCCGTGCCGAGGAACTCGCGGAACTGCTCCTGGCCGCGTTCGCGGAACCGTTCGAGTTGAGTGTGGCGTCGCTGTACGTGAGCGTCAGCATCGGCATCGCGACGTCCTGCGGTCCCGCCGGGTTGGCGGACGATCTGGTCCGCGAGGCCGACACGGCGATGTACGACGCCAAGTTCCGCGGGCCGGCGGCCTACGCGTTCTTCGACGAGTCCCTGCGCACCGCGGCGACCCGGTCGGTCGAGCTGGGCAGCGCGCTGCGCGGCGCGGTCGCGCGCGGGGAGATGGCGGTGCACTACCAACCCATCGTGTCGCTGCGGACCCACGACGTGCTGGTCTACGAGGCCCTGGTGCGGTGGAAGCATCGCGGCCGCTGGGTGGGGCCGGACGAGTTCATCCCGGTCGCCGAGGCCACCAACATGATCTCCGAGATCGGGACCTGGGTACTCGACACGGCTCTGGGCGATCTGGTGCGACTGCGGGCGGCGGGAGCGCCGCGCATGTCGATGTCGGTGAACCTCTCCGTGCTGCAGCTGCGTGACGAGCGGCTCCCGGACGTCGTCGCGGACCTGCTGGCGTCGCACGGTCTGGACGGGTCGGTGCTCGGGCTCGAGGTGACCGAGAGTGCCCTCATCGCCGATCCGGTGGTGGCCAATCGGGTCCTCGCGCGTCTCGCCGAGCAGGACATCGTGCTGGTGCTCGACGACTTCGGGATGGGGTACTCCTCGCTCGGTCGCCTACGAGATCTGCCCATCACCGTCATCAAGATCGACAAGTCGTTCATCGACCGCGTCCCGGTCGACGACGCGTCGGTGTCCATCGTGACGGCCATCGAGGCTATGGCCACCGCGCTGACCATGCGCACCGTCGCGGAGGGCGTGGAGACGACGGAGCAGGAGCGCATCGTCACCGAACTCGGCTGCACGTACGCGCAGGGGTACCTCTACGGGCGCCCCGCGCCCGTGGAGACGTTCCTCTCCTGACGCGTCAGCGGAGCCGTCGGCCGTGGCGGACGGGAACCGAGTTGACGGTGCGGACCGACCAGCCGTCGTCGTCGCGGACGACGATGCTCACGCCGGCGTTCGCGATGCGCGGCGCAGGGTGGCCGGTGATGGACCTCAGCACGGCCCGGATGATGCCGCCGTGTGCCACGGCGACGAGAGACCTGCCGGGGTTCTCGTCGGCCAGCAGGTCGAGTCGACGACGCCCCCGCTCGGCGAGCGCCTCGTGCGACTCGGCGCCCGGGTAGTCACCGTCGGGCCAGTACGCCCACGCCTCGTAGCCGGTCATGCCCTCGGCACGTCCGAAGCGACGTTCCATCAGGTCCTCGTGGTCGGCCGAGCGGGTGAGCCCGATGACGTGGCCGATGATGTCGGCGGTCTCCGACGCCCGCGAGAGCGGCGAGCTGACGAGGGTGTCCCACGAGTCGTCGGCCAGCGCGGCGGCCGCGGTCCGGGCCTGGCTGCGCCCGATGTCGTTGAGCGGGATGTCGGAGGAGCCCTGCAGACGCCCCTCGACGTTCCAGTCGGTCTCGCCGTGGCGCACGAGGGCCACTCGGACAGAGGTGCTCCGCGCCCGGGAGTCGAGGTGATCGGTCATGGTCGGGCCCAGAATATCGGTCGACGGCACCCCTGTCCGAGCCTGGTTACCGGAGAGTACGGTGCTAGAGATCAGCGAAGGACTTCGAAAGGTCACAGATGAACCTGGCACTCACCGATGAGGAAGCTGCGTTCCGCGACGAGATGCGAACTTTCTTCCGTACCGAGATCCCTGCCGATATCCGCGAGCGCAACGCGGCGGGCGAGGAACTCGAGCGCGAGGACATGATCACGACGCTGCAGATCCTGAACAAGCACGGCATGGCGAGCCCGCACTGGCCCGTCGAATGGGGTGGCAAGGACTGGACCCCGATGCAGCACCACATCTGGTTGGACGAGCTGCAGCTCGCGTCGGTGCCCGAGCCCCTGGCCTTCAACATCTCGATGGTGGGGCCCGTCATCGCGACCTTCGGCAGCGAGGAGCAGAAGCAGAAGTTCCTCCCGCCCACGCAGAACCTCGACATCTGGTGGTGCCAGGGCTTCTCCGAGCCCGAGGCGGGATCGGACCTCGCGTCGCTGCGCACGGTCGCTCTGCGCGACGGTGACGAGTACGTCATCAACGGTCAGAAGACGTGGACCACGCTCGGCCAGTACGCCGATTGGATCTTCGTGCTGGCGCGCACCAACCCGGACGCGCCGAAGAAGCAGGCCGGTATCTCGTTCATCCTGGTCGACCTGAAGACCCCCGGCATCACCGTGCGCCCGATCAAGCTGATCGACGGCGGCCACGAGGTCAACGAGGTCTGGTTCGAGGACGTCCGCGTCCCCGTCGAGAACCTCGTCGGCGAGGAGAACGCCGGCTGGACCTACGCCAAGTTCCTGCTGAGCAACGAGCGCACCGGCATCACGCGACTCGGCTTCACCAAGACCAAGCTGGCGCAGGCCAAGGCGCTCGCGGCCGAGACCACGGTCGGGACCGGCACGCTGCTCGACGATCCGGTCTTCGCCGCTCGGTTCGCCGAGCTCGAGAACCAGGTGCTCGCACTCGAGCTCACCCAGCTGCGCATCGTCTCCAGCTACGTCTCCGGCAAGGAGAACCCGGCGTCGTCGGTGCTCAAGCTCCGGGGCAGCGAGCTGCAGCAGTTGGCCACCGAGATCCTCACCGACGTGGCGGGACCGGACTCGCTCCCGTTCGCGGCCGGAGAGGACTCGCCGACACCGGTCTGGGCGCAGCGTGCGACCCCGACCTACCTGAACTTCCGCAAGACATCCATCTACGGCGGCTCGAACGAGGTGCAGCGCACCATCATCGCGTCCGGCATTCTCGGTCTCTAGGAGCGCACGACATGCAGTTCGAACTGGACGAAGAACAGAAGCTGCTGCGCGACACGGTGCGTGACGTGCTCGCCCGCAGTTACGACAACGAGAAGCGCAAGGCAGCGGTGGAGAGCGAGCGCGGCTGGACCGAATCGGTCTGGAAGCAGTTCGCCGAGCTGGGCCTGCTCGGCCTCAGTTTCGCCGAGGACGACGGCGGCATGGACGCCGGACCGGTCGAGACCTTCGCGGTCATGACCGAGATCGGTCGCCGCCTCGCACCCGAGCCGCTGCTGGACTGCGTGCTGATTCCGGGTGGTCTCATCACCGAGGTCGGATCGACCGATCAGCGTCAGCGCATCCTGCCGGGCGTCGCGGAGGGGCAGACCCTTCTCGCGTTCGCGCATTCCGAGCCGGGCACCCGCTGGCCGGCGGCCGAGGTGTCGACGTCGGCCACCGAGGACGGTGGCTCGTGGGCACTCTCGGGTGTGAAGAACCCTGTGCTGCACGGTGACTGCGCCGATCACTTCGTGATCAGCGCGGCGCTGCCCGGCGGAGGCGTGGGCCTGTTCCTGGTCGCGGCCGATGCCGAGGGACTCACGCGCAAGACCTACCGCACCCACGACGGACTGCGCGGCGCGTCGCTCGAGCTGTCGGACGTCGCGGGCGAACCGCTCGGTGACGGCGGCGACGCCAGTGCCGCCATCGTGGCGTCCAACGTCCGTGCGCAGGCGGCTCTCGCTGCCGAGGCGCTCGGTGCGATGGAGGAGTCGCTGCGACTCACCACGGAGTACCTGAAGCAGCGCAAGCAGTTCGGTGTGCCGCTCGCCAAGTTCCAGGCACTGACGTTCCGCGCTGCGGACATGTACGTGCAGCTCGAACTGGCACGCAGCATGGCGCTCTACGCGACGATGTCGCTGGCCGACGGATCTCCGGATCCCACGGTCGCGTCGCGGGCGAAGTTGCAGATCGGACGCTCCGCCCGGCAGATCGGCCAGGAGTCGATCCAGCTGCACGGCGGAATCGGGGTGACGGACGAATACCCTGTGGGACATTACTTCTCGCGTCTCACGGCCATCGAGCACACGCTCGGCGGGGTCGACGATCACCTCCGGGTGATCACGTCGTCGCTGAAGGATCACGAGATGCTCGGCGTCTCCTAGCACCGCCTCGATGAAGGCCGGTCGTCCGCGTGGTGACCGGCCTTCGTCGTGTCGGGAATGTGGTGGTCAGCCGGTGATCGCAGCAGTGACGACGCCGGTGCGCATCCGCTGCGGATGGTCGCCGACCGCAGCGCTGCCCACTTCCAGACCGGTGTCGAACGAGATCGCAGAAACCTTGTCGCTACCGGCCCACGACACGAAGCAGTACTGACCGTCGGCACTGCGCGTGGACCAGTAGGGCTTCTCACCGGACGTCACCAGAGGCCCCGCCGTCAGGGTGTCCCGCGAGACCACGGTGGCGTAGTCCGACATCGTTCCCGCGACGCACATCTTGGTGCCGGCGGTGTTCATCGCAATGCCGTGATGGGCCGAGTCGAGCAGGTACGACTCGCGCGGAAGCGCCGCCGCCGCAGCGGTGATGGGCAGATCCGCCACCCGGGTCACCCGGTCCTGCTGCAGGTCGTACTCCACGATGCCGTGGAAGAAAGAGACCTGCAGGTAGAGGAAACGCTCGTCCGGCGAGAGCGTCATCGGGCGGACGGACGAACTCATGTCGGGGTGCCCGGCCTCGGCCAGCTTGCGCCCGATGTCGATCTGGCGCGTGACGGCCCCGGTGGTCCTGTCGTAGAAGGCGATCCAGCGCGGGAACTTGGTCACGCCGAGAGCGGGCGCGTCGAGGGGTGACTCGACGCGGCCGATGCTCGCGTTGATGATGTAGCGGCCGTCTTTCGTGTACACGTTCTCGTGCGGGGAGGTGCCGGTGGGGAATCTGCCGATCTCGCGGCCGTTCGTCGTGTCCAGGATGTGCACCGTGTTGGCCGTCGACGCCGAGACAGCGACCTGTGTGCCGTCGTCCGAGATCGCCATGTGATCGGCGCGCTGACCGTCGACGGCGAACCGCCAATCGATCGCACCGGTTGCGATGTCGAGGGAGACGACGTCGGCGAAGCTGGGCCGCGAGACGATCAGCTTCCTGCCGTCCTTCGAGGTGTACATGTCGTCGGCGTACTGGTCGTGACCCTCGCCCACCAGCTGCCGGATTCCGAAGTAGAACGCGGCGCGCACTGGATTCCGGTAGATCTCCGCGAGGCGCTGTTCCTTGTCCGGCACGACGTTCAACCGACCCAGTCTGGTCAGGTTGCCGTCGGGGGTGAGGTAGTCCGCGGTCCCGTCCCAGTTGTTGGCCACGAACAGCACGTCCGTGAGCCCGGGCGCAGCCACCGCCGGGGTCGCTACGGCAACGGTGCCCATCGCCGTCAGTGCGGCGGTGGCAACGGTGAGAAGTGTGGTGCGAACGGTCATGTGCGGCCCCCGAGAATGTCGTCGAGGTGCCCCGTGCCCCCCGGCCGAATCAGAGTAACCGGAGCAAGGGGACACACGGGACGAACTGTCAGGTAACGGGATTCTTCACATCGACTCCGTCGGCAATGCGTCGGATGTTCTCGAGGACGTCGCGACACCGGCCGTCGAAGGTGCGACGGGTGATGCCCGACGAGTGCGGTGTCATGAGCACGTTGGGCAGTGCCCCGAACGGGTGCGCACTCGGTTCGCCGTGCCCGTCGGGACCGGGGTAGTCGTACCAGACGTCGATCGCGGCAGCACCCAGGTCACCACGCGAGAGTGCCTCGTAGAGAGGACGTTCCTGCACCAGTGGGCCACGTCCGACGTTGATCAGAACGCCCCGCGGTCCGAGGGCTCGCAGCTGCGCGGGGCCGATCATGCCGCTCGTCGCTGTCGTCAGGGGAGCCGAGACGACCATGATGTCGGACTCGTCGGCCAGCCTGTCGAGTTCGTCGGTCGAGCCGGCCCAGTCCAGGCCATGGGCGACCGCATCGACGGCGCCGCGTCCAGTCACGGTAGCGCCGATGCATCCGAGGGTGCGCAGCAGCGACCACGAGCGCTGCCCGATGTGGCCGAAGCCGACGAAGCCCACCCGCGCGCCGGCAGTGGCGTCGGGTTGGGGTAGCGCATGGTCGTAGACGGAGGTTGCCCACACGCCCTGTCGCAGAGCGCGGTCCTGATCGAGGAATCCGCGTCGGAGCAGAATCGCGGCGGCGAGGACGTACTCGGCGATCGAGTCCTCGTGATGAAACGTGTTCGCGACCACGGTCGTCGACGGAAGTGCTGCGCGCGCCACGTTGTCGACGCCCGCGCCGACGACCTGCACGAGTCGCAGCCGCGTGCCGGCTCGCGCCATGGCGTCGGTGACCTTGCCGCCCACGTGGATGTCGGCATCGGCAAGATCGGCAATCAGTGCGTCCTCGTCGAAGCGTTCGTGCCAGGACAGCTCGGTGCCGTCGGGCGTCCCGTTCTCCAATGTCTCGCGGTAGGGAAGCAAATTGCGATCGGCGACAACGACTTTCATGCGCGCTGCAGAGCCGGCCGCTTGCTGTCGAACGTCCAGTCCGGGATGAGGAACTGCATCCCCCTGGCGTCGTCGCGGGCGCCCAGCCCCTCGCGCTCGTACAGCTCGTGTGCGGCCTCGACGCGCTCCATGTCGAGGGTCACTCCGAGACCCGGCACGTCGGGGACGGTGAGGTACCCGTCCACGATGGGGAACGGATTCGTCGTGATGCGCTGCCCGTCCTGCCAGATCCAGTGCGTGTCGATGGCGGTGATCTCACCGGGAGCGGCAGCTGCGACGTGCGTGAACATGGCGAGCGAGACGTCGAAGTGGTTGTTGGAGTGCGATCCCCACGTCAGGCCCCAGGCATCGCAGAGTTGCGCGACGCGGACCGATCCGTTCATCGTCCAGAAATGGGGATCCGCGAGCGGGATGTCGACGGCGCCGGATCGAATGGTGTGTCCCATCTCGCGCCAGTCGGTGGCGATCATGTTGGTGGCGGTGGGCAGGCCGGTCGCGCGCTTGAACTCGGCCATCACCTCGCGCCCGGAGAATGCGCCCTCGGGTCCGACCGGGTCCTCCGCGTAGGCGAGCACGTCGCGCAGACCACGGCACGTCTCGATCGCGTCCTTCAGGAGCCAGCCGCCGTTGGGATCCAGCGTGATGCGTGCCGCGGGGAAGCGCTCCGCGAGTGCGCGCACGGCGTCGGCCTCCTGCGCTGCGGGGAGGACACCGCCCTTGAGCTTGAAGTCCTGGAAGCCGTACTTCGCCTGTGCGGCTTCGGCCAACGCCACTACGGCGTCGGGCGACAGGGCTTCCTCGTGGCGAATACGGGACCAGGCGTCGGCGGAGCCGCTCTCGTCCGAGGGGGCGCGGTACGCGAGGTCGGTCTTGGTGCGGTCGCCGATGAAGAAGAGGTAGCCCAACGCCTGCACCTTGTCGCGCTGGCGGCCGTCGCCGAGCAGGGCAGCGACACTGACGCCGAGGTGTTGACCGAGAAGATCGAGCAGGGCGCTCTCCACCGCGGTCACGGCATGCACTGCGATCCGCAGATCGAAGGTCTGGGCGCCGCGTCCGCCGGAATCGCGGTCCGCGAACGCGCGGCGCATCGCGTTGAGCACGGCGTGGTAGTTGCCGACCGAGGCGTTCTCGACGAGGACGCGGGCGTCCTCCAGACAGCGGCGGATGGGCTCGCCACCCGGCACCTCGCCCACACCGGTGCGCCCGTCGGAGTCGGTCAGCACGACCAGGTTCCGGGTGAAGAACGGTGCATGGGCGCCGCTGAGATTCAGCAGCATGCTGTCGTGGCCGGCGACGGGAACGACGCGCATCGCGGTGACGACGGGCGTGGCATGGGAGGTTCGGACCTCGGTGACGGTGCTCACGTCGACGAGCCTAGGGCGGGTGATTCATTCCCGTCCAACACCATTTGTGGATGCAGCGATGCAGGGTGAGTATCGATCGAGTGCGCCGGCGCCGAGTGCGCACATCTGTCATGAAGCGCACACCCCGTCCAGTCGGCTGTAGCGGGTGTGCGCTCACCAGAGGGTGTGTGCCTCCCGGAAGCGCCAGCGCTGCACCCACCGCAACCGCACACCTCACACCACCGCATCGACCAGCAGCACGAGCGCACCACCCGCCGAGACGACGATGGACACCCATCGCAGCCGACGACGGTCGAGTACGCGGTTCACCCAGCGCGAGGCCACGTACCCGAGCGCGACGACGGGCAGGAGCAGGGCGCCGGTCGCCAGGGAGTGCGCGTCGAGGGAGCCGGTGACCCCCAGCGCGGCGAGCGACATCAGGGAGCCGATCAGGAAGAAGCCGCTCATGGTGCTGCGCAACGCGGCGCCGCTGCTGCCGCTCCAGATCAGCGCCATGGGTGGCCCGCCGATGGAGGTGGCGGTGCCG
This sequence comes from Rhodococcus sp. MEB041, assembly GCF_030208955.1. Classification (NCBI taxonomy): domain Bacteria; kingdom Bacillati; phylum Actinomycetota; class Actinomycetes; order Mycobacteriales; family Nocardiaceae; genus Rhodococcus; species Rhodococcus sp. MEB041. The sequence goes on from NZ_JARVSZ010000001.1 coordinate 428,948, forward strand.
AGCAGTCCGGACGCGGCGCCCGCGGTCATGAGCGATCCGCGTCGCGGTGTCGGCGACCAGCCGATCGCCGTGGCCACGACGCCGAACAGCACCACTGCGCCGAGCATGATGGAGACTCCCCGCTCGGGCAGCACGACGAGCAGCGCGGCGCCGGCGATCACGCCGGGCACCCGTCCCACCAGTGCCCAGCCGGCCCCGCGCACGTCGATGCTCGTGCGCTCCCGCACCACCACCAGCGCGGTGAGCGCGGTGGCGAGCAGGATGATCGTGCCGGGCACCATCCGCGGATCGATGATGGCCAGGACGGGCGCCGCGACCATCCCCATCCCGAAGCCGATCGACGACTGGAGACACGACGCCGTGAAGATCGCGACGCCCACGACCAGCCATTCGAGGCCGGTCACGCGAGCACGGTCATACGGCCACGGCGTCCGATCTCGGGTGGTGGCACTCGGCGATGTGCAGGTTCCCGAGACGCCCGACCGACGGGGGGATGCCCGTGGCGCAGACGTCCGTCGCGTGCGCGCAGCGCGTGCGGAAACGGCAGCCCGACGGCGGGTTCAGAGGCGACGGTACCTCCCCCTCCAGGAGGATGCGCGAACGCCGGGTCGAGGGATCCAGCGTCGGGGCTGCCGACATCAGTGCCTCGGTGTACGGGTGCGTGGGGTGGTCGAAGACGTCGTCGGTCGGACCGGTCTCGATGATCCGGCCGAGGTACATGACGGCGACCCGGTCGGCGACGTGGCGCACCACCGACAGGTCGTGCGAGATGAAGACGTAGCTGATGCCGAGCTCCTTCTGCAGATCCGAGAGCAGGTTCAGCACCTGCGCCTGGACCGACAGGTCGAGAGCCGAGACGGGCTCGTCGCACACCACGACACTCGGGTCGAGTGCCAGGGCCCGCGCGATGCCGAGACGCTGGCGCTGACCACCTGAGAACTCCTGCGGGTAGCGGTGCTCGTCGCTGGGACGCAGACCGACGAGGTGCAGCAGCTCCCGGACGCGGGCGGCGCGGTCGCGCTTGGTCTTGTACATCGTGCGATGCGTGTGCCACGGCTCCGAGATTATCTCCGCCGCCGACATCCTCGAGTTGAGCGATCCGTACGGGTCCTGGAAGACCATCTGGATCCGACGACGCCACGCGAGCAGTTCCTTGCCCTTGAGGCCGAACGGGTCGACGCCGTCCCACGACACGGTGCCCGTGTCGGGTCGTTCGAGCATCATCAGCGTGCGCGCGAGTGTGGACTTGCCGCAACCGGACTCACCGACGAGGCCGAGGGTCTCGCCGCGTCGCAGCTCGAGGTCGATGCCGTCGAGTGCCCGCAGTTTCTTGTGGCCGCCGCTGCCGGCGGCGACGTCGAACGTCTTGGAGACTCCACGGACCTGGAGCAACGGTGCGGCCTGCGTGGCCGCGGCCTCACTCGCCACTGTCGTCGTAACGGACACCGGACACCTCCTCGGGGAAATGGCATGCGGTCGCACGGCTGGTGCCGGCGACACTGCGGAGCTCGGGGCGCTGCGCGACGCAGACGGCGCGCGCGATGGGGCATCGGGCCTGGTACACGCATCCCGGCGGGATGGAGTGCAGATCCGGCGGGGTGCCGCCGATGGACTTGAGGTGCTCGCCGCGCACGGTGGCGACGGGGACCGAGTCGAGCAGTCCCTTCGTGTACGGATGCTGCGGCGAGCCGAACACCTCGGCGACGGGTCCCGTCTCGACGACGGTGCCGGCGTACATGACGGCGACGTCGTCGGCTTCCTCCGCGACCAGCGCGAGGTCGTGTGTGATGAGGATGACGGCCATGTCGTGCTCGGTGCGCAGGTCGCGCAGCAACGACATGATCTGCGCTTGCACGGTGACGTCGAGAGCGGTGGTGGGCTCGTCCGCCAGCAGCACGGTGGGCCCCAGGGCGACGGCCATCGCGATGAGCAGGCGCTGACGCATACCGCCCGAGAACTGGTGCGGGTAGGAGTCGGCGCGCGACTCGGGCTCCGGGATGCCCACCCGCTCCATCAGCGAGATCGCCTCGACACGTGCAGCTTTCGCCGACATGCCGCGGTGGATGCGGAACGGTTCCGCCAACTGTGTGCCCACGGTGTAGACGGGGTTCAGTGCCGTCAGCGCGTCCTGGAAGACGATGGCGAGCTCGGTGGCGGCGATGCGGCGTCGAGTCCTGGAGTTCGCCGTCACCAGATCGGTGTCGCCGAGCATGACGGTGCCGTCGACGATGTCGGCGATCGGCTCGAGCAACCCGACGAGGGCCTGGGCCGTCATGGACTTGCCGCAGCCGGATTCGCCCAGCAGTGCGAGTGTGCGGCCGCGCTTCGCGCTGAACGACACTCCGTCGACGGCACGCACGGTGCCCGACGGGGTGCGGATCTCGACGGTCAGACCGTCGACCTCGAGCGCGGTGCGGGCGAGAGCGGGAGCACTCATCGACGTGCCTTTCTCTTCGAACGCGGGAGGGTGAGGCGCCAGCGCTGCGCCGGGTCGGTGGCGATGCGGGCCCACGCGGCCAGCACGGTCGCGGACACGGTGGTGATGACGATCGCGAGTCCGGGGAAGAACGACAGCCACCAGGCGCTCTGCAGGTAGGTGCGGCCCTGGGACACCATGAGGCCCCAGCTGATGTCGGGTGGCTGGATCCCGATGCCGAGGAAGCTGAGCGACGACTCGGCCAGCATCACGAAGCAGAAGTCGAGCGTGGCGACGGTCAGCAACGTGGGCAGCAGAATCGGCACCACGTGGCGACGGATCACCGCGCCGCTGCCGGCGCCGAACGTGCGGGCCGCGTCGACGAAAACTCGCGATCGGAGTTCCGCGCTCTCGGCGCGGGCCGTGCGGAGGTAGATCGGGATGCGGGTGATGGTCAGGATCAGCACGATGTTCGCGGCGCTGGGGGAGAAGACGTACAGCACGACGACGGCCATCAGCAACGACGGGAAGCTCATGATGACGTCGGCGACGCGCATGGCGGCGGTCTCGCGCCAGCCGCGGTGGTAACCGGCCCACATGCCGATGATCGAGCCGATGATGCCGGACAGGATGACTGCGGGGATCGCGACCGACAGCGTGGTCCGGCTGGCGAGGATCAGGCGGGCGAGCATGCTGCGGCCGAGCGGATCGGTGCCGAGGATGTTCATGAAGCCGGTGTCGAGGGAGAACGGCGCCAGGTTGGATCGATCGAGGTCCTGACGGGTGGCGGCGTCGCCGACCAGCATGGGACCGAAGATCGCGGTGAGGAAGACGAGCACCAGAATGCTCGCCGCGATGGTGGCGACGCGGTCCCGCAGCAGCAGACGCCACAGCGGCATGGAGGTCGTGCGCGAGGGCGCCGTGGACGCGGCGTCCGGGGTGGGCGGCAGCACCGGGGGAACCGGAACGCCCGAGCTGTCCTTGCTTGCTTCGAGTGTCATGGGTGTACCTCTCAGACCTTGGCCTTGTCGCGAACCCGTGCGTCGAGCAGCGCGTAGCACGCGTCGATCACGATGTTCAGAACGAAGATGCTCACGGCCGTCAGGAGGACGGCTGCTTGGAGGACGGCGAAGTCGCGCTGCAGGATCGCGTCGATCATCAACTTGCCGATGCCGGGCCACCCGAAGATGGCCTCGACCACGACGGCGCCGTTCACCAGGCCGACGGTGAGGTCGCCGGCGACGGTCAGCGCGGGTGCCGCGGCGTTGCGCAGCGCATGGTGGGTGACGACGCGCAGGTCGCCGGCACCCTTGCTGCGAGCGAGGCGGACGTACGGGGCGGAGAGGGCGGAGACCATCGCGCCGCGGACCACCTGGGTGAGCACGCCGAGCGGACGGATGAGCAGTGTCGCGATGGGGAGCACCCATGCGACGGCGCCCCCGGTGCCGGAGGTCGGCAGGACACCGAGCACCACGGCGAAGATCCAGACGCCGGTGATGGCGAACCAGAAGTCGGGGATGCTCGCGGCCGTCATGGACAGCAGGCTCGAGAACCGGTCGGCGAGAGAGTTGGGACGGTACGCGGCCCAGCAGCCGATGACGATCGAACCGATCACGGCGAGGAGCATCGTGACGAACGCGAGCTGCAGGGTGGCGGGGAAGGCGCGCAACGCCATGGTGGACGCGGCTTCGCCCGTCCGGAGCGACTCACCGAAGTCGAGGTGCAGCACGCCGCCGAAGTAGTCGGCCATCTGTGTCCACACGGACTGGTCGAAGCCGTTCTGGGCGGCGAACGCCTCGCGCTGGGCGGGTGTCGCCGACTCGGGAAGGTAGAGGCTGGTCGGATCACCGGTCAGACGAGCGAGGAAGAAGACGCCGATGAGGACGACCAGAAGTGGGACGAGGCTGGTGTAGACGCGGCGTCGCAGAAAGGCGAACATGGCGGTCACTCCCTTCCGGAGGAGGGGCTGGTCGGCCTCTCGATCGAGGTGGGCTGCTGGTCGGGGTCGTGATCAGTCGGTCGCATCGGAACTCCGGGTCATCTCGGCCAGTCGCATCTCGTCGACGGTGGCGGAATCGGGGGTGTAGTCGATGCGCGGGTCCTTGGCCAACACACCGTTCATGTGCGCGATGTACGCCATCTGCGTGATCTCCTCGGGTTCACGGGCGAAGAGATCGGCGAACGCGGTCTGTCGCTCCTCGTCGGTCAGCGATTCGGCCTCGTCGATTCCCTCGTCGAAGTCGGTTGTGCCGTAGGAGCTCTGGAAGCCGTCGCTGCGCATGTACTGATCCATCGTGAACGCGGCGTCGCCGGCCTGATTGCCGTGCTGGATCACCAGCAGGTAGGGCCCGACGTTCGGGAACGGCCGTTCCTGGAACTCGGCGGTGGCCGCCGTGTCCTTCATCTCGATCTTCACGTTCAGGCCGATGCCGGCCAGCGCGTTCTGGATGACCTCGACGGTCTCGTTGATCTTCGGGAACTGCCCGGTGCGGCCGATGAGGCGGATCTCGGTGTCGACGGGAACACCGTCGGCGCGAGCCTCGTCGATGAGGGCCTTGCCCTTCTCCATGTCGTACGGCCACGGGGTGAGCTCGTCGTTGTAGCCGACGACGCCGTCCGCGATGAGTTGCGCAGCGGGCGCTCCCATTCCGCGGAACAGAGCCTTGACGATGCCCGCGCGGTTGATGGCGTAGTTGATCGCCTCGCGCACGCGCTGATCGTCGAGTGGCGGTGTGGTGGCCTGCATCCGCAAGGCGGTGGTCTCGTTGTTCGGGAAGGCGACACCGAGGTCGCCGGCTCCGTCCTCGGGGCCGAGGCCGGTCGCGATGTCCGCCTCGCCGTTGGTGACCATGGCGGCGCGGACGCTGCCCTCGGTACGCCACTGGTAGACGGCCCGCGTGAATTCCGGTGCGTCGCCCCAGTAGGTGTCGTTGCGCACCAGGGAGAGTCGCTGGCCGTAGTCCCACGAGTCGATGCGGTACGGGCCGGTACCGATCGGCTCGCGGGTCCGCTCGGCGCTACCGACCTCGCTCTTGACCATCTCGATGAACGAGAGCCGAAGCGGCAGAATCGGATCGGGAGTCGGCGAGGCGACGGTCAACGTCGTCGGATCCACGGCGCGGACGGTGAGGTCGTCGTCGCCGAAGACGTATCCCTCGACGTTGCAGGCCAGATCGGAGTTCACGGCGCGATCGACCGACACGGCGGCGTCCTCGGCGTCGAACGGTGTGCCGTCGCTGAAGGTGACGTCGTCGCGCAGGCGGATCGTCCACTCGGTGTCCGACGTGCGCTCCCACGACGTGGCGAGCTTCGGTTCGAGGTCACCCGTGGTGGGGTCACGCTCGATCATGGGTTCGGTGATGTTGGACCGCGTGACCACGCCGATGGCCGTCAGCGAGACATCGCACGGCTCCAGGGTCGGTGGTTCCTGCGGCAGCACGATCCGGACGGTGTCGGGACTCGCGGCGTCTCCGCTGTCCGAGTTCGCGACGGTGCATCCGGTGAGGAGTGCGGACGCGGCGATCACCGACACCAGGGATGTGGCGCGGGTGGATCTCATGGATTCCTCCAAGCTGAGGGGGCTTCACCGGGTGCGAGGTGTCGGGGCTGACGACGCACGCCGAGTGGAGCCGATGGACCGCCTGTGACGGTAGACACACGGTAGGAGTGGGGGGAGTGACCGTCAACAGGCGATCGGCCGGGAAATCGCAGTTCGGGGCCGATTTCGGGCTCGCCGTGACGGCGTCGAGCGGTCCGCATCACACTGCCGAGGCTCTGACCTGCTGCGTCACGAGAAGACACGATATCAATACCGGAAGAGTATGGATCCATGCTAATTGCGTGTTGGACCGGTATTCGTCGGCCGACATACGATCACCCCAGACGATGGCCGTCGCTCCCGGTGGCCGTCGCACGGTGAAGGAGGCGGCATGACCGACGGTGGAACGCCGAGCTCGAACGGATCGGCATCGAGTCCCGATGAGGCGCAGCGATTTTCGCGCGTTCTCCGGGTCGGCGGACTCAAGCCGTCGCTCATGGAGACACTCGAGGCCGGCGGCGCGCTGGTGCTGCCGGACGACGATCGCGACGATGTGCTCGGCCGGCACGCCGACGAGATCGTCGCCGTCGTGACGTCCGGCCGTGTCGGCGTCAAGGCGGACCTCATGGACCGCCTGCCCGCGCTGCGCGCGATCGTCCACTTCGGAGTCGGGTACGACGGCACCGATGCCGAGGAGGCCCGCCGCCGCGGGATCGGTGTCAGCAACACGCCGGACGTCCTCACCGACGCCGTTGCCGACACCGCCCTCGGGCTGCTCATCGACACCCTCCGCGGCCTCTCCGCCGCCGACCGCTACGTGCGCGCGGGCGAGTGGACCACCAAGCCCATGCCGCCGTTGGCGCGGCAGGTCAGCGGATCTCGGGTCGGCATTCTCGGTCTCGGGCGCATCGGCGGCGCCATCGCGCACCGCCTCGAGGCCTTCGGCTGCACCATCGGCTACCACAACCGCAACGTCGTCGAGTCGAGTCCGTACCGGTACCACTCGTCTCCGCGGGAACTCGCTGCGGCAGTGGACGTTCTGGTCGTGGCCGCAGCCGGCGGACCGGAGACACAGCAGCTCGTCGACAGGGAGACGCTGGACGCACTGGGGCCGGACGGCTTTCTGATCAACGTGGCTCGCGGCAGCGTCGTGGACGAGGACGCCCTCGTCGAGGCGCTGCAGAGCGGACGGTTGGCCGGCGCCGGGCTCGACGTCTTCGCCCACGAACCCGAGGTGCCGGACGCGCTTCGCGCCCTCGACACCGTGGTGCTGCTTCCCCACGTCGGGAGTGCCACGGTGCAGACTCGCGCCGCGATGGAAGCACTCACCCTCGAGAACCTGAACTCGTTCCTCGCCGACGGCACGCTCGTGACGCCGGTCTTCCAGCCCGATCAGAAGGAGACCCGATGAGCGTCGTCGTGGGATACGCGGACACCGTCGAGGATCGCAACGCACTGCCGTTCGCGTTCCGCGAGGCCAAGATGCGCGGTACCGACGTCACCGTCGTGGTCGACGGTGATCGCAGTGCGGTCGACGAGCTGATCATGGCTGCCCGCACCGACTCCGGCGCCGACGGCGTGGCGGCGCGGGTGGCGGAGCCGGTACCCGGCCGCTCGCACGCCGACAACCTCGTCGACATGTCCTACGAGCCGGACGTCGAGCTCCTCGTCATCGGCGTGCGTCGCCGCTCACCCGTCGGAAAGCTGTTGCTCGGCAGCCTGTCTCAGCGTGTCCTGCTCGACGCACACTGCCCGGTCGTGGCCGTCAAGCCGCCGGTCGAGGTCGCGCACTAGTTCGCGGACGCAGCAACCGCCGGCCGTGATCTCACTGCAGTGAGGTCACGGCCTTCACGTCCGTCAGCACACGGTGCAGGGCGGGGTTGGCGGCGTCGTGACGCCACGCGGCGTTCAGTCGCACGGGTTCCTCGGTGCTGGAACGGATCTCGCGGAACACGACGCCCTCGGTGTGCATCGTGCGTGCCGAGGCCGGCACCAGTGCGCAGCCCAGGCCGGAGCTCACGAGCATCAACATGGTGTGTACCTGCGTCACGTACTGCACGTATCGAGGCGTGACCCCGGCGACGGTGAAGGTACTGATGAGGAGCTCGTGGAAGTAGCGGGCATCCACCGGCGAGTACATGATCACGGGTTGATCGTCGAAGTGCGTCACGCTCAGACGCTCCACGTCGAGGAGTTCGTGCCCCTCGGGAAGCGCAGCGACGAGTGCCTCGCGGTGGATGGGCCGCGTCAGGATTCCCGGTCGCGTGACGGTGGGACGGACCAGACCGAGATCAAGTTCTCCGCTCGCCAGGGCGTCGATCTGAATCGACGACACCATCTCCCGCAGCACCAGTTCGACGTCCGGGAGAGCTGCGCGCACGTCCGAGAGCAGCCGAGGCAGGACGGCGTGCGCGGACGCCGCGGTGAAGCCGATGACGACGGTGCCCAGATCACCGGCGGGGACACGCTTGACGGTCAGTGCGGCGCTCTCGGCCAAGCGGACTATCCGGCGGGCGTCGGGCAGGAACGCCACGCCGGCGGCCGTGAGGGTCACCGAGCGTGACGTCCGATCGATCAGCTGCACGCCCAGTTCACTCTCGAGCTGCTGGATCTGCCTGCTGAGCGGGGGCTGGGTCATGTGGAGCCGCTCTGCGGCTCGGCCGAAGTGCAGCTCTTCCGCGACGGCGATGAAGCACGTCAGGCGCGAGAGCGAGAACATCGGCTCAAGATAGCCGACCGTGTGAACGGCCGGTCACCATCGCGGCGAGGAGTTGACGAAGTCGGGTTCGAGACTCTGCCGGTAGCCGGTGTCGTCACGGTCCCTGATCCCGCAGTCGAGGTACTGCTGGTGCAGCCTCGCCAGCGCGTCCTCGTCGAGTTCGACGCCCAGCCCCGGTCCCGTGGGTACCGCGACGGCGCCGTTCTCGATGCGCAGAACGCCCGGGACCACGACGTCCTCGGTCTTCCACGGCCAGTGTGTGTCGCAGGCGTACGTGAGATTCGGCGTGGCGCCGGCGAGGTGCACCATCGCGGCGAGCGAGATGCCGAGATGGGAGTTCGAGTGCATCGACAGGCCGAGTCCGAAGGTGTCGCACATGCCGGCGAGCAGCCGTGAGCGTTGCAGTCCACCCCAGTAGTGGTGATCGGACAGCACGACCCCGACCGAGTCGCGTCGGACCGACGGCTCGAGCTGATCGAACGCCACGACACACATGTTGGTCGCCAGCGGCATGGCGGCCTTGCGGGCCACCTCCGACATTCCGTCCAGGCCCGGTGTGGGGTCCTCGAGATACTCGACGACACCGGTCAGGGCCGACGCGACCTCGAGGGACGTGTCGACGGTCCACGCCGCGTTGGGATCCAGTCGTAGCGGGAGATCGGGAAACGCTTCGCGCAGCGCGTGCATCGCGGCGATCTCCTGCTCGGGTGGGAACACCCCGCCCTTGAGCTTGATCGCGCCGAAGCCGTACCGGTCGATCATCCGTCGGGCCTGCGCGACGATGCCCTCGGGATCGAGCGCGGCACCCCACTCGTCGTCCGCGGAGCCGGGGTGCCCGGCCCACTTGTAGAAGAGATAGGCACTGAACGGTACGGCCGTGCGCACCAGGCCACCGAGAAGATCGGAGACGGGCCGCCCGAGGATCTTGCCCTGGATGTCGAGGCACGCCACCTCGAACGGCGAGAACACCCGATCGGTGGTGCTGGCCGTCGTGATCATGCCGGCCACCCCGTCACCACCCGTCACCGTCAGGCCACCCAGGCACTCGTCCACGACGGCGCGCAGCGTGTGGAGTGCGAAGACGTCCACCCCGACCATGGCCTCGGCAGCAGCGTTCAGGCGAACGAGATGCGCGGTGTCGGCGTAGGTCTCGCCCAGACCCACGGCGCCGTCGTCGGTCCGGATCTGCACGATCGCGCGCAGAGCGAACGGCTGATGGACTCCGACGGTGTTGAGCAGCGGCGGGTCGGCGAAGGCGACGGGGGTGACGGTGACGGAGGTGATGCGGCTGCTCACGAGTGCACGGCCTCCTTGGTGACCGAGTCGGCTGCGAGGGAGTCGGCGAGCACGGCGCGGCCGGCTGCGATGATCGCAGTGAGGGCCTCCACGTCCGCGGGTGCGGCGTCGATCAGCGGTGCCCGAACGGGGCCGGCGGCAACACCTTCGAGGGTGACGCCCGCCTTGATCAGGGAGACGGCGTAGCCGGGTACCGAGTCGCGCAGACGCACGAGTGGGTGGAAGAACTCGCGCAGCAGGGCGTCGGTGAGCGTGACGTCGTCGTTCTCGAGCGAGGTGTAGAACGCCAGGGCCAGCTCCGGGGCGAAGGCGAACGTGGCCGACGAGTAGAGCGTGACGCCGATGGCGCGGTAGGCCTGCTGCGAGACCTCGGCCGTGGGCAGTCCGTTGAAGAACTGGAACGCCTTGCCGGTGGGCGCCAGGGAGTCCTCGACCGCGCGCACGATACGCGAGACGCGATCCAGATCGCCTGTGCCGTCCTTGAATCCGACGACGGTGGGGAAGTGGGCGACCTCGACGGCGGACGCCTCGTCGTAGCGCGCGTTGCCGCGGTTGTAGACGATCACCGGCAGGTCGGTGACGGAGGTGACCTCGCGGGTGTACTCGACCAGGCCGGCCTGCGGCATGGTCACCAGGTAGGGCGGGAGCAGCAGGATGCCGTCGGCGCCGTTGTCACGAGCGGATCGGGCGAAGATCTTCGCCTGGGCCACCGAACCACCCGCGCCCGCGTAGACCGGGACGCGGCCGGCGACGGTACGCACCGCGGTGGCGACGATCTCGCCGAACTCGACGGCCTCGAGAGCGTGGAACTCACCGGTGCCGCAGGCGATGAAGACACCGCCGGGGCCCGCGTCGACACCCTTCGCGATGTGCTCGGCGAGAAGTGCGTGGTCCACCTCGCCGGAGTCGGTGAAGGGGGTGACAGGGAAGAAGAGGACGCCGTCGAGCATGAGATCTCCTGGTGTACGAGGGGGTGGTGCGGGAAGGCCGAAGGCCGGCCGGTGTGGTGCGTCAGGGTGTAGAGAGTTCAGTCGCGGGAGAGTTGGCCGTCGACACGCCGCCAGATGCCGTCGGGGTTGCCGTCGGCGATGGCGCTCGGGAGCAACGCGGCGGGAACGTCCTGGTACGCCACGGGGCGCAGGAACCGCTCGATGGCGAGCGAACCGACCGATGTCGAGCGTGAGTCGGACGTCGCCGGGTAAGGGCCGCCGTGGACCATCGCGTGGCCCACCTCGACGCCCGTGGGCCACCCGTCGAAGAGGATGCGTCCGGCCTTCAGCTCGAGGACGCGGAGCAGGCGTCCAGCATCGGCGTGATCGGCGGCGTCGGCGTGGATCGTCGCGGTGAGCTGACCTTCGAGAGCGCGGGCCACGGCGGCGACCTGCTCGGCCGAGGTGCAGCGGACGACGAGCGCGGATGCGCCGAACACTTCGGCCTGCAACACGTCTCGGTCGAGGAACGTCGCGGCGTCGGTGCTGAAGAGTGCCGCGCGGCCGGCGTTGGGTGCGTCGGTGACGGTGCCGCGGGCGACCTCGTCTGCGGCGGCGCTCAGCGCGTCGACACCCTTGACGTAGCTGTCGGCGATGTTCGGCGTCAGCATGGTGGTCGGGGTGCTGGCCGCGACGGCGTCCGCAGCGGCCGCGACGAAGGCGTCGAGTTCCGGTCCGTCCTGCGCGATGACGAGGCCGGGATTGGTGCAGAACTGTCCGGAGCCGAGCGTCAGGGAGGCGACGAAGGCTCGGCCCAGATCTGCGGCCCGCGTCTCGAGGGCGTGCGGGAACAGGAACACCGGGTTGATGGAGCTCATCTCGGCGTACACCGGGATCGGTTCCGGTCGACCGGCTGCGGCGCGTACCAGAGCGGTTCCGCCGGAACGGGATCCGGTGAAGCCGACGGCCTTGACGCGCGGGTCGGTGACCAGAGCGGTGCCGATGGTGCGGCCGTCGCCGTAGACGAGCGAGAACACTCCTGCCGGCATGCCGGTCGACGCGGCGGCCTCGGTGATCGCGCGGCCGACGTATTCGGACGTACCCGGGTGGGCGTCGTGGGCCTTGACGATGACGGGGCATCCGGCGGCGAGTGCCGATGCGGTGTCGCCGCCGCCGACGGAGAAGGCGAGCGGAAAGTTGCTGGCGCCGAACACGACCACCGGTCCGAGTGAGACCTTGCGCTGGCGGATGTCGGCGCGGGGAAGGGGTGCGCGATCCGGCTGTGCGGGGTCGATGCGGGCACCGTTCCAGCTGCCCTCGCGGAGCACCGAGGCGAACAGGCGGAGCTGTCCGCTGGTGCGGCCGACCTCACCGGTGATCCGACCGACGGGCAGGCCGGACTCGGCCACCGCGCGCTCGATGAGCGTCTCGCCCAGCGCCTCGATGTTGTCGGCGATGGCGTCGAGGAAGTCGGCGCGTGCCTCGGACGTGGTGGAGCGGTAGGCGTCGAAGGCCTCGTCCGCCGCCGCGCAGGCCGCGTCGACGTCGGCCATCGTGCCGTGCCGGTAGGCGGGCTCGAGATCCGCGCCGGTGGACGGATCGATGCCGTGGACGGTCGTGCCGGTGCCGGGGACGGTGGACCCGGCGATGATCAGCTCCCCGGTCAGAGGAGCGGTCGTCGTCACCGTTGCAGTCATCAGTGCATCAGCCCTTCTTGCAGTGCGTGGTTGTACAGACGACGCTAAGGCGCGGTGTCATACAAGTCCAAGTTAAAATTGCACTGCAGCGATGCACTGTCGGTATCGACAGGGGTGACGCCTCGGTTCCCGCGGGCGTTGTGTGTTCCCGTGGTGGTTGCAGCGGCCGCGGGAACATGGAACGTCAGCGGGAGCTCACTCCACGACGGAGACGCAGTGCGAGCGTGCCGAGAAGAACCACTGCCGACGCCACCGCAGCGGTCCACCCGACGGTGGTGTTCAGGACCTCGCCGGACAGGCGCCCCTGCGCGACCCACCCGAGTCCCCACGCGAGCGACAGCGCCGGCGCGATCCGCCCGGCGGAGACGGTGGCCAGGAACAGTCCGACCAGCGCCGCGACAACGAGAACGAGGACGGCCCACACGGTGGCCGCCGACTCGACGCCCATCGACGCGAGCCATGCGCTGACGTTCGCGACCGTCGCGATCGCCACCCACCCGAGATAGAGCCCCATGGTCCCGTCGGTGATCACCGTGTCGACGGCGGTGGTCCGCGGGGCCGCGATGAGCCGGGCGAACACGACGGCGAGACTCGTGAGCAGCGCGACGATCACGATGACGCTCAGGAGTACCTGGCCGAACTGCACCACCGTGATCCACGCGGCGTTGAGCAGCATCGTCACGGCGATCGGGACCCGCAGTGTGCGCTGCCGGTCGGAGCGGCGCTGAGCGGGCAGTGCCTGCCAGACCGCGTACGCGATCAACCCGAGGTAGATGACGGACCAGATGGAGAACGCGGGCCCGGCCGGCGCGACGAGGGTGGCAGTCGCGCTCAGCGCGCCGTCCGCCGCCTCGGCGATGGGTGTGCCGACGACGGCGCCAGAGCCCAGGAACCCTCCGACCACGGCGACGATGGCGCTGACGACGACCAGGATCACCGGGCCCGGAGGTGCGGGCTCGGTGTGCTGCCGAGGTGTGGCCGTGTCGTGGGTCATGGGGGTCCTTCGCGTGCCGGGATCAAGTCGGCTCGCGGTTTCCCGAAACTTCACAAACTGAAACACTTCGTCGTGAGGTACCAGCGACGAGCAGCACTGCACACAGAATCGCCGACTGCGACTGGATCGGGCCATGTCACGTCACATGACGGATGGGCACATCTGCTCAGTGCGCGATTCGACTCACCCGAGCGCCGATCGAACCTCGGCCGGGACGGAGGCATCGTCGTCCGGCACTGTCATGGCGGCCCAACTGCTGTCGGCCGCCAGCCGTCGTAGTCCGGCGGCGTCTCGAAACCACAACGAGTCGTCATCGGCCCAGACGACGAGATAGCCGCTGGACGAGGGCGGTGCCTGACCCCGATGGAGAGTCGAACCCGTCGAGTCGCTGACGGTCAGCACCGCGCCGGACGTGTCCTCGACGACGCGGGCGGTGAACGACCCCGATGGTGAGGTGCGCGGTGCGACGAGATCGACAGGCGCCACCGGCACACTTGATGTGGTGGGTGTGGTCGGCGTGGTGGTGATCGTCGACGTTGTCGTCGGGGCCGAGGAGGAGGGGGCCCGAGTCGTCGTTGCCGCGGCGGCGGTCGTGGTCGTCGGTGCGCTGGATGTCGGTGTGGCCGACGCGGTGGTCGATTCTGTCGACGTGGCCGAAGGCGCTGCGACTCGCGCGGACAGAGCGGCGGTGCCCCCGCACCGGGCGTTCGCGGCAACGCCCAACAGGCCCGGACTCATGGTGACGGTCACCGAGTTGCTTGCCCGTGACGTGACGCCGCCGATCGTCGCGGTGACGAAAACCGTGTAGACCCCGTCGAGTGGTGCGAGATTGACCAGAGACCCGTTGTCGAGGACGAAGGACACGCGCACCACGTTGTTGCTGGTGGTCGTGGTGGTGGGCGACGCGGGTCGCGTGATGTCGGCGCTGCCCGATTTTCTCAGGACGTATGCGTACGTGGCGCCAGTTCCGGAGGACGTCCAGCTGAGGGTGGCCATGGGAATCAGGCCTGACCTGGTGGCGCAGGCCAACGATCCCGGTGCGGCGGTTCCCGCTCTCGTGGTGAGTGTGCCGGACACAGCAGTTCCCGAGTCCGGGGCGAGAGCTGCGTGGGCGGTGGGCGCATCGGTGATCGACAGTGCCAACAAAGCAACAGTGAAGACACTGACCATGACGGTCGCTGATCCCGACGCGGGTGATGCGGTCTGCGCCGCCGCCGTGGTTTCCGGTTTCCATGCGATCAGGACAAGGAGCCCCACGAGGAGACCTCCGGCCACTATCGCTGTCGGACTGGACAGCCATGCCACAACCCATCCGAGCGTGCCGACGTGCGCGAACACTCGGTCGACCTCGGTCACCGTGTAAGGATTCGAGTCGGGGAAATCGTTGGCGTCGCCCTTCAGAATCATCGTGACCGAGTTCGAGGTCGAACCCTGGATCTCGTTGACGCGGTGGGTCAACCGTGACCCGTCGGCATTCTCGACGGTCACGATGTCGCCGACACGAATGTCGGTGGCGGGCACGGTCCGAGCCAGAGCGAGTGCGCCGGTGTCGATTGTGGGGGACATCGAACCGGACTGGAACACCAGCGGGGTGATCGAGAACAGGGCGGCTCCCAGGGCTGCCGCCATGCACAGGACACCCAGCGCAGCACCGACGGTGAGCGCCAGCTCCCGAATGACGCTGTGCTCCCTCACCTCCGGCTGTCGGCGATGGCCGCTCATGTGGACGTCGCATCGAACGTCAGAGTGATGGTTCCGGACGCGGGAATGACAGGAAGAATCACGGAAGCGGGAATGGACACCGCCACGCAGAGAGGATCCGACCCGGACGCCGCTACCGGCCCCCTGGCGGAGAAGATGGTGGCGTCCGACGTGCTCGACAGGGTCGTGGCAGAGCTGATCTCGCTGCCTGGACAGGAACCGGCAGCGATGGCCACCTTGAGAAGGTTCCCGAGCTCCGAGGTACTCGCCCGCACCTTGGTCGAGTACCGGAAGGGCACCGTCCCGGAGTTCGACACGACGAGAGGGGTGGTGATGGTCGTGCCTGGCATCATCGCAGTGGCTTGCACGTCCGCTTTGAACTTCACGGGATCGTTGTCCACGCCATCGAGCTTGAGGTCGACGTAGCCGGTGGTGAACACGCCGGAGGTCGCAGTCGCAGTCTCGGACCATGCCGCCATCGTGCCGACGCTCCCCAGCCCCAGGACTATTCCGAGGGACAGGAGAGCGCGAAGTCGCGCGCTGGACATGCGGCCCGGAGGTCGGACCGGTGGGTGCGTCATGAGGACGACTCCTTCTCGACGCGGCGGCCGCGGAAAGCGCCGCCGAACATCACCACGGCATAGAGGAACAAGAAGCCCGAGATCACCAGCACGGAGATTCGGCGCTGCTCACCGTTGATCCATGTATTCACATGGCCGAGAAACGGCACGGAATACCACACTGCTCCCCTGATCTGACCGAACTCGATGGGTGCATCGTCGGCGTTGTTGTTGTCGCCTCGGGTGATGTATCGGGTGCCCCCGTCCGCAGACTCGAGAACGGAGACGATCCGGTGCGTGACCACTTCGGGACGGCCGGACTCGAGCTGATAGGTCACGGGCACGCCGATTCCGAGGTCGGTGGGTCGTACCTCGCGCACGACGATGAGGGTGCCGGGTGGGTAGGTCGGCTCCATGGAGCTCGTGAGAATCGTGTACGGCACCGCTCCCGCGATTCGTGGCACGACCACCGTCGCGGCGAGAATTGCCAGAGCGCCGAACAGTGCTGTGTACGAGAGGATTCGGCCGACCCACCACCGCAGGCCCATGTCACGGATCGAGCGGTGACGGCTCATCCCTGCTCCGCGAGGAAGGTGAAGGTCACCTTCGACGACGCCCTCGAAGGCGGAGTCGCGGTGAGTGCCACGCGGAGGCACAAGACCTCTGATGCACCTGCCGCGAGTGTGCGGAAGGCGGGTGACGCAGGACCCTGCGCGGTCGACAGTGGTCCCGTGTAGAGCGTCTCGACGGTTCCGCTGGGTGCAGCTGCAGCCGGACATGACGCAACAGAAGCGACCTTGGATGCGACGACAGTCATCGACGACGCGAGCGGAGCAGTGGCTGCGGCGCTCTGGAGTCGATACTTCATGGCGATGTTCCCCGCGTTCCTGACCGTCAGCGGTGCCTGAGAGAAGGCATCCGGGCCCAAATTCGTTCCACCCAGAGCGGCCAACTCGTAGGCGTCCACTTCCGCTCCGGACGCACCGACCTTGATGTCGAGTGTGCCGGCGCGAATCGTTCCTCCGTTGGTGACGGCATCGTTACGCCACAGCGCGCCCGTCGTCTGGGTGGATCCGAGGACCACCACAGCGACGGACGCGGCTGCGGCCACGACATATCTGATGTGTTTCACCGCGACGATCAGGGATCAGGGGGTGCGGGATTGCTGCAGCTTCACGGCGAACGCGGACAGATTGACTGTTCCGTTCTGAGCCGTCAGACCCGACACCGAGCTCGGGAAACTGAAGGTGACCTTGACAGTGACGGTCTGATCGCTGGAGGCGATACGGACGGCCGAACCGGTGCTGGGCAACGCGGTCGCACCGGAGGTGCCGGAAACGGTGATGACCATGTTCTCCTTGAGGTTGCCGGTCCCCGTGATGGTGTTCAGATCCACGCTGAGGTCGGCGAGGAGGTTGTCACCGCTGGCCTCGATGTCGTACGTCTTCGTGTAGGTGACAACATCTCCCGGGACCACGAGGTAGGTGCCGATGTTCGTGATCGGTCCTGCGGGTTTGACGTCCGAGGTCGTCTGCGCCCACACCCCTGCGGCGGCGCCGGCGGTGATCTTGAGATCGCCGGCGGTGACCGTTCCGCCATTCGTCGTCGCTTCGCTGTTCCAGAGCGCGAAGCTGCCCATGCCGCCCAGGAGGAGGACGATTGCGGCTACGGCCGCCAACGCGCCCTTTGTTGCCTTGTTCATCAGAATCGCTTTCGATTGGCCGGTGAGGGCATGAGTCCAGCCACGATTGTGGCGTGAACGGTGGCCCGTCAGGGCCTGATACGAAGTTGTCTAGCCATTGTTTCGGCGGGGTGATCCATTCCGTTAACGCCCGCGGCAAAAAAGTCTCAAAAATTGTTTAGGTGAGGTGCGAAGTGCGGGATGCGCGGCTCGGCCGGGACCGGTGCACCATGGAACTTCGACCGAGACGAAGGAGACCACCGGTGGACCACAGAGGCGTGCTGATCGACGCGTACGACCGCATCAAGGAGACCGTGCACACGACGCTCGACGGCCTGGATCGGGGGGCGCTGACCTACCGCATCGATCCGGAGGCCAACACCATCGCCTGGCTGGTGTGGCATCTCGCGCGGGTGCAGGACGATCACGTCGCGGGTGTGGCGGGCAGCGAGCAGGTCTACACCGCGGACGGATTGAACGCCCGCTTCGCACTTCCGTTCGACGACGACGCCATCGGGTACGGGCAGTCGACGGAGGACGTGGGCAAGGTCGACGTCGACGCTGAGATCCTCGCCGGATACGTCGATGCCGTTCATGCGCGCACCGTCGAGTACCTCGACACCCTCACGGCAGAAGACCTCGACCGGGTGATCGACGAGAACTGGGATCCGCCGGTCACGCTGGCCGTCCGCCTCGTCAGTGTCGTGTCCGACGATCTACAGCACATCGGCCAGGCGGCATTCATCCGTGGAGTCGTCGAGCGGCGGTGAGAGAGCCCCGTGTCGGACGGCCGTGACATCGTGACGGCACTCAGCACGAGAGGACCCGAACGATGACCACCACCACCTGGCCGCTGCGTTGGCCGGCGTCCGCACGCGATGTCGCCGACGGCATCGTCCGACTCTCCGCGGCGCTGCGAGACTCCGATGCCGACGCGGTCGACGATGCTGTGTCGGAACTGGCTTCGCAGAACGGTGTTCGCGTCGAGGACGTCTACGCCGCGATCCTGCGGATGCTCCTCGAGGCTGCTCATCCCGACGGCCTCGACGGTGACGACGTGGGCGCCGTCGTCCGCGAGGCCGCCGCGAAGGACACCGGGTCGGATCCGTCCGACGTCGTGGCCGTGGTGCTCGGCACCCTGGGGGTCCATCCGGAACCGGAGCGTCGGACGAGCGGGTCGAGCGCCGAGGACGAGAGTCAGGACCCCGACGACCGGCGAGACGACGGCCAGGTGGTCGTGGCGAGAATGGCCGCGGCGCCTGCGATCCGTGCGTCGGCGGCGGTCACGGACGTGCTCCTCGCCCGCATCGGATCACCGATCGAGGCCGTGGTGACCATGGTCGTCGACGACATCGCCGCCGCGGAGACCATCGAGTGGCCGTGATCGCTCGTCCGATCCGGTGGCACCGGCACGGGTAACGTGAGTCCCCATGCGCGAGACACTGACGTGGGACCTGTTCGGCACGGCGTCGCGTGAGCTCACACGCACCGTCGTGGACAGTGGCTTCCGGCCGGACATCGTCATCGCGATCGCACGCGGCGGACTCATCCCGGCCGGGGCTCTGGCCTACGCGATGGGTGTGAAGGCCGCCGGCACGCTCAACGTCGAGTTCTACACCGACGTCGAGGAGACGCTGCCGGATCCGGTGGTGCTCGCGCCATTGCTCGACACCGATGCACTCGTGGGCAAGAAGCTGCTCGTCGTGGACGACGTCGCCGACTCCGGGCGCACTCTCGCGCTGGTCGTGGGCTTGCTGAAAGAGCATGCAGCAGAGGTGAAGTCCGCCGTCGTCTACACCAAGCCCCGCACCATCATCACGCCGGACTTCTCGTGGCGGGAGACCGATTTGTGGATCGAGTTCCCGTGGTCCTCGGAGCCGGTCATCGAACAGGATTGACCTGCTGCCGTCAGCGGATCGCCACCTCGGCGCCGCGGAGTGCGGGAGCGCCGATCAGCGTCGTCCAGGACGGGACCGCGATGGGCTCGACGCCGCTGCCCTGTCCGTAGATGACGGCCAGCGTGTCTCGCTCGGCGTCCGATCCGGCGTACGACGCGTCGGCCGGAACGGGTGACTGCTGTGGGAGCGATGCGTACTCGATGTCCTGTGGGCCGGGATTGCGTGAGGGCACCTGGTACGACCCGTCGTTGAGTCCACTGCCCGGGTACTGCGGGAAGAACCGTCCGGGTGCGGTGACGTCCTGATAGCAGGCGGCCGGCCTGTCGTCGAAGAGGCGCGGTTCGTCCTGGTTGGGGAGGTAGCCGCCGCGCGGGTTGACGAAATTGATGGTGGCGCGCGCACCGGGGTACGGATCACCCACTCCCAGAATGCGTCTCGCCTCCCCGATCAGGCCCGCGAACTTGGGCAGCATGCACCCGAACGTGGGGGAGAACTCGGCGAGCAACTCCAACGTCTCTCTGCTGCCGTCGGCGATGGTGATGATCGACTCGGCGTTCGCCGCGAGCAGGTCCGCGGTGCTGCCGGACGATGCGGTCGCCGACGTCAGAAGCGTGTCGACGGCGGGACGTCGCTCGACGAGCGTGTTGCCCGTGACGGTGAGATTGTCGAGTGCGTCGAGCAGATCGGGAGCCGCGGTGGAGTAGGTCTCCGTCAGGGCGGCGAAGTCGACGAGATCCTGCTGCAGCGCCGGCAGCTCACGGCTGAGGCCGGTGACGATCTCGTCGAGTCGGTCGAGTGTGCGACCGAGTGCCTCGCCCCGCCCGTCGAGGGCCTGCGACAGCGCGCCCAGAGTGGTGGCCAACTTGTCCGGGGGAATGGCGTCGAGCAAGGGCAGCAGGCTGTCCAGTAATTGGCCGACCTCGATGGCGTTGCCGCTCGTGTCCTGCTCGATGACGTCGCCTTCCGCGATGGGAGTGCCCGTCCCTCCCCGCGGAATCTGGAGTGCGACGTAGCGCTCGCCGAACAGCGTCTTGGGCAACAGACGCGCCGTCACGGACGCCGGAATCATCGGCGCGGAGTCCTCCTCGAGCGCGATGCGGGAGATCACGACACCGTTCTCCGTGGTCGACGATCGCACCTGGCCGACGATGACTCCCCGCACCTTGACGTCGGCGTCGGGTGGCAGCGCGTTTCCCACCGAATCGGTGCGCAGTTCCACCGTCACCACGGACTCGAATGTCCGGGCGTACACCGCGGTGGTGAAGCCGACGAAGGCCACCACGGCCAGAAAGAACGCGAGACCGGAAAGGCGGCGCACCATCATCCGGGAATGGTGACCGCGATCACACCATTTGTCAATGGCCTCTCGACCGTTGACACGAAAGGATCACGGGGCGCTGATGTCGATGAGCACCTTTCCGGTCACCCCGGACTCGACGGCGGCATGAGCGTCGGCCGTGGCATCGAGAGAGAAGCGGTGCAGCGGCAGCCCGTGCGACTCACCGACCGGAAGTGCACCGGCCCGAACAGCCTCGGTCACGTCGCGCTTCGCGGCCTCGAGAGCGGCGGTTCCCACGGTGTACAGCAGCACGAACTGGTAGCGAATGTTGCCGACCATGCTCGGGCGGATGTCGATGGAGACCGCGTCGCCGCCGTTGTTCGCGTAGATCGCGACCGACGCGCGGGGTGCGGCGACGGCGGCATCGAGCTCCGCGTTCTGGGCGGGAGCCACCTCGACGATGATGTCCACACCGTGCGGAGCCAGTTCGCGGATGCGAGCCACAGCGTCGCCGGACTTGTAGTTGACGATGTGGTGCGCACGGGCTGCGGTGGCCAGACCTGCCTTCTCCGGGCCGCTCACCGTCGTGATGACGGTGGCGCCGGCCCAGCGGGCCAGTTGGATCGCGGCGTGACCGACCGCACCTGCACCGCCGGCGACCAGGACGGTCTTGCCGTCCAGTGCGCCCGGATGGAGACGGGACGGTCCGTCCTCGGACACGGTGAGCGCGCGATGGGCGGTCACCGCCGGGACGCCGAGCGAGGCGCCGAGGTCGAAGTCGACGTTCTCGGGCAGCCGGACCACGCGATCCGCCGGGACGACGGTGAACTCCTGGGCGGTTCCGGTGGGGCGCTCGTGCTGGGCGAGCAGCAACCACACCCGGTCACCGGTGGCGATGCCCTCGACCTCCGGGCCGACCGCGTCGACGACACCGGCCCCGTCCTGGCCCGGAACCACCTCGTCGAACGCGGGCTTCTGCCCCGGACCCGCGCCCGTCCGCGACTTCCAGTCGGTGGGATTGACCCCCGCGACGACGAGGCGCACCCGCACCTCGCCGACGCCGGGCTCCACGATGTTGCGGTCGACTGCGGTCAGGACGGAGGGTGCACCGGTCTCGGTGTAGACGATTGCCTTCATGTGTGGGGCAACGATTCGACCGGGGGTCCTGTTCCTGAGAGGGCGCCGCTCGAACGTTCACTTGACCGATCGGCCCCCATGGCATGGACTCACGGGCGTGCACGAGACTTCTCTGAACCGCCGCGGCTTCCTCCGGACCACCACCCTCGCCGCAGGGGTGGGCGCCGCGGCGACCCTCACCGCGCGGACCGCGGCGGCGCAGTCGTCGTCCGTCTTCCGACACGGCGTCGCCTCGGGCGACCCACTCGAGGATGCGATCCTGCTGTGGACCCGCGTCACGCCGACCCCCGACGCGACGCCGGGGTCCGGCCGTGGACCGGCCACCACCGTCACGTGGGAGCTGGCGCGCGACGCCGCGCTGACCGACGTGGTGCGCTCGGGCAGCGTCGTCACCTCTGCAGACACCGACCACACGGTGAAGGTCGACGTCACCGGTCTGAGCCCGGCGACGACCTATCACTACCGCTTCACGGCGGCGGGCGAGTCGTCGACGGTGGCCACCACCCGTACTGCCCCTGCCGCCGAGGCCGACGTCGCGCGCCTGCGATTCGGCGTCGTGTCGTGCGCCAATTGGGAGTCGGGGTACTTCTCCGCGTATCGCCATCTCGCGGCCCGCCAGGATCTCGATGCGATCATCCATCTGGGCGACTACATCTACGAGTACGAGACCGGCGGCTTCGAGGGCAAGAACGGCGTCGTGCGAGTGCACGATCCAGTGCACGAGATCGTCTCCCTCGCCGACTACCGAATCCGGCACGGCCAGTACAAGTCCGATCCGGATCTCCAGGCCGCTCACCGAGGTGTTCCGTGGATCTGCACGTGGGACGACCACGAGTCGGCGAACGACGCCTACGCCACGGGCGCCGAAAACCATCAGCCGGACACCGAGGGGGACTGGGCCTCGCGCAAGGCCAACTCGGTTCAGGCCTACTACGAGTGGATGCCCGTGCGTGCTGCGGGAACCGCGAACAACCGGCACCTGTACCGCCGACTGCGGTTCGGGACGCTGATGGAGCTGTCGATGCTCGATCTTCGCACCTACCGTTCGAAGCAGGTGCTGCCGTTCCAGGGCCCGGCGGTGGACTCGCCGGATCGCACCATCACCGGCGCCGACCAGATGGCTTGGCTGACGGCAGGTCTGACGTCGTCGCCCACGCAGTGGCGCATCATCGGCAACCCGGTGATGATCACGCCGACTCTGATTCCGCCTCTGGACCCCGAGGCGGCGCGAGGTGTCACCCAGCTGCTCGGGCTCCCGGCCGCCGGAGTGTCGTACAACGCCGATCCGTGGGACGGGTACACGGCCGACCGGCGCAGGCTGCTCGACGCGATCCGTACCGCGGGGGTCGACAACACCGTGTTCATCACCGGCGACATCCACTCCTCGTGGGCCTGCGACATCCCGGTCGACTCCGCGGCGTACCCGGCGGCGGGAACGGTGGCGACCGAGCTGGTGGTCACGTCGGTCACCTCGGCGAACATCGACGACTTCCTGAAGGTCCCGGAGCACACGGTAGGACGGGTGGCGGAGGAGGCGTTCAAGGCCTTCAACCACCACGTCAAGTACGTCGACCTCGACACGCACGGGTTCGGTGTCTTCGAGGTGACGCCGTCGGGCGCGCAGATGGATCACTGGTACGTCACCGCCAAGGAGGATCCCGCGTCGACGGCCTACTTCGGTGCGGGTTTCCGCGTCGGGTCGGGCACGCAGACGGTGGCTCCGGCTCCGCGCCTGGCTCCCTGACTGCCCTGACGTACCCCCGGCTCGGGGAATCTAGACTGTTCCTCCGTGTCGACGCCCAAGATCGTGCTGTTCTACGTGTTCACGCCGCTTCCGGACCCCGAGGCGGTCCGGCTGTGGCAGCACACCCTGGCGTCCGCACACGGGCTCACCGGCCGGATCATCGTCTCCCCGCACGGCATCAACGCGACGGTGGGCGGCGACGTCCGCGCGGTCAAGAAGTACGTCCGCGGCACTCGTGAGTACGCGCCGTTCGCGGCCGCGGACGTGAAGTGGTCGGACGGCCGCGGCGACGACTTCCCCAAGCTCAGCGTCCGGGTGCGTCCCGAGATCGTGACCTTCGGAGTACCGGACGAACTCCACGTGACCGCGGACGGCGTCGTGGGAGGTGGCCGGCACCTCGCACCCGAGGAGGTGCACGACCTGGTGGCCGAGCGGGGGGACGACGTCGTCTTCCTCGACGGCCGCAATGCCTTCGAGGCCGCGATCGGACGTTTCGACGGCGCTGTGGTTCCGGACGTCGAGAACACGCGAGAGTTCCTGGCGCAGTTGGATTCCGGGGTGTTCGACCATCTGAAGTCGAAGCCCGTCGTCACCTACTGCACCGGGGGCGTGCGATGTGAGGTGTTGTCCTCCTTGATGCGCTCGCGCGGCTTCGAGGAGGTCTACCAGCTGGACGGCGGCATCGTGCGGTACGGCGAGCGGTACGGGGACGACGGGCTCTGGTCCGGGTCGCTGTACGTGTTCGATCAGCGCGGCACCGTCTCGTTCTCCGACCAACCGGCCGTCATCGGAACCTGTTCACGCTGCGATGTTCCCACCTCGCGGTACCTCGACACGGACGACGGCCACGGTCGTGGGTTGGCTCTGGTCTGCACCGAGTGCGTCCCCACGTGACCGTGCCGTTGCCGTTCCGGGACGGGCTCGCACCGCTGCGGCATCGGTTGCCCCACGGCGAGCATCCGGCGACCACGCTCGAATATCTGGAGAGCGTGCTGCCCGGCGACGCGTGGCGGGCGACGATGGCGGCGGGGGAGGTGGTCGACGAGCGCGGCCGCCCGTACAGCGAGGACACGGCCTATCGCGCCGGTGCCGTCGTGCACTTCCACCGGATCCCGGAGCCCGAGGTGCCGGTTCCCTTCGAGATGGAGATCCTGCACGTCGACGACGCGATCGTCGTCGTCGACAAGCCCCACTTCCTCGCGACCATCCCGCGCGGGCGTCACATCACCGAGACCGCGACGGTGCGGCTGCGGCGGCTCTTCGACGAGCCGGACATCACGCCGGCCCATCGGCTCGACCGCGCCACCGCGGGAGTCCTGATGTTCACCAGAGCAGCCCGATTCCGCCGGGCGTACCAGGACCTCTTCGTCGACGGGAGCGTGGACAAGGAGTACGAGGCCGTCGCCGGATTCGACCCCGGCCTCACCTTCCCGCGCAGTGTCGAGAGCCGGATCGTCAAGGAACACGGCGTCATGACCGCGCACGAGGAACCGGGTGAGCCGAACAGCGAGACACGGGTGGAGATCATCGAGAGGGTGGGCGACGCGGCGCGCTACCGGCTCTTTCCTCGCACGGGCAAGACGCATCAGCTGCGCCTGCATCTCTCCTCGCTCGGCATCCCGATCCACGGCGACCCGTACTACCCGACGTTCACGTCCGTGGCGCCCGACGACTTCTCGACACCCCTGCAGTTGCTCGCGCGCCGGTTGAGCTTCACCGATCCGCTCACCGGCGACCCCCGCACCTTCAGCTCACGGAGAGAACTCCGGCTCGTCTGATTCCGGCCGGCCTCCGGCCTTCCCACTTTCCGACCCCGGCCGGCCTCCGGCCTTCCCGCTACATGAGCCCGTTGGGGTCGTCCACCTCGACGTCGTGGCCGTCGCCGCGCAGTCGCTCGATCAGCTCACCGAGCAGCCGCACCGCAGCTCCGTTGACCGCTCGGGCGGGCTCGAGCTCGAAGCCGATGCGTGTCGGCTCGTCCGGAAGGTCTGCCAGGACGCGGCTCATGATGTTCTCCGCGCCGGCGAACCGGATGTCGCCCTGCAGCTCGTACACCGTGCGGCCGTCCTCCTCACGGGCCCGGCGCACCGCGGAGTGACCGGACGGGGCGATGTCCATCATGTGCAGATCCATGTCCCGCGACAGTCGCTCGAACACCTCGACCCCGCGCACGCTGTTGCCCCGGTCGTCGAGTCGTGGGGAGTGGACGGCGATCCCGAGCTGACCGGGCAGCACCCCGATGATCGCGCCGGACACACCGCTCTTCGCGGGAATGCCGACGTTCGCGATCCAGTCGCCCGTGCCGTCGTACATCCCGCACGTGGTCATGGTCGAGAGCACCTGTCGCACGACGGCGGACGTCGCCACCCGCTCGCCGCTCTCGGGATGGACACCGCCGTTCGCCATCGTCGCGGCGAGCATCGCGAGATCGGGTGTGGTGACGTCGATGCTGCACTGCCTGGCGTACCCGGTGACGACCTCGTGTGCATCGCACTCGAGGACCTTCACCGAGGCGAGCATGTGGGCGAGCGCCAGGTTCCGGTCGCTCGACTCCATCTCGGCGTCGAACACGTCGTCGTCGATCGAGAGGTCGCGGCCGACGAACGCGGAGTGCAGCGCGAGGATCCGGTCGACGCGATGCTCGACGTCACGCCCCTCGACCAACGAGTGTGCCGCGATGGCACCGGCATTGATGAGCGCGTTGCGTGGTCGGCCGGTGTCGCGTTCGAGCGAGATCTCGTTGAACGCGTCGCCTGACGGCTCGACGTCGATCTTGCGGTGCACGGCGTCGAGCCCACGGTCGGCCAGCGCGAGGGCGTAGGTGAGTGCCTTGGAGATGGACTGGATCGAGAAGGACGAGTCCACGTCGCCGGCGCAGTAGACCGTGCCCTCGACGGTGACGACGGCGACCGAGAACACGTCGGGGTCGGCTTCCGAGAGGATGCGGTTGCCCGTGAGGACCTCGCCGCCGTCCGAGTTCCGGCAGTCGCGCAGCACGGCCTCCAGGTAGTCGGTGATCGGTGACGTCACCGTGGCAGCCACTCGACGTGCGCGCGCCGGAGGATGTCGTCGGGAGTGACGGCGTGCAGTGCGTCCAGGTAGGCGACCGCGAACGAGCCGGGCGCGGTGGCGGTCTCGGCCGCGATGTCGGCGGCGACCGTCGCGTGCGTGTGGGCCGCGATCGTCGCGACTCCGTGGTCGTCGACGGCGGCGCAGTACGCGGCGACGAGAGCTCCGAGCGAACACCCGGTTCCGGTCACCTTCGTCATGAGGACGCTGCCGCCGTGCACCGTCGCGAGTCCGCCCTCGTGGGCGATGTGGTCGATCGCCCCACTCGCGGACACCGCTGTCGAGTAGGCGAGCAGGCCACGTGCGGCGTCGACAGCGTCCGCCGGATCGTCCGAGCTGTCCACGCCGCGTCCGGACCCGTTCCGCTCGTCGGTGTCGAGTCCGGTCAGGCGGTGGAGACCGATGATCTCGGAAGCGTTTCCCCGCACGGCTGCGGGTCGGTGCTCGAGAAGGTCGCGGGCGAGTGCGCCGCGCCACGGCAGTCCACCGGCAGCGATGGGGTCCAGCACCCACGGGGTGCCCGCAGCCGCGGCGGCCGCCGCGGTGGCCAGGTACACCTCACGCAGCTGCGGCTGGGGCGTGCCGAGGTTGATCAGCACCGCGTCGGCCACCCCGGCGAACAGCGCCGCCTCGTCCTCGTTGTCCACCATGGCCGCACTGGCACCGGCGGCGAGGAGCACGTTCGCGGTGAAACCCGCTGTGACGTAATTGGTCACGGCGTGGACGAGGGGCGCGCGGTCACGCAGCGCGACGAGCGCGTCGGCCACGGAGGTCGTCGGGTCGGTCATGAGACGGGTATACCCGCTCGGTGCTTCGCGTCACCTCACGCGGTACCGGTGGCGCATGGTCCCCGGTGTGTTGTAGCCTTATCGCAGCTGACAGGTCGTAGTTTTTGTGTGTTCGTGTTCATGCACGCTCGCTGGGAACTTGTAGTTGCGAGCGTGTGCGTCTTTCTGAGGAAACTCGGAGTTCGTCACGTTCAGTGCCGGCCCGGGTTTCACACGGTGTGAAACTCGAAGTATCAGCTGTAGGGAGCAACACCATGACTCAGGGCACCGTCAAGTGGTTCAACGCCGAAAAGGGCTTCGGCTTCATCGCTCAGGAAGATGGACCTGACGTGTTCGTCCACTTCTCCGAGATCCAGGGCACCGGCTTCAAGAGCCTCGAAGAGAACCAGCGCGTCGAGTTCGAGGTCACCTCGGGCGCCAAGGGTCCTCAGGCGAGCGGCGTTCGCGCGATCTGATTTCGGAGTAACCCACCGAAACTTCACACTGGGGCCGGACACCGACAGGTGTCCGGCCCCAGTGGCATGTCCGGGGGTGGGGTCGCATGCAGGTTTTCGGACGGACGCTCGGCGCTCGTCCGACGCTCGGGTTAATGTTCCATCACAGCCACGAGCGAAACGGAGCACACCCGTGCCGAACACCCTTTCCAGAGCAACACTCTCCACCGTCGCAGTCGCGAGCGCGTTCACCCTGGTCACCGCCTGTGGGTCAGCGCCGGAAGACAGCGCGAGCGGCGGATCCGACTCGGGTGACTTCACCCCGTGCATGGTCTCCGACTCCGGCGGCTTCGACGACAAGTCCTTCAACCAGCTGAGCTACGAGGGCCTGCAGACCGCGGCCGGCGAACTGAACGTCGAGCCGATCACGGTGCAGTCGAACTCCCCGACGGACTACACGCCCAACCTGAACAACCTCGTCGATCAGGGCTGCGGACTGGTGGTCACGGTCGGTTTCGCGCTCGCGGACGCCACCAAGGAAGCCGCGGAGCAGAACACCGACATCAACTTCGCCATCGTCGACGACTCGTCCATCGAACTGGACAACGTCAAGCCGCTGACCTACGACACGGCGCAGTCCGCGTTCCTCGCCGGCTACGCCGCAGCGAGCTACAGCAAGACCAACACTGTCGGTACCTTCGGCGGATCGCAGTTCCCCACCGTCACCATCTTCATGGACGGCTTCGCCGACGGTGTGAAGTACTTCAACGAGCAGAAGAACCGCGACGTGCGCGTCATCGGTTGGGACGTCGACGCCCAGAACGGCTCCTTCACAGGTGGATTCGAGGCGAACGAGGTCGCGAAGAACACCGCGCAGGGCCTCATCGACCAGAACGCCGACGTCATCTTCCCGGTCGGTGGTCCGATCTACCAGTCCGCTGCCCAGGCCATCCGTGACGCGAACCGTCCGATCGCGCTGATCGGCGCCGACGCCGACGTGTACGTCTCCGACCCGTCGGTCTCCGACCTGGTGCTCACGTCGGTGACCAAGGGCCTCGCCACCAGTACCGAGGAAGTGGTCAAGGCGGTCGGCGACGGCTCCTTCGACAACACCCCGTACGTCGGCACGCTCGAGAACGACGGTGTCGGCATCGCTCCGTTCCACGATTTCGAGTCGCAGGTCGATCCGGCTCTGCAGGGTGAACTCGACACGATCCGCGCGGGCATCATCGACGGATCGATCACGGTCACGTCGCCCTCGTCGCCCAACTGACGATGGCGTCGAACGACACCGCGTCCACGCTCGACAGCAGCCCCGTGCACGACCTGCCGAAGCTCGAACTCCGGGGCATCACCAAGCGTTTCGGTTCCCTGGTCGCCAACGACCACATCGATCTGACCGTCGAGGCGGGGGAGATCCACTGCCTGCTCGGTGAGAACGGTGCCGGGAAGTCGACGCTGATGAACGTCCTCAGCGGCCTGTACCGGGCGGAGGAGGGCGAGATCCTCATCGACGGGGAGCGGCGCACCTTCGCCGGCCCCGGCGAGGCGATGACCGCCGGGATCGGCATGGTGCACCAGCACTTCATGTTGATCCCGGTGTTCACCGTCGCCGAGAACATCATCCTGGGCAACGAGAAGACGACGTTCGGCGGTCGCCTCGATCTCGACGCGGCTCGTGCGCTGGTACGGGAGGTGTCGGCCCGCTTCGGATTCGACGTGGATCCGGACGCGAGAGTGGGCGATCTCCCGGTCGGCGTGCAGCAGCGCGTCGAGATCATCAAGGCGCTCTCCCGCGAGGCCGACATCCTGGTCTTCGACGAGCCGACGGCGGTCCTCACCCCGCAGGAGACCGACGAGCTGATGACGATCATGCGTCAGCTCGCCGAGGCGGGAACGGCCATCGTCTTCATCACGCACAAGCTGCGTGAGGTGCGCGTGGTCGCCGATCGCATCACCGTCGTCCGCCTCGGGAAGGTCGTCGGCCAGGCCGAGCCGACCGCCACCGACGGCGAACTGGCGTCCCTCATGGTCGGTCGCGACGTGCAGTTGCGCGTCGCCAAGGACCCGGCGCAGCTGGGGGATGCCGCGCTGGTCGTGTCGAACCTGACGGTTCCGGGTGCTGCCGGCCCGGTGGTGAACGACGTGTCCTTCGAGGTGCGCGCCGGCGAGATCCTGGCGATCGCGGGCGTGCAGGGCAACGGTCAGACGGAGCTCGCCGAAGCACTGCTGGGTCTGCATCCGGCGATGACCGGTCAGATCACGCTCGACGGTGCCTCGCTGGTCGGTCGCGACGTGAAGTCCGTGCTCGACGCCGGTGTGGGTTTCGTTCCCGAGGACCGCACCGAGGACGGGCTCGTCGGCGAGTTCACCATCGCCGAGAACCTCATGCTCGACCGGTCGCACGGCGGGCCGTTCTCCGCTCGTGGCAGCATCGTGCGGTCCTTCCTCCGGTCGTTCGCGTCGGAGAAGGTGTCGGAGTTCGACATCCGCACGCCGAGCATCGACACGGCCGTCGGCAGACTCTCGGGCGGTAACCAGCAGAAGGTCGTGCTCGCACGGGAACTCGGGCGCGATCTGCGCCTGCTCATCGCGTCGCAACCCACGCGCGGAATCGACGTGGGATCCATCGAATTCGTGCACAAGCGCATCGTCGCGACGCGGGACGCGGGCACCCCCGTCATCGTGATCTCGTCCGAGCTGGACGAGGTGTCGGCGCTGGCCGACCGCATCGCGGTGATGTACCGAGGCGCCGTCGTCGGCATCGTGTCCGGCGACGCCTCACGAGAAGAGTTGGGACTGCTCATGGCCGGAGGCCACTCCACCGACGCGAACACCGAGGGAGCCGCGTGACCGCGACGGACACCGCGACGCCGCCGTCCACGTCCGAGTCGGTGCTGCGCAAGATCGCCAGTGGCAGTGTGCTGCTGTCCCTGCTGTCGGTCCTGATGGCGTTCGTGGTCGGCGCGATTCTCATCGCCGTCACCGATCCGCAGGTGCGTGAGACGGCGGGCTACTTCTTCTCGCGGCCCACGGACATGCTCTCCGCGATCTGGGACTCGGTCTGGGGCGCCTACTCGGCGCTCTTCCAGGGCAGTGTCTACAACTTCCGACGGCCTCGGTTCGCGGACGGTATCCGTCCGCTCACCGAGACCCTCACCTTCGCCACCCCGCTGATCGCCGCGGGTCTCGGTGTCGCGCTGGCGTTCCGGGTCGGCATGTTCAACATCGGCGGCCGCGGCCAGATGCTGATCGCCGCCGCGTGTGCCGGCTACGTCGGGTTCACCTTCGACCTGCCGCCCTACGTGCACCTCATCGTCGCGATCCTGGCCGGTGTCGTCGGCGGCGCGCTGTGGGGCGGCATCGCCGGACTGCTGCGGGCGCGGACCGGCGCGCACGAGGTGATCGTGACGATCATGCTCAACTACGTCGCGTTCTACCTGATCTCGTACCTGCTGCGCACTCCCGGCGCGCTGCAGGCACCCGGCTCCAACAACCCCAAGACGCCCGCGATGATGGACGACGCGATCCTGCCGTCGCTGTTCGGATCGAAGTACTCGCTGCACTGGGGCTTCGTCCTCGTCATCGCCGTGACCGCAGCTGTGTGGTGGTTGCTCGAGAGGTCGAGCGTCGGCTTCCGGTTCCGTGTCGTGGGGGAGAACGCCTCCGCGGCCCGCGTGGCCGGCATCAAGGTCGAGCGCGTGTACATCTACGCGATGGTCCTGTCGGGTGCTCTGGTCGGGCTCGCCGGTGTCGCACAGGTACTCGGTACCGTCACCACGGGTTTCTCCGCTGACATCGACGCCGGCATCGGATTCGACGCCATCACGGTGGCACTGCTGGGGCGCTCGCGTCCGTGGGGTGTGTTCGCCGCCGGCATCCTGTTCGGAGCCTTCAAGGCGGGCGGCTTCGCGATGCAGGCCGCGGAGTCGATCCCCATCGACATCGTGCTCGTCGTCCAGTCGGTCATCGTCCTGTTCATCGCCGCGCCGCCCCTGGTGCGAGCGGTGTTCCGACTACCCGAACCTCGAGCGAAAGGGGTGAGCTGATGAGCACACTCGCCACGGCTCCTCCTGACGCCGGGTCCCGTCCCGCCGCCTCCTGGAAGCTTCCCGTCGTCCTGGGTGTCGTCACCGTCGTCGCGCTGCTGGCCTTCGGGCTGCGGGGCGACAGCGGCACCAGCACGTTCTCCCTGGCCAGTGACAGCGACTTCGTCAGGTTGCCGGACGTGGGGCTGCCCGCGCGCGCCACGTGCATCGCGCTCGTGATCCTGCTCGCCGCCCTCACGCTGGTCAGTGCGGTTCGCACCCGGGCGGGGCAGCGCACACCGGTGGCGGTCACCGCGGTGTTCGCCGTCGCGTTCGTCCTGCTGTTCCTCACGTGGTCCGCGGTGGGCGAGACCATTCCCGTGCCGGGGCTGCTCCTCGGAACCGTCGCCCTCAGCACGCCGCTGATCTTCGGTGCGCTCGGCGGCGTCGTCTCCGAGCGCGTCGGCATCATCAACATCGCCATCGAGGGCCAGCTCCTCGGCGGCGCGTTCGTCAGCGCGGTGGTCGCGACGCTCACCGGGTCGCCGTACGTCGGTCTCGCCGCGGCACTCGTCGCAGGAGCCTTGGTGGGCAGCGTCCTCGCGGTGTTCTCCATCCGGTACTTCGTCAACCAGGTCATCGTCGGCGTGGTGCTCAACGTGCTCGTCGTCGGGCTCACCAGCTTCCTGTACTCCAAGGTGCTGGTCCCCAGTGCCGCGACACTGAACACGCCGCCGCGCTTCCCCCGCATCGAGATCCCGCTGCTCTCCCAGATCCCGATCATCGGTCCGGTGCTGTTCCGGCAGACGGTCATCGAGTACGTCATGTACATCGCTGTGGCGGCCGTGTTCGTCGGCCTCTTCCGCACGCGGTGGGGCCTGCGGTTGCGCGCGGTCGGTGAGCATCCGCGCGCCGCTGACTCCGTGGGTATCGACGTCGCACGCACCCGCTTCTGGAACGTCTGCCTCGCGGGCGCCATCGCCGGCATGGGCGGCGCGTACTTCACCCTGGGGTCGGTCGGTGCGTTCGGCAAGGAGATGACCGCGGGTGCCGGCTACATCGCCCTCGCCGCCGTGATCTTCGGACGATGGGATCCCGTCCGTGCGACGTTGGCGGCCCTGCTGTTCGGATTCGCGTCCAACCTGCAGAACGTGCTGGGCATCATCGGCTCGCCGGTACCCAGCGAGTTCATGTTGATGCTGCCCTACGTGGTCACCATCCTGGCGGTCGCCGGGCTCGTCGGAAAGGTGCGTGGTCCCGCCGCGGCGGGCAGACCGTATCCCTGATCGGCGTCCGATGTTTGTCGGGCGCCGACAGCAGGGAACCCCCCTCCGTGGACGGTCGTACGGCCGCCCGTGCTCGAAGAAGGGACACCCGGAACTCATGTCACGCATCGCAGTCGTCGGCGGCCACGGCAAGATCGCCCTGAAGCTCGCGAAGATACTGACCGAGAGTGGGCACCAGGTCACCTCGCTGATCCGCAATCCCGATCAGACCGCCGACATCGAGAAGACCGGCGCCACCGCCGTCGTCGCGGACGTCGAGGCGCAGACCACCCAGGAGATCGCCGGAACCGTGACCGGCCACGACGCCGTCGTCTTCGCTGCCGGCGCCGGGGGTGGCGATGCCGACCGCACGTACTCCGTGGACCGCGACGCCGCCATCCGCTGCATCGACGCGGCGTCCGCGTCGGGCGTCCCGCGGTTCGTGCTGGTGTCGTACTTCGGTGCCGGACCGGATCACGGTGTCTCCCCGGACGACTCCTTCTACGCGTACGCCGAGGCGAAGGCCGAGGCCGATCAGCACCTGAAGAACAGTGACCTGTCCTGGACCATCGTCGCGCCGTCCGGTCTCACCGACGACGCCGGCACCGGCTCCATCACCACCAAGGAGCAGGGAGCGACGGGCGCCTCGGTCAGTCGCGACGACGTGGCCGCGGTGATCGCCACCGTGCTCGACACCCCGTCCACCGCCGGCCGCATGATCGAGTTCGACCAGGGCGAGACGCCCATCGCCGACGCGCTGAGCTGACTCCCGGTCGGAACGGTCACCGGGTGAGAGGCTGACCCGGTGACCGTTCGACTCTTCGCCACCGATCTCGACGGGACGCTGCTGCGCTCCGACCGGACCATCTCAGCGCGCACCGCCGACGCCATGGCGGCAGCGCGAGACGCGGGGATCGACGTGGTGTGGGCCACCGCCCGTGCTCGGCACTCCGTGCACGAGTTCGCCGAGCAGAGCGGTTTCCGCGGAATTGCGGTGTGCGCCAACGGCGCAGTCCTCATCGATCTCGCCGACGGGACACCCGTGATCACCGAGACGGTGGGGATGGACGTCGCCATCGGTCAGGCCGCGGTCGACCGGGTGCGCGCCCTCGTACCGGGAACCGTGGTCGCCGCGGTCGGACCCACCTCGTTCGTCGCGGAGACGGGATACGCCGCGTTGTGCGTGTTCTCCGACCATCACCGCGACCCGTCCACCATGGACACTGTCGTGGGTGGTGATTTCCCGTCCGACAGCGACCGGCCTCCAGCCTTCCCGTGGTTGCGGGAGGACATGGTGAAGATCGTCGCCCGCCACGCCACCGTGCCGAGCGTCGATCTCTACCGCGCGTTGCTCGCCGGCGGTGTCGACGACGTCTCGGTCACCCATTCCGGCGCGCCCTACGTGGAGATCGCCGCGCGCGGAGTGTCCAAGGCGACCGCTCTGGCGGCGCTGTGCGAGCGCCGCGGCATCGCTCGGCGCGAGGTCGCGGCCGCCGGAGACGCACGCAACGATCTGGAGATGCTCGCGTGGGCCGGCACCGCGATCTGTCCGTCCAATGCCATCCCCGAGGTGCAGGCTCTCGTCGATCGGGTGGTCGCGAGCAACGACGACGACGGCATCGCGGAGTACCTCGAGGAGTTGGCACACCCCCACGTCGGTCAGGGTTAGGCTACCCTCAGCTGCATGACCGACGCAGCGACCAGCGAGCAGACCAAGGGCTGGCAGGGCACGGTCCTCAAGCTGATGGGCGGCTCGGACGTACTGCTCACCGTTCTCGCGGCGGAGGACGTCACCCCGCACTACCGTCGGTTGACGGTCTCCGCGGGTGGACTGTTCACGCGTAAGCCCGTGCATCCCACGATGTGGTTGCGCCTGTGGTTTCCCACCGACGACGGCAGTGCCTCGCTGCACCACCGTGCCTACACGGTCGTGAACCCGGACCCCGAGAACGACCGCTTCGACCTCGAGTTCGCGCTGCACGACGGTCCGGCCGCGCACTGGGCACGACGCGCCGCCCCCGGCGACACCCTCGAGGCGACCTTCCAGGGCTCGAAGTACGCAGTACCGGACCCCCTTCCCGCCGGGTACCTCATCGCGGGAGACAGCGCGGCACTTCCCGCGGTGAACTCGTTGTTGGCCGCTCTGCCCGACGATCTTCCCGTCACCCTGTGGCTCGAGACCGTGCACGACGGCGACGACGCGCTCCCGCTCGCGGCGACGAGCGCCACGCAGGTACATCGAGTACGACGGCGTGACGACGGTGCCTCGATGGTGGAGGCCGTCTCGGCCGCAGCGTTCGACGCGTCCCGCCACGCCGCGTGGGTCGCGTGCGACACGGTCACGACGCGCTCGATCGCGTCGATCCTGAAGTCCGACTACCGCGTTCCGCGCAGGTCGGTCAAAGCTCAGGGGTACTGGATTCCCTGAGCGTCACGCACGACGGGGGCCGTCAGGGACGACCGTGATACGTCTTGGCCGCGGTGGTGGACAGCAGGGCCACGATGACGAACCCCATCAGGCCGTTGACGATCGCGGAGCCGAACGCAGCGGTGATCGCTCCTGCGGCGAGGAACGGCAGCACGATGATCGCGACGACCACCAGTCCGGCGATCCAGCTGAAGAACGTGTTCGGTGACGGCACCGCCTGGAACAGCAGGAGCATGAACGCTCCGGCGAGGATCGCGGCGAGGGCGCCGTACACACCGGCGATCCAGGGATCCTCCAGTCCGTACATCCAGAACACGCTGGTTCCCGTTCGGTTGTAGACGGCCTGGACGATCGCCGTGGCCACCCATCCTGCGATGAACGTGGTGATGGCGGTGGCGACGACTCCGCCGATGAACGGGCCGACGTCGAACTTCAGTCCGGACGATGCGGGCTTCTGCGGCGCGTAGCGCTGACCACCGGGCTCGGCGTAGGGCTCCTGCCGACCGTAGGCCCGAGTGCGGTCGTCGTAGCCGTAGTTGCCGACGTCGCGGTTGTCGGAGTCGCGCGGGTAGCGATCGCTCATCTGCCCAGTCCTCTCGATCGGCCGCGCACGCGTCAGCGCCGCAGCGTTCAATGGCCCAACCCTAGCTGCGTGTACCCGTCACCGGTGGTACCGCACCGGCCCGTCGGATCTCGTCGTCGAGCGCCGCCGCGATGGTCTGGGCCGTGGCGGGCAGCACCGCCACCACGTCGGTCGCGTGCACCAGGTAGCGCCCGTCACCGAGCGCGTCGATCCACCGTCTGCCGGCGATCGCCTCGAGCGGGCCGTCGCCGCCGTGTCCCACGACGATCTCACCGAGCCCCTCCCGTGGCCCGTCGAGGATGTGGATCACGCGATCGCGGTCGGTGTCGCCACGCGAATCGTGCAGGTGGGACGACGGAGCGCGGACCACGTCGTCGCGGGACACGGACGACGGCGTCACCCGTCCCGCGCGGCGGTGGGGCAGCGCCGCCGTGAGGGTGTGGGTCATGCGCTCCGGTGGTACGGCGTGGACGTGGACCGTGCCGCCGGTGTCGGAGGTCGGTCCCGGGTCCTGGACCACCACGACGGCGAGCGGGAAGGCCGGAGGCCGGTCGGAATGGAGCGGGATTGCGGAGTACGAGGTTGCGGCTCGAATGCGCACGCGTCGATCGCTCGACTCCACCCCGCAGGCGGTGACCTGGAGTCCGGGTCCGCCGAGCAGGGACGCGGCGGCCAGCAGCGATCGGTCACCGAGGCGGCGGCGGGCGGCCTCGCGTTCCGCACGCAGATCCGCGGCTGTGCGGGCGCGCGTTGTCCAGGAGAAGGGGAACGGCACTCGATCGCGGCCGATCCGGTCGAGAAGTACGGCGAACTCGAGTGACGTGAGGTGCCACGAGGCGACCCCCGTGGGAGCCGCTCGAACGATCACCCGATCACCGGGGGAGCGACGAGTGGGAGCTCCCCGACCAGGCGGTCGCCGTTGTCCGCCGTGACGAGGTACCCCGCCGTGGTGTGGTCGCCGTCCTGGTCTCCACCGGCGCGGCTCCCCGGCATCATTGCGCCCGGTCCGTAGGCCGCCGCGCGGGTGCCCGCGCCGGAACCGCCCGCGCCGGCTGAGGTCGCGCTCTGCAGGACGGGGCCGGTGGTACCGCCCGAGGGGCCGCGCCCGGACGAGGATCCCGGACCGAGTGTCCGCGCACCCGACCCACCGGATCCCGCCGACGACCGCTGCCCTGCCGTCCCGTACCCGGCGGGGGCCGAGCCGCGCCCGAAGCCCGCGGGTGAAGTCAGGGCAGGCCGGGACCCCGACGGGCCGACCGGTGCCGTGCTCACGGGTGCGACACCCGGCGGCGGAGCTGCGCCGTTCGGGGTGCTGCTCGTGCCTGCTCCCGCGGAGTTCTGGGCGGCGGCCGCAGGCTGTGGCCCTGCGACGGGCGTCGAGTCGCCGACCGACGCCGCCGTGGTCGGTGCGGGAGTCGCCGCGAGCGACGAGAGTGCCGTCGAACCGAGCGATGCGGCGTCGACACCTCCGCGCATGCCACCGGCCGCCGAGGACGAGGAACCCGACGCGGACCCGCTCGCCGGATCTCCCGGCGGCGTGAGCACCGGCACGCCGTGATCGGCTCGGACGGCGGTGGGGACGTAGGTGCCGTTCATGACCGCCACGGCCTCGGCGCGCCGCTCCTCCTCCTCGGCCATCATCGCGGTGATCGACCCGACGGGTCCGAGGAACGCGGCCGTCAT
The DNA here is from genome assembly GCF_030208955.1 of Rhodococcus sp. MEB041. Taxonomy (NCBI): domain Bacteria; kingdom Bacillati; phylum Actinomycetota; class Actinomycetes; order Mycobacteriales; family Nocardiaceae; genus Rhodococcus; species Rhodococcus sp. MEB041. Next base: position 466,815 of record NZ_JARVSZ010000001.1, read on the forward strand.
CGCGGTGCGCGCCCAGTCCGACGGTGTGAACGACTGTGGGGCGGGCATGGTGGCGCGGGTGAGTGCGAACCCGTCGCGGGACTGCTCGAGCTTGCCCGCGACGATGTCCATGAGGTCGAGGGTGCGCAGCGACTCGGTGCGGTACGTCGTGATCGCGGCGAGCGCGGAGTCGGCCGCGGCGCCCTGCCAGTCGGTCCCGAGCACGGCGCCGAGGTCGTTCCACAGGGTCCACACCAGTGCGGTCGCCCGGGTGTGGGCCTCGCGCCACATCGCGGCACCGGAATCGAGGAGCTCCGGCGTGAGTTCGGTGGTGTACGCGAACATCTCGGGGTGCGACATGCCGTCGAACGCCTCCGGGACCACGACGCTCGCGCCACTCGCCGTGTCGCCCACCCTGGACCTGTCGACGGCCTCGCGGGCGACCCGGACGGCGTCGTCGGCGTGGAACTCCGCCGTCAGTCGTGCCGCGGACTCCGCCGCGTCGCTGTCGTGTCCCGTCGCGAAGTCGGCCACCTCCGACGCCGCGTCCGAGATCGTCTCGCCCGCGGCACCGATCACCCCCGTGATGTCGAACCCCATGTTCGTGTCCTCCCCGACCGCGGTGCCACGATCCCCGTGACATTCGACGCGCGGACCGGCCGCACGGTTCCGCGTACGGTTGACGCGTCTCTCCCACGCGCGGCGATGCTCCTCGAGAGATCGCCGACGCTCCCGACACCGAAGGAACGTGCACCATGTCGGACCACTCAGTGCCGGGCGAGGTTCGCGAGAGCACTCCGTCCGGCGGGCCGCCCGTGGGCCGGCTCGCCGTCGTGACAGTCGTTCTCGCGATCCTGTTCGGGACGCCGCTGTGGACTCTCGCGTTCACCGGCGCGGACTGGCCGATCGCCGCGAGGATCATCGCGACGGTGGTCGCGGTCGGTGCTGCCGCCGCACTCGTGGTCGGCATGGCGAAGGGGCACGGCCGGGCACACTCCGACCGGTGGGCGCGCATCGGGGACACCCTGCTCGGACTGGTGTGGATCGCGTTCGTGTGGTCGATCATCGGGCTCGTCGTACGGCTCGGGCTCGGCGTCGTCGGGGTCGACGATCCGCTGCGATCGCGCATCGTCGCCGGCGCCGTGCTGGCCGTCATCGTCGCGTTGGCGGTGTGGGGACGACGCGAGGCGATGCGGCTGCCGCGCACGAAGCACGTGACGGTGACGCTCGATCGACTCGGCGCCGGACTCGACGGGCTCCGCGTCGTCCTGGTGACGGACACGCACTACGGGCCGATCGATCGGTCCGTCTGGTCCTCCGACGTCGTGGCGGAGATCAATCGCCAGGACGCCGACATCGTCTGTCACGTGGGTGATCTCGCCGACGGGTCGGTGGAGCGTCGACGTGAGCAGGTGGCGCCCCTGGAACGGGTGCACGCGAAGTCGGCGCGCGTCTACGTGACGGGCAATCACGAGTACTTCGGCGAGGCCCAGGAGTGGCTCGACCACATGACGTCGCTGGGCTGGGACTCGTTGCACAACAGGCACATCACCGTCATGCGCGGTGGCGACAGGCTGGTCGTCGCCGGGGTGGACGACAGGACCGCGCGCGGGTCGGGCGAGGTGGGTCACGGCGCGGATCTGACCGCCGCGCTGACGGACGCGGAACCGTCGCTGCCGATCTTCCTGCTGGCGCATCAGCCGAAGCAGATCGACGCGGCCGTGGCGGCGGGAGTGGATCTGCAGGTCTCCGGGCACACGCACGGTGGACAGATCTGGCCGTTCGGGCTGCTCGTCCGACTCGATCAACCGGTCGTCCACGGTCTCAGCCGACACGGCGCCCGCACGCAGCTCTACACGAGCCGGGGCACGGGGTTCTGGGGTCCACCGTTCCGTGTCTTCGCACCGAGCGAGATCACCGTGCTGACGTTGCGGTCGAGCTCTCTGGTGTGACAGTCGCGGCGGCGCCGACGCCGGCCACCGCGTCCGCCCAGTGCCCGGAGCGGACCAGGGCAAGGGTGAGGAGGAGCCGGTCGTCCGGCGCGGTGATGGATCGGCCGGTCAGTTCCTCGACCTGATGAAGCCGATAGATCACCGTGTTCCGGTGGCAGTACAGCAGTTTGGCGGCGTTGGTGGGTGAACCGTCGGTGGCGAGGACGTGCGCCAGAGTTCGGAGCAGTACCTCCCGCTGCGCGGGCGGGTGTCCGTTCAGCGACCCGAGTGCGTGGGACACGACCAGATCCGAGATCTCGTCGTCGGCAGACATGACGATGTGGGGCAGTCGGTCCGTGGCCACCGCGGCGGGAGTGTCGCCGGCGCCGATGGTGGCCGCCGTGCGCGCGGCAGCTCGGTACGCGGCGGCGAAGGTCACGAGTCCGTCCGTCGACGCGGCGATGCCCACCGGTCCGACCGCGCGTGCGGCGAGAGCCTCCGCCACCGAGCCGAGGTCCGCCTTGGCCGGGCACACGACGCCGAACTGGACTCCGTCGCGAATGTGCCAGTGCGACAGTGATGTCACGCCGTCGACGGCGTCCTCCGGTGAGGTCAGGGGTGGGTCACCTCGCTCGGACAGCGGGCCCACCACGCACGCGATCCGATGCTGTGCGGTGAGCCCCAGTGTGTTCCGCGCATCGACGACGAACGAGGGATCGGCTCCGCGCCCGTCGCGCAAGCCGTCGAGAACGGCGAGGATCTTCGTGACGTCGCGCTGCTGCATCCGTGCGGTCTCACGCCGGTACGAGTCGACGAGAATCGTGTTCTGCGCATCGAGTGCGTGCCACAACCGTTGGCCGGCGACGAGAAGCAGTCGCGGCTCGAGCAGCCCGGGATTCGCGCCGCGAGCGTTGACGAGTTCCTCCCACAACGTTCGACTACCGAGGGTGTACGCCTTGAGCACGAGTTCCATGGGGATGCCCTGGCGCGCGCGTTCGCGACCCGTGCGCCGCCACACCTCGGTGTTGTCCTCGCTACCGTGCTGCGTGCCGCTGAGCTTGCGCAGCCCCAGACGGATGTGTTCCCGCGTGCTGCGACGGACCACGGCCGTGATGTCGGAGCCGGCCTGGAGATAGTCGGGGTCCTGCTCGAACAGAGCCAACGTGATGGAGTCGGCGATGGCGTCCGCCTCCGGGATCAGCGTCGCCCACGCGCGTTGGATCGCGGCTCGTTCCTCCGCCGACAGCCGTCCGCGGACAGGGTGCAGCCCCGATCCACGGCCGATCGACGGCGACGCCATGCGCGCATTTTTGCGCACAGCGCCCGACGGTTCGAGCGGTTTGACCGAAATTGGTGCCCACGGCATGACCCTTTTCGTGCGCGGAGACCATATCGCCGACTGTGCGGAGTGACCATAGTGAGTGCCACCGAGATGTGAGGTGGGCCACTGTGTCAACGATCGAGACCATGACCGAGTCCGTGTTCGAGCTGTCGTCCGTCACCGTGTCGTTCGGCGGCATCGTCGCCCTGTCGGACGTCGGACTCGATGTCCGACGAGGCGAGGTCGTCGGAGTCATCGGACCCAACGGGGCGGGCAAGACGACACTGTTCAACGTCGCGTGCGGCCTCGTCGCGCCGCAGTCGGGCACCGTGACCCGGAACGGCCGGGTGGTACGTCGGCTGAAGCCGACCGCGCTGGCGGCACTCGGTATGAGCCGCACACTGCAGGGCCTCGGGCTGTTCGACCGGATGACCGTGGTGGAGAACGTCATGGTCGGTGCGGACCATCTCGCCCGGACCTCGATCGTCGCCGGGCTGCTCGGACTCGCTCGGAGCGGGGCCGACACCGCCGCGATCCGCGACCGGGCTCTGGCCACGTTGTCCGAACTCCGCATCGACGAGTACGCCGACCGGTACCCGCCCAGCCTGCCGTACGCGGTGCGCAAACGCGTAGCGCTCGCGCGGGCGCTGGTGGGGGAGCCGACGTTGCTGCTTCTCGACGAGCCGGCGTCGGGTCTGTCGAACGCGGAGATGGACGAGCTGGGTGAGCTGGTCCGCGGACTCACCTCGAGGATGTCGATCCTCCTGGTCGAGCACCACATGGATCTGGTCATGAGTGTCTGTGATCGGTTGGTGGTCCTGGACTTCGGGAAGGTCATCGCGCGCGGGACACCCGACACGGTGCGCGAGGATCCCGCTGTGCTCGCCGCCTACCTGGGGGACGAGGTGGACCGTGACGCGTGACGTCGTGCGGGACGAGGCGACCCGCGACGCCCTGACAGTGTCCGATCTGACGGTGCGGTACGGCGCCGTCACCGCGCTCGACTCCGTGTCGCTGAGGGTGCCCCGCGGCGCGGTCACCGCGGTGCTCGGGGCCAACGGTGCCGGCAAGACGACCCTGCTCCGGACGATCTCGGCGCTGCACCCGCCGGTGTCCGGCCACATCCGGATGGGCGAGGTCGACCTCGTCGGAGCGAGTCCGGAGTCGATGTCACGGCGTGGACTGTCGCACGTGCCCGAGGGCCGCGGGGTCATCGTCGAACTCACCGTGGAGGAGAACCTGCGTCTGGGGGCGTTGGGCCGCAACAGGTCCGCGGCCGCGGTGGGGATCGACCGCGTGCTGTCCCTGTTCCCGGCTCTCGCGGAGCGTCGGGCGTCGACCGCGCACACGCTGTCGGGCGGTGAGCGACAGATGCTGGTGATCGGGCGCGCCCTCATGGCGACCCCCACGATCCTGCTGCTCGACGAACCGTCGCTCGGGCTCGCTCCCCGCGTGGTGGCGCAGATCTTCCAGACGCTGCGTGACTCGGTCGACTCGGACGGCCTCACCGTCGTGCTGGTCGAGCAGAACGCCCGCAGCGCGCTGTCCATCGCCGAACACGCCGTCGTGCTGTCCCTGGGGACGGTGGCGCGGGAGGGTCCGGCGGCCGACCTCGTCGGCGACGAGGAACTCCGCCACGCCTACCTCGGCTTCTGACCACCCTCACGAAAGGACGACAGAGTGCAACAACTGCTCACCATCGTCATCAACGGAGTGACCAACGGGATGGTCTATGCCGCCTTCGCTCTGGCACTCGTGCTGATCTGGCGCTCGACGCGCATCGTGAACTTCGCGCAGGCGCCGATGGCGATGATCACCACGTACGTGGCGCTCGTCGTGGTCGATGCCGGCTACTCCTACTGGGTCGGCTTCGCCGCCGCGCTCGTCTCCGGCCTCGTGCTCGGCGCGCTGATCGAGCGACTGATCATCCGGTACGTCGACAGCGCGTCGCACATCAATCCGGTGATCCTCACTCTCGGTCTCTTCATCGTGATCCACGCGGTGGCGGCACTGGTGTTCGGCAACCAGTTCCGGTCCTTTCCCGCTCCGTTCGGTCTCGACGGTCGGCGCATCGGGTCCGTGGACGTGGCGCTGACGGGCAACGACATCTACAAGGTCGTCGCGGTGCTGGTGGTGCTCGCCGCGCTGGTCGCGCTGTTCCGGTTCACCGATCTCGGACTCACGATGCGCGCCAGTGCTTTCAGCCAGGAGGTGTCGCGCCTGCTGGGAGTGCGCGTGGGCCGCATGCTCACGCTGGGATGGGCGTTGGCCGCGGTGGTCGGGTCGGTCGCGGGTCTGCTCATCGCCGGCGGGTCGCTGGTGCACCCCGGCTACATGGACTCCGTCGTGGTGTTCGGATTCGTGGCCGCCGTGCTCGGCGGTCTCGACAGCCCGGTGGGCGCCGTGGTGGGCGGACTGCTGATGGGCGTCGGGCTCAGTGCGGTCAGTGGCTACATCGGGCAGGACCTCGTGTCCTTCGCGGCGCTGGTCATCCTCATCGCGGTGTTGTTGTTGCGTCCCAACGGATTGTTCGCTGCCGCGGCAGCGAGGAGGGTCTGACATGACCGTGACGACGACCGACAGGCCCACCCCCTCACCCGCACGCTCGCGCGTCGCCCGCGTGGTGTCGACTCCGGTGCGGCGGCACCTGCTCGGCGCTCTGCTGGCCCTCGTCGTGGTGATTCTCGTGCTGGAGAGCGTCAGCACGTTCCGGCAGAGCCAGCTGACATCGGTGGCGTATCTCGCGATCGCCGCGGCCGGACTGACCGTGCTCACCGGACTCAACGGTCAGCTCTCCCTCGGGCACGGCGCATTCATGGCGGTCGGCGCGTACACCGCGGCACTGATGTTGCGGGCGAACGAGTCCGGCTGGTCGGTGCCCCTGGTCCTGATCGCGGCCACCGTCGTGGCCGGTCTGGTCGGGGTCGTCGTCGGGGTCGCCGCGGCGCGATTGCACGGGCCCTACCTGGCCGGCGCGACGTTGGCGCTCGCCGTCGCCGTCCCTGGTCTCGCGCTGTACTTCTCGGAGTACCTCGGGGGCGAGCAGGGTCTCATCGTGCCCAGTCCCGACGTGCCGGCCGCGCTCGACGACATCGCCTTCTTCGTCACCGGAAACGAGCTGACGTCCACGAAGTTCGTGGCCTACGTCGGGTGGTTCCTGCTCGTGCTGGTGTTCTTCCTGCTGGCCAACGTGTCGTCGAGTCGCGTCGGACGGCGTTGGCGCGCCGTGCGTGACGACGAGGTGTCGGCCGAGATCGCGGGGATCGACCTCGGGCGGGCACGGGTGCTGGCCTTCGTGGTCAGTGCCGCGTGTGCCGGTGCCGCCGGGGCGATCATGGCGATGGCCTCCCGCATCGCCGCGCCGAGCGGGTTCACGCTGGTGTTGTCCCTGACCCTGCTCTCCGCTGTGGTCATCGGCGGACTCGGTTCGCTGACAGGCGCTCTCATCGGTGCCGCGCTCCTCACCTACATCCCGCCGGTGGTGACCAACCTCGGCCTCGACGCCGGATTGAGCAGCCTGCAGGCCGCGGAACTCGCGCCTCTGGTCACCGGCATCTTCACCGTGGTCGTGATCCTCTTCGCGCCACTCGGACTGGTCGGCACGGTCCGCGGTCGTCTCGTACAGCGTCGTCTGAAGAGAGAAGGAGTTCGATGAACAGGATCCGAACATGGGCGCAGCGGGGCACCGCTCTCGCTGCGGCCGTCGTACTGGTGGCCTCGTGCGGTGCTGGTGGCCGTGAGGAGGCGGAGGAGTCCACGGAGGGCTCGACCGTCGGGATCACCGACACCTCGGTGAAGATCGGTGCGCACTATCCCCTGACGGGAGTCGCCGCTCCCGGGTACAGCGAGATCCCCACGGGCGCCAAGGCCTACTTCGACTACGTCAACGCCGCCGGCGGGGTGAACGGTCGGCAGATCGAGTACCTCGTGCGTGACGACGCGTACGACCCGACCACCACCACGCAGGTGGTCAACGAGCTGGTCCTGCAGGACGAGGTGTTCGCGATGGTCGGCGGTCTGGGCACCGCGACACACAGTGCGGTCATCGACTTCCTCAACGAGGAGGGCGTCCCCGATCTGTTCGTGTCCTCGGGCGCGATCATGTGGGGCAACGATCCGGCCAAGTACCCCAACACCTTCGGGTGGCAGCCCGACTACCAGGTCGAGGGCAAGATCATCGGCGACTGGGTGCAGAAGAACCGGCCGGACGCCAAGGTGGGACTCTTCCTGCAGGACGACGACCTCGGCCGCGACAGCGAGGCCGCGGTGCGCCAGTACCTCGAGGATCAGATCGTCGGCGTCGCCCGCTACACGTCCGGCAACACCGACGTCGCCCCGCAGATCGCGTCCCTCCAGGCGGCGGGTGCCGATCTGATCCTGGGCTTCAACGTCCCGTCGTACACGGCACTGAGCCAGCTGGTCTCCCGCCGACTGAACTACACGCCCGAATGGTTCTACAGCTCCATCGGCTCCGACGTGGACCTCGTGGGGTCGCTGCTCGGACGCTTCTCCCAGGGCGCGGTGACCGACGGCGCCTCGTCGCTCGAGAACATGATCTCCCTCGAGTACATCCCCGGCATCGACTCGCCGGACAACCCGTGGACGCAGTTGTGGCAGAAGGTGTGGGCCGCCGACGGAACCGGTGAGGAGCTGACCAACTACCGCATCTACGGCATGAGCCACGCCTACGCCTTCGTGCAGGCGCTGCAGGCCGCGGGCGAGAACCCGACCAGGGAGTCGATCGTGTCGGCGCTGCAGTCGCAGGGCAAGGACCTGCCCGGCCCTCAGCTCGCCCCGTTCCGCTACTCCGAGGACAGTCACCTCGGCATCTCCGGTGCCAGCGTCTACAAGATCACGAACGGCAAGCCGGAGAACCTGACCCCGGTCCTTGTCACGGACATCGGCGACTCGGCCGTCGAGGAGTACACCGGTGAGGAGGCGACCCCACCGGAGAGCGGCATTCCCGACACCCAGCCGGCCGGGTGACCCGGTCGGCGGGATGACGGTGGCGGGGGCGTCGACACGCCCCCGCCACGTGTCGGCCCCGCTCGTCGGCAGTGGCCTACCCGCCGTGCGCGGTTCCATGCAGGACGGCCGTCGCGAGAACGGCAGGGTGAGCCCGTCCGGCCCACGTGCCGACAAGGGCGTCGCGATCGGCCGGGCCGTCCAGCGGGACGCGATGCAGGGTGAGCACGGCGGTGCCGACGTCGACGACGGTGTCGGTGCCGCGGGTGTCGACCGACGGCGCGTGGACGTCGGGAACGTCGGCGCCGGCCTGTCCGGTTCCGTGGACGAGTGCGGTGACTTCGCGCTCGGGCCCGGGCTCGGCGTACTCGAACGCCGCCTGAGTTCCGCCCGTGAGAACGGTCCGCAGCAGCGTCGCCAGATACACCGGATCGTGCGCCGCGTCGTGAACGTGGCGGGTCCCGAGCACGCTGTGCTCCATGGTGGTGATCAGCGCCGTCTCGGCGCCGGGTAGCGGTGCCGATCGGTACGTGAGAGGCACGTGCAGGATCGTCCCGTCGGCGGCGCGGAGCAGGTGCGACTCCAGTCCCACCTCGCCGTCGGGATCGTCGAAGCGGTAGGCGTCGACGACCTCGAGAGTGCCGGCGTCGATGCCTGCCGCCCACGGCTGCAGCGGAACCCACTGCCGCAGCAGGTCGATCTTGGTGGGAACGATGGTCGCGCGATGAATCAGGGCCACGCCGCGCACGCTACGCCGCGGTGTCAGTCCTCGGCGGAGGTCTCTGCGGCAACGGTGCCGAAGATGTCCGCGCGTCCCACGCCGTCGAGTACCGCGTGCCGGAGCTCGGGTGGCACCAGCAACACCTCTCCGCCGACGAGCAGTCCCTGGTCGATGAACGCTCGGAGCTTCGCGGTCACCAACTCCGCCGTCCGCTTGTCCTCGCCCTCGAGGTCGTCGTAGTTCTCGTCCAGGTTGCCCTCGGGCGGGTCCGGCGTCATGGCGGCCAGCACCGCCTGGGCGACGAAGCTGTCGGCCACCGAGGCGGAGACGTCGATCTCGTCGTCGGCGGACAACTGCGCCGTGACGTGCGCCGCGACGACGGTGCGCAGAGCGTCCGCCTCACGCGCCCGGACGTTCGCCGCGAGTGGTCCGGGAGCGGCGCCGGCGTCCGAGATCTCCACCACGCCGGACGACACGGCGGTGGTCCAGGCGTGGGCGAGTTCGGGCACGTCGGCGGGCATCTGGAACGTCGACACGGGCACGGTGAGCCCCAGCGCGGCGGCCACCTCCTTCGCCTCGATCGGCCGACCGGTGCTCGACCAGGCGAGCAGGGCGTCGACGTCGCGGACGATCGCGAGCTCGGCCAGTGCCGCCGACTCCGCGTCCGCAGTCACCTCGGGCAGGGTGATGTCCTCGGGCGTCAGCGTGTCGGGGACGCCGTCGACGAAATCGGTGAGGTCCTCCATGCAGTGCTCGTAGTCGGCGTCGCTGCCGCTCCAGATGTCCTCGTCGTCGAGGAACGTCAGATAGGACAGGGCGCTGAACACGAGGTGGAGCGCGGCGTCCTCGCTCGCCTCGGTGTTCTGCGCGAGGACGGATTCGGCGGCGTCGAGAACGAGGTGGGCGTCGTCCGGGGTCCAGGCCGTGGGGGTGAATCCCTCGTGGACCCGGGTGAGTTCACCCAGGAGCGACTCGACGACGCGACGCGTCGGCTCGACGTCTCCCGCGCCCTCCTGAGCGGCCATCCACGTCACGAAGCGAGCGAGCACCCGCTCTGTCGTGGACGCCGTCGGCCCCGAGGTCTGTCGGCGTCTCCGCGCCGCGGTCTTGGCGGCGCGCTTCTGCCCGCGGTTGCCCGGTCGGTTTGATCCCATGCGCCGACCTTAATGCGGTCACCGGTCCGGTCGTCCCGTCAGGTCGACGCGGGCTGTGACCCAGATCATGTGTCGTCGGCGCGCGCTTCTCCGTTCTCTGTACGACTCACCTTCATACGAACACGAGCGCGCCCGGTAGGGGCAGCGTCGAAAGGAGTGCATCATGGCCGACTTCATCGAGAAGGCACAGAACAAGGTCGACGAGGCCGCAGGCGCCGCGAAGAAGAAGGCCGGAGAGGTCACGGGCGACGATTCGCTGCGTACCGAGGGTGCAGCCCAGCAGACCAAGGCGGACGGCAAGCAGGCCGCCGACAAGGCCGGTCAAGCTGTCGACGATGCCGCAGGTGCCGTGAAGGACAAGGCCGGGGACGTCGCAGACAAGGCGGAGAACGCGGCGAACAAGGCTTCCGACAAGGCCGACGAGGTCGCAGACAAGGCTGCCGGCAAGGCGAACGAGGTGGCCGACAAGGCCGGGGACGTCGCGGAGAAGGCAGCCGACAAGGCGAACGAGGTCGCTGCCAAGGCGCAGGACAAGGCCGGCGAGGTCGCCGATCGTGCCAAGCACGCCGCGGACAACGTCGCCCAGCAGGTGCGCAGCTTCGACGCGAACTCGTCCGACGTGAAGAAGGCCTCCGCAGTGAGCGCCCCCGTCATCGCCGCCGTCGTCGGTGCGATCGTGGCCGTCGTCGTGGTGCGCCGTCGGCGCAACGCCCCGCGCCGGGTCGCCCAGAAGCGACTGTCGGTCGCGCAGAGCTTCGGTCAGGATCTGGCCGATACGGTGAAGCACAAGCTCGACCGCTGATCACCGAGAGATATCCGGGTCAATGCTGCGGACTGTTCGTTCGAACGAGGGGGCAGCGTTGATCTGATCACCGTGCACCGTCACCACGGAGCACAGTGACCACCATCCGAATGCGGCGTCTGCACGGGGCAGGCGCCGCATTCGTGTGTCCGGACACTGCTGACCGGTTCCGCGGGAACCGAACGTGAGTCCTGCCCGTCCATGCCTGCACACGCCGCCGACGACCGGTCGCCGGCGCCGGGCGGGGGGAGCACGGCATGGAACACACGGCTGTCGACGCGGCGACCATGGTGGACGCGGCCAGGGCGTTGGGCAGGGTGTCGCTGGATCTCGAGCGGGAGGTCGCGGAGGCCGCCTCGGTCGTCGCCGCGGTGTCCGCCTCGTGGCAGGGCCTGGCGGCGACGGCGTTCGTCGACGGGTGGGGCACCGTTCATCACGGCGCCCGGTCGGTGGTCGCGGCGCTCGAGGACTCAGCGGGTCGACTCGAGATCGCAGCCATTGCCTATGCGGGACAGGACGACGCGGCCGCGGCCGCGATCGCCGGTGCGGTGTGACGGGCTACCGAGTGGACCTGGCCGAACTGGATGTTGTGGTCGTGAGGCTGACGCGGTTGGCCGAGGCCACGCGGGTCGCCCTCGACGACGTGTCGGTGCGGGTGTCCGGCTTGCCGTGGGAGGGCACGGCGGCAGAGGCTCATCGCGCCGCGCAGAGCGCATGGTCGGCTGGGGCTCGCGAGATGGCGGTCGGTGTCGAGACCATGAGAGACGCTGCGCGCCGGGCACACTCGTCATACACCGCGGCCCTCGAGTCGAACAGCCGCATGTTCGGGCGCGACTGATGGCGCCTCCGGTCGTTCTCGACGTGTCACCCGAGGTCTACGCCGAGGCGGCTCGGTCGGTGTATCGCGCGGACGAGATCATGGCGAGTGCGGTGAACGTCCACCACGGTGCGTCGCGCGCGTGGGCCGCGATGGCGGGAAGCGACGCCGCGGGTGAGCAGTGGGGCCGGGCGTACGACGGATCCGTCGTCGATCTCTCCCGCGCACTCGCCACGACGTTCTCGGCGACGTCGGTGCTGGCGCGACTCGTCGATCAGGCGGGTGCGAATCACGTTGCGGCGGAGTCGATCGCGGTGGTTCCGAGTACCCCGCCGCCGGCAGGACGGGCACCGTCCGCCGCGCGGCAGCTCGAGTACCCGAGCGCGGTGGGTGACCTCGGCCCGGGGCTCCAGGGTGCGGTGGAGCTGGCCGACGCGGTCGGCGTGCCGTGCCCCAACGGCGACACCGACGCACTGCGGGACGCGTCGAGCGCGTGGATCGTGCTGGGGCAGGCGATGCTCGACGCACGGTCCGAGGTGCTCGGTGCCGCAGCCGATCTGGGTGCCGTGAACGTGCCGGAGCGGGACGCGATGGTGCGGGACCTCCGTCGACTGTCCGAGGCAGTGGAAGCGGTGGCGGGTGCGTGCTCGGGGCTGGCCGCCGCGTGCCACGACTACGCCGAGCAGCTCGAGAAGACGCGCCGCGACATCCGCGACCTGATCGAGCAGTTCGCAGTGGAGGAGGCGGCGGCCGTCGCGGTCGGTATCGGGTTGGCCTTCGTGTCCGCGGGACTGTCGGCCGCGGCGGGAGCGGCGATCACGGCCGGTCGTTTCGCACGTACCGCCTCGAGAGTGCGCGCGGTCATCGCGGCGCTGCACGCGTTCGCTCGGATGCGGCGCACCGAGACGTCGATGGCGACGGTGCGACGAGCTGCCGACGACGTGGAGGATCTGACCACTCGTGTGCCCGTCGGCCTGGACGACGTCAGTGCGGCGGAGCGTGCTGCCGGTCCGCCGCCGGCAGGGTGGTCGTCCACTCGTGCGCTCGACGACCACTTCGCGCGCCACGGCGCCGACGTGGGTGCACGGTCGGCCGACGAGTACGCCGACCTCGCGGCGCGGTTCCGCACGGAGGGCTCGCATCAGGTCAAGGTCGGCCCGGACGGCACCGTGCGGATGTACGACCCGGAGACCAACACGTTCGCGTCCTACACGCCGGACGGCACCACCAAGACATACTTCAAGCCCGGATCCGGTGCGTCGTACTGGGACCGCCAACCAGGAGTTCCGGAATGACCACTCACCTCTGCCCGGTCTGCCACTACCCCGGTCTCGCGGACCCGCCGTGGTCGGAGGCGGGCCCGTCGTACGAGATCTGCCCGTCGTGCGGCTACGAGTTCGGTGTCACCGACGACGACCTTGGGGTGACGCCCGAATCCTGGCGCCGGCTGTGGATCGACCGCGGGCATCCGTGGAGTTCGACGGCACCGCCGCCGCCCGGCTGGGACGGCGCACGGCAACTCCGGCGCTGACTCTCCAGTGTCAGGGGAGTAGGTGCGAGTACGCGGAGCACGTGGAGGCGACGCCGATGTAGACGAGTCCGTCCGACTGCTCGTCCGACCATCCGCGCACCCGCGTCCGGTCGGCGGTGTCGGCGAGGATGTCGACTCCGGTGCGTCCGACGGCGAGGTCTCGGCAGATCGAGGTGACCGAGGTGTCCATGAAGGCGGCGGTGTCCGGGTCGGTCGGGTAGCCGGCCATCTGCATGATCTCGGCGAAGGCGTCGAACGGTTCCTCGGCGGCCTGCTGGGCGAGGGGAGCGATCTGCACCGCCGGAGTGTCGAGGACGACGGGCGTGTCGACTGCGGTGACCGGCGCGGCGGGTGCGGGGGCGTCCGAGGCACTGGCCGTGGCGGGGGCACTGTCGGACAGCACCATCGTCGTGGTGGCTGCGCCGGCGAGCACGGTCACCGCGGCGCCGATCACCGCGATCCGTCGTCCGGTGCGAGTCGGTCGCCGATGTGCTGGCATCACGTGTCCTCGGTTGGTGGGTCAGTCGCTGACTTATACCCATTTCCGAGCAGAATGTTACTGGAGTCTCACAGAAATCAGGGAGGACGCGCGCATGGAGAAGGTGACGGCCCGGACTCTCGGGGCGTGGGTCATCACGGTGAATCCCCGCAGGACCGACGTCGCCTCGTTGCTCGCCGACGGGCACGCGGGCGGTGACTGGTGCGTGGCGCCCAACTACCGTTCGCGCCTCATGGCGGCCGGTCAGCCCATCCTGCTGTGGGTGAGCAACCGATCCGGCGTGCACCCCGCGCGGGGATTCTGGGGCGTGGGGACCGTGCTCGGCCCCGCTGTCGACATGCACGATCCCGACGATCCGCGCCTGCACGTTCCCACCGAGATCACCACGCTCGGCGAGCCCGTGACGGCCGCGGAGTGCGCCGGGACGGCCGGGCTGGACCGACTCGAGATGCTCCGGTCGCCCCAGCAGTCGAATCCGTCCGTGGTCACCGCCTCCGAGTGGTCGCTCCTTCGCGCTCGTCTCGAACGGGCACCGGAGGCGCCCGGCCTTCTCTAGTGTCCGAGGTATGACAGCTGATGTTCGCGCGAGCACGGTCGACGCAGTCCTGACGAGGTCGGCGCGTCGGTACCCGGACCGGGCAGCCCTGGAGTTCGACGGTCGAACGCACACCTATGCGGCACTGGACGCGGCGGTGTCCCGCGTCGCTCGGTACCTGGTGTCGACGGGGCTCGCACCGGGAGAGCGGGTCGCGGCCTACGGCACCAACTCCGACTCCTACATCGTCGGGTTCCTCGCCTGCTGCCGTGCCGGGCTGGTGCACGTGCCGATCAACTACGCCCTCGTCGAGGACGAATTGACCTACCTGGTCGGCCAGTCCGGTGCTCGCGCGCTGCTGGTCGACGACGCTCTGGCGCCGGCGGTCGACGCCGTGCGGACGGGTCTCGATCTCGACGTCGTGCTCTCTCTGCAGGAGCTTCTCGACCTTCCCGACGTGTCGGTCGCGCTGCCCACGGTGCTGACCACCGATCTCGCCCAGTTGCTGTACACCTCGGGAACGACGTCGAAGCCCAAGGGCGCGATGATGTCTCACGGTGCGCTGGTGAGCGAGTACGTCTCGTCCGTCCTGGCACTGGCGTTCACCGCCGACGACGCCCCGCTCATCGCGATGCCGCTGTACCACTCGGCCGGCATGCACGTGTTCGCCCTGCCGTACCTGTCGGTCGGCGCGACGGTGCGCCTGATGGCGAAGCCGGACGTCGCGGAGATCCTGCGCCGCGTCGAGGCCGACCGCATCGGTTCGCTGTTCCTGGCGCCGACGGTCTGGGTCCCTCTGGCGGGACACCCGGATCTCGAGACCCGCGATCTGTCGTCCCTGACCAAGGCGCAGTACGGGGCATCGATCATGCCGGTCACGGTGCTGGAGCGGCTGCGGGCGCGGTATCCGGATCTTCGGTTCTTCAACTGTTTCGGACAGTCGGAGATCGGTCCGTTGGCGACGGTGTTGCAGCCGGAGGAGCACGATGCACGGCCCGCCTCGTGCGGGCGCGCCGTCTTCTTCGTCGAGACGCGGGTGGTGAACGCCGACGGTGAGGACGTGGCGGACGGTGAACCCGGCGAGATCCTCTACCGCTCACCGCAGTTGTGCGACGGGTACTGGGAGAACCCGGACGCCACGGCCGAGGCCTTCCGCGACGGATGGTTCCACTCCGGTGATCTGGTGACCCGGGACGCGGAGGGATTCGTGACGGTGGTGGACCGCATCAAGGACGTCATCAACACCGGCGGCATCCTGGTGGCGTCGCGGGAGGTCGAGGACGCGATCTACACCCATCCGGCGGTGGCCGAGGTCGCGGTGATCGGCGTTCCGGACGAGAAGTGGATCGAGGCGATCACGGCGGTGGTGACGGTGAAGGACGGTCGTGCGGTGACCGCCGAGGAGATCATCGCCCACGTCTCGGGTCGCATCGCACCGTTCAAGATTCCCAAACAGGTGCGGTTCAAGGACGAATTGCCGCGTAACCAGAGCGGCAAGCTGCTCAAACGCGCGCTGAGGTGATCGAACCCGCGTTCGGCGTGTTACCTGTGTGACTGATGTGACTGGTGGTACTTCTGACACCGAGAGCTTCCGCGTGTCGCGGTAGCCGAGTCGGTCGGGGAGTGCGGTCATGCAGGTCGGTAGACGCGTTGCGCAGATTCTGTTGGTGGTGGCGACGGTGATCGCCACTCTGTCGGTGCCGACCGCGTCGGCGGCGAGTCCCTATGTCGGGCGTCAGGGCATCGGGCTCAACGGCATCGACTTCCGGAGCAGCTCGAGCGCTCAGCAGGCGCAGGCGACCCGGGTCGCGGGCACGGGCGCCAAGTGGGTCCGCATCGAGATCGACTGGTGGTACGTCCAGGACGGTGGGCCGACGGCCTACAACTGGTCGGGTCCGGACGGAGCGGTGGCGGCGGCCAAGGCCAAGTCCCTCAACGTCCTGCTGCTCATCCAGAAGACACCGCCGTGGGCTCGGACGACGAACGACGGCAGCACGCCGCCGACGAACCCGAACGACTACGCGACGTTCGCCGCCAAGGTCGTGAGCAGGTATGCGCCGCAGGGGGTTCGATCGTTCGAGGTGTGGAACGAGCCTAACCTGTGGATGTTCTGGGCCGACCCGGTGACGGGCAAGCCGAACGTGCAGGGTTACGTCGATCTACTGAAGGCGGCCTACCCGAAGATGAAGGCCGCCACCACCAGTGCCATCAGCATCGTGGCGGCCGGACTGTCCCCCTACGGCACCACCGGTCAGAGCCCGGAAGGGCACGCCGTCTCACCGATCACCTACCTCGATCAGATGTACGACCTCGGCGCCGGACCGTACTTCGACGCCGTCGGCTGGCACCCGTACACCGCGCCCGCGTTGCCGAACGACACTGCCGACTGGAACGCGTGGTCGCAGATGAGCGTCGACTTCACCAATCCCGACGGCACGATCTACCAGATGAGCGCGCGCACGATCATGACCGAGAACGGCGACGCCGGGAAGCTCATCGTCATGACCGAGGCCGGCGCCGCCACCGCGGGCGACCCGAGCGTCAGCGAGCAGGTACAGGCGACGGCCTACCGACAGGCCGTCGACAACCGCCTGTCCTACTCGTGGGCCGGGCCGATCTTCTTCTACGAGACCACAGACCGCGCCGCGATGACCGCGGTGAACCCCGACAAGGAGAACTACTTCGGGGTCTACCGCTCGAACGGGGTGGCCAAGCCGGCGGTGACCGTTCTCAAGAGCGTGCGCTGAGCTCACTCACACCCGACGCCGTCTCCGTCGCGGTCCAGGTGCGAGCCGTAGCCGGGGTCGCCCACGCGGACGGGCGCTGCGCCGGCGTTCCGAGCCGCGGTGCAGTTCGTGTAGTACGTCGATCCGGACGACTCGGGAACGACGGCCGGCGCGACGTACGGAGCCGGTGCGGGTACCGGCGCGACGAACGGCACGGGCGCCGGGACGTAGGCGCGGTCGACGTCCGGCACGTCGACGTCCGGCACGTCGACGTACGGAGTCTCGACGTAGGGCATCGTCGTGGTGGGCGGCGGTGCGTACACGGTGACGGTCTCGGGAGTGGTCGTGACGGCAGTGGTCGTCGACGTCGTGGTGGTCGGCCGCGGGGTGGTGGTCGGCCGCGGGGTGGTGGTCGTCGCGCGGGGAGTGGTGGTCGGTGCGGCCGACGTGGTGGTGAGGGTGGTCTCCGCGCTCGCGGCGACGGGTTCGGGTTCCTGCATCAGCCCCAGTCCGACGACGGACAGGCCCACGAAGGCGGCGACAGCGGCCGTGATCTTGCCCTTCTTGCCCTTCTTGCGGGCCTCGATGTGGGGCGGCTGGAACGGCGGCGGATACGCGGTCATGCAGGTCCTCAGGTGAATGGCAGCAACGGGTCACACCACACGTCGCGCGGGGCGCGCGTCACGTTACAGGGTGGTCGGTTTCCGCCGGAACGCGCTGCTCAGGGCAGTGCGGTCAGAGTTCGGACCACGTCCGAAGAATGCAGGACATCGGTGACCACGCGATCGATCCGCCCGGCGTCCTCCGCGCCGACGAGCCGTTCGATCTTCTCCAGTATCTGGGCGTGGTCCAACGGGAAATGGTCGACGTCGCCCACCGGATCCGGTGAACCCGCCGACACGGTCTCGCCGGAGACGAGAACGATGTCGACCTCCGCGGCGCGTCGGTCGGGCAGCAGCGCCGTGAGCGCGGGCGACGACTCGACGTCCACCCGTGCGCTGAACTCCTCCGCCGCACGGAAGGTCGCGCTGCCGGGCGTCAGGGTCTCCACGTCGATGCTTCCGGCCACCACCGCGGCGGACACGACGAACGGCAGCGAGAACATCGCACCGAGCCGCGTCGAGGGGTGCCGACCGAACAGGGGTTCCGCCAGCGCGTGGGTGCGGACGCGCACGCTCGCGATGTCGGCGGTATCCAGGTTCGTGCGCAGAGCGTGCACGATGTCGACGGCGGCGTGGGTGTACGAGCAGCTGGCATGGCGCTTCGCGTACCCCTGATCGAGGGCGAACGTGCCGTCCGGCGCGGGTGCGAGCCTGTCGGCATCGAGAGTGCCGACGATGTCCCCCAGGGTCGTCGCCGCCGCGCCGCTGTTGTGCACCAGTCCTGCCGAGGACAACCGTGCGGCGTCGAGTCCCGCACGGACGGCGCCGCCGATCCACAGGTTCCGGCCGAAGTTGCCCGCGAGCACCACGGCCCACGGTGCGACGTGCACGAGCGCGGTCGAGGCGTCGATCGCGGCCGCCGTGCGCTCGGCGTCGAGATCCCACACGACGGCAGCGGCGGCGGCGGCGCCGGTCGCTCCCCAGTGTCCGTGGGTGTGCCACTTCGGGTCGCGGGTCAGTGCGGCACCGAAGCGGGTGGCCACCTCGTAACCGGCCACCACGGCGGCGACGAACCGGTCGCCCGACACCGGCTGCGCGCTGAGGCGGGCCGCTGCGACGGCAGCCGGGAGCACATGGGCGGCAGGGTGACCCGCCGCGTACTTGTTGCCCTCGTCCAGTTCGAGGCAGCACGAGGCGATCGCGTCCAGGTAGGCCGCCGTCTCCACGCCGGTGTGGGCGCCGCGGCCGACGGTGGCCGTCGTGCCCGGTTCGGCTCGCCACCGCGTGAGAAGCGCGGTCAGTTCCGGTGTCCGCGCTCCCGCCAGGGTGACACCCAGAAGGTCGAGCAGCACGGTGCGAATCCGACTCTCGTACGCGGTACCGGTCGCGGGTAGGTCCACGCAGAACCGCGCCAGATCGTCGATGCGCATCCGCACCTGTTCCGCTGGAAGGAACGCCGTCGAGTCGGTCATGCGGCAACGCTAGGACTGACGCTCGTGCTGGTCAATACATCTGCCGGACGTGATCAGGGCTGCTAGGGTCGGCATCGACAACAGTCAGGCATCGCGGTGTCTCCGGTGGCGATCCGCTCAGCGGAACACAGCTCGCCGTGAACCCCAGTCCAGAGGAGAGAATCGAGCCATGTCGGACAGACTTCTCGAGGCCGTCACGGCCGGTGTACGCACGGTCGATCTCGGACGCCAGCTGCGGGTCGGTATGCCGCAGTCGCCGAATCACCCGCAGTTCTGGCACACGCTTCCGCGTCGGCACGGTGACATGACCCGGTCGGACGGCGGCAGCGCCGCGAACGACATGATCACCACCGGAACGCATGTCGGAACCCACATCGACGCGCTCGCCCACGTCTCCCACGAGGGGAAGATGCACGGCGGTGTCGACGCGGCCGAGGCCGGTGTCGGCGGCAAGTACGTCGAGCTCGGCGTGCACACGATCGCGCCGATGATCCGCCGTGGCATCCTGCTCGACATTCCGGCCGTGCGCGGAACCGAGCGACTCGAGGGCGGCGACGAGATCACGGTCGACGACCTCGAGTCCGCCTGCGCCGCCCAGGGTGTCGAGGTGTCGGCCGGCGACGTCGTGCTGATCCGCAGTGGGTGGGCGCAGTTGTTCGACGAGGGTCAGCCCTATGTCGGTGGTCCGTCCGGGGTTCCCGGCGTCGGCGAGCCCGGCGCGCAGTGGCTCGCGTCCCGAGAGGTGCACGCCGCGGGCGCCGACACCATCGCCTTCGAACGCCTCGCGCCGGGCGGTGGCCACGCGCTGCTCCCCGCTCACCGAGTCCTGCTGGTGGAGAGCGGCATCTACATCATCGAGGCCCTCGATCTCGAGGAGCTCGCACGCACCCGGACGTACGAGTTCACCTTCGTCCTGGTGCCGCTCAACATCTTCGGCGCCACGGGATCGCCGGTGCGCCCCCTTGCGGTGGTGTCGGCATGACCGAGTCCACACTCGCCCGCACGCTGGCGGAGTTCGCGGTGGAGCACTCGTTCGACGATCTGCCTGTCGACGTGGTCGACAGCATCGGGCTCCGCGTCCTCGACACGCTCGGGATCGCGATCGCGGCCACAGAACTCGACACCAGTGCGATGGCCACCGCGTGGGCGCGGGAGCAGGGCGGCCGGGCCGTCGCCTCGGCCGTCGGCGTGGAGGAGAACCTCCCGCCTACCCTCGCGGCCTTCGTCAACGGGGTGCTCGCGCACTCCCTCGACTTCGACGACACCCACCTGCCCTCGGTGCTGCACCCCAGCGCGTCGGTGGTACCGGCCGCACTCGCCGCGGCGCAGCAGCACGGCGCCTCTGGCCGGGACCTGGTGCGCGGCATTGCGATCGGCCTCGAGGTGTGTGTCCGCCTCGGCATGGCGGGTTTCGATCCGGAGACGAAGAACTCGGTGTTCTTCGAGAACGGGCAGCACGCCACGTCCATCTGTGGAGCCATGGGCGGTGCGGCCGCTGCCGCGGTGATCGGCGGCGCCTCGGCCGACGGCATCGTCGACACGCTCGGTATCGCGGCGTCGATGGCGGCCGGCATCATCGAGGCGAACCGCACCGGTGGCACGGTCAAGCGCATGCACTGCGGGTGGGCGGCGCACTCCGGCGTGTCCGCGGCGGGTCTCGCTCGGCACGGCATCACCGGACCGCCGACGGTGCTTGAGGGCAGGTTCGGATTCTTTCAGGCGTGGCTGCACCAGAGCGGGCGCGCCGCCGAGATCACCGACGGCCTGGGCAGCACCTGGGCCGCGCCGGGTCTCTTCGTGAAGCCCTACCCGGCCAACCACTTCACGCACGCGGCTCTCGACGCGGCGGCCGCGTTGCGAAGTCGGGGCATCACGCCCGCGGACGTCGAGCGGTTCGTCCTCGGTGTCCCCGCCGCCAACCTCCGGACCATCGGCGAACCCATCGAGGTCAAGCGCACCCCGCAGACCGGGTACATGGCTCAGTTCAGCGGGCCCTACGCGGTGGCGGTGGGCATGCTCGGTGGCGGTGGACTCGGTGCGGTACTGGACGACTACACCGACGAGAAGGCCACGTCGACGGAGCGTCGCGACATCATGGCGCGCGTCGACGTCGTCCCGGACGCACAGTGCGACGCCATCTTCCCGCACCAGTTCCCGGCCGTTCTCACGGCGCACCTCACCGACGGCACCACCGTCGTCGAAGAGGTGTTGACCACGCGCGGTGGACCGGAGCGGCCGTTGTCGTTCGAGGACGTTCGAGCGAAGTTCTCGGCCAACGTCGACGGTCTGCTGAGCGTGCAGGCAGCCGACGCCTTCGCAGCGCAGTGCGCCGGCCTCGCCGACCTCGAGGACCCGGGCGTGCTGTTCGATTCGATTCGTACTCTGGGGAATTAGAGTCGGACGCGGGCCAGGATCTCCCGGGCGCCGCGGACCACGGCTTCGTCGACGAAGCGTCCGTCGTCGTCGACCGTGGGCCCACCGGCCGCCCGGTCGAACAGGTCGACGAGGCGCTCGGCCCGGCGCACGTCGTCCGCCGCCGGTGTCAGGGCATCGTTGATCACGGGCACCTGACCGGGATGCACCGCGGTGCGGGAGCGGAAGCCCATGTGCACGAAGTGCGCGGTGGTGGTGACGAATGCGTCGAGGTCGCGGAACTCGGTGGAGGTCGGTGCGATCGGCGCCTCCAGACCCGCTGCTGCGCAGCCGATCACGATGTCCGCGCGGATGGCGTCGACCACGTGCTCGGTGTCCGCCGCGCGGGTGATCCGCAGATCGGCCAGCAGGTCCACCTCGCCGATGCCGACGGTCACCAGTCGGGAACTGCTCGCCAGGTCGGTCAGGCCGCGCAGGGCGGCCGCGGTCTCCACCAGACCCACCATCGCGATGTCCGCGTCTCCGAGTCGCTCGTCCGCCTCCGCGAGGGAGGCCGCCCCGCACTTGGCCACGATGATCCCGGTGACGCCGGGGCGCGCCGCCGCGGCGAGGTCCTCGGCGAGGAACTCGGGTGTCACACGAACCCACACCTGCGCTCCACCGTCGCGCGGACGGTCCAGCCACTGCGCGACATCGTTTCTCGCCGTGTCTTTCTGCGCGAGTGGGACCGCGTCCTCGAGGTCGAGGATGACGGCGTCGGCCGGTCCCGAGACGGCCTTGTCGAACAAGGCGGGCTTCACGGCCGGCACGTAGAGGAACGAGCGCGGCATGCGGCGGGTCATCGGGCGGCCCGCGCTTCGAGGCTCTGCGTGATCGCGCGCGCGGCGGCCAGCACCTGACCGGCGTGCGCCACATGATCGTCGTCGGCGGTGGAGGAGTAGCGGAAGGCCGGTCCGGAGGAGCTGACCGAGCCGAGCACGTGGCCGGCCGCGTCGAAGAACGGGGCGGCGATGGAGGCGGCGCCGGTGTTGCGCTCGTTGATGGAGGTCCCGTAGCCGGTGTCTCTGATCTCCTGGAGCCGGGCCAGGAACGTCGTCTCGTCGGCGTCCGGAGCGCTTCCCCGCAGCTCCTCGAAGGCTTCGTGCGCGTAGTGCGGCGGAAGGAACGCGAGGATGGCGCGGCTCGAGGCGCCGGA
Organism: Rhodococcus sp. MEB041; assembly: GCF_030208955.1. Taxonomy (NCBI): domain Bacteria; kingdom Bacillati; phylum Actinomycetota; class Actinomycetes; order Mycobacteriales; family Nocardiaceae; genus Rhodococcus; species Rhodococcus sp. MEB041. The sequence continues at coordinate 489,438 of NZ_JARVSZ010000001.1, forward strand.
GTGCAGCGGGTACTGCGGGCCGATCTCCACCACCATCTTCACCTCCTGCGGGCTCTCGTACTGGTCCAGGTAGACCCGCCGATGCCCCACCAGGACGGACAACGTCGCCGTCTCGAGGGTCTGCGCACGTAGTCGGCGCAGGATGGGAGCGGCGATGGAACGGACATCGAGTTGGCTCCATGCCTTCGTGCCGAGTCCGATGGCCGCCGGGCCGAGGGAGTAGGTGGACTCGCCCGCCACCGGCTGCACGATCGAGCGCGATGCCAGGGACTGCAGGATCCGGTGCACCACAGCCTTGCTCAGGTCCAGGCGGCGCGCGAGCTCCGTGACACCCAGTGCCCGGTCGGACTGCGCGAAGGACAGCAGGACGTCGGCCACCCGATCCGCCGATTCGGTTCCCGTCGACGCGGAGTCGGTGCCGGTCGAGCTGGTAGTTGCGGCCATGGGGCCAACCTTCCACATTCGCTGAGTACGTGCGCGGCTTCGGCGCGTTCCGCTGAGCGAACCATACCCGTAACAAGAAAGTCATCAAAGAGCCTGTTCTGACCCAGTGATGCGTGTAATACTCAGTACTGCAGGGAATAGCCACCCACTAAGTGGTGCGCTGAGCGGAACACAGGTCGTGTCCTTCGGTCACACGGTTTCCCGAGACTCGGCGCCTCGATCGGCGCGGAAGGCAGATCCAATCATGAGAAAAGTCGTAGGCGTGCTCGCCGCAGTGGCCCTTCTGGGCACGGCTGCGTGTGGATCCTCGTCCGGATCGGACGGTTCGGGTCCCATCAAGATCGGATCCGTGCACCCCACCACCGGTGCGCTGGCCGGTGTCGGTGGACTGATGAACGACGGTGCCGCACTGGCCGTCGAGGACATCAACGGTGCCGGCGGCATCTCCTCGCTCGAGGGGCGTCCACTGGAACTCGTCACCGGTGACAGCCAGGGCAAGGCGGAGGTCGGCCAGAGTGAGGCGCAGCGTCTGATCGACGACGGCGCAGTCGCCCTGGTGGGCACCTATCAGAGTGACGTGACGCAGAACGTCGCATCGGTCGCCGAGCGCTCGCGGGTGCCGCTGGTCATCGACGTCGCGGTCGACGACAAGATCCTCGACCAGGGTTACCAGTACGCGTTCCGTATCCAGCCGAACGCCTCCAGCATGGGTACCGACGGCGCCAAGGCGCTCGCGGCCATCGAGGAGCAGACCGGCCAGCCGATCGATCGCGTGTCCTACCTGCACATCGAGGGCTCGTTCGGTGACAGCGTGTTCGACGCCTTCGAGAAGGAGGCCGCGAACCAGGGCATCTCCTCGGTGCAGGAGATCACGTACCCGGCCACCAACTTCTCCGACGCCACGACGCAGGTGCGCGAGGCCGCGGTCTCCAACCCCGACGTCATCGTCGCGACGGGCTACTACCCGGACGGTCTGCTGATCGCGAAGGCCGTCGAGCAGTTGAACGTGAACGTCAAGGGTGTCTACGGCATCGCCAACGGCGCCTTCGACGACAGTTCCTTCCCGGCTGCCGCGGGCACCGCCGGTGAGGGTGTGCTGTCCGCCAACTACCACTTCGATGCCACCAGCGATCGAGTCAACGACATTCGCTCGCGCTTCGAGGAGAAGTACGGCCGTCCGATGGAGACGGCGGCGATGCTGTCGTACCAGGCCGTCGAGGTCATCGCGGCCGGACTCGAGGACGGCGCCGACGCGGATCCGGAAGCGTTGCGCGAGGCCATCTCCGGCGTCACCATCGACGATCCGCTGCTCGCCTTCTCCGGTCCCATCCAGTTCGACGAGACCGGTCAGAACTCCAACGCGACCGTCATCGTGATGCAGGTGCGCGACGGCCAGGTCACCCAGGTCTTCCCGGACGAGTTCGCCACCGAGGCCATCGAGTTCCCCGCGGGAGCGGGCCGGTGACGGTCGTCGCCGAGAGCGCGGCCACGGAGAAGACCCGGCGCGCCGTGAATCCCGGCGTCGCCGTCGGGGGAGCGCTCGTGGTGATCCTCGCCGTCATCTTCTTCGTCGGCGGCAAGGACCAGGGCCTGGTCGGCCAGGCCATCGTGTCCGGTCTGCTGCTCGGCGGGGTCTACGCGCTGATCTCGGTCGGCCTGACACTCATCTTCGGTGTGCTCGGCATCGTGAACTTCGCCCAGGGCGCGATGCTCACCCTGGCGATGTACATCGTGTACGCGCTCTCGACGGCGGGGTTGCCCGTCTACGTGGCAACGCTTCTCGCAGTCCCCGTCATGTTCGTGTTCGGCATGATCGTGCAGGCCACCCTGCTCACCAAGCTCACCATCGGCGGGAGCCACGAGGGGCCGCTGCTGGTCACCCTCGGGTTGTCGTTGCTCATCATCAACGTGCTCCTCATGGTCTTCGGTGGTCGGCCCAAGTCGGTGGAGGCGCCCGTGGACGGATCGATCTCGATCCTCGGCACCGTCGCGGCCTGGCCTCGGGTGCTCGCGTTCGTCGGTGCCGCGGTCGTGGCGATCGCGCTCAAGTCGGTGCTCGAACGCACGCGCCTCGGGTTGTCGATCCGCGCGGTGGCGTCGAACTCGGAGGGCGCCAAGCTCGTCGGAGTCGACATCGGCCGGGTCTACGCGCTGACGTTCGGTATCGGCGCGGCCTGCGTGGCCGTCGCCGGCGGACTGATGACACCGTTCACGTCTCTCACCCCGTCGGTGGGCGAGCAGTTCACGATCCTCGCCTTCGTCATCGTGGTGCTGGGCGGTCTCGGCAGTGTCGTCGGAGCCATGGTCGGCGGCATCGTCATCGGTCTGGTCCAGACGGTCGGCGCCCTGTACCTCCCCGGTACCGGATCGCTGATCCTCGTCTTCGCCGTGTTCGTCATGGTGCTCTTTCTCAAGCCCGAAGGTCTGTACGGAGGACGCCGATGACCACCACGACGGATGTCTCGACGGACTCCGCGTCCGACACGCGGCTGAAGGACTCCTGGCTGCGACGCCAGTTGCTCACGCTCGTCATCGGATTCGTGGTCGTCGCCGCGTTCCCGCTCGTGCTCGGCGAGCAGGCGCAGACGGTCGCTGTCCGGACATTGATCTTCGCGATCATGGCGGTCGGCTGGAACCTCATGAGCGGCTTCGGCGGCATGTTCAGCTTCGGTCACGCGGCGTTCTTCGGCATCGGCGCGTACACCGGTGCGTATCTGCTGGTGGAGCACGGCATCTCGCCGTGGATCTCCATGCTCGTCGGCGCCGTGGTGTCCGCCGCGGTGGGCACCACCATCGCCTACCTGTGCTTGCGCTACCGGCTGGCCGGGTCGTACTTCGCCCTGGCGACGTTCGCCTTCGCGCAGATGTTCCTGCTGCTCGTGCAGAATCTCGAGGTCTTCAACAAGACCGAGGGCTTCAACGTGCCGATCCTGCCCCGTGATTCGTGGTGGATGCTGCAGTTCGAGAAGGGCAGTGCCAACTACCTGTGGATCCCGTTGGTGATCCTGGCGCTCGCGGTGCTGGGCACCATCTTCTACGTCCGGTCCCGCCCGGGGCAGTACGTGCAGGCGATCCGTGACGACGCCACCGCGGCAGCCTCTCTCGGCATCGACACGATGAAGTACCGGCTCATCGCGGTCGCGGCGAGCTGCGCCCTCACGGCCGTGGCCGGCGTGTACTACGTGCAGTACTACTTCTTCGTGGGCCCCGAGCAGGCATTCGGATCCGCGGTGTCCGTCGAGGCCATCGTCCCGGCCGTCATCGGCGGCATCGGAACCATCTGGGGACCGGTGCTCGGCGCCGCGGTCATCGGGCCGCTGTCGGAGCTCATCAACGAGCTGCTGCGCAACCCGCCCGCGTTCCTCGAGTTCCTCCAGGGATCCATCGGACTCGACGTGGCGGTCTACTCGGTGATTCTCATCCTGATCGTGATCTTCCTGCCCAAGGGGATCTTCGGCACGATTCGCGAGAGGTGGCGCAAGTGAGCGTCCTCAGTATCGAGAATCTCAGCAAGTCGTTCTCGGGCATCCACGCGGTGCGCGACGTCAGCATCGACGTCCCGGACGAGCAGTTTCTCGGCATCATCGGCCCCAACGGCGCCGGCAAGACCACTCTGTTCTCGCTGTTGGCGGGCGAGCAGCCGCCGACGTCGGGTCGCGTGATCTTCGACGGCACCGACATCACGGGGTGGCCCGCGGACCGCATCGCGCGCGCTGGGCTGGTGCGTACGTTCCAGTTGATGCGGCCGTTCGAGTCGATGTCCGTTCTCGAGAACGTCACCATCGCCGCACTGTCCAAGCGTAAGTCGCGGAAGGACGCGCGTCGGCACGCTCTCGAGGTGCTCGACCGGGTGCAGCTCTCCGACCAGGTGGGCGGGACGGTGTCGACGATGTCGACGGCCGGACTCAAGCGCCTGGAGCTGGCCCGCGCTCTTGCCATGGAACCGCGGGTGGTCCTGCTCGACGAGGTGCTCGCGGGACTCGTTCCGGCGGAACGTGCGCCGATGATCGAGCTGCTGCGCTCCCTGCACAGCGGCGGGCAGACGGTCCTGTTCGTCGAACACATCATGGCCGCGGTCATGGCGTTGTCCGAGCGTCTGGTCGTCATGCACGAGGGCGCGGTCCTCACAGCGGGGGATCCGCGCACCGTCATCGAGGACCACCGCGTCGTCGAGGCCTATCTGGGTGAGGAGACCGCATGATGCTCGAGATCGACGATCTGCACGCCGGCTACCGGCGACTGGAAATCCTGCACGGTGTCACGATGCATCTGGAGAAGGACGAGATCGTCTCTCTCATCGGAGCCAACGGCGCCGGCAAGACCACGACGCTGCGCGCCCTGTCGGGTCTGGTCACGCCCAGCAAGGGCCGCATCATGTTGGACGGCAGCGACATCAGTGGCAACCGCGCCGATCGCATCGTCCGGTCGGGACTGGTGCACGTCGCCCAGGACCGCGCACTCTTCGGTTCGCTGCCGGTCTCCGAGAACCTGGAGATGGGCGCGTACACCCAGAAGCGCGGGTCCACGAAGGAGTCGCTCGACCGCGTCTTCGATCTGTTCCCCATTCTCGCCGAGCGGCGGACCCAGCGCGCGGACACCATGTCCGGCGGTCAGCAGCAGATGCTGGCCATCGGCCGCGCCATGATGTCGAAGCCGCGTGTGCTCACGCTCGACGAACCGTCCGTCGGCCTGGCGCCGAAGCTCGCCGCCGAGGTCCTCGAGGCCATCGTGCGGATCCGCGAGACCGGGGTGACCGTGCTGATCGTCGAGCAGAACGCCGCACAGGCACTCGCGATCTCCGACCGCGCCTACGTCATCGAGAGCGGGTCCATCGTGCTCACCGGTACGGGAGCCGAGCTCGCCCACGACGATCGCGTCAAGGCTGCGTACCTCGGCATCTGATGCCGCACCTCTCGTCAGGAGTTTCTTCGTGCGATTGCTCGCATACACCCCCATCCATGTCGACTTCGCCGAGTTCCGGCGACGTCAGGAGCGGTACGACGCACTGAGCCCGGTGGGCGTGTCCGTCGTCCTGCGCAACATCGGTCCCGATGCTCCGCGCGCGCTGGACACCGAGGCCGACGTCCGAGCGTCCGAAGTGGCGCTGGCCGCCGCCTTCCGCGCGTCCGATCCGGACGAGTTCGACGGATACCTGCCCGACTGCGTGCTCGATCCGTGTGCGGAGGAGGCGGACTCCTTCGAGCGTCCCCTGTACGGACTGACGCGACTCACCGCGTCGTTCTACGCCTCGCAGGGCCACCGCCTCGGCGCCCTCGCCCGCAATGCCGCCATCGCTGCCGAACTAGACCGCCGCGTGGCGGGTTACGGCATCCCCGCCGAGCCGACCGTCGTCATGGACCTGTCGTTCGACGACATCGCGGACTCGCGGGCCTGGGCCGACGCGGTCACCGTCCACGCTCGTGCGCTGACGTGTTCGGTGGCCATCAACGCGTGCTCGGCGGTCGATCTCACCGGGCCGCGAACCACACCGCTGGTCGTGGATCCCACGGCCACCGCCCTGCGCCTGCTCGCACTGCGCGACGACCTGGAGCCGGCATCGTGAGCGCGGACGGACCCGATCTGATCGTCGCCGGGGCCGGCGGCGGACTGATCGCCGCGCTGCGTGCAGCCGAGCACGGACTCGACGTGCTGGTCGTCGAGGCCAGCGACCACTTCAAGCGCGGCAACAACACCGCGATGTCGACGGCCATGATCCCCGGTGCGGGGTCCCGCTGGCAGCGTGAGGCGGGCATCGAGGACTCCCCGGAGACGTTCGTCGAGGACGTGCTCCGCAAGACGAAGGGCACGGCCGACACAGAGCTCGCCGGAGCCCTCGCCCGCGTGAGCGCGCCACTCGTCGAATGGATGGCGGATCACCTCGACGTGCCGTTGTCGCTGGTCACCGATTTCGCCTACCCCGGTCACTCGGCACTGCGCTGCCACACCGTCGAGGGTCGGCACGGAAGCGTGTTGCTCGAGCACCTGGTGCGCGCGGTGACGGCGGAGCCGCGCATCGACGTTCTGGCACCGGCCCGGCTGACCGACGTCCGCGTCGACGACGGTCGCGTCACCGCCGCGGTGATCACGCTCCCGGACGGATCGACCGAGACGATCCCCACCGACGCGGTGTTGTTGGCCACCAACGGGTACGGCGGCGACCACGAGCGGGTCGCCACCCACGTCCCCGAGATCGCGCAGGCTCGCTACCACGGCAGCGAGCACTCCCGCGGAGACGCGCTCACCATCGGTGACCGTCTCGGCGCCGCGACCGCGTATCTCGATGCGTACCAGGGGCATGCGGCGCTGTCGAAGAAGGCGTCGACCCTGGTCGGGTGGGCCACCGTCATGCACGGGGGCGTCGTCCTCGACCTCACGGGACGACGCTTCGGTGACGAGACGACGGGCTACTCCGAGTACGCCGCCCATCTCGCGGCCCGCCCGGAGTCCGAGGGCGTCATCGTCATCGACCGCGACATCCACGACAAGTGTCTGTCGTTCACCGACTTTCGTCAGACGGTCGATTCGGGCGCCGTCGTGTGGGCGGACACGCCGGCCGAGCTGGCCGACGCGCTGGGGCTCCCCGCCGATGCCGTCGTCGACGAACTCGCGGCCGTCGAGAGGTACGCACGGGGTGAGGCGTCGGACCCGCACGGGCGCACCTCGTTCGAGCACGAGCTCACCGGGCCGTACGCGGCGATCCGCATCGTCCCCGCGCTGTTCCACACCCAGGGCGGCCTCGTCGTCGACGGGAACGCTCGGGTCCTGCGACCCGACGGCACCGCGATCGAGGGACTGTTCGCCTCCGGCGGCGCTGCGATGGGCATCTCGGGCCACGGCGCCGCGGGGTACCTCGCCGGCAACGGATTGCTGCCCGCACTCGGACTCGCTTATCTGGCCGCAGATGTCGTGGCCGGTACTCATCACTAGAGAAGGATTGTCATGACGAAGCTTCTGATCACCAATGCCCGAGTCGTACGTCCGGGCGCCGATCATCCCGAGGACGGCGAATTCCTCGACCTGCTGATCGAGGACGGGAAGTTCACCCGCATCGAGGCGGGGATCGATCCGTCGAGCGCCGACACCGTCGTCGACGCCGCCGGCAAGGTCGCATTCCCCGGAGTGGTGGACGCGCACCAACACTGGGGCATCTACAACCCGCTGGGTGAGGACGCCTACACCGAGTCCAGGGCCTGCGTGCAGGGCGGTGTCACCACCTCGCTGTCCTACATGCGCACCGGTCAGTACTACATGAACACCGGTGGTTCGTACGCCGATGTGTTCCCGACGGTGCTCGAGGCCACCGAGGGCAAGCCGTTCGTCGACTACGCGTACCACCTCGCGCCGATGTCGAAGGAGCACATCGCCGAGATCCCCTCGCTCATCACCGATCACGGTGTGACGTCGTTCAAGATCTTCATGTTCTACGGCAGCCACGGGCTGCACGGGCGCTCGACCGACCAGAGCGAATTCCTCATGACGCCGGAGGGCGAGCGCTACGACCTCGCGCACTTCGAGTTCGTCATGCGCGGCATCCAGGCGGCCCGTGAGCAGCTCGGTGACAAGGCCGATCACATCTCGCTCTCGCTGCACTGCGAGACCGCCGAGATCATGAGCGCCTACACCAAGCTCGTCGAGGAGGAGGGAACGCTCACCGGCCTCGCGGCGTACAGCGCCTCCCGGCCGCCGCATTCCGAGGGCCTCGCGGTCACCATCGCGTCGTTCCTCGCCGACGAGACGCAGCTGCCCAACATCAACCTGCTGCACCTCTCCTCCCGCAAGGCCCTCACCGCCGCGATGCGGATGGCGAAGGCGTTCCCGCACGTCAACTTCCGTCGCGAGGTGACCATCGGTCACCTGCTCGCCGACATCGACACCGCCTACGGACTGGGCGGCAAGGTCAACCCGCCGCTGCGCCCACGCGACGACGTCGAGGCACTGTGGGAGCACCTGCTCGGCGGCGACATCGACTGGGTGGTCAGCGATCACGCCTGCTGCAAGGACGAGAAGAAGTTCGCCGAGGACCGCGGCGACATCTTCGCCGCCAAGTCCGGATTCGGCGGCGCCGAGTACCTGCTGCCGGGACTGGTCAGCGAAGGCCGCAAGCGTGGGCTGAGCTGGCGCCGTATCGCCGAGCTGACCTCGCTCAATCCCGCTCGTCGCTACGGACTTCCGGGCAAGGGCGAGATCGCCGTCGGTATGGACGCCGACCTGGCACTGGTCGATCCCGATCACACGTGGACGGTGCGTCCCGAGGATTCGGAGTCCACGCAGGAGTACACCCCCTTCGAGGGCTTCGAACTCGGCGCGAAGGTCACCGACACGTTCGTGCGTGGCCACCGCGTACTCGACAACGGCGCTGTCGCGGGGGAGCCCACCGGCCGCTACCTGCACAGGCCCTACAAGTGACCGGGCCCCTGGAGGGGATTCGCGTTCTCGACGCGTCGACGATCCTCGCCGGTCCGCTGGTCGCCCAGATCCTCGGCGACTTCGGTGCCGACGTCGTCAAGATCGAGCACCCCACCAAGCCGGACGGTATGCGTGGGCACGGTCTGGACAAGGACGGGCACCCGTTGTGGTGGACGATGGTGAGCCGCAACAAGCGCGGCATGACGCTGAACCTTGGCAAGCCCGAGGGGGCCGACGTCTTCCGCAAGCTCGTCGCGGACGCCGACGTGGTGGTGGAGAACTTCCGGCCGGGCACCCTCGAGAAGTGGGGCCTCGGCTACGACGTGCTGTCCGAGATCAATCCGGGTCTGATCCTGTTGCGTGTCACCGGTTTCGGCCAGACCGGGCCCTACTCGACGAGGCCGGCGTTCGGCACCCTGGTCGAGTCGATGAGCGGGTTCGCCCACCTCACCGGCTCGGCCGACGGACCGCCGACGCTTCCCGCCTTCGGTCTGGCGGATTCGCTGGCCGGTATCGCGGGATCGTCGGCGGTCTCGATGGCCCTGCTGCACCGGACGAAGACGGGAAAGGGTCAGCAGATCGATCTCGATCTGCTGAGCCCCATCATGACGGCGGTCGGGCCCGGCATCATCTACGCCGACCAGTTGGGCATCGACCAGGAGCGCACCGGTAACCGGTCGAGCAACAACGCGCCCCGCAATCTCTATCGGACCAAGGACGAGCACTGGCTGGCCATCTCCACCAGTGCCAACTCCATCGCCGAACGCGTTCTCCGCCTCGTCGGTCACCCGGAGGTTCTCGACGAGCCGTGGTTCGCGACGGGTCGTCAGCGCGCGGCCCACGCCGACCTGCTCGACGGATACGTCGGTGGGTGGATCGCCGAGCGCACGCGCGACGAGGTGATCGCGGCCTTCGAGGAGGCCGGCGCGGCGGTCGCCCCCGTCTACAAGCCGAGCGAGCTGCTCGACGATCCGCAGGTCAACGCCATCGAGATGGTCACCACAGTCGAGGACGACGCTCTCGGGCCGGTGCGCATGCAGAACGTCATGTGGCGCATGGGGGAGAGCCCTGGCAGCATCCGCCACACCGGACGTCCGCACGGCGCGGACACCGACACCGTGCTCGCCGAGCTCGGTCTCAGCGACGACGAGGTGCGCACCCTGCACGAGACCGGCATCGTCTGACCGCTCGAGTGGGCACACTGGTGTCCATGACGTCAGCACACAGTGTCGCGAAGGATCTCGGTCGACGGCTTCTCTGGTGGGGCGGCGGCAGTGTCGCGGTCGGTGCCGCCGCAGCGTTGGGCGGCGGCTCTCCCGCGGTCCGTGCTTTCGGCATCCAGACCGCGGGCTGGGGTGCCATCGATCTCGCCATCGCCGGGATCGGGGCGGCCCGGTCCACCGAGGTTGCGGCCGACAAGCTGCGGAAGACCTTGTGGATCAACACCGGACTCGACGTCGTCTATGTCGCCCTGGGTGCACATCTCCTGTACCACCGGCCCACCTTCGGCGGGAGGGTGACGCCGCAGCAGTCCTCCGGGCACGGTGCCGCCGTCGTCGTGCAGGGTGCGGCTCTTCTGGTGCTCGACAGCGTGCACGCGAAACGCTTGTGACTCAGGACTCGGCATACCGTCCGGTCCGAGGGGCACACTGGACTGGAGTCCGCGGACCGACGTGGGCCTCGTGGCCGGTGCGTCCGTCGGGGGCGCACCGGCCGCCCTCATTGCGCGGCTGAAATACCCACCATGTAATTCTCATTTGTCAAGTACCGACACGTGCATTTGTTGCGGCGTGCCCACTTTTCGGTAACACTCACCACATCAGTCACATGAGTCACGTGAGTCACACAGTCGATCGGTGGGGGTCGGAGTATGCGAGCACGAAGTCGGCAGATCGCGGTGGGGGCCGCGCTGACGTTGGTGGCCAGCGGTCTGGGTGTGCTGTCGGCACCGGTCGCGTCCGCGGAACCGTGCGGTGGTCTCGGTGGCCCCGGCTCGTCACTGCTGGGCAGCTTCTTCGGTAGCAGCGGATCGAGTGGCGGCGGGGGCAGCAACCCGCGCGGGACTCAGCAGCCGCTCGCCCCGATCCGCAGTGGGAACACACAGTCCGTGGGGTGGGTGACCGGACCTCTCAGCGCCAACAACACGTACGACCGTTTCGGCATCTCGGGTACCGATCTCGGCATCAGCTGGGACAACGGCGCAGGCCAGACGCTCATGGCGTTCGGTGACTCCTTCGGCAACTGCTCGGTGAACGGGCAGCAGTGGCGCAACAACCTGCTGCTGCGGTCCAGCGACGACAACCTCTCCGACGGCATCACCGTTCCCGACGCCGTGCCCGGCGACAGCGCGTCCGGCTCCATCGTCCTGCCGGCGACGCCTCGGTACGCCGAGCAGATCGTCCCGACGCTGCGGTTGCCGGAGATCGAGGTGACCACCATCCCGACAGCTGCCATCGCCATCGACGGTGTGCAGTACCTGAACTACATGTCCGTGCAGAGTTGGGGAGCGCCCGGCCGGTGGGTCACCAACTTCTCGGCTATCGCGACGTCGAGGGACAACGGGCAGAGCTGGACGACGGACCCGATGACCATTCGCGTCAACAAGGGCGTCACGATTCCCGGTGTCGCTCAGGTCAACGAGGCCAACGGCCGATTCCAGATGAACGCATACGCCAAGGGTCCCGACGGCTGGCTGTACCAGTTCGGAACGCCCAACGGCCGTTTCGGTGCAGCCTTCCTCGCCCGTGTGCAGCCGGCGGACATCCTCGATCTGACGAAGTACGAGTACTCCACCGGTGATGTCGCGCGCCCGTGGTCGACCGATGTCGCCGATTCGAAGAAGGTCGTCGACGAACCGGTCAGCGAGCTCAGCGTCTCGTGGAACGCGTACCTGAAGAAGTACGTGATGCTCTACGGCGATGAGAACCAGGGCTCGATCGTCGCCCGCACCGCCACGGATCCGCAGGGACCGTGGAGCCCGATGACAACTCTGCTCGGGCGTGCGGAGACCATCGGCGGCGTCTACGCCCCGTACATCCACCCGAAGTCGAGTGGGCGTGACCTGTACTTCACTGCCTCGCGCTGGTCCGACTACAACGTGATGCTGTTGAAGGCGGATCTCGATGCGCTGAAGTGACGGCTACTTCGGCGTGATGCGTTGTGCCGCTTCGCTGTCGGTGGACTGATAGTTCCGACCCATCTCGGTGAAGGTGTCGGCGAGCGACGACGCGATCGCGATGTGCGCCTGGAGCAAGGTCGACAAAGACCCCGGCCCACCCACCGCGAGCTCGGAGTACTTGCGCGCCAGCGCCAGGCCGGAGGGGAGGGTGCCGAAGCCCTGTGCGAAGTCCTGCACTTGGATGGTCGACCTCACGGCGGTGATGCCTTCGGCGAATTCTGCGCACGCACGGGCACATCGCTCCGCGGCCTCCGTGGTTATTTCGAGCTCGTTCAACCCTGTCACGGTGCCCCCGTCATGGTGGTGTCGCGCTCTCGAGAGCGCCTGAAATGCGCCTGGCTTCTGCGCAGTAGTCGCCGACAGTTGATGGATCACCCGCGTTTCTCACGGCGAACTCAATTGCCCCTGCGGTCGATGCGTACGCGATGTGGCAGGCCTCGTCGAGAGTTCCCGGAAGTTGCTGGAAGCTGAGCGCTGGGCGCCCGCCTATATCTATATCCTCTTGGTTCACGGATCGGCTGTCTCCGCGGAACTCTGATATCGCTGTGGTCGTCGACGAGATGGTCAGGACGAACCAGTCCTGCCGGAACGAGCAGTACCGCCACTGACTGTTTCCCTGATCGAACTGACCCGAGTCGACGATCTCCGCGTTCACGCCCGCAGCCGCCACGGCGTCACTCGGAATGGTGCACGGATCCCACAGCTCCGCGACGGGTTCGCCCGAGACGCCGGGGGAGCAGGCGCCGCAGAACACGAGCGCAGCCACGGCCACCCCACCTCGAATCCATCGCACTCGAACTTGGACGCGGTCAGCGGCCCGGCGGTTCCCATGCGGATCCGCGCGGGTTTTGGTCAGCCGCGCGCGGTCCAACCGGCGCGGGTGTCCGAACGGTGCTCGGATCCGCCGCGACCGCTGGCCGCGCAGCTCCCAGCACTGCGCGCAGGCCACGGACTTGCGCGTACTGCTGCACGGTGCGCGTCTGCGGCGCCGACCGACGCGCCGATCCGCGCGACCGTCAGCACCCCCGCTCACCACAACCGGCGCACCCGACCGGAGCGTGCGCGGACAAGCGAGCACCACCATCCGCTCACCGCCCAGCACCGTGCGCAGGCCACGTCCAGCGCGTACTGCCGCGCAGTGCGCGCCGGCACCCACCCGCCCCCCAACCACCCGCCCCCCAACCACCCGCCCCGCACTTACCCGCCCCGCACTTACCCGCCCCGCACTTACCCGCCCCGCACCCACCCGCCCCGCACCCACCCGCACCGCACCCAACCACCCGCACCGCACCCAACCACCCGCCCCGCACCCGCCCGCCGGTACCCACCCACCGGCACCCACTCACCCGCCCCCCACCCACCCGCACCCGTTCGCCCCCGCCATCCCCACACCCCCGCCCACCCGGCCCGGTAGCGTCGACACGGTGATCTCCGCCGAGGACTGCGCCCGCGCACTGCGCCGCGCGGGCCTCGACGACGTGCTCACCGACGGCACGACCCGCGCCGCCTATTCGTCGGACGCGTCGCTCTACCGCGTGCACCCGCTCGTCGTCGCGCGGCCCCGTCGCACCGAGGACATCGCGGCGGCCGTCGCGGTGTGCCGCGAGACCGGGGTCCCGCTGACCATGCGCGGCGGCGGCACGTCCGTGGCCGGCAACGCGGTGGGTACCGGGGTTGTACTCGACGTCAGTCGGCACCTGAACCGGGTGCTCCACGTCGACCCCGAGGCGCGCACCGCGACTGTCGAACCCGGCGCCGTGCAGTCGGTGGTGCAGAAGGCAGCGGCGCAGCACGGGCTCCGGTTCGGTCCCGACCCGTCCACCTTCACGCGCTGCACCGTCGGCGGCATGATCGGGAACAACGCGTGCGGCTCGCGCACTCTCGGCTACGGCCGGACCTCCGACAACGTCTCCGCGCTCGACGTGGTGACGGGCAGCGGGGAGCAGCTGCACCTGCCGAGGGACACCACGTCTCCGACTCTCGATGCGCTGCGGCAGATCGTCGCCGGCGGACTCGGAACCGTCCGAACGGAATTCGGCATGTTCGGCCGCCAGGTCTCCGGCTACGCGCTGGAGAACCTGTTGCCGGAGAACCGTTTCGACGTCCGCCGGATGCTGGTGGGCAGCGAGGGCACGCTCGCGGTCACCACGCGCGCCACCGTCGACCTGGTGACGGAGCCTGCGTTCCGCATCCTCGTCGTTCTCGGGTACCCGGACATCGCCACCGCCGGTGACGCCGCGCCCACCGTCCTGACGTTCACGCCCACCGCATGCGAGGGCATCGATTCGCGCATCGTCGACGTCGTCCGCGAACGCCGCGGACTGCATGCGGTTCCGCCTCTTCCCGGCGGCGCCGCGTGGTTGTTCGTCGAGGTCGTCGGCGATACCCGCGAGCAGGCCACGGACCGAGCCGACGCGGTCGCACGCGGCTGCGGAGCGGTCGACTCCCTGGTGGTCACCGACGCGGAACGCACCGCTCGGCTGTGGCAGATCCGAGCAGACGGAGCCGGACTCGCGGGGCGCAGTCCCGCGGGGTTGCCGGCACACGCCGGGTGGGAGGACGCGGCGGTACCGCCGGCCTCGCTCGGCCGATACCTGCGCGACTTCGACGACCTCATGACGCAGTACGGGGTGACCGGGCTGCCGTACGGGCACTTCGGTGACGGGTGCCTGCACGTGCGCATCGACCTGCCGCTCGACAAGCCCGGTGGGACAGGGGTGTTCCGCCGGTTCCTCGTCGATGCCGCCACGCTGGTGGCGCGGTACGGCGGGTCGTTGTCCGGTGAGCACGGCGACGGCCGTGCGCGCAGTGAGCTCTTGCCCCTGATGTACTCGGCGGACACACTCGCGTTGTTCGGTGCCGTCAAGCATGCGTTCGATCCCGACGGCATCCTCAATCCCGGTGTGCTCGTGGATCCTCGACCGCTCGATGCGGATCTTCGTGTCCCGTCCGCGACGTCTCGGACGCTGCTCGCGATGGCCTACGCCGAGGACGGCGGCGACTTCAGTCAGGCCGTGCACCGGTGCACGGGCGTCGGTAAGTGTCGCGCGGACACCACCGGCACCAGCGGGGTGATGTGCCCGTCGTACCTGGCGACTCGGGAGGAGAAGGACTCCACCCGCGGTCGCGCCCGGGTACTGCAGGAGATGATCAACGGCACCGACGTCACCGGCGGGTGGCGCTCGCCCGAGGTGCACGATGCCCTGGATCTGTGCCTGTCCTGCAAGGGATGTGCCTCGGACTGTCCGACCGGTGTCGACATGGCGTCGTACAAGGCGGAGGTGCTGCACCAGAGCTACCGACGTCGGCTACGCCCTGTGGCGCACTACTCGCTCGGGTGGCTCCCGCGCTGGGCTGCTGTCGCCGCTCGGGCGCCGCGCGCCGTCAACGCTGCGGCGCGGCTTCCGGGTGTGGGTCCGCTGGCACTGCGGGCGGCGGGCATCGATCCGCGTCGCTCGATACCCGAGTTCGCCCCGAGGACGTTCCGGCAGTGGTTCCACGAATCGCACCGGCCCACGACCGGTGATCCCGTCGTGCTCTTCGTCGACTCCTTCACCAATCACTTCACGCCCGAGGTGGGCCGCGCGACGGTGCGTGTGCTCGAGGCGGCGGGCTACCGGCCCAGGCTGACCGAGAAGCAGCAGTGTTGCGGTCTCACGTGGATCTCGACCGGTCAACTGGACGCCGCGAAGCGCATCCTGGGACGCACCGTGGACGCCGTGACCGAGGCGTCGGACGGCGGTGTTCCCATCGTGGGTATCGAACCGTCGTGCACCGGTGTACTACGAAGCGACGCAACGGAACTGCTCGGCAGGGAACGCGCCGCGCCGGTCGCCGAGGCCGCCCGCACGCTGGCCGAACTGCTCACCGAGCGCGGGTGGGAACCGCCGTCCCTTAACGGCCGAGAGGTGGTGGCGCAGCCGCACTGTCACCACCACGCCGTGATGGGCTGGGGCGCAGACGCGGCTCTGCTCGAGAGAGCGGGCGCCGATGTGCAGCGCCTCGGTGGTTGCTGCGGGCTCGCCGGGAATTTCGGCGTCGAGAAGGGGCATTACGACGTCTCGGTCACCATCGCCGGTCAGCAACTTCTGCCGGCGGTGCAGTCGGCGGCGGACACCGCGTCGATTTTGGCCGACGGCTACTCCTGCCGTACCCAGCTGTCCGATCTCACGGATCGCCGCGGTGAGCACCTCGCGCAAGTGTTGGCGAGCGCGTTGCCTGATGAGACTGAGTGACGTGTAACACTCGTCGAGGTGGGGTATGCCCTGCCGAAACAACCGTCCTGGGGGGACATCATGGCTTTCGATCTGACGCTCACACCGGCCCAACACGAGTTGGTCGGTCGTGCTCACGACTTTGCCGAGAACGTGGTGCGACCCGTCGCGCAGCACTACGACAAGGAGCAGGAGTTCCCGTGGCCGGTGCTGCAGGAGGCGGCGCGGGCGGGCTTCTACTCGCCGTTGTTCTACCGCGACCTCATCGGTGACCCGACCGGGCTCTCGCTGCCGGTGTTCATGGAGGAACTGTTCTGGGGTTGTGCGGGAATCGGTCTCGCGGTGGTGATGCCGGCGCTCGCGCTGTCGGCCATCGGCCAGGCGGCGACGCCCGAACAGATGCTCGAATGGGCACCGCAGTGCTTCGGCACCCCGGACGACCTGAAGCTGGCGGCGCTCGCCATCTCCGAGCCCGAGGGCGGCAGCGACGTTCGCAACCTGCGGACGACGGCGCGGCAGGACGGCGACGACTGGATCATCGACGGCCACAAGATGTGGATCGGCAACGGTGGCATCGCGGACGTGCACGTGGTCAACGCCAATGTGGACCCGGAACTCGGTCACAAGGGCCAGGCCCTGTTCATCGTCCCCGGCGGGACCCCCGGACTGGAACTCGTGCGCAAGCTCGACAAGCTGGGGTGCCGTGCATCCCACACCGCGGAGCTGAAGTTCGACAGTGTCCGCATCCCCGGCGCCAACCTCCTGGGCGGCCTCGACAAGCTCGAGCACAAGCTGGCCAAGGCGCGCGAAGCGGAGAAGACCGGAATCAGAGGTCGCTCCGCCACTCTCGGAGCGCTCGAGCAGACACGACCGATGGTGGCCGCTCAGGCCCTCGGAATCGCCCGTGCCTCCTTGGAGTACGCGACGAAGTACGCCAACGAGCGTGAGGCGTTCGGGTCACCGATCATCGACAACCAGGGCATCGCCTTCCCGCTGGCGGATCTCGCGATGCGGATCGACGCGGCGCGCCTGTTGACGTGGCGCGCCAGTTGGATGGCGGCCACGGGTGTCGCCTTCGAGCGCGGCGAGGGGTCGATGGCCAAGCTCGCCGCCACGGAAGTCGCGGTGGCCTCCACCGAGCGGGCGATCCAGACGATGGGCGGGTGGGGCTACATCACCGACCACCCGGTGGAGAAGTGGTACCGCGACGCCAAGCTGTACACCATCTTCGAGGGGACCAGTGAGATCCAGCGCGTCGTCATCAGCAACGCGATCGCGCAGCAGGACGGTGCGCCGCCGCTGCACGTGCAGATGGATGCCGAAGGGTCGGCGCTGAACAAGGCGTTCGGCCGTGGCACCGAGACACGGACCAAGGTCATGGACAAGGCGATGGCGGCGAAGGACAAGGTTCCCGAGCCCGTGCTGCGGGGTGCCATGAAGTTCCTGCAGCCGCCCAGCCGGAAGTAACCCGACCGTTTCGAGGACCGTGCGTCGGGTACTGCCCTGCGCATGGTCACCTCGAAACGCCCACAAGGCGTCGTGCCCGACCGCGGAATCGCCCTGCCCGGCATCGTGCTCGGTGTGGGCCTGGGCGGTTTCGTCGACGGGATACTGCTGCACCAGATTCTGCAGTGGCACCATCTGCTGAGCAGTTCGGGCGACGACAACATCGGCCTGCAGCCTTATCCCGTCGACACCGTCCACGGCCTCCAGATCAACACGCTGTGGGACGGCGTCTTCCACACGGTCACCTGGCTCGCCGTCCTACTGGGTCTCGGAATGCTGTACTCGCGTGTCACCGGATCGCGCGGGCGGGTGTGGGCGTCGCGAGTGCTGTGGGGGTGGGTCCTGGTCGGGTGGGGCCTGTTCAACCTTGTCGAGGGCATCGTCGATCACCATCTGCTGGGCATTCACCATGTCCGCAGCGGTCCGCACCAACTGTGGTGGGACCTCGGCTTCCTCGCCCTCGGTGTCCTCCTGATCGCCGGCGGCCGGCTCCTGCAGCGCAGCGCACGTCGATCGCGATGAAGCTCGCGCACGACACCCATCACGGCAGCGGTGGTCTCGGACCGGTCGTGATCCTCGTCGTGGTGGCAGCCGTGTATGTCGTTGCGGCGGAGCGCTGCAGGCATCAGCCGCGGGGATGGAACCCGTGGCGCACGGTGAGCTTCCTCGTCGGCATCGGGCTCCTCGTCCTCGCCGTGGTCCCCGCACTGTCTCCGTACCCGGACGGCGACTTCCGCGGCCACATGCACCAGCACCTGCTACTCAGCATGTACGCGCCGTTGGCGCTGGTACTCGGTGCCCCGATGACGCTGGTGCTGCGTTCGGTGTCGTCGTCGACCGGCCGCGCCATCGGACGTGTCCTGCGCTCGCGGCCGGTGCACGTGATCGCGAATCCGGTCGTCGCGCTGGCCCTGAACCTCGGTGGTCTCGCGCTGCTGTACTTCACCCCGCTCTACGTGGCGACGACACACAGCACGGCGCTGCACCTGGTGGTGCACGTGCACTTCTTCGTGGCGGGCTACCTGTTCGCGTGGGTCGTCGCCGGCCCCGACCCGGCACCGCATCGGCCTTCGGTACCCACCCGACTCTGGATACTCGGGGCGGCGATCCTCGGTCATGCTGTCCTGTCGCAGCTGATGTACGCGGGACTCCTCGTGCAGATTCCGGTTCCCGCCGATCAGCGCCAGGGCGCCGGCGAGCTGATGTACTACGGCGGCGACATCGCCGAACTGCTTCTGGCGCTGGCGCTTCTGCTCACGTGGCGACCGGCACGACGTCGCGAAGAAACGCCAGCTGGTCGGCGATGATCCGGGGGAAGAGCGGCTCGACGTACGGGTCGAAGTGACCACCCTCGTACGTCACCACGGTGGCGCGCGGGATCTTCCGTGCTGTGCGCAGCGCAATGTCCGTCGGGGTGATGGCGTCGTTCGTGGCGATCTGGACGAGGGCGGGGCACGTAATCTTCGCGGCGGTCTTCCCCGGCGAGTACAGGCCGATGTGGAGCAGGATGCGCGCGGCGACGGTCTCGGGGTAGTCACCGGTCCGCAGTCCCGACGCGTCGAGTAGACGGTCACGTCCGACGGTGGCATCGGGCGAGACCATGGCGGCGAGGGCACCGGGTTCGCCGATCGAGTCGATGTAGCGGGGCTCGCGGCCGAGCAGAGCCCGGATCTGGTCCGAGATCGCGGCCGGTGCGAGACGCAGGGTCTGGCGGAGGCCGGCGGAGCGCACGGCGGCGATGCCGTCCACGTGCGGGACCTGCGCGATGATCGCGGCCAGTCGTTCGCCCGTGCCCGCCAGGGTGAGGACGTGGCCCCCGCCGAACGAGGTGCCCCATGCGACGACGCGGTCGGGGTCGACGCCGTCGAGCCGCCGGGCGAACGCCAGCGCGTTGCGCCAGTCCTCGAGCTGCATGCGCACGTCCAGGAGCTGCCGTGGGGTTCCTTCGCTGTCGCCGAAGTACCGGTAGTCGAACAGCGCGACGACGTAGCCCGCCTGGACGAACTGGTCCGCGTAGGCGGGGAGACGCAACGCGCGCACCGATCCGAAGCCGTGGGCCATGACGATGATCGGCGCGGAACCGTCGAGCCCGGCAGGTCGGAGGACCGAGATCGCGCAGCGATCGGAACCGGAGTCGAACCACAGGTCGTCGCGAACGGTGTCAGGCATGCGGGCTCCTCTTGATTGACGTTCAAGAGAACGTAGCAGCGTCTTGATCAAGCATCAAGATAGGGTGACCGCATGCCTCGGAACAGACGTCCGCAGGATCGGGAAGAGAAACGGGCCGAGATCGTCGACGCCGCGACGGCCCTGTTCGTCGAGGCCGGATTCGACGGCACCCCGCTGAGCCGGATAGCGCAGAGCGCCGGCGTCACGCCCAACACCATCTACTGGTACTTCTCCGACAAGGACGAACTGCTCGTCGCCGCCCTCACCGAGATCACGGCGACGGCGTTGACGCGCTTCGCGGAGCTGGAGGTGACGTCACCGCAGGAACGGCTGACGTGGGTGGTGACCGAACTCGAGCGCTATCACCGGTTGGTGGACACCGTGCATGCCCGCGCTGCGGTGTCGGCACCGATCGACGAGTGGCACAACGGGTTCCATGCCATGGCCGATGCGCTGGTCGCGGAGGAACTGCGCCACGTCGGCGTCGCCGAGGAGCGGATCGCCGCGCGGACCAAGGTCGTGGTGTTCGCCGTCGAGGGCATGCTGACGCATCCGCAGAGCGCTGCCGACAAGGCTGCGATCGTCGACGCCCTGTTCACCTAGACGACCGGGGTGCCCTGCCGGGGCGCTCCTCGGCAGGGACTTCCCCCGTGGACCGGCACCGCGAATGCTGGACACCAGCACCACCGACGAGAGGAACCGCGCATGCAGATCACCCGAAGCTCGATCGCGACCACCAAGGGTCCGGCCGACTGGTTCACCGGCGACGTCTACATCGACGCCGTTGCCGCAGCTCCGACCCCGTCGCGGGTCTCGGCCAACCTGGTCCACTTCATGCCGGGGGCGCGTACGCACTGGCACCGCCACTCGCTGAGCCAGACGGTGTTCGTCACCGAGGGCGTCGGTCTGTGCCAGCGGCAGGGTGGGCCGGTCGAGGTCATCCGTCCCGGCGACCGCGTGCTGTTCGAGGCCGACTAGGTGCACTGGCACGGCGCCGCACCGGATCGTCTGATGGTGCATCTCGCCATCAACGAGGGCGACGACGAGCACGACGTCGTCGTGTGGATGGACCCCGTCGCCGACGCGGAGTACACCGCGCACGAGTGACGATCAGCGGGGGAGACGTCCCTCGATCCGCTCCACGATGGCAGGCCAGATCTCCGACCGTGGATCGACGACACTGAAGTGGTCTCCGGGGCCTTCGACAAGCGTGACATCGTCACCTGCGGCCGATGCTGCGGTGACGTACTCGCGGCCGATGTCGTTCAGGTTCGGATCGTCCGATGCCGCGACCACGACGATCTGCGGAACCCCGAGTGGCAGTCGCGCTCGGGGGGACGACTCCGCGTGAGCATCCGTGTACCGCGAGCCCAGGGCTGCACGCACCGCGCCGTCACCCAGGCCGCGGTCGTCGGCGATCTTCAGGTCGAGGACTCCGGCGAGACTCACGGCCAGTGCGGGACGGGCATCCGCGGCCCAGCGCATCGCGAGCTGTCCTCCTGCCGAATGGCCGAGGACGGCCTGCGCACCAGCGTGCTTCAGGGCCGCGGCGACATCCGCCGTCGTCGTCTCCCACCCGTGCTCGTCGGGGCTGCGGTACTCGACGTTCCACGTGACGTAGCCGCGGTCGGCCAGATCGATGGCCGCGGCGTCGAGCGAGTCGAGTCGCCACGGTGCCCGCCAATAGCCGCCGTGGATCAGGGCGACGACCGGCCCGCTCGTCCCACGCACCTCGGCGAACTGTTCGGGGTGCGCCCCATACGACTCGACGGTCGCCGGGTGCAGTCGGTGATGCACGATCCGATCGACGGCGTAGCGGAGCCCGCCGAGTCCCCGTCCGCGAATGTGGGCGTGCAGGCCCGCCGAGAGGTCCGCGGCCACGTAGCCGTAGTCGACACGCACCACACAGCGGTCGTCGGACAGCGCGTCGACGTGTCCTCCGGGCGCAGGCACCACGATGACGTCGCCCGATGCGACCGACGGATCGTCGGACACGTGCACTTCCCCGGTGGCGCCGCGCGCAGCGAGCGCGGACTGCACCAGGTCGGTCACCGTGCCGAGGTCTCGAACGGCGTCCGGGTGCAGGACGACGTCGATTCGTTCCGAGGACTCGCTCATCCCTCGAATCTACGTCCTAGGCTCGGGGGAATCGACGGAAGAGGAGCAATGGACGAGCGCGCCATCGAGAAGGACATCGTCACCGATTTCCGCGAGCGGATGAGTTACGGGGCGTACCTGGATCTCGACACTCTGCTCAGTGCGCAGAAGCCGGTGAGTGTCCCGGAGCATCACGACGAGTTGCTGTTCATCATCCAGCACCAGACCACCGAGCTGTGGTTCAAGCTCGTGCTGCACGAACTGCTCGCCGCACGCGACGCGTTCGACGCGGACGACCTCGGGTTCGCGCTGAAGTGCGTCGCTCGTGTCAAGCACATTCAGAAGACGCTGACCGAGCAGTGGTCGGTGCTCGCGACACTCACGCCCACCGAGTACGCGCAGTTCCGCGGGTTCCTGGGAAACTCGTCGGGGTTCCAGTCCGCGCAGTACCGCGCGGTGGAGTTCGTGCTGGGCAACAAGAACGCGGCGATGCTGACGGTGTTCGAATCCGACTCGGTGGCAACCGAACTGCTGACGCGGGTGCACGGCGAGCCGAGTGTGTACGACGCCCTGTGGCGGTGCCTGGCCCGCGCAGGACTCGACGTTCCGGAGAGTGCGCTGCGGCGAGATGTCACCGCGCCGTACGCGCGCAACGACGATCTGATGCCACTGATCACGCACGTCTACGAGAACCCCACCGAGAACTGGGCCGCGTACGAGGCGTTCGAGGAATTCGTCGACCTGGAGGAGAACTTTCAGCTCTGGCGGTTCCGGCACATGCGCACGGTGCTCCGGACGATCGGGCACAAGAGCGGCACCGGTGGCTCCAGTGGTGTCGGCTTCCTCCAGCGCGCCCTCGAGTTGACGTTCTTCCCCGAGTTGTTCGCCGCCCGCACCGAGATCGGACAGCCATGACCGCAGCAGACCTCGACGCACGGGACTCCCTGCGCGAGTACCGCTCTCGCTTCCACACCGACGACGCCGATCCCGTCGTGTCCTATCTCGACGGCAATTCGCTCGGTCGGCCCACGACGGCGAGCATCGAGCGTGTCTCGACGTTCATGGCGCAGGCCTGGGGTGGCCGGCTGATCCGCGGGTGGGACGAGGAATGGTTCGAGCTGCCCATCACGTTGGGCGACACGCTCGGTCGGGTGGCCCTGGGTGCAGCACCCGGGCAGACCGTCATCGGTGACTCCACCACCGTCCTGCTCTACAAGATCGCGCGCGGGGCGGCGGCGCTGAGGCCGGGCCGGACCGAGATCGTCCTCGATCGCGACAATTTCCCGACCGATCGCTACGTCCTCGAGTCCATCGCGTCCGAACTCGGCCTGACGCTGGTGTGGATCGACTCGGACCGGCGGTCGGGCGTACGGACTGCGGACATCGCCGATGTCGTCACCGAGCGAACAGCTTTCGTGCTTCTCAGTCATGTCGCCTACCGCTCGGGCTTTCTCGCGGACGCGTCCGCGGCGGCCCGTGTCGCGCACGACGTCGGCGCCCTGGTGGTGCTCGACCTGTCGCACTCGGTGGGATCCGTGCCGCTCCGTCTCGACGAGTGGGGTGTCGATCTCGCCGTCGGCTGCACCTACAAGTACCTGAACGGTGGTCCCGGCTCGCCCGCGTTCGCATACGTCCGCGCGGAGCATCTGCCCGAGTTTCGGCAGCCCGTATGGGGATGGATGGGGCGTGCCGACGCCTTCGCCATGGAGCAGGGATACGTCCCGGCCGAGGGCGTGCGACGCGTCATCAGCGGCACCCCGCCGGTGCTCGGCATGATCGCGATGCAGGACACGCTCGCCATGATCGGCGAGGTCGGCATGGACGCGATCCGCGCGAAGTCGGTCGCTCTCACCGAGTACGCGCTCGAGCTGGTGCGCTCGGACCTGGTGCCACTGGGCGTGGAGATCGCCTCGCCGGAGAACGCGGACGAGCGCGGGGGACACGTCACGCTCGATCACCCCGATTTCCGCGAGGTCACGGCGCGGCTGTGGAAGCGCGGTGTCATCCCCGACTTCCGGGCCCCGAGCGGCATCAGGCTCGGCCTGAGCCCGCTCAGCACCAGCTTCGAGGAGGTGCGCATCGGCGTTCTCGCGATCGCCGGAGAGCTCCGGCGCTGACACCTGGCACTACAACACGACCGGTCAGATGGTTATGCTCTGACGACTTTGTGGCTGAGGGGGTCCGGTGGGGGTCGAACGTGCGCGAATCGGAATGGTCGACGATCACGAACTGATCGTCCGTGGTCTGCGGGATTCCTTCGCCGATCATCCCGATCTCGAGTTCGTCGCGAGCGCCCCCACGGTCTCCGAACTGTTCGACGTCACCACGAACCTCGATCTGGTCATCCTCGACCTGCGACTGCGCGACGGGTCCTCGCCGGTGGCCAACGTCGAGGCCATCCGCGCCCGGGGGCTCGACGTGCTGGTTCTCACGTCGGGCGAGGATCCGTTCCTGGTCCGCTCGGCCGCCCGCGCCGGCGTGCTCGGCGTCGTGCGCAAGTCCCAGCCGATCGAGTCGGTGGTGGACGCCGTGCGGAGTGCAGCCCGGGGCGAGATGGTGCCCACCATCGACTGGGCGGCAGCCATCGACGGGGATCCCGAGCTCGCCGCGGTGGATCTGAGCCCGCAGCATCGACGACTGCTCACGCTCTACGCGGCCGGGGAGACCGCCACGCGGGTGGCGTCGACCATGGGTATCTCGCCCGAGACGGTGAACGACTATCTCGGTCGTATCCGGCTCAAGTACGCGGACGCCGGCAGGCCCGCCCCGACCAAGACCGATCTCTACAAACGGGCACTGGAGGACGGGTGGTTGCCGTTTCCTCGTCGACGCAGGAAGTCGTGACGACGGCGGAGCGCAGCGCGGCCGATCAGATCCTCACGATGTTCGGCCGCTTCATCGGCGTGGGCTACGTCTTCTACCTGCTCGTGTCGATTCCGCTCATCCGCGATCTGGAGGGGGTGTCGGCGTCCTGGTGGACTCCGGTCGGGCTCGTCCTGTTCTTCGGACCCGGACTGGCGTTGGGCGCCGCGTCGTTCGGCCGGCGGGGTCAGCGTGCGCTCCGGCCACTGGCGGCGGCCTGCGCCGTGGTCTTCCTGCTCGGGTTGCTCACGTGGCCGCTCGGATGGACGGGCGAGACCCTGCCGGACGGGAAGGCTGCCTGGTTCTCCCTCTTCCCTGCCCTGGCCTCTCTGGGGGCTGCGGTGTCGATGAGGCCGCGCTGGGCGTTCCTCCATCTCGCGGTGGCCGTCACGGGTGTCCAACTGGTCAACCACTATCTGCGTGACGCCGGTGACCGGAGTCCGTTGGTGGCAGACATCGTCTACAGCTTCGGCTTCAGCCTCATCTTCGTCGCCGCGTCGATCACGGCGTCGCGCACGGGCTTCCTTCTCGATCGCACCCGCGAGTCCACCTACGCGCAGGCCGCCAGTTCTGCCGCCGTGCAGGCGCGGACGGTCGAACGTCGACGGTTCGACGGGTTGATCCACGACAACGTCATGTCCACGCTCCTCGCCGCATCGCGCGGTCCGATGGATCAGCGTCTCGTCGACCAGGCGAGCGTCGCGTTGGCGGAGCTCGACACGTTGCGACGGAACACGCTGCCGGCCGCGGACTTCGAGGTGCAGGACGTGGTCGCGCACCTTCGTGCCGCGGCCGCGGCAGTGGACGCATCGGCGACACTGAGCTTCCGGTTCGAGGCCGATGCGGCGGAACGGACTGTGCCGGCCGAGACAGTCCGCACCGTGGGCGCCGCCATGGCCGAGGCGATGCGGAACAGCCTGCGGCACGCGGGCCCCGATGCCCACCGGTCGGTCGTGGCTGCGCTCTCCCCACTCGGACTCCGGGTGACGGTGACGGACGACGGCCCCGGCTTCGATCTGTCGTCGATACCGGCACATCGCCTGGGCGTCCGGGTCAGCATTCTCGACCGCATGCACCGGCTTCCGGGCGGCTCCGCCGCGCTCCGCACTGCGGTGGGTCGGGGCACAGTCGTCGAACTGCGGTGGGAGGCACAGTGAGCAGAACGAACGATGTCACGACTCTGCTGGGCATGCACACGCGTGCAGCCTTCGTGGTGGTCGCCTTCAACGTCGCCGGTGTCGTTCTGGCCGCCGCCTCGACACTCGAGGGCGTCACCGAGCCGGCGCTCGTCGCGGTGGCGGTCGTCCTGCATGCCGTGTCCGTCGCGGCACTCCTCCGCGTCCCGGGCGATCCGATCCCTTTCGGCGCGACGGCAGCCGTCACGCTCACCGGCCCGCTGTCGTGTGCGATCGTCCTCGCCGCGCTTCCGGTGCCGATCGGGAGCCCTCTGCAGATGTGGCCGATCGGGACGGCGGCCGGGATCTACACCTTCCTCTGTGTCCGTGGGCGCACGTGGTGGGCGTGGGCCGGGTTCCTCGGCATCTTCGTCGTCACGCTCGTCTGGTGCCTGCTGACCGAGCAGAGCGCGGTCGACGCCGTGCTGTACGTGCTGCCCAGCGGCGCGCTGGTGTTGATGGGCACGTTCTTCGCGTTCGCGCTGCGTTCGCCCGTCACGGACATCTTCCGGTTACGGGAGGAGTCCACGAGACAGGCAGCGGAGGAAGCCGCGGCCGCCGCGGCACTGCACGAGCGGGACCTTCAACTGACCCGGCTCGACGAGCTGGCCCGCCCCCTCCTCACCAGGATCGCCTCGGGCGAGCCGCTGTCCGACGACGAGCGACTGTCCTGCCGTCTTCTTGAGTTCCATCTGCGGGACACCCTGCGTGCCGCCGGACTGGCCGACTCCGAGGTGAGCAGTGCGGCGCGGGCAGCGCGGAGTCGGGGAGTCGACGTGGTCCTGCTCGACGACCGCGGCGCGGACGTGACCGGCGTGGTCGATCGCGACATCGTGACCTCGGTGATCACCGCCCTCGAGAGCGACTCCACCAGCGCGGTGACGGTGCGTCTTCTTCCGCAGGACCGGGACTCGGCGGCGTCCATCCTGGTCACAGGAGCGGACGGAACGCACCGGGCCGAGTTCGACCGATCGGGCACCCGGCTGTCCTCCTGAGAGTCATGCCCCGTTCAAGTCCGTGCGGCACGGTGCGGAGCATGCAGCTCTCGCGACGCTCCCTGTTCCGCTACGCCGCGCTCGGTGCCGCGGCCACGCCGTTGCTCGCCTGCAGCACCGGGCCCACCCTGGTGCGGGCGCGCCCGTCGCTGACCCACGGCGTCGCGAGCGGCGACGTCCGTGCCGATGGTGCGCTCGTCTGGGCACGGTCGGACACGCCCGCGACGATGATCGTCGACACGTCGGCCACCGACGCGTTCTCCTCCGTCACGACGACGCGGGGACCTCTCCTCACACCGCAGTCCGACGGTACCGGCGTGCTGCGCCTCACGGGTCTGCCGGCGGGACAGCGAGTGCACTATCGCGTGACACTGGAGGGCGAGGACGGCGCCACGTCGGAGCCCGTCACCGGGGTGTTCTCCACGGCTCCGGACGGCCCGTCGAGCATCCGCCTCCTGTGGGGCGGTGACACGGTCGGGCAGGGCTACGGGATCAACCCCGACATCGGCGGCATGACCATCTTCGGTGCCATGGCCGACCGGGAACCGGACTTGTTCCTGCACAGCGGCGATGTCGTCTACGCCGACGGTCCGCTCGAGGAGAGTGTCACGCTGCCCGACGGCCGGGTGTGGCGGAACACGATGTCCGAGGCCAAGTCGAAGGTTGCGGAGACCCTCGACGAGTATCGCGGGCAGTACGCGTACAACCTCACCGACGACAACTACCGACGCTTCAACTCCTCTGTCGCGCAGGTGGTGCAGTGGGACGATCACGAGACCGTCAACAACTGGTATCCCGGTGAGATTCTCGACCTCGAGCAGTACACCGTGAAAGATGTGAACCTGTTGTCGCAGCGGGCTTTGCAGGCATTTCACGAGTGGCTTCCCGTCGCTCCCGCCGAGGCCGTCGACGGGCGGGTGTACCGGAAGATCGCGTACGGTCCGCTGCTCGACGTCTTCGTCCTGGACATGCGGAGCTACAAGGACGCGAACAGTGCCAACACCGCCGCGACCGGGGACATCCTCGGAGATAGTCAGCGGCGGTGGCTGATCGACGAGTTGTCCCGCTCGACCGCCACCTGGAAGGTCATTGCCAACGACCTCCCGCTGGGGCTCGTGGTGCCGGACGGGAAGACCGCGCAGGAGGGCGTCGGCAACGGGGATCCGGGTGCCCCGCTCGGGCGGGAGACCGACATCGCGCAGGTACTCACCGCGATCGACCGGAACGACGTCACCGGCACCGTGTGGCTCACCGCCGACGTGCATTACACGGCGGCGCATCGGTATTCACCCGAGCGCGCCGCCTACCAGGAGTTCCGCGAGTTCTGGGAGTTCGTGAGCGGGCCGTTGAATGCGGGTGCGTTCGGGCCGAACGACCTCGACCCCACGTTCGGCCCGGAGGCGGTGTTCGTGCACGCGCCGCCGGAGCCGAATGCCTCACCGCTCGATACCTTCCAGCACTTCGGGGAGGTGCTGATCGACAAGGACTCGAGGTCGCTGACGGTGAACCTGTGCGACGGTACCGGGGCGGTTCTCTTCACGCAGGTGCTGCCGGCGCCCTGACCGCGCGATCAGATCTTCAGGCTCAACAGGTGGTAACTCAGCGCCTTGCCGTGCCCGTCCAGCTCCGCCGATCCTGTGACCCCACCGCCCAGCTGGCCTGGCAGCTCGAACACGAGTGCCAAGACGCTGTCCAGTGCCGTGCGCCGCGGCGCACGGGTGGTGCGATCGCCGTAGTGCGCGACCACCACATCGAGGGTGAGCTCACGTTCGAGCGTCTCGAAGGCCGCTCGGTCCCGTGCGAAGACCGAGAGGATGAGGGTGTCGCCTTTGTCCCCGGTGCGGACGTCGGCCAGGTCGTCGACGATCATCGTGTGCCCTCCATCAGGTGAACCTCGGTGTGTACGAGGTGCCGTGGAAGCGATGTCGATCGGATGCACAGGACCTCCGCATGAGATCGTCGTGCACCGCCTCCACCGGCAGGACCGTTGGTGTACAGACTCTCCACCTCCCACCCGACCACGTCGGCATCCTCCCGTGACCCCGCCCGCCCGGTGACGCGGAGCCGCACCTCGGTCGGTGCGGTGTCGGTGGCGAGGCCACGGAAAGCCGCTCCGGCACCGATCAATTCGACGGTCACACCGTCGGGGTCGAGTCCGTGGACGTCGGCGAGGCGCTGCGTGACGATGTCCGCGGCGAGTCGGGCGCGCTCGTACGCGCGAGGTCCCGCGTAGCTGATCTGGCCCTCGCCGATCCACCCGTCGAGGAAGCCGAGCGTCACCTTGAGCTCGTCCGGTCGGGTGCGACCGGTGGCGCCGGTGAGGGACACCCTGTCGGGGCCGACCTGCTCGAAGGTCACCGCCCCGAAGTCGGCCGTGACGTCGGGTGTGAGGTACGTGGTGGGGTCGCCGACCTCGTAGAGCAGCTGCTCGGTGGCCGTGCGCGTGGTGAGGGTCCCGCCCGTGCCGTCCACCTTGCCGAAGACGGCGTCCGCGTCGGCGGACACGTCCGCATACGGGAAGCCGAGGTCGGCCATGCCGGGAACCGGTTTGGTGACGGGGTCGGCGTAGTAGCCGCCCGTCAGTTGACCGGCGCACTCGAGCAAGTGCCCCACCGCGGTCGCGGCACCGATGGTGCGGGCGTCGTCGAGGTCCCAGCCGAACTCGTGGACGAGCGGCGCGACGTACAGCGACGGGTCGGCGAGTCGGCCCGTCACGACGATGTCGGCACCGGCGCTCAGTGCCGGAAGCACCGCGTCCGCTCCGATGTAGGCGTTGGCGGACACCAACTTCTCGGGATGAGCGGAGAGGGCCTTGCCGGTCTCCCACACGAGGGGATCGAGTGTGCGGACGGCGTCGAGGACGTCGTCGCCGGTCACGGCGGCGACTCGAGCCCGACCGCCGACGAGGTCCGCGATGCGCCGCGCCGCTGCGAGGGGATGTGCTGCGCCACCGTTGGTCACCACTGTGGTTCCGCGGCGAAGCACGTGCGGCAACACCGCTCTGATGCGGGCGAGCAGGAGGGGGTCGTACCCGGTGTCGGGATCGGCGAGCCGTCTCGCGTTGCCCGCGGCGACGGTGCGTTCCCCGAGGCACTCGAAGACGAGGTAGTCGAGGTCAGCGCGATCGGCGAGGGTCACGGCCGGGTCGATGCGGTCGCCGGAGAAGCCGGAACCGGCGCCGAGGCGAATCGTCTTTTTCACAGCGAGATCGCTCCTGTCAGGAGGGCCACCACGGTCATGACGATGGTGGTGCCGAACGCCCACCCGAAGATGAAGCGCTGGTGCTTGCCCAGTTCCACCTTCGTCATGCCGATCAGCACGAACGTCGCGGCGGTCAGCGGACTGAGCGGGAAGCCGGTGGTCATCTGGCCGAGGATGGCGGCGCGGCCGGTCTCCATCGGGTCGCCGCCGAACGAGGCCGTGGTCTCGGCGAGAACCGGGAGCACACCGAAGTAGTAGGCGTCGGGCGTGAAGACCAGGCTCAGCGGCATCGATGTGATCGCGGTGATGACGGGGATGGAGGAACCGAAGGAGTCGGGGATCCAGGACACGAAGGTTTCCGCCATCGCGGTGATCATGCCGGTGCCGTTGAGGACTCCGGTGAGCACGCCCGCAGCGAGGATCATGACGACCACCATCGTGACGTTGCCGCCGTGCTTGGCGAACACTTCCTGCTGCGCCGACCACCTCGGCTTGTTGACCAGGACCGCCAGGGCGAAGGCGATGGCGAACGCCACCTGCAGCGGGGCCAACTGGAACAGGAGGATGACCAGCAGCACCAGTGTCAGCACGACGTTGAATGCCATGACGGCGGGATGCACTGTGGCGCGGACCGGCAAGTCGTCGACATGGGGCGTACCGGGGCCGGCTTTCACGGGCGTGGCGGTCTCCGTCAGGGCGCCGATCCGCTTGCTCTCCATGCGGCCGATCATGAACGCGGAGAACAGCACCCACACGATGCCCGCGGCCATGGCCGGGATGACGGGCGTGAAGATGTCGGCGCTCGTCGCGTCGAGGGCCGCCATGGCGCGCACCGTCGGGCCGCCCCACGGGATGATGTTCATGATGCCGGCGGACAGGGCGATGATGCCGGTGAGTGCGAGCGGCCGCATGCCGATGCGCTGATAGATCGGCAGCATCGCGGACACCATGATGAGAAAGGTCGAGGTGCCGTCGCCGTCGAGAGCGACCATGAGGGTGAGCACCGCGGTGCCGACAGCGATCTTGGTGGGGCTGCCTCCGGCCCACCTCACGACGCGGCGGATCGCGGGATCGAAAAGCCCCTGGTCGACCATCAGGCTGAAATACAGCACCGCGAAGGCGATCATTATCGCGACCGGCGCGACCTTGATCAGCCCCTCCGCGATCATGTCGCCCAGGTCGGCGCCGAAGCCGCCGACCAGCGCGAAACCGATGGGTACCAGCACGAGTGCGACCAACACCGACACCCGGCGGGTGAATGTCAAGGCCAGAAACGTGATGATCGTGGCGAAGCCGAGCGCGGCAACCATGTGACCTCCTCCAAGGACTTCGTCACATGTTGCTCACATCACAATTGCAAGTCCAATATCAATTGCCGATGCATTGATGGCGCCCATGCATAGACTTGGCGGGTGAACCTCAACCTGGGGATGACGCACCTTCGTTGCATCGTCGCGATTGCCGACCACGAGAGCTTCACGGCCGCAGCGTCGGCACTGGGCATGGTGCAGTCTTCGCTCAGCAGTTCGGTCGCAGAGGCGGAGCGCCGACTGGACGTCACGCTGTTCGAGCGCACGACGCGCAGGGTCGTCGTGACACCCGACGGTGTCGCCGTGACGCAATACGCCCGGAAGATGGTGCAGGACTTCGACGAGGGGCTCGCGCAGATCGGCCGTTTCGTCACTGGGGATCGCGGCACCGTGTCAGTCGCCTGCCTGCCCTCGCTCGCCGCCACCTTCCTTCCGCCCTATGTGGTGCAGTTCCGCCGCGACCACCCGGATGTTCTACTCGAGATCCGTGACGGGCTGCGTCAGGAAGCGCTGACCGCCCTGCTGACCGGCACCGTGGACATGGCACTCGTCTCGGCGCCGACGACCGAACCTGGACTGGTCCACCGAACTCTCACCGCGGACTCGTTTCACTGTGCGTTCGCAGCCGGCCACCCCTTCGACGGCCGGGAGCACATCGACTGGGCGGAACTGGCCGGCGAGCCGTTCATCGCGTTCGGGTCCCAGAGCAGCATCGCCGGACCCGTCGCCCGTGCGCTCGGCGACGCCGACGTCCGCACGGGGCCGGTGATGCACGCGCAGAACGTCGGTGCGGTCGCCGGTCTGGTCGCGGCGGGTCTCGGTGTCACCGCCGTTCCGCAGTTGGTCCTGCCCATGATGGAGTTCGCGGGGCTGCGTCACGCCCCGTTGTCACCGACCGTCGAGCGGACCATCTCGCTCGTGCGGGTCGAGGGCCGACACGAGACGGCGAGCGTGAAGAACTTCGTGCGGTGCCTGACCGCGTGACCGGCTACTTGCGCCCGGCCGCCCAGCGCATGCCCCAGCCGTACTTCTTGTCCAGGTCCGCCTGGCTGCCCTGGATGTACTCGACCTCGCGCGTGACCGTGATGCCCTGGCCGGTGTTCTGGATCAGCGCGATGGAGCAGATGCGGGCGGAGTTGTTGTCGGAGTCCAGACGCACCTCCACCTGCGGGCCGCTGGTGGGGAACAGCGTGACGACGCCGTCGACCGCGGCCCAGTTCGGGGCGCCGTCGTAGATCATCGCGAAGATGAGGATGCGCTTGAAGGCGTCGGGCCGCGCCAGGTTGATGTGCATGTTCTCGCCGCCCGTGACGGATCCGGAGCGGTCGTCGCCGTCGAGCTGGATGAACGGTGCGCTCTCCAGCGCGCCGAAGCTCTTGCCCAGTGCCTGGATGACGCCCTTCGACCCGTCGGCCAGCTCGTACAGGCAGCCGAGGTCGAGGTCGACGCCGCCGGTGCCGTACGACGCGGCGGCGAGCTTCGCGAGGAAGCCCTTCTTCTTCGGCTCGGGTGCGGCCGCGCCCTGCGACCAGTTGAGGTTGACGCGCATCGCGCCCTGGCTCTCGCCTTTCTTGGCCAGATTCACCGTCGGCGCGGCCTTCGACAGCGTCACCTTGCTCAGATTGACGCCGCCCGCTGCCGGGGCGGGGGTGGACGGCCTTTTGGTGTAGTCGATCGCCATGGGTGGGAGGCCTTTCTTCCGGAAACGGCGGTGTCCGTTTCGCGCACTTCCCTCAGCGTAGTCGCCGTGAGCGGGCCGCACCTACCCTCGACCAGTCCTGCACTGCGAGAGCAACTTCGGCCAGAAAATTTTCTGGAAGGTACTTGGCACTCTCGGGTGGAGAGTGCTAAATTCGGTGTCACGCACAGAGGAGCCGAGCATGACGGGCTCGGTGTCCACGAGATACAGGAGGTGTGTTGCTGTGCTTCGCTTCGATCCTTTCCGTGACCTCGACGCCGTGACCTCGAGCTTGCTGGGAGCCGGGTCGGGCACCGACCGTTCGCCGCGGTTCATGCCGATGGATCTGTACAAGGTCGACGACCATTACGTCCTCGACGCGGATCTCCCCGGTGTGGATCCGGGCTCGATCGACCTCGACGTCGACCGTGGAACCCTCACGGTGACGGCCCACCGTTCGGCGCCGAGCGGCGACTCCCGGCAGTGGCTCACCTCGGAGCGCTTCACGGGCACCTACCGTCGCCAGCTCGCGCTGGGTGACGGCATCGACACCGAGCGCATCACCGCGTCGTACGACAACGGTGTTCTCTCCGTGCACATCCCGCTGTCGGAGCGTGCCGCCCCGCGCAAGATCAGCATCGCGCAGTCCGAGAACACCGGCGGACAGACGACACTGGAGGCCTCGGCGTCCTGAGCACTCGACGCTGACGAACGCCGTGCACCTCGGTAGGGGCGCACGGCGTTCGTCGTGAGTGCCCATGTCGTAGTGTCGAGACCGATGGCGACGGAGACGACATCCGGACGACGACGGCGCGCGACCGACATCGCGATCGCCGCGGCGGTGTTCGCCTACAACCTGCCGGTTCAGGGCACATCGAGTCCCCTCGAGCTGATCGTGCCGGTGGGGCTGTGTCTGCCGTTCGTGTGGCGTCGTCGCCATCCTGTCGGCTCTTTCGCCGTCGTGATCGCCGCAGCTCACCTGCAGGTACTCCTCGGCCTCGGGCCCCTGGTGGCGGACGTGATGGTGGTGTTCTCCCTGTTCGCCGTCGCGTCCGCTCGCGCCTGGCAGATCTCGCTACCGGCGGCAGTCGTCGCTGCCGGGTGGACTCTTCTCGTGACGCTGCCGGACCGAGAGGCGAACGACCTGTCGCCGGGAGACGTCGGACTGTTGGTCGCAACCATGGCCGTCGCGTGGCTCATCGGCACGTTGGCCCGAACCCGGCGCCTGTACGTGCAGTCTCTGGAGGAGCGTGCGGCGCAGGCCGAGCGCGAGCGCGAGACCGGCACCCGCATGGCCGTTCTGGGTGAGCGCACCCGCATCGCACGAGAACTGCACGACGTCGTCTCGCACAGTCTCAGTGCGATCGTGCTGCTGTCGGAGGGTGCGGCATCGATCGCTCACGCGGATCCGGACCGTGCGGCCGAGGCGATGCGCTCGGTGCGCGACACCAGCCGCGGTGCGATGAGTGAGATGCGGTCCATGCTGACCGTGCTGAGATCCGACGACGACCCCGTCGGCCCGCAACCGGGTCTCGATCGAATCGACGCGCTGCTCGACGAATCACGCGCCGTGGGCATCCCGGTCGTACGGGTGGACGAAGGGACACCGCGCGAGCTCGGTGCGGGTGCCGCCGCGGTCGTCTACCGTGTGATCCAGGAAGCACTCACCAACGTCCGAAAGCACGCCGGCGAGGTGCACGATGTTCGTGTGTCGCTGTGTTGGAACGACGACGGAGTCGACATTCGCGTGGTGGACGACGGGAAGAGCGGAACCGGAACCTGGGGACTCGGATTGATCGGGATGCGCGAACGAGTCGAGGCTCAGGGAGGGGACCTCGAGGTCGGCCCCACGGACTCCGGGTTCGGCGTCCACGCG
This sequence comes from Rhodococcus sp. MEB041, assembly GCF_030208955.1. Classification (NCBI taxonomy): domain Bacteria; kingdom Bacillati; phylum Actinomycetota; class Actinomycetes; order Mycobacteriales; family Nocardiaceae; genus Rhodococcus; species Rhodococcus sp. MEB041. Next base: position 524,549 of record NZ_JARVSZ010000001.1, read on the forward strand.
CGTCTGCCGGTGCCGAGGTGACCACCATGCGTGTCGTCCTCGTCGACGACCAGGAACTCGTCCGGACGGGCCTGCGCATGGTTCTGCAGTCCCGAGGAGTCGAGGTGGTCGGCGAGGCGTCGAACGGTCGGGAAGCCCTGGAGGTCGCACGCTCGGCGAAGCCGGACGTCGTCGTGATGGACGTGCGCATGCCCGTCATGGACGGTGTCGCCGCCACGCGTGCACTCTGCCAGAATCACGGTTCTCCGAAGGTGTTGATACTGACCACGTTCGACCTCGACGAGTACGCCTTCGAGGCGCTGCGGTGCGGCGCGAGCGGCTTCCTGCTCAAGGACGGCCCGGTCGACGAACTCGTCGCCGCGCTCGGCCACGTCCGGGACGGCGACGCGGTCGTGGCACCGTCGACCACGCGGCGCCTGGTGGAACACGTGACCCGAGGGTCGGCGCCGTCGTTCACCAGGTCGGCCGACCTCGAGAAGTTGACCGCGCGGGAGACCGAGGTGCTGTACGCGATCGCCTCCGGGCTGTCGAACGCCGAGATCGGCGCGTCGCTGGGGGTCTCCGAGGTGACCGTCAAGGCACACGTGGGACGGATCCTCGCCAAGCTTGGGTTGCGCGATCGGACGCAGGCGGTGATCGTCGCGTACGAGGCCGGACTGATGCAGCGCCCCCGCTGATGCGACGCCCTGGCCGATGCACTGTCCGGCCTGATCTCCTACTCAGGTATACCTCCGAATATCCGCCCCCGGACTGACGATTTTCGCGCCCACCGTCGGCAGAGTGTGGGTCATGGACATCGTCAACACACAGGGCCTCGGCAAGCGGTACGGATCGACCACCGTCGTCGACGACCTGAACCTGCGGATTCCCGAGGGTTGCGTCTACGGCTTCCTCGGGCCCAACGGTTCGGGTAAGTCGACGACGATGAAGATGTTGTTGTCGCTGGTGACGCCCTCGTCGGGTCAGATATCACTCTTCGGCCGCCCTCTCACGCGGGAGACGCGACGCGACCAGCTCGCGCAGGTCGGTTCGTTGATCGAGGCACCGCCGGGATACGGGCACCTGACGGGTGCGGAGAATCTGCGCGTCGTCCAGCGCAGTCTCGGACTGCGCGCGGACCAGATCGACCGGGCTGTCCGGACGGTGCGCTTGCAGGACCAGCTCGACAAGAAGGTCCGCAACTACTCCCTGGGCATGAAGCAACGCCTCGGTATCGCCATGGCGCTCGCACGCGAACCGCGCCTGCTGGTCCTCGACGAACCGACGAACGGACTGGACCCCGCAGGAATCGAGGAGATCCGTGAGCTCCTGCGTCATCTGGCGTCACACGGAGTGACTGTCATGGTGTCGAGTCATCTACTCGGTGAGATCGACCGGACCGCCGACGTACTCGGGATTCTCAGTGGCGGGCGCATGATCTTCCAGGGATCGCGTTCCGATCTGACGAGCGCGGCCACACCGGACGTGCTGATCGACACCGTCGACCCGGATCGTGCCGGAGCGGTTCTGCGAGAGAAGCTTCCGACCCGTGTCGACGGCCACACCGTTCGGGTGACGGGTATCGACGATCGCACGACGGCGCGTGTCGTGGAGGACCTGGTCGGGGCGGGGGCCGGCGTGTACGGCGTGCGCCGTGACGAGCAGTCCCTCGAGGACGTCTTCATGAACCTGACGAGCGGGGGTCGGCTGTGACCACGACACTGTCACCGTCGACGACGTCCGGCACGTCGTCGGTGCGCAACGAGTTCGCGAAGTATCGCCACCTGCGCCTGGGCGTAGTCAGTGCCGCGCTCGCGCTGGGAATCATTGCCCTGACGATGGTGGGCATGCTCGGCGGCGCCCCACAGGGTGAGGGGGAACCGCTGACATGGGGCCTTCCCCTTGCAGGACTGTCGCTGGCACTTCCCCTCGCGTCTCCTCTGCTCATCGCGGTGATCGCCAGCCGCGCAGTGGAGATCGAGCATCAGGGAAACGGGTGGTTGCTCGCGCGGACGTCGGGTGTGACACCCGGGCGACTGTGCCGCGCCAAGTTCTGGTGCACGGCGGTGCACGTGGTCGTCGCGACCTCCCTCGGAAGCATCGGCGCTCTCGCACTCGGAGTTCTCGGCGGCATCTCGGACACACCGCCCGCCGGACTGTGGCTCGGTCAGACCGTGTCCGCTCTCGTCGTCGCGCTGGCGGTGCTGGCCCTGCAGGTGCTGGTCTCGGCGCGCTTCGACAATCAACTCGTCGCGCTGGGGAACGGCATCGTCGGCACCGTCGTCGCGCTGTGCTCGTTCGGGCTGCCTGTGTGGGCGGCGCACCTGACCCCGTGGGGGTACTGGTCGCTCATCGCGTCCGCGGACTACCAGGGCGACGCGGTGGTCACGCTCACGCCGTCCTACGGCAGCGTCGCTGTCCTCGCGGTACTCGCATCGGTGGTGTTCACACTTGCGACTCGTCGGCTCGACCGGCAGGAGGGATGAAGATCATGCGCTATGCAGAGATTCTGGGGGCAGAAGTGCTCAAGCTCAGGCGTTCCCAGGTGTGGGCGGTGGTGGTCGTCCTCCCACTCGTCATGGCGGCACTCGGCGTCGTGAACACCGCGGCGTCCGGCGCCGGTCTCGAGGACGGCTGGAACACGTTGTGGCTCCGGACCACCGTCTTCTTCGGACTCTTCCCCGTCGCGCTCGGAGTCGCCGTGCTGGCATCGCTGGTGTGGCGACCGGAACACCGAGGTGGCAACTGGAACGCGCTGATGGCGAGTGCGACACCGACTGGACGCATCGTGGTGGCCAAGACCGTCGCGGTGGCACTGCTCGGAATTGCGATGCTGGCAGTGGAACTGGTGGCCGTCGTGATTCTCGGCAAGCTGGTGTTCGGGCTGCCGGGCATGCTGCCGACGCAGTACGTCGCGGTCGGTGCACTGACCGCGATCGCCGTGATCCCACTCGCTGCACTGCAGTCGACGTTGTCGATGACGATGCGGTCCTTCGCCGCTCCCATCGCGGTGGCGATGGTGGGTGCAGGTGTTGCCGTCGTCGCGATGACGGCCGAGTGGCACGCTGCCGTGTTCGTGTTTCCCTACGCCGTGACCACGCGGGCGAGCCAGCTCGCGTCGGGCGCCTTCGGTGACCCCGGGGCGCTGACGACCGGCGCAGCCACCGCAGTGGTCACTGCCGCCGTTCTGCTCACGGGGGTCGTGGTGGCGGCCACGACCCGATTGCTCGATCGCCGCGACGTGCACACGCGATGACCTGACTCGACACACACCGATTCATCGACACGAAGGAGACGTCATGTACACACGGAACGCACCCGATACCGATCGGACAGCACCGGCCGCGCGTGCCCGCGCCACCAGAGCGCTCGTCTGCGCCGCGATCGCCCTCGTGTCGTTGCCCGTTCTCGTGTTCGTCCCCCTGGGCGGCTTCGTCTCGGCCGCAGTGGGTGTCGTCGGGATCGTCGCGGGATGGCGTGGCCTGCACGAGACCGTGCCCGGTGACCCGGGGCGTGGGGCGACGGCGACCGGTTTCGTCGTCGCCCTCGTGGTGACCGCGGTGTGCATTGTCGCGGCGGTGTTCTGGACTGTCATGGTCGTCGACCCGGCCATCACGCAGAATTCCGATCTGCGACGTCTCGTCGACGGGCTCCTCTCCTGACCCGCGAGTGACGGCCCGACACACGCTCGGGTAGCAGCCGACCGAAAGGTTTCTTATACTTCCTGAGTGACCGGGGGACCACTGCAGGGCCGCAGCCATGTCCATGATCGCGACCACACGGGCGCGCGGGCAACGGTGGCGGTGCTGCTGTGTCTGTACTCGTCGGCAGTGTCGGTCGGCACGATCTGGAACGGGTATCGAACCGTGGTCGCCCTCGCTGTGACCGTCGGCCTGTGTCTTCCCTGGATCTGGTCCCACGTCCGGCCACGCACGACTTTCGCGATCATGGCCTCGGCCGGCGCGGCTCAGCTGGCTTTCCTGAGCGGGCCGGTGCCGGCCGATCTCGTGCTGCTCGCCGGTGTCCATGCCGTCGCCCTGTACGCGTCGCAGCGATCCGCACTCGTCAGCGCCGGGTGTGTCCTCGTCGGGGCCGTGATCGGCGGCATCGTGTGGGGCGATTCGGTACGTGACGTGATCGTCCCGCTCGCCGCCGTCGGCGCGGCGACGTGCGCCGCGTACACGTGGGGTAGGAGCGCGGCGGTGGACCGGGCCTACCGCGACACCCTGGCGGACCGCGCCGCACAACTCGAGCGGGAGAAGGTCCACCTCGCCCGACTCGCTGCCGCCGAGGAGCGCGAACGCATCGCTCGGGACATGCACGACGTCGTGTCGCACAGTCTCGCCGGTGTGCTGACACTGGCCGAGGGAATGGGACGGGCCGGCGACCTCTCCCCGGTGCATCGCCGCGCGGTACGCGCCATCGCCGAGCACTGCCGAACGTCACTCGACGAGTTCCGCACCGTCTTGACGATGCTGAGGGACGACGGGTGCGCGGGAAGCGCGCCGCGGCTCTGTGATGTGGCATCGCTCGTCGAGCGGGCGCGCGCATCGGGGTTGACCGTGACCCTGGATCTGGCCGCAGATCCGCGAACCGTGCCGGTCGATGTGCAAGAGACCACGTTTCGGGTGGTGCAGGAAGCGCTGACCAACATTCACAAGCACGCGGGAGACCATGTCAGCGAGGTCGCAGTCGCCGTCGTGAGCGGCGACGAGACGCTGGCGGTGACGGTCGAGGACGACGGGTGCGGGGCGTCGTCCACACAGACCGGAGGCTACGGCCTGCGCGGGATGCGTGAGCGGGTCTCGTCCCTCGGCGGTACCGTCGCCGTCGCCCGTTCCGGCACCGGCGGTTTCGCACTGCGTGTGGTTCTGCCGTCCTGCGGTGCCGTGGCGGCCGGAGCGGCCCGATGATCCGCACGGTCGTCGTCGACGACAGTGAGCTCGTGCGGGCGGGTCTGCGCATGATCGTGGATTCGGGGACGGACACCACGGTGGTGGCGGAGGCGTCCGCGGGTGGCGACGCGGTGGCCGTCGTCCGTGACATGCCCGGCGAGGTCGACGTCGTCCTGATGGACATCGACATGCCCGGGATGAACGGTATCGACGCCACCCGCAAGATCGTCGAGATGGAGAATGCACCGAAAGTGCTGATCGTCACCACCTTCGCAGTCGAGACCTACGTCTACGACGCGATCATGGCAGGTGCGAGCGGCTTTCTTCTCAAGGACACCCCACCGGAGTCGTTACTCGCCGCCATTGTCTCCACCCATGCCGGCACAGCGGTGGTCTCGCCCCAGATGACGCGCCGACTGCTCGCATCGCAGACGCCGCGGGCGACACCGTCCGCGTCGGCGGCGCGCTCTGCGAAGCTCGACTCGCTGACCGAACGGGAGAGGGACGTCCTCACCCTGATCGGGCGGGGTATGAACAACGCGGAGATTGCCGCCGAGCTGGTCATCGCCGAGGTGACGGTCAAGACTCACGTCGGCCACATCCTCCGCAAACTGGAGGTCCGAGACCGCATCCGATGTGTCGTGTTCGCTTACGAGGCCGGGGTGATGGCAGGCGAGGAGTGACGCGGCCTGCTCGTTCGACTGCCGCCCCGTCGGCGCGAGGTACGTCGCAGCACCAGTACCGCCGTGCCCGTTCCCACGATGCTCCAAACTCCGAGCACCGCAGCGGTTTCCGCCAACCGCCAGGTTCCGCCGATTTCCGCCGAGGCGGCGCCGTCGCCCAGAAGTCCGCCGCGGAACGCGAGTCCCAGCCAGTACAGCGGGGTGGCCTGTCCGAGCCACTGCATCCAGAGCGCCTGCTGCCCGAGCGGATACAGCACACCCGACACGCTGACCACACCCATGAGCGACAGTGAGACGAAGCTGAGGTTTCGCGGGTTCTTCACGGCCGCCCCCAGCGCGGCACCGAAGGGCAGGGTCGCGGCCAGCCCGAGCGGCAGGATCCACAGGAGGTGAGCGAGATTCGACAGATCTGTGGCGACGAACCCGCCGAACAGCAGTGTTGCCTCCGCGATGATCACCGCGACCGTCACGAGCGTGATCGCTGTCTGTGACACCAGCTTCCCGATCAGGTAGGCGTGGATGCCGTAGGGCAGGGACCGTGCGCGCAGCAGGGTGCCGTCCTCGCGTTCGGTGATGAGGATGGTGGCCAGTCCCATGAGACCGCTGAACACCACGTTGATCGCAAGGATCCCGGGTATCGCGTAGGTGCTCAACGACGCACCGGAGTCGCCCAGCCTGACACCCCGCAGGAAGAACATCACCACCAGCGCCACCGATGGGAAGAACACGTAGTTGAAGACGAGAGGCAGACCCTGACGGAACTCCTCGCGGCCACGGTCGAAGCCGATGCGTGCGACAGACATGATCATGCCGGCGATCCTTTCTCGTCCAGTGCGTCGATCATCTGCAGGTACGCGTCCTCGAGTGACCGGGGTCGTACCGCCAGGTCGGTGATGCGGGAGTCGCGCAGCAGGGTGCGGACGTGGTCGGTCGCGTCCCCGTCGACGACGGTGGATCGGAGGTCACCGCAGACTCTGTGGGTCACCCTCGTTCCACGTGCGTGTTCGCGGGCGATGTCTGCGGTGCTGCCGCGCGCGACGATCCGCCCGCCCACCAGGATCGCCACCGAATCGGACAGGAGCTCCGCCTCCGCGAGATCGTGCGTCGTGAGTATTACGGCCGTGTCCCGTGTGCGGGCGATCGACTGGAGCAGCGCGTGAAACTCCTGTCTCGCTTCGGGATCGAAGCCCACGGTCGGCTCGTCGAGGAACAGAAGTTCCGGGTTCCCCACCAAGCCGATGGCGACGTCGAGTCGGCGCCGCTGGCCGCCACTCAGGCGCCCGACTCGCGTGGTCGCCTTGTCCGTGAGGCCGACGGCGTCGAGGAGCTCGTCCGGCTCGAACGGCGTGGCGCGGTCCCGGCGTGCGAAGGGTCGGTAGTACGACGCGATGTGTGTGAGGAGATCGCCCGCGCGCCAGCGTCGATGATCGCGCCAGGACTGGAGTACCACGCCGATACGCGATTGCCACTCTTCCGTGGCGTCGTCGGGATCGATGCCGAGCACGCGGACGTCGCCACTCGACCGGCGTCGGATTCCTTCGAGGATCTCGATGGTGGTGGTCTTCCCTGCACCGTTCGGTCCGAGCAGTGCGGTGACCTCACCGGCCTCGATGCGGAGGTCGACTCCGCGCAGCACGTCCGTGTCGCCGTAGCGCATGCGGAGGTCGCGGGTCAGCACAGCCGGCTCGCGAGTGTCGGGTGTCAGCGGGAGCCGTTCGTCACGAGCGAGTGCAAGCGCGGTCGGGTGGGTCATCGCTGGGCCTTCCGTCGATCCGGAGAGGGGAAGCGGGTCGGGAATCCGGACGGCATCCGGATTCCCGACCCGTGCTACACGACCCCGTCAGGGGTCCGCTCGAACGTGGTCACTCCTTGGAGTGGTCCTCGAACGGAAGGATGGCCTCGGTGTTCGGGCCGATGAACTCGCCGGTCTCGTCCTGGAAGCGGCCGAGGTCTGCGACGACGGGTGCCTGGTAGGTCTCGATCATGAGTGTCTCCTTCTCGTGTGCTGGATCGGTGTGAGCGTGTGGTCAGTTCTTGCGATCGGCGATCGGGTTCCATCCCTCGGCCTGGCCGCCGATTCCGTATCCGGTCTCGGTGCGGAACTCGCCGAGATCGACGATCGTGGGGGTCTCGTAACGGTCGGTCATGGTGAATCTCCTTTCCGGGGTGTTCGATCGTGCATGGTGAACCGCGGTGGCTCACCACGTCCGATGGCGGTATCGGTTCCGCCACCGAGTCTGTGGGTTCCTACGCGGCCAGCTGTGAGGCCCTCGGAACAGTGGGGTGGTCCGGCTCGGTACGGCCGGATCGGACGCGGAAGAACGTCGCGAAATCTGCACCGGACATGGGTTCGTCGACGATGCGGCCGTCCGCTTCGATCCACGCGTGGGCGGTGAACGGCGGCGCCGTCAGGACTCCGACACACCAGTCCGGCCACGTCCCGCGAGTGCGGCACACGAGCGCGGTGGCGAGCGAGCGCGGCAGGCAGGACGAACCGCCACGACAGAATGCGCTGACCGTCAGAACGGCGTCTCGGGCGTCGCGTGCATCCTCGTACGACGCGGGGCGCGCGCCCCGGGCCGTCGCAGTGAGGACGCGCCGCGTCGTGTCCGGCGATGCGTGTGCCAGCATCCGGGCGAGCGCCACCGCGGTCCCGACGGCGACTCGCTCGAGGAGGTGGAGATCGGCAGGTGTGCGGGGGAGTACGTCACTCACAGCAGGCCCGCCTCTCGGAGCTGCGCGTCGACGGTCTCGACATCGGTTCGCGCCGTGGCGTCGTCGATCTCGTATCGCCGCGAGATCTCGCGAGCCGTGTCCTCGATGCCGACTCCGCCGCGCAGGCTGTCCGCGATGGTGGTCGCCGTGCCGTTCAGGTGAAAGTACCGACCCTTGCGCCGGTCGAGGAGGACCTGGCCGAACTCGGTGGGAACGGCCGTCACGGACGGTCGTCGGGTGCGAAGCATCGTCGTAACTCCTACTCGTCGGTGTGCGGAACGGGGTGTCAGACGGTGACGCGCTCGAGCGTCGCCGTTCGGTTGCGAAGAAAGACCGAGAGATTGAGAGCAGGATGGATGTGCGGCGGCGGCGCCTCTCGCTCGCTCGGTGCGCTCGTGCCCCTGAACGAGGCACTGTCGATGATCCCGGTGTCGAGGAGGTGGGCATCCTCGACGAGCGCGACCAGGGCATGGTGGTGCGCTGCATACCCGCGAACCGATTGCGGTCCGCCGCCGACCTTGTTGGTACGCAGGAGGTATTCGTCGGGGAGAAGTTCGCGCATCGCGGCCTTCATGAGCGGCTTCCACTCCAGCGGAGTGTCACGCTCGTCTCGGCGCACGGCCAGCGTCGCCTCGACGACATGATCGTCCAGCAGTGGTGATTCGTAGGCGACGCCGAGTGGCTGTCCCAGTTGAGCGGTTCCCCGTGTCAGGCGGGCCGCGTCGCGGACGTAGAACAGGTCGGCGTGGTCCGCCCTCGTGGCGCCCAGTGGTGCGGGCGAATGCGCGAGAAGCTCGCGGAGACGGGCGCGGCCGTCGTCGCTGAACCACGGTGGGAGCGACGCCGGAGCGGACCAGTCGTTCAGACCCGGTGCGCTTCTCGTGCTCGAACGGTCCAGTGCCGCGGCGAGCGAGTCCCTGAGCCAGCGGTCGTACGACCGCCGATCGAGCAGCTCGCGCAACGTCGTCAGGGGAGAGACACCGGCGGGAACGTGTTCGGACCGCGCTCGCCGCCAGGCTGCCCACGGGCGGGTGCGTGCGAGTGTGTGGTCCCAGCAGGGCAGCCCACGCAGGATGTGATCACCACCGAGCCCGGTGAGGTGAGTGGTCAGCCCGCGGGCGCGATCGTCCTGCAGCAGAGCGACGATCCGCGGCCCGGCCGTCGCCGCCTGGGTGACGTCGTCGAGCGGGGCGTCGATCCGGTCGATTCCCTCGTAGAAGTCCTGGAGGTCGTCGGTCGACAGTGTCAGGTGTGTGTGCACGCCGGGCATGGTGGCCAATGCCTTCCGCGCCCACTGCAGGTCCTCTGTGCCTCCGGGATCGTCGTTGTACATCGTGCGGGCGAGCACACCTCCTGGTTCGCGGGAGGCGAACCAGCACAACGGTGTCGAGTCGAGACCTCCGGACAGATCGACCGCGGTTCCCTCAGCTCCGGTCATGTGTGCGGACACACTGTCCCGCAGCGCCGTACGGAGCTGTCGTGCCCCCTCCTCGCGGTCGAGTACCGCGTCCGGAGCATGCCACCATGTTCCCCGGCGCGCCCGTCCGGTCGCGTCCACGATCACGCACTGGTCTCCCGGAAGAGGAGTCACGCCCGTCCACATCGAGTACCGATTCCACGGGTGTGGCAGGGTGCCGGCCAGCGCGAGGATCAGCGAGTCGTCGTCGAGGTCGAATCGGCCGATCTCGGCGAGCACATCGGCGCGGTCGCACACGATCGTGATGCCACCGACGACGGCGGAGTGGAGCCGCCGCGTCTCCATCGCGGTGCCCGACGCATAGATCTCGCCGTTCATGGACCCGATGGTGAGATGGCTGCCGTGGAATGCGCTCGACGCGGCGGCCAGGTCCTCGGGCCTGGTGGCACCGAACAGGATTCGCTGCAGAGCGCCGACCGTCGCGTCGGACCGGCCGACGACGGCGAGGGCTCCGTCATGTGTGCGTCCCTCGACGATACGGTCGGTCGTGGTGTGAGCGAGCAGCAGGGGACGGCCGCTAGGGTGTCGGACCTCGTGCGTCGCAACGGGACCGACAGCAGCGGCGACTGCGTCCGAACGGGGATCGTCGGGGAGGACCACGACGAAGGAACGACCTCGCGGATCGAGTGCGACCGTCGTCTCGTTCTCTCGTGTCATCGGCATGGCAACCACTGTGCTCGCTGGAGCGACTCACGTCGTCGTGCGACGGACGTATTTCCGGGACGCCGAACGGAGGAGGTCATGTCCTCCGCCACCCTCGGGTGGGAGGATGGTCTCCTACTCCGGTAGGAGATCGCAGTCCGTGAGTGCTCGAAGCCAGTAGGTTCGACCCATGACCGACTCCACGGCAGCCGCCCATGCCCGCGCCGCGTACCGCACGTTCGAGCCCTTCCACATCTCGGCGTACTTCAATCCCGAACTCGGAGCGGCGGGCCGGGACACGGGTCTCGACGGACACGCCTGGTACGTGGGCTCGCGCGCCGAGCCGATGGGGCCGTGTGCCGCCGGGGTGGTCGCCGCCGCGTTCTACAGCTTCAACACCACGCTGATCGAGCGCTCCTGGCCCGCGGCGATCGCCGCCGGCCTCGACACCGTGGCTCGGCGCCGATGGGACGCGCTGGACACCGTCCTCGGAGGTGCGCTGGGTGAGTCGGTGTCCGACCCGGGCCTCACGTCGCTGGCCGACCGCCTGCACGGCATCGGCGACACGCTCACCTTCGCCGGCCGCCCACTGTCCGCAGCATGGCATCAGTCGTCGGCGCCCGACGTCCCGCACCTGCAGTTGTGGCACGCCATCGCGGTTCTGCGGGAATGGCGCGGCGACGGCCACCTCGCGGCTCTCCTCGACGCAGACCTCGATCCGACGGAGGCCGGTGTCTTCCACGAGGCCCAGCACCCCGAGCCCGGTGCTCGTCGGGTGCTGGGGCGTCGCATCACCCAGCTGACGCGCGAGTGGTCGGACGAGCAGTGGGACTCGGCGGCCGAGCGTCTCGCCGCGCGCGGTCTCGTCACGACGGCCGACGGCGTCGAGACTCTGACGGACGACGGTGTCGCACTCGACCGCCACATCGAGGACCGCACCGATGCGATGGCCGCCGCCGCGTGGTGCGGTGTCGACGACGCGGAGGAGCTCATCTCCTCCGCGCGCCCCTACGTCAAGGCCGTGATCTCCGCGGGCATCCTGCCGGGAACGAAGAAGAAGGGCTGACCTACGCCTGCAGCAGGGTCGCCGCGCTGAGGTCGTCGATCACGAGATCGGTGACGATCTTTCCGGCGAGGGCCGCTCGCAGCGCGGTGAGCTTGTACTCGCCGGCGACGATGCACACGCGTCGCGGCACGGCTTTGAGTCGGTCCAGGCGTGGGCCGCTTGCACGTTCGTTCAGCGCGATGCGGTCGTAGCTGCCGTCGGAGCGGAGGAAGACGGTGGCGATGTCGCCGACGACGCCGTCCCGGTCGAGTTCCTCGAGATCCGACTTCTCCAGGTAACCCGCGCTGTAGACGTGGCTCGGTACAGCGCCGCCGTGCACGCCGATGCTGAACACGGCGAGGTCCATCCGGTCCTGCAGGTCGAGCACGCGTTTGATGCTGCGTTCGCGCCACAGCATCTGCCGAGTCTCCGGGTAGTCGAAGAACGCGGGAACCGGAAAGCCCTGGGGGAGAGCGCCGTACGCGTCGGCGACAGTGCGGACGATGTCCGTCGCGTAGGACACCCCGGTGGTGCGCGTGTTGGCTGCGCCGTTGAGTTGAACCACGTGCGAGTTGTGGGTGCGCTTCGGGGCGAGGTGTCGACTGACCGCGCTCACCGTCGTGCCCCACGCGACGCCCATGACCATGTCGGAGGCGAAGAACGTCGTCAGCAGGCGGCCCGCGAACATGGCGACCCGGTCCAGGCGATCGACGTCGCTGACGGTCTCCGGAACAGGCACGACGTGGGCACGGACGCCGTACCGATCGGCGAAGGCGCGCTCGAGCCCGGGTGCCTGGCCGAGAGCGGTGCTGATCTTGATCTCCACGAGTCCCGACGTGCGGGCGAAGGTGATCAGCCGCGACACCGTGCTGCGGGAGACGCCCATCTCGCGGCCGATCGCGGCCATCGTCAAGTCCTGGAAGTAGTAGAGCCGCGCCGCCTGCACCGCGTCGATCGTGCGCGGATCCGTCGCGTCGGGGAGCAGGTGTTCCCCATAGATCTGCAGCTCCGACATGAGCCCACGCTAAACCACATCTGGACCGCCGCGGTATCGCGATCCGGTCCGAGTTGCACATATGTGCACGCGGTTTGCGACAACGTGCATGTCACCTAGCATGGCTTCCAGTTGCTCTTTATGGCCTGGATCACAAACACGAGGGAGATGGCGTGACGGACAAACGCGCGAAGTGGGGGCTGCCCGCAGAGATGGCAGCCGAGTTCGCGGGAACGATGATTCTGATTCTGTTCGGTGCCGGCGTCGTGGCGCAGGTGGTCTCCGGCGGTGAGTCCGGGAGCCTCGGGGACCACGACTCGATCGCCTGGGCCTGGGGCCTGGGTGTCATGTTCGGCATCTACGTCGCCGGCCGCGCCACCGGTGCGCACCTCAATCCGGCTGTGACGCTGTCGTTCGCGTTGTTCCGGGGCTTCGCGTGGTCGAAGGTCGCGCCGTACGCGCTCGCGCAGACTCTCGGTGCCTTCGTCGCCGCGCTGCTGGTGCGGTGGAACTACAACGACATGCTGAACGCGATCGATCCCGAGCACACCACCGCGACGCAGACGATCTTCTCGACGCTGCCCGGCAACGGCACGCTGCCCGTCAGCCTCGGCTCCGCGCTGATCGACCAGATCATCGGTACCGCGATCCTGCTCTTCCTCATCGTCGCCGTGTCCGACTCGCGTAACAGCCCGCCGCTGTCCAACATGGCCCCGTTGATCGTCGGACTCATCGTCGTGGCCATCGGCTTCGCATGGGGCACCAACGCCGGCTACGCGATCAACCCGGCTCGTGACTTCGGACCCCGCCTGGCGTCGTTCATCACGGGATACGGTGGGGCATGGCGAGATCAGTACGGCAGCCTCTACTTCTGGGTGCCGATCCTCGGGCCCATCATCGGCGGCCCCATCGGCGTCCTGCTGTACGACAACCTGGTGGGTCGGTTCCTGCCGGCCGATCCCGACGGCGACGACGAGCAAGAGCCCAGCCGTCTGCCCGAGAAGTCCGCATGATCGTCCACTCCACTACCCAGGGGAACCACTCATGACCGAAACCCGTTACGTCGCAGCGATCGATCAGGGCACCACCTCGACTCGGTGCATGATCTTCGATCACAAGGGCACCGTCGTCGCCGCCGATCAGCGCGAGCACAAGCAGATCTTCCCGCAGGCCGGATGGGTCGAGCACGACGCCGTGGAGATCTGGAACAACGTTCGCAGCGTCTCCGCCGGCGCACTCGCCGCGGCCGACCTCACCCCCTCGGACATCGCGGCCGTGGGCATCACCAACCAGCGCGAGACCGCGCTGGTGTGGGAGCGCGCCACCGGCAAGCCCGTCTACAACGCCATCGTCTGGCAGGACACTCGCACCGACCGCATCGTCACCAAGCTCGGCGGGGGCGACGCCACCAAGTACACCGCGAAGACCGGCCTGCCGCTCGCGACCTACTTCTCGGGCCCCAAGGTCAAGTGGATCCTCGACAACGTCGAGGGCGCGCAGGAGAAGGCCGACGCCGGCGAGCTGTGCTTCGGCAACATGGACACCTGGGTCCTCTGGAACATGACGGGCGGTGTCGACGGCGGTCTGCACTACACCGATCCCACCAATGCCTCGCGCACGCTGCTGATGGATCTCGACACCCTGTCCTGGGACGAGGGCATCTGTGCGGACATGGGCATCCCGATGTCGATGCTCCCCGAGATCCGCAGCTCCTCCGAGGTGTACGGCAACGTCCGCGAGCGCGGTTCGCTCAGCGGTGTCCCCATCGCCGGCATCCTGGGCGACCAGCAGGCCGCCACGTTCGGTCAGGCGTGCCTGTCGCCCGGTGAGGCAAAGAACACTTATGGCACAGGCAACTTCGTGCTGTTGAACACAGGCACCGACAAGGTGATGAGCAAGAACGGACTGCTCACCACGGTTTGCTACAAGATCGGCGACCAGCCGACGGTGTACGCCCTCGAGGGTTCCATCGCCGTCACCGGATCGCTCGTGCAGTGGCTGCGTGACAACCTCGGAATGATCTCCACCGCAGCAGATATCGAGACCGACGCTCGCTCCGTCGACGACAACGGCGGCGCCTACTTCGTGCCCGCGTTCTCCGGTCTGTTCGCCCCGCACTGGCGCTCCGACGCCCGCGGCGCCATCGTCGGACTCACCCGTTTCGTCAACAAGGGCCACCTGGCGCGGGCCGTGCTCGAGGCCACCGCCTACCAGACGCGCGAGGTCATCGAGGCCATGAACGCCGATTCGGGCGTCGACCTCGAGGTGCTCAAGGTCGACGGCGGTATGGTGGTGAACGAGCTGCTGATGCAGTTCCAGTCCGACATTCTGAACGTGGATGTCGTCCGGCCGGTGGTCGCCGAGACCACCGCACTGGGCGCGGCGTACGCAGCGGGCCTGGCCGTCGGTTTCTGGGCGAGCGAGGACGAGATCCGCGAGAACTGGGCCGAGGACAAGACATGGACACCGTCCATGGATGACGCGGAGCGAGACAAGCTCTACGCCGGTTGGAAGAAAGCCGTCACACGAACACTCGATTGGGTCGATGCCGAATGAATTCCACCACAACAGCTCTCAGCCCCGAAGCACGCAAGGAAGCACTCCGTCGTCTCGCCACGGAGGAGATGGACGTTCTGGTCATCGGCGGCGGTGTCGTCGGTACCGGAGCTGCCCTCGACGCGGTCACCCGTGGCCTCAAGGTCGGTCTGGTCGAGGCGCGTGACTACGCCGCCGGGACGTCCAGCAGGTCCAGCAAGCTGTTCCACGGTGGCCTGCGCTACCTCGAGCAGTTCAACTTCGCGCTGGTCTTCGAGGCGCTCAAGGAGCGGTCGCTGGTCCTCAACGACCTGTGCCCGCACCTCGCCCGCCCCGTGCCGTTCATCTACCCCCTCGAGAAGCTGATCGACCGGCCGTACGTCGGCCTCGGTATCGGCGTCTACGACGTGATGGGTGCCGGCCGCGGTGTGCCCTCGCACCACAAGCACCTGGGCAAGAAGAAGACGCTGGAATCCTTCCCCTCGGGCAAGCGCTCCGCCATCCGCGGTGCCGTGCGCTTCTACGAGGGCCAGGTCGACGACGCCCGCCACACCATGATGATCGCCCGCACCGCCGCGGCCTACGGAGCGTTGTGCGCCAACAGCACTCGCGTCACCGGCTTCCTGCGTGAGGACGACCGCGTGATCGGCGTCGTCGCGACGGACCTCGAGTCGGGGGAGTCGTTCGAGATCCACGCCAAGCAGGTCATCAACGCTGCCGGTGTGTGGACCGACGAGATCCAGGAGATGGTCGGCGGTCGCGGGCAGTTCCAGGTTCGCGCGTCCAAGGGCGTGCACCTGGTGGTGCCCCGTAACCGCATCAACAGTTCGACGGGCATCATCACCCGCACCGAGAAGTCGCTGCTGTTCGTGATCCCGTGGGGGAGCCACTGGATCATCGGCACCACCGACACCGACTGGAAGCTCGACCTGGCGCATCCCGCGGCCAGCAAGAGCGATATCGACTACATCCTCGGGCACGTCAACAAGCTGCTGCAGGATCCTCTGGACCACAAGGACGTCGTCGGTGTCTACGCCGGTCTGCGTCCGTTGCTGTACGGCGAGTCCGACTCCACCAGCACGCTGTCCCGCGAGCATGCCGTCTCCAGCCCCGTACGTGGCCTCACCGTCATCGCCGGCGGCAAGTACACGACGTACCGGGTCATGGCGAAGGACGCGGTCGACTCCGCGGTGCACAACATGGAGCGCAAGGTTCCGGAGTGCGTCACGGAGAAGATCCCGCTCGTGGGTGCCGACGGGTACTACGGCGCCTGGAACGCGCGCCAACTCGCGGCCGACCGCGCAGGGATGCGCGTCGGACGCATGGAGCACCTGCTCGGTCGCTACGGCACCCTGGTCGGTGAGGTCCTCGACCTGATCGATCAGAACCCGGAGCTCGGCAAGCCGCTGGAGAATGCACCCGACTACCTCAAGGCCGAGGCCGTCTACGCTGCGAGCCACGAGGGTGCGCAGCACCTCGACGACATCCTGACGCGGCGCATCCGCGTGTCGATCGAGTTGGCCGACCGCGGCGAAGCTGCCGCAGCCGAGGTCGCCGGACTGGTCGCACCCATCCTCGGGTGGGACGAGCAGCACGTGTCCGACGAGATCGAGCACTACCGCAAGCGCGTTGCGGCAGAGCGTGAATCGCAGGCGCAGCCGGACGACGAGACCGCCGATGCCGCACGGCTCGGGGCTCCCGACGTCCGCGTGGGCGTCGGCGGCTGAGAGCCGAGGTGCGCACCCGCTGCAGTCTGCAGCGGGTGCGCGCAGCGCTGCAGTAACGTGCCTCCGGTGACGATGAGCTCGGGCCCGGCACCTCGTCGGGCCGCGAAGGCCGTGCTGACCCCGCTGCGCCTGGTGGCGTTGGGTTTCGCCGCCGCCATCGCAGTGGGCACTGTTCTCTTGCTGCTGCCCGCGGCGACGCAGGTCGGCAAGAGCACGGATCTGCTGGGCGCCCTGTTCACCGCGACGTCCGCGATGTGTCTGACCGGGTTGATCGTGGTGGACACTCCCACGCACTGGTCCG
This sequence comes from Rhodococcus sp. MEB041, assembly GCF_030208955.1. Classification (NCBI taxonomy): domain Bacteria; kingdom Bacillati; phylum Actinomycetota; class Actinomycetes; order Mycobacteriales; family Nocardiaceae; genus Rhodococcus; species Rhodococcus sp. MEB041. The sequence continues at coordinate 541,542 of NZ_JARVSZ010000001.1, forward strand.
GCGCCGGTCAAGGCGTCATTCTCGCGCTCATCCAGATCGGCGGCTTCGGCATCATGACGATGGCGTCGCTGGTGGGTCTCGTCCTTGCCGACCGCATCGGTCTTCGCGGACGGCTCAATGCGGCGGCTGAGCTCCGCACGTCCGGACTCGGCGACGTGCGCAGCGTCGTGGTGGGTGTCGTGAGAACCAGCCTTCTCATCGAGACGGCGGTCGCGGCGTGTCTGGCGGGCCGTTTCGCCGTCGGCTACGACGAGCCGCTCGGACGGGCCGTGTGGCTCGGCATCTTCCACTCCGTGTCCGCGTTCAACAACGCCGGCTTCGCGTTGTTCAGCGACAACATGATCAGCTTCGCCACCGATCCGTGGATCTGTGTGCCGCTCCTCGTCGCCGTGGTCCTGGGCGGCATCGGCTTCCCCGTCCTCTTCGAGGTGGCCCGACATGTTCGGGGACGCACTCGTCGACGATGGACGCTGCACACGCGGCTGACGGTCACGGTCACAGCGGTCCTGCTTGTGCTCGGCCCCGCATTGGTACTCGTACTGGAATGGTCGAACACTTTGTCCGAGCGCGGAGTCGGCGGCAAGCTGCTGGTGGCCGCGTTCCAGGGCATCATGCCGCGAACCGCCGGTTTCAACAGCATCGACTACGCCGACGCCGACAACGCGACGTTGCTCGTCACCGACGTGCTGATGTTCATCGGCGGCGGTAGTGGCGGTACCGCGGGCGGAATCAAGGTCACCACCTTCGCCATTCTGCTGTTCGTCATCATCGCCGAGGTACGCGGCGATCGCTCGGTCACGGTCTTCGACCGACGCATCGACTCGCGGGTGCAGCGTCAGTCCTTGACCGTCGCCCTGGTCGGCGTGGCGCTGGTGATGGTGCCGGTCGTGGTGCTTCTCGCCGCGACCCCGTTCGACCTGGACGTCCTGTTGTTCGAGGTGGTGTCCGCCTTCGCCACCGTGGGACTGTCGACAGGCATCACCGCGCAGCTGCCGGGGTGTGGGCAACTGATACTCGTCGTCCTCATGTACCTGGGCCGTATCGGCTCCATCACACTGGTGAGTGCGCTGGCGGCGCGCGAACGCGATCGGCGATACACCTTCCCCACAGAGAGGCCGTTCATTGGCTAAGAAGCCGTCCTCCGACGTCGTCGTGGTCCTCGGCCTCGGGCGCTTCGGCAAGTCCCTGGCTCTCGAACTGATGGCGCAGGGTGCCGAGGTGCTCGGCATCGATTCGGACGAGGCCGTCGTGCAGCGGGTCTCCGATCGTCTCACCCATGCCGCCGTCGCGGACACCACCGACGAGGAAGCGCTACGGCAATTGTCGGTACACGAATACGACCGCGCAGTCGTCGGTATCGGATCCGATCTCGAGGCAAGTCTTCTCACCGCCTCTGCCCTGATCAACCTGTCCGTGGGCAATGTCTGGGCGAAGGCGATCAGCAACGCGCATGCCAAGATCCTGACCCAGATCGGTGTCCACCACGTGGTGCGGCCCGAGCACGACATGGGCAAGCGCGTCGCACATCTCGTGCGTGGACGGATGATGGACTACATCGAGTTCGATGACGGGTTCGCGATGGTCAAGACGACTCCCGCTCGGTTCCTCGTCGGCCATCGGCTCGGAGACACTGCCGTGCGTACCAAGTACAAGGTGACCGTCGTGGCTGTGAAGAGGCCGGGCGAAGGCTTCACCTATGCCACGGCCGACACCGTGATCGAGGCCGACGACATGGTGATCGTCTCCGGTCAGGTGCGCGACACCGAGCGCTTCAGTGAGCTCACCTGACGGTTCACGACCGCCGTTCCTCCTTCACCAGCTCCTTGGTACGGACCAGGCGAAGAACCGTCACGAGCATCACTCCACCGATGATGTTGAAACCGACCGTGTATCCGAACCACTCGATCCACTGCAGGTAGTCCACGTCCGCGCCGGCGTGAATCGCGCCGAAGATCAACAGCGAGTCGAGGATCGAGTGGAACAGCTGCAGCCCCGCCAACAGGAAGCCGGCCGCCATGGCCGCGATGATGCGGGCGACGTCCGAGGTGGTTCCCTGCTGCATCCTGGTCAGTAGCGTCATGGTGCTGCCGCCGAGTATCGCCAGACAGATCGACTGTGTGTTCAAGGGCGCGTCGACGAAGTGGTGTGCCGATTCGGACAGCACCATCAGCCACTGCGGGAACGCCTGCGCGACCAGCCACATCACCGCCCACCCGCCGACCAGGTTGGCCAGAAGAGTGCCGATCCAGAGCTTCGCGAGTTGTGCCGGGGTACCGTCCTTCGAGACCACCGCGGCGATGGGCATGAGGAAGTCCTCGGTGAAGAGCTCGCTGTGCGCGAGATAGATTGCGACGAGCCCGATCCCGAACGCGAGCCCGGCGAGAAGATGGCTGCCCGTCTCGTCCAGCACCGCGAGGTAGGCCATCACCCCCAGCGCCACCTCGAGTCCGCCGAACAGTCCGGTGACGATCACGGCTCGGACGGTGCGGTGCAGACGCTCGGCACCCTCGGTGACCACCGAGTCGAAGCTCTCTTCGAGCTCCTCTTCGACGGGACCGTCATTGTCGCCGTCGTTACGGCGCGCTTCTTCGCTCATCTCTCGGTGTACCCCGCACGGGCTGCCACCAGACGATCGTGGACGTTCACCCCCGCTGGGAAGGGGTGAACGTCCACGATCGAGAAATCAGCGCTTCTTCTTGTTCACCGCGGCGGAGGCGTCGTCGGCAGCGATGTTCCCCGCGGCCTTTGTCTTCTTGTCGAGTCGCTTTTCCTTCAGCGACTTGCCCGATTTCTGCGTCATCGAGTTGCGCGGAGACTTGTCAGCCATGGTGTCAGCCCCTTGATCAAGGGAACCAGATGGCTCCGATACGGCGAACACTACGCCTGATGCAGCGTGAACAGCGCAAACGCTGACAGTGGAACGGGCTGCGCGACTGACGCGTCCTACCCCGCGAGGGGGTGGGAACGATGTTCGTCGTCGCTGATGTGGGGGCCGTGCGGGCCGCGAGCCGAGCTGTGCTCGGTGAGGTGGAGCAGATCGGTGTGGCGCCGCGAGGTGTGGTCGCGCTCCCCGGAGCGTCGACCGCGGCCGCACTTGCTCGAGCGGAAGAGCGAGCCGTCTCGGCACTCAACGATCTCGTCGCGGGCTTCTCTGCGACAGCGCGATCGCTGGATGTCGCTGCCGTCGGGTACGCCGACGCGGACTCGGCGAACGCCGCTCGGCTCGAGGGGGTCGGGCATGGAGGTCGCTGAGCTCGCGCCGCGTCGTGAGGTGGTGGCGTCGTGGGATCCCGACGCCGTCCGGATCGACGCGACGTGGATCGGTGACGGCGCCTCGGTTCTCGACTCTCGGGCGGCGGCAATCGACAGGAGCCGCGTCGATCTGCGCGAGGCGTGGCAGGGTGCGGCCGGCGATGCTGCGGTAGATCGTCTTGGTCGGGATCTTGCTGCAGCGCAACGTCGGACAGTTCAGCTTCGGGTGCTGGAGCGCGCAGTTCGCGACGGTGCATCTGCCATCGCCGTCGCTCGCGAGGCGCTCCTCGACGCTGTCGTCGTGGCCGAGGCGGACGGTTGCCTCGTCGCACCGGACTGGTCGGTGGTCAGCAACGGTGTCTCCCACACGGCGGTCATCGCGGCGCATGTGCAGGCGCTGATCGATGCGGACGAGTCCGCCGCCCGGTCCATCGACGACGCGTCCGCTGCGCTTCTCGACGGCGAACCACGGCGCTTCGTTCCCCTCGCGATCGGCCTGGCTTGGGCGGTGGAGGCAGCCGTGCACGCGATGATCGCGGCCGGCGTGCTGTCCGTCGGCGCGATGGCCTTCGCACTGGTCGACCGGTTCGGGACGGATGCGTGGGATGCGATCCACGACGCGCTGCCGGACAGCTTCTTCCAGGATGCGGGGCCGGTCGATGCGGCAAGTGTCGACGACGTGTTGAAGGAGGCGACTGAACCTGGTCGGAACAGTCCAAATCGCCAGGTCGGCACCGACGACGACGTGCGTGCGCTCTACAGGCGACTCGTTGATGAGGGACGCGCAGTCGACGTGGGAGTGAGCCCGAAGATCCTCGAAAGGTACGAATTACCCGACGGGACGAGGATCCAGTTGCGCGACGACAGCAAATCCGGTGGATTGACCATTGACGTGAGGGCGAGAGCAAACGGACGGGTGATCAAGGTGCATGTGCGATGAACGACGAACAACTCGAATTCAACCTCTTGGTCCAGTTGGACGACGACTGGATCACGTTATGGGAGTTCATGTACTACACGATCCAGTCCAGGGGGCCGTCGACGACAGCCGAGCAGACGGCGACCGTCATCAGGTCGCTCGTCGAGTCAGGGTTGATGACACTCGGCGCGCTAGCATCGAACGACGTCGGGTGGGAGGAATGGGACGTCGATCTGGACGAGGCCATGCGCCGCATCGCCGACGGATACGACGGCGAAGTCGGCTACCTGTCTGCGCCGGATCGAACGGCACTGATGGATTCAGAGGTCATTCGGGCGTGCATCACAGAGAAGGGCGAGCGGCGCCTCGCCGAACTCGAAGCGCGCGGGTTCACGTTCGAAGGTTCCAGCGGACTGGTGTGAGATCCGGTGCAGAAATCATCGCTGGCCGAAGATTTCTGCACCGAACACGTCGCGACGGTGCGTTTACCCGCGCAATCCGCGGCTCCGCGCACCTTCCGACGCGTCGGGAGGCGTCGTACAGTTTCCCCATGGCACGCGACGCCGACCTCGAGGACCGGGTTCGCGCTGCGTTGTCCGCCAGGTCCACCGTGACCGAGAGGGCGATGTTCGGCGGTCTTGCGTTCATGGTCGACGGGAAGATGGTCGTGTCCGTCGGCAACGGCGGCGGCGCCTTGTTGGTCCGAGTAGCGCGCGAACGCGACGACGACTATGTCGGACGCCCGGGAGCTCGGCGTGCGCAGATGGGCGCGGGCAGGTCGATGGGACAGGGGTGGATCTCGGTGAACGCGTCAGTTCTGGAGTCCGACGACGACCTGCAGGTCTGGATCGACGCCGCAACCTCGGCCGATACTCCCTGACAGGGAGAACCGACGTTCTACCGCGGCAAGTACTCCACCAACTCGAACGAGTTCCGCACCACGGATCCTGTGCAGTAATCCGCGGACAGCGCGGATCGCTGCACACGATCACCGCGTCGGCAGGTACTCCACCAACTCGAACGAGTTCCGCACCACCCGCCGCAGATCGGCGAGACCACCGCTCACCACACCGGCAGCCCGGGCCTGCGCCAGCACGTTGCCCAGGGCGGATCCCTCGACCGGTCCAGCGACCACCGGCAGTCCGGTGGCATCAGCGGTCAGCTGACACAGCAGCGCGTTCTGCGAACCGCCGCCGACGATGTGCACCACCTCGACGTCGATGCCTGCGAGCTCCCCGGCCAGCGCCACCGAGCGGGCGTATGCCGCCGCGAGGCTGTCCACGATGCAGCGCACGAACGACGCGGGTGTCGTCGGAACCGGCACCGCGGCTGCGAGGCACTCAGCGGCAATGCGCGCCGGCATGTCGCCCGGTGGCAGGAATACGGGGAGGTCGGGATCGATGACCGACGACGCGGGCAGACCGGCAGCCTCGACGAGCAGTGCGCCGAGCGACAGCTCGAGACCGTCACGCTCCCACTGCCGCAACGACTCCTGCACCAGCCACATACCCATGACGTTGCGGAGCAGTCGCACGGTGCCGTCGACACCGGCCTCGTTGGTGAACCCCCCGTCTCGGGCCGCCGACGTCACCACAGGCTCCTGCGTCTCGACTCCCACCAGCGACCAGGTGCCCGACGCGATGTACGCGAAGTTCGGTGTCGCAGCCGGAACCGCCACGATGGCCGACGCGGTGTCGTGAGTTCCCACCGCGACCACCGACGACTCGGTGCCCACCACGGCGGCGACGTCGGCGGTGAGCGGTCCGATGGGCATCCCTGGAGCGACCAGCTCAGGGAGCAGGTCGGCCTTCAGGCCCAGCGAAGCGATCGAGGAGCGGTCCCATGCGCGGGTATGTGGGTCGAGGAGCCCGGTTGTCGACGCATTGGTCACCTCGCCTCGAGCGACGCCGGTGAGCCAGTACGCCAACAGGTCCGGAACCATGAGCAAGCGCCTGGCGACGCCCAGAATGTCGGGCGACTCGGCCAGCAGCTGGTACACCGTGTTGAACGGCAGTTGAGCAATACCGCTGCGAGAGAACAGGTCCTCGTGCTCGCCGTCGGTGCGGGAGTCGCGGTAGTGGAACGGGACGCCGAGCATGCGCCCGTCGGCATCGAGAAGGGCGTAATCGACCGCCCACGTGTCGATGCCGATGGACGTCAACGGCTCGCCGTCCAACCGGTCGACCAGCGACCGCAATCCGTCGAGCACACCCTGATACAGCGCGAGGATGTTCCAGTGTAGCGATCCACCGAGACGCACAGGCCGGTTCTCGAACCGCGCGATCTCCGTCAGATCCACCCGACCGTCGACCACGCGCCCCAGCATCACACGACCACTCGACGCCCCCAGGTCCACCGCCGCGAATGCCCCCATCAGCGCAGGAACGCGGCTGCGACACCCGCATCGACCGGGATGTGCAACCCGGTCGTGTGGGTCAGTTCTCCACCGGTCAAGGCGAAAACGGCGTTGGCGACGTGCTCGGGAAGCACTTCGCGCTTGAGCAGCGTGCGCTGCGCGTAGTACTCGCCCAGCTTCTCCTCCTCGACGCCGTAGACCGCGGCACGCTTGGCGCCCCAGCCGCCCGCGAAGATGCCCGAACCGCGGACCACGCCGTCGGGGTTGATGCCGTTGACGCGGATCCCGTAATCGCCGAGCTCGGCGGCCAGCAGCCGAACCTGATGTGCCTGATCGGCTTTCGTCGCCGAGTACGCGATGTTGTTCGGTCCCGCGAACACAGAGTTCTTCGACGAGATGTAGACGATGTCGCCGCCCAGGCCTTGCTCGATCATGATGCGGGCCGCCTCGCGGGAGACGAGGAAGGACCCGCGTGCCATGACGTCGTGCTGCAGATCCCAGTCCTTGACGGTGGTCTCGAGCAGCGGCTTGGAGATGGACAGTCCGGCGTTGTTGACGACGAGGTCGACGCCGCCGAAGGCCAGTACGGCGTCGGCGAACCCGGCTGCGATCTGTCCTTCGTCGGTGACGTCGGCAGCGATGCCTACGGCCACGTCGGCACCACCGATCTCGGCGGCGGCTGCTGCGGCCTTCGACGCGTCGAGGTCGGCGATCACCACGCACGCGCCCTCGGCTGCCAGACGCTGCGCGATGGCCTTGCCGATGCCCGACGCGGCGCCGGTCACCAGTGCGATCCGGGTGGCCAGCGGCTTGGGTGCGGGCATCCGGGCGAGCTTCGCCTCCTCGAGTGCCCAGTACTCGATGCGGAACTTCTCGCGCTCGTCGATGGGGGCGTAGGTCGAGACGGATTCAGCACCGCGCATCACGTTGATGGCGTTGATGTAGAACTCGCCGGCGACGCGGGCGGTCTGCTTGTTGGCGCCGAAGGAGAACATGCCGACTCCGGGGATCAGCACGATGGCGGGATCGGCGCCGCGCATCGCGGGACTGTCGGCCTCGGCGTGCTCGGTGTAGTAGCGGGCGTAGTCCTCGCGGTACGCAACGTGGAGCTCACGGAGCCGAGCTGACACATCCTCCAACGATGCGGTCGTCGGGAGGTCGAGCACCATCGGGCGCACCTTGGTGCGCAGGAAGTGATCGGGGCACGACGTTCCGAGTGCGGCGAGGCGCGGGTGCTCGGACGAGGCGAGGAAGTCGAGGACGGCGTCGCTGTCGTCGAAATGACCCACCTGCGGTCGGTCGGTCGACGCGAGCCCGCGGATCAGCGGGAACAGGGCCGCGGCGCGGGTGCGTCGATCGTCCTCCGGCAGTGCCTCGAAACCCGTCAGCGGGGATCCGAAGGGCTCCGAGCGACCGTTGTCGGCAAGGAACTGCTCGGCGGTCCGAATGATCTCGAGAGACCGCTCCTCGCTCTCGGAGCTGGTCGCGCCCCAGGCAGTGATCCCGTGTCCACCGAGGATGCACCCGATGGCCTGCGGGTTCTTCTCGGCGATCTCGGCGATGTCCAGGCCGAGCTGGAAGCCCGGGCGACGCCACGGCACCCACACCACACGGTCGCCGAAGCACTTGCGGGTCAGCTCTTCCCCGTCGGCCGCGGTCGCGAGGGCGATGCCCGAGTCGGGGTGCAGATGGTCGACGTGAGCCGCCTCGACCAGTCCGTGCATCGCGGTGTCGATGGACGGTGCCGCACCGCCCTTGCCGTGCATGCAGTAGTCGAAGGCGGCGACCATCTCGTCTTCGCGGTCGACGCCGGGGTAGACGTCTTTCAGTGCGCGGACGCGGTCGAGTCGCAACGCGGCGAGCCCGGCGGGCTTCAGCGTGCCCAGGTCACCGCCGGATCCCTTGACCCACAGCAGTTCCACGTCCTCACCGGTGACCGGGTCGGTCTCGGTTCCCTTCGCGGAGGTGTTGCCGCCCGCGTAGTTGGTGTTGCGCGCATCGGCGCCGAGTCTGTTGGACCGGGCGATCAGATCGTCGATCGTCGTCACAGTGGTTCTCCTGAGTAGGTCTAGACGCTGGTATAGGAAATGCCGAGCAGCTCTGCTGCGGCCTTGATGTCCTTGGCGCGGTGCCCGACGCACAGTGCCCAGTGGTGGCCGGTGCCGGTGGCACTCCACTCGTCCGTCCACTCGCCGGGATCGCGTCCGAAGTCGACGCGAGACGTGGTGTTGCCGATCTGCAGCAGAGGCCCGGGGACAACGGTGCCCTCGGAGGTGATGAACGTGAACGAGCCGTCACGGTTCTGTCCGATGGCGAATGTCGTCACGGGCCCGGGCTGTACGTCGAACTCGACGCTGACGCCGTATCCACGCTTCCCGTGATAGACGCCGAGTCCGCGGAGCATAGGCTCGCCGGCCGACACCTGGAGGTGGGCGGGCCCGTCGTGCCCCATCTCGACGACACCGTCTCGGAAGTTCAGTGCTTGAAGCTCGGTGAAAGACCCACCGGCGCCCAGGCGGTCCGCGATCAGCATGGCGACGGCGGTTCGGATGTCGTATTCGCCGGCCAACGGAATTCCGCGGGCTGTGAGCAGCGAGGCGCCCAGAATCATGCCGGCGCCGAGACGTTCGTGCAGTTCGCCGTCGAGTCCGCGGTGGTAGTACGCCATGGCGTCGAGTCCGAAGTCGTCCACGAGGGCATCGAGGCCGACCGATACGCGAGCGCCCCAAGCGAAGTCGTCGTTCACGACGGAGTCGTCGAGGTGGAAGACGCTGCGCGCGAGTTCGAGTCGCTCGTCCACCTGTGCGTCGGTGACGCTCTGGACACGCACCCGTAGGTCGTCGAATTCCAGTACCTCGACGTGGGCGCCGAACTGCGACGACAGCAGGGTCATGTCGGTCGAGATGTCCAGCATGCCCGGATACAGATGGCCCATCAAGCCGAGCCGGGAGTGTCGCAGCGCAGCGCGCGCCGACGCGGCTCCTACCCATGCCTCGATGCGGGACCACGCGTTCTCGTCGTGGAGATAGCCCGAGACGGAGCGGAAGTCGATACCGCTGCGACGGAACACGTTCGCCACCTCGGGGAGCGGGCACTGGCCGCAGTACGCGAGCCATTCGCCGGTCCCCGTAGTGGCGTGGTCCATGGCCTCGGTGGGTTGCAGATCGATCAACAACACCGGGGCATCGACTCGTTGCGCGATGGGCAGCACCATCGACGACGTGAGATACGTCGTCAGGAACACGACGACGAGGTCGCAATCGGCAACTCGCAACTTCTCGGCCGCCGCGGCGGATTCCGTTGCATCGGCGACGAAGCCGGCATCGACCACGACGCAGTCCTGCTTCTCGAACCGCTCGGTGACGTAGCGAGCGGACTGCTGCAACGTCTCCAGGAGACCGGGGAACTGGGGCCAGTAGGCACCCAGTCCGCCCGACACCAGACCTAGGCGGGTCTTCCTCGGAACCGTCCGCTCCAGGCCCATCAGGCTCCCCAGCTCGCTTGCTGTCCGCCGACGCGCTCGGCTTCGACGCGTTCCATGTACCCGGAGCGGGCGAAGGCGGCGACGGGGTCACGGTCGATGCCGCGGGACTCCCGCAGATCGCCCAGCAGCCCACGGACATCGGTGTTGTAGGCGTCCATGAGCACCGCGTGGGCACCGAGGATGTCGCCGTCGATCTGCGCCTTCTCGAGAGCCGACGCATCGATGAGCAACGCTTTCGCGGTGGCTTCCTGCACGTTCATGATCGAGCGGATCTGACCGGGGATCTTCGGCTCGATGTTGTGGCACTGGTCGAGCATGAAGTTGATGCCCGACGAGGGGAGGTGGGCATCGGAGGCGACGATTTCGTGCATGATGCGGAACAGCTGGAACGGGTCCGCGGCACCGACGATGAGGTCGTCGTCGGCATAATTGCGGGAGTTGAAGTCGAAGGCGCCCAGCTTGTTCTGTCGGATGAGCTGCGTGACGATGAATTCGATGTTGGTGCCCGGCGCGTGGTGCCCGGTGTCGAGGACCACCTTCGCCTTGTCTCCGAGGGCGAGGCAGTGCAGCAGCGACGTGCCCCAGTCGGGGATGTCGGTGGTGTAGAAGTACGGCTCGAAGAACTTGTATTCGATGAGCAGTGTGTGGTCGTCGTCGAGGCCGGCGTAGATCTCCTGCAGCGACTCGGCGAGACGATCCTGGCGCGCACGGATGGAGTCCTGCCCGGCGTAGTTGGTGCCGTCGGGAAGCCACAGCTTGAGTGTTTTCGAGCCGGTGGCCCGCATGACGTCGACGCACTCGAGGTGGTGGGCGACGGCCTTGGCGCGAATCCGCTTATCGGCGTTGGTCAATGACCCGAGCTTGTAGTCGTCGTCCTGGAAGACGTTCGAGTTCACGGCTCCCAATGCGACGCCGTTCTCGGCGGCAAACGAGGCGAGCGCGGAGTAGTCGTCGACCTTGTCCCACGGAATGTGCAGCGAGACGCGGGGAGCTGCGCCGGTGACGCGGTTGACCTCGGCGGCGTCGGCTACCTTCTCGAAAGGAGTGCGGGGCACGCCGGCGGTGGAGAAGACCTTGAAGCGGGTTCCGGAGTTTCCGTAGGCCCAGCTGGGCACCTCGATACCGAAGTCGGCGAGGGCCGAGATGTCCTGAACTGCTGTGGTGCTCATGATGGGTGACCTTCGCGGAGTTGAGTCTCGAGGTGGAAGAGCTCGCGCAGCAGCACGAATCCTTCGTCGGGGGTGGCAGACCCGAGGCCCGTGAAGAACGGAGCCATCTGGGCCTGCCACCGTGCGTTGACGTCGGTACTGCTCATCGCTGCCTGCGCCGCGCCCAAGTCGGGGCTTTCGACGTAGCCGACGATCAGGCCGTCGTCACGGATGTGCAGGGAATAGTTGTTCCAGCCGTTCACTTTCAGGGCCTCGAGCATCTCGGGCCACACCTCGGCGTGACGACGGGAGTACTCGGGGACCGATTCCGGCCTGAGCTGCAGCGTGAAGCAGTACCGGTTCATGTCAGAAGTTGTACTGGTCGATATTGGCGGAGTCGAAGACCGTGGGCGGTCCGAGGACCAGTTCGCCGTCGACACCGATGGTGTATTCGCCGAGCTCGCCCGCGGTGAACTTCTCACCTTCGGCGCCGGTGATCTGACCGGACGACAAGGCTGCACCGGCGTAGGCGGCGAGGTAGCCGATGTCGGTGGGATCCCACAGCGCGAACTGCTTCACGGTGCCGTTCTTGACGTACTCACGCATCTGGTTCGGCGTGCCGAGTCCGGTGAGGACGATCTTGTCCTTGTACGACGAGCCCGAAATGTAGCGGGCGGCAGCGGAAATGCCGACGGTGGTGGGGGAGACGATGGCCTTCAGGTCCGGGTAGGTCTGCAGCAGACCCTGGGTCTCCTGGAAGGACTTCTGGTCGTCGTCGTTGCCGTAGACGGTGGTGACGAGCTCGATGTCCTTGTACTCCGGGTTGGAGGCGAGCTGCTCCTTCAGCACCTCGATCCACGCATTCTGGTTGGTGGCGTTGGGAGTTGCGGACAGAATGGCGATCTTGCCGGATCCGCCGATCTGGTCGCTCGTCATCTTCGCCAGCGACTCGCCGACACCCTCGGTGGTGGCCTGGTTGATGAACAGGTCGCGGCAGCTCTTGTCGGCGTCGGAGTCGAAGGTGACGACCTTGACGCCGGCGTCACGCGCTTGGTTCAGCGAGGGGCACACCGCGTTGGGATCGTTCGCTGCGATCGCGATGACGTTCTGGTTCTGCTGGATCAGGGTGTTGATGTAGGACACCTGCGACGATGCGCTGGCGTCGTTGGGGCCGACCAGCTTGTACTCGCCCCCGAACTCGCCGACTGCCTTCTCGCCACCGGCGACCTCGATGTCGGAGTACGGGTTGTTGAGCTGCTTGGGCAGGAAGCCGATCTTGAGGCCGTCCTGGATCTCGGCGTCGGGGTTGGCGGTGCCGGTGACGCGGCTTCCGCTGTCGGAGGACTCGGAGGCCGACTCCTGCGTCGTGCCACCGCAGGCGGTGAGGACGAGAGACAGGGCGGCGATGCCGGCCAGCGGCGCCAGCGCGAGGCGCCGGGAGGTGCGGGACATGGTGGACCTTTCGGGAAGGGGGTGGATCAGAGTCGTGCGACGGCTTTGCGACGGTCCGACGAGGTGCGGACTGCCTTGATGAGGTTGGGCAGGAGGACGGCGACGATGAGCAGGACGCCGGTGACGACGGTGAGTGCTTCGTTGGAGATGTCCTCGAGACGCAGTGCGTTCTGCAGTGCCGCGAGGAGGACGACGGCGGCGAGAACGCCGACGAGCCGGCCCTTGCCTCCGAAGATCGAGACGCCACCGAGAAGGACTGCGGCGACGACGGACAGTTCGAGGCCGGCACCGTTGTCGGCGCGAGCACTCGAGTAGCGCAGGTTCCACAGGACACCGGCCAGGGCGGCGACCGCTCCGGCGACGACGTAGAGCCAGAACTTGATGCGGTTGCCGTTGATGCCGGCGAACTTCGCGGCCGTGGCACTGGCGCCGGTGGCGTAGATGTTGCGGCCGAGCGAGGTGAACTGCAGGACCGCGCCGAACACTACCGCGAGGATGATCAGTGGCACAGCGAGATTGGGAACCGACGAATCTCCCAGTGTGCCGGTGACCCACGAGGTGTAGGCCCGCGGGAAGTTGGACACGGCGGTGTCGCCCAACAGGACGAAGGCGAGTCCGCGGAAGAGCGCGAGCGTGCCGATCGTGACGGCGAGGGACGGTAGACCCAGCGTGGCGACGAGGAATCCGTTGAGCGCGCCGAGCAGTGCACCGAGCAGGATGCACATGGGGACGATGGCCTCGATGGTGAAGCCGTTGTTCCACATCCAGCCCATCGCCGCGCCGCTCAGACCGAGGGTGCTGGCGACGGAGAGGTCGATCTCGCCGGTGACGATGATCAGCGTCATCGGCAGGGCGATGAGGAAGATCGGGGCGAGGTCGAGTACCAGGAAGGTGAAGTTGGTGGCGCTACCGAAGTCGGGGTTCATCACCGACGCGCCGAGCACGACGACGATGGTCAGGAAGATGACTGCGGTGTCCCAGCTGGCCAGCAGCTCCCGGATGCGACTGCCCTGCTGCACGGTCGGTGCGGGGGCGTCGGGACGGGTGGCGAGATCACTCGACATGAGCGCTCCTCTTCCGAAGTTGCTGGGCGGCACGCACGGCCGCGATGCGATCCGCCGCGATGGCGATGAGGATGAGCGCGCCGACGATGGCCTGCTGCCAGAACTGATCGATCTGCAGGACCGGGAGCGAGCTGTTGATGGTGGTCAGCAGCAGGGCGCCGAGGGCGGCTCCCCACACGGTGCCGACACCGCCGACGACGGCCACACCGCCGACGACGCAGGCTGCGATGACGTTGAGTTCGTAGCCGGTGCCGGCCGCCGCGTCGACGGTGCCGAAACGGGCGGCGAACATGACTCCGGCGATACCGGCCATGGCGCCGGAGAAGGCGAAGGCCGCCAGCGTGCGCTTACCGACGGAGATGCCGGCGAGTTCGGCGGCATGACCGTTGGATCCGATGGCGTAGAGGTCGCGGCCGCTGCGGTATCGGCCGAGGTAGATGCCCGCTCCCACGAGTGCGATGACGGCGACGATCACCAGGACGGGGAGTCCGAGAACGCCGGCCGTGCCGAGATCGAGGAAGGAGCCGGGCATTTCGTCGGCGGTGATCTGCTCGCCGCCCGCCCAGAAGAAGGCGATGCCGCGGAAGATGTACATGGTGCCGAGCGTGACCACCAGGGCGGGAACGCCGCCGTAGCGGACGAGCAGCGCGTTGAAGACTCCGCACAGCGTGCCGACGACGATGCCCGCGAGGATGCCGAGCACGATGGGCGAGCCGGCCTTCATGACCGATCCTGCGGCGAACGCGGAGAGGCCCAGCACCGAACCGACGGAGAGGTCGATGTTCTTGGTGATCATGACGACGGTCTGACCGACGGCCAGCACGGCGATGATCGACGCGGCGAGCAGCAGGTCGCGGATGCTCTGACCGGACAGGAACGAGCTGTTGGTCGCCGCGGTCACGGCGATGAGGACGACGAGCGCGCCGAGGATGCCCAGCGAGCGCATTCTCAGGATCTTCTCGACCAGCGAGCTCCCGTCCTTGGTGACAGGCTTGAGCGGGTCGGCCGCCGGGGCGGTCTGGGTGGTGACGGTCATGCTGCGGACTCCGATCCCATGGCGGCGAACATGACCGATTCCTCGGTGGCATGATCGCGATCGATCTCCGCGGCGATGCGGCCTTCGCGCATGACGAGCACGCGGTCGGCCATACCGAGGACCTCCGGCAGTTCCGAGGAGATCATGACGACGGCGACTCCTTCACTGGCGAGACGCGAGATGATCTTGTGGACTTCGGCTTTGGTGCCGACGTCGATGCCGCGGGTGGGCTCGTCGACTATGAGGACGATCGGGTCGGTGGCTAGCCACTTGGCCAGCACCACCTTCTGCTGGTTGCCGCCGGACAGGGTGCCGACAGGGTCGGTGATGCGCGAGAACTTGGTCTGGAGCTTCTTCGTCCATTCCTGGGCCGAGCGGCGCTCGCCACCACCGACGAGGAACCCGAAGCGCGACAACGCCTGTGAGCGCGTGAGCGTCGCGTTGCGCTCGATCGACATCTCGGGGATGAGGCCCTGCTGGCGACGGTCCTCGGGAACAAGGGCGATGCCGGCGCGCATGGCGGCCTTGGGATTGCCCGGCTTGAGCTCCTTGCCGCGGACCTTCACGCTGCCGGAGTCACGAGGGTCGACTCCGAACACGGCCTGCATGACCTCGGAGCGTCCGGCGCCGACCAGGCCGGCGAGCGCCACGATCTCACCGGCACGCACCTGGAAGCTGACGTCGGTGAACACCCCGGCACGCGTGAGGTTCTCGACCTCGAGGATGACGGCACCGGGCACGACGTCGAGCTTGGGAAACAGGGCGCCGAGTTCGCGGCCGACCATCTGCTTGATCAGGTCGTCGACGGTGAGTCCGGCCAGCGGTGCGGTGGAGATGTGCTTGCCGTCGCGCATGACGGTGACGCGCTGGCAGAGGTCGAAGATCTCTTCGAAGCGGTGCGAGATGAACAGCACGGCAGCTCCGTCGGCGCACAGGGAGCGCGCGACCTTGAAGAGGCGGGCGACCTCGTTACCCGACAGCGCGGCGGTGGGTTCGTCCATCACGATGACGGACGCCTTGGTGGACAGCGCTTTGGCGATCTCGACGAGCTGCTGGTCGGCGATGGACAGTCCGCTCGCGAGCCGGTTCGGATCCATCGGAACACCCAGGCGAGTGAACAGGGCTTCGGCGGCGGTGTTCATGGCGCCGCGGTCGATCATCCGCCCGCGCGAGGTGGGCTGGGCACCGATGTAGATGTTCTCGGCGATGGTCAGGTCCGGAAACAGCGTCGGCTCCTGGTAGATGACGGCGATGCCCTCGGCCTTCGCGGCGGCGGGGGAGTCGAGAGTGATCGGGGTGCTGCCCGCGAGCAGCGTGCCGGTGTCCGGCTTGTGCACACCGGCCAGCATCTTGACGATGGTGGACTTGCCGGCACCGTTCTCGCCCACGAGTGCGTGCGCTTCACCGCCGTAGAGCGGAAAGGACACCCCGGAGACGGCGGCGACGCTTCCGAACGACTTGGTGACGTCACGGACTTCGAGCAGGGGAACTGCGGTGGGCGTCGTCGCGCTGGGGACGCTCATGGATGGGACCTCCGTCGGACCGAACCGGCTCGAATTGAATCGGTTCATTCAGCCCCGTGAACATAGAAGTGACGGGGGCCACTGGTCAACCCCGTGACCCGGATCACGACAGAGCGTTACCGAACCGTGATGTATCAAGTGTTGAGCAGCAACGATGAGGATCGGTCACGAGTTTGTGCGCCGTGGGGCGCCTCGGTGGGTTCGAGAACGCCGTTCGGTTGCGCCGACGCCGGTAAACCGATTCAATAGCGACCGTAACGGCATCGAAGGGGGGCGATCATGGCAGCGAGCATGCGTGAGGTCGCCGCTCTCGCGGGAGTGTCCATGGGCACCATCAGCAATGTCCTGAACAAGCCCGACATGGTCTCCGCCGCCACCCGTGAGCGCGTCGAGGCGGCCATCGCGCAGCTCGGATTCGTGCGTAACGACGCGGCCCGCCAACTTCGAGCCGGGCAGTCCCGCATGCTCGCCGTCGTGGTCCTCGACGCCCGGAACCCGTTCTTCCTCGACGTGGCAGCCGGTGCCGAATCCGTGGCGGACGTGAACGATCTGTTGACCGTGATCGTCGGCAGCGGCGAGTCAGAGGAGCGCGAGAACCGTCAGCTTCGCCTGCTCATGGAGCAGCGCGTGCAGGGCATCCTGCTCAGTCCCGTGGGCGAGAACGTTCCGATGCTCGACAACCTCGACCGCCAGGGCACCCCGGTGGTGTTGCTCGATCGCGGGTCGCACGCCCCCGGCAGATCGTCGGTCGCGGTCGACGACGTTCTCGGAGGGCGTTTGGCTGCGCGGCATCTCATGGATCTGGGACACCGCACCCTGGTCTACGTCGGCGGCCCGGACAGCATTCGGCAGGTGCGCGACCGCCGCTCCGGTGCCCTCACGGCTGTCGCCGAATCGGCCAGTACCCGCATGTCGACGGTGTGGTCGACGTCGTTGTCCATCGAGGCCGGCGCACGAGCTGCAGCCCGGATCTTCGACATGACGGACGACCCGCCGACCGGGGTCGTGTGCGCGAACGACCTGCTCGCGCTGGGTGTGCTGCAGGAATGTGTGCACCGCGGGGTGCGTGTACCGGAGGACCTGGCGATCGTCGGGTACGACGACATCGACTACGCCGCGGGTGCCGCAGTTCCCCTCACGTCCATCTCGCAGCCCCGAGCCGAATTGGGCAAGGCTGCAGCCGAACTGCTGCTGGAGCAGGTCTCGGCGTCGGGAGCTCACGAGTTCCGGCAGCTCACCTTCGAGCCGTCGTTGGTGGTGCGAGGGTCGACCGATCAGGGGTGGCGCGCGCGCTGATCCATCGGGCGTTCACCTTTCCGGCTTAGCGTGGGCGTCATGGCGATGCGACGAGTGCTGCTGACCGTCTCGATGTGCGTGGCGTTGGCGGCCTGCTCCACGCAGGAGACCGAGACCGCGCAGCCGATCGACGGCTTCGACCTGCAGGCGCACCGCGGCGGCCTCGGACTGGTCACCGAGAGCACGATCGCCTCGTTCACCAACGCCCTCGAGCTCGGCGTCACCACCCTCGAGATGGACACGCAGATCACCGAGGACGGCGTCGCCGTCGTCACGCACGACCGGAAGGTGTCGGATGTGAAGTGCCGCGACACCCGGCCCGCGACCGACAACGATCCCGAGTTTCCCTACGTCGGGAAGTACGTGAACACCCTGACGCTGGCACAGGTGCGGACCCTGAATTGTGGTGTGGCGCAGCTCGACGGCTACCCGGAACAGCGAGTGGCGACAGACGCCGGAATCCCGACCCTCGACGAGGTGCTCGCGCTGGTGAACTCGTACGACTCCACGGTGCAGCTGAACATCGAGACCAAGGTGGAGGCGGCGGCGCCCACCGAAACGGCGTCCCGTGAGCAGTTCGCCGACGTGGTGCTCGCCTCGGTCGGGGCGGCGGGACTGCTCGATCGCACCACCATTCAGAGTTTCGACTGGGGCGCTCTCCTCGCGGTGCAGATGGTCGACCCGTCGGTCCGTCTGGTGGCGCTCACGGAGCCCGACTTCCTCGAAGTCGGGGAACCTGGAGCGTCCCCATGGCTGGGTGGTCTCGACATCGAGGACTTCGACGGTGACCCTGTGGCGGCGGTGCAGTCGTTCGGCGCCCACGCCCTCTCGCCCGTCCAGGGCACCCCGCAGAAGGGAGCCGTGGGCGATCCGGACTTCGAGCTCTACGTGACACCCAAGATGGTGGCGTCCGCGCATGCCGCCGGGATCCGTGTCGTGCCGTGGACGGTGGACGACCCCGCGACGATGGCGGCACTGATGGACATGGGCGTGGACGGCATCATCACCGACTACCCCGACCGCCTGCGCGAGGTGATGGGGGAGCGGGGGATGGCGCTGCCGGAGCCGGCCACGGTGCGCTGACGCGCGCCTGTCAGCTGACGTACACCGGTACCGGCTTCTCGAAGCTCTCGTTCTCCGGCAGGATCGGCTCGTCCGCGCCGGCATCGACGTCAGCGACTGTCCTCACGCCGCGCAGCGACGCTGCTCCCTCGCGGGCCACCACCAGCTCGTCGTACCAGGCGAACCACGGCATCCCGAACCGCGTGTAATCAGCGGCGCTCAGAGGAACCGAGGCGGGTTCCGATCCTGTGAGTTGTCGCAACACAGCACTGTTGACGATGTCAATGGTGAATCGCCGGCCGTGGTCGAGGTCCCACGAGTCGTGCGGGACCACTGGCGTCGTCACTGCTTGTCTGATGGATCCACCGGCACCGAGGCCCATCGCGTCGTTTGGGGGCACGGAGAAGCAAATGATGGTCGGGAGGTGGTCCAGCTCTGAGTACTTGCTCGCCAACAGCGGGTAGACGGCCACCTGGATCCCACCGCGCGCCGGCTCCGAAGACAGCTGCTCCTCCACCGTGTAGTCGGCGCCCAGCGGGGCAGCGACGAACTGGCGCACCGTTCCCTTCTCGACAGTGAACCCATCGAGCCACGGCTGGTCCGGAACTTCCAGGTAGTCCTCGGCCTCGAAGTCGGGAACGGGCGACCACGGCTCACCCGTCAGGACGTTGACGGTGCCGCTGCTCATCGTCACGAGGAACGGATAGCCGGCATCGAAGTTGATCCAGCATGCCTCGGACTGCCACATCGGCATGGCGAAGCGAGTCACCCCGTCGTCGTCCTGGCCGGACTCCGTCACCTGCAGTCTTCCGAGGCCCGGAGGGAGGTCGTACGTGGTTCCGTCGTCGGGAACGCGGAGAGTCCGCTGGAACGAGAACGACATCCGGGCGTCGGGATGGACCTCGGGGCACTGGACCTCGATACGGTCGTCGACGACGTGCATTGCCATGGTGAACCCCTTGCCCGGGCCCGCGGCCCTCGTTGTGTGTGGAGGGATGCTGGCACGGGGGTCCGACAAACATGTTCGCCTACCTGATCCACGGCACTCAGATGCGGGTGTCCCGTAGTGAACGGTTCGACCGCCTCGAATCAACGTTGATTCTGAGCAGTTGATTTGATGCGAACTTCCCGCGTGGACTGCTCCGCTAACCTGCTGTGCGCGCGTTGAATCAACGTGTCGACATCCAGTTGCTGGCCCCGTACAGACCGGCGTGCCAGTGCAACCGCGATGCTTACGAGCTTTCGGTGCTCCAGCACGTCGCATCTTCCACGCTGTGGCCGCGCGACACACACATGATTGACGGGAATCAAGCCCGCGAGCTCGGTCATTGACAGCATGAGTTTGCGGCATTCGCGGCAGCAATCAGCTCGTGAGCCCGTCGCCGGCGGTCCGATGTTTACCGCACACACGACGCAGTGAACTGTGCCTTCCTCGTCTTTCCCATCGATGTCGCGGATAACCACCGGTGACGGCGGGCGTCTTGTGACGGTCGCTTTGCCTCTGCGCGAGCGAGAACCGTTCTGTGTCAGTCGTACGGAGGCTCTGTTCATTCGGCCCGTTGTCAGCGACACTCGTCGGTTCGATGGGTTACCCACACGCGAGATTCTGGCATGAAGGTCTGCGTAGACGGGGCAAATCGGGCAAGCGTGGACTTCTGTCTGCGGTTTCAGACAATCCGGGCGAAACCCACTCGTCTCACGTGTCGCTGATGTTGGAGACGCCAACTTTAGGAGGGTTATCCCCTCACTAGTCGAGCCGCATCAACCCGTAGAACCCCTCGATGTGCTCGCGCGCGAGCGTGGCAGCCTTGGCGCCGTGGCCTCGGCGCAACGCGTCGACGATGCCGCGATGCTCGCACCGGAGGTTCACGGCGACGGCCGACCAGTCGTCGAGCATGGGTACCGCGTCCATGACGTAGCCGTGGATCGAGTCGCGGAGCGAGGTCATCATGGCCTCGATCAGCACGTTGCCGGCAAGCCCTGCGAATCGAACATGGAGCTCGGCGTCGAGGCGATGGAACTGATCGGGTGCCAGACTCTTGTCGTCCATTCGGTCGAGTAACTCGTCGATGGCGGTGAGGTCGGGGGTGCGCGCCGCGGCTTCGCGCAACGCCCACGACTCGAGGAGTACGCGCGTCTGCACCACGTCCGCGATGGGCAGGAACTGGGTGGCCATGTGCAGTCGCAGTGCTGAGCCGATCGACGTGGCGGGGTCCGCCACCACGATTGCGCCCGCGTCGGGGCCCGACCCGACCGACGTCTTCACGACGCCCATCGCCTCCAGGACGCGGATGGCCTCGCGAACCGAGCTGCGGCTGACGCCGAGCTCCTCCGCAAGTGCGCGCTCAGCCGGCAGTCGATCGCCGACACGGAGTCGCGCCGCCGCCAGGTCCTGTTCGATGCGGTGGAGAACCACCTCGTGTGCGCGCATTGTCGGAGAATAGCTGGTGTGGTCTGACCACAGGGGTTACTGTGGTCAGACCACACGCTCTGGAGGCTCCATGCGGATCGCCCTGTTCGCCACCTGTCTGGCGGACGCACTCTTCCCCGAGTCAGCGAAAGCGACTGTCTCACTGCTCGAACGGCTCGGTCACACCGTCGTCTTCCCGTCGGATCAGACGTGCTGCGGCCAGATGCACGTCAACACCGGCTACCTCAAGGAGGCCGCACCCCTGGTGCGTCACCACGTCGAGGTCTTCGAGAAGTCGTCGTGGGACGTCGCCGTTGCACCATCCGGTTCCTGTGTCGGATCGGTCCGGCACCAGCATGCGATGGTCGCGCGCCGCGCCGGCGACGAGGACCTGGCCACCCGCGCCGAGGACATCGCCGGCCGCACCTACGAGCTGTCCGAACTCCTCGTCGACGTCCTAGGCGTCACCAACGTCGGCGCCTACTACCCGCACCGCGTCACCTACCACCCCACGTGCCATTCGCTGAGGATGTTGCGCGTCGGCGACAAGCCCCTCGAACTGCTGCGCAACGTACGCGGCATGACGTTGGTCGAGCTGCCCCAGGCCGAGTCGTGCTGCGGCTTCGGCGGAACGTTCGCGTTGAAGAACTCGGAGACCTCGACGGCGATGCTGTCGGACAAGATGGCCAACGTGCTGTCCACCGGGGCCGAGGTGTGCAGCGCCGGGGATTCGTCGTGCCTGATGCACATCGGCGGCGGACTGTCCCGCCTGCGCACCGGCGTCAAGACCGTGCACCTCGCCGAGATCCTTGCGTCGACGGAGGCAGCATGACCACCTTCTTGGGTTCGCCCGGCATCGGTAACATTCGCGGGGAGGAGAGCTTTCCGAAGGCCGCGAAGCGGGCGCTGCAGGACACTCAGATGCGGCGCAACGTCGGGGCTGCGACCAAGACCATCCGTGAGAAGCGACTGGGAGCTGTTGCGGAGTGCGATGACTGGGAGGAGTTGCGCCTCGCCGGGAGTGCCCTCAAGACCGACGTGATGTCGAGGCTGCCCGAGCTGCTGCAGCAACTCGAAGCCAACGTCACCGCCCGCGGGGGAGTAGTGCACTGGGCACGCGACGCCGACGAGGCCAATCGCATCATCACGGACTTGGTCAAGGCCACGGGCAGTGACGAGGTGGTCAAGGTGAAGTCCATGGCCACTCAGGAGACCGGCCTGAACGAGTACCTCGAAGCCGAGGGCATCGCCGCGATCGAGACCGACCTGGCCGAGCTCATCGTCCAGCTGGGTGACGACAAGCCCAGTCATATCCTGGTCCCCGCAATCCACCGGAACCGCGCGGAGATTCGCGAGATCTTCCTGCGGCGCATGCCCGGTGTCGACGCTGCCATCACCGATGAGCCGCGCGAACTGGCCATGGCGGCACGGGAGCACCTACGACGGAAGTTCCTGTCGGCAAAGGTGGCCATCAGTGGCGCCAACTTCGGTGTCGCCGAAACGGGGACGCTTGCCGTCGTCGAATCCGAAGGCAACGGGCGCATGTGTCTGACGCTGCCCGACACCCTCATCACGTTGATGGGCATCGAGAAGCTGGTCCCCACCTTCGCGGACCTCGAAGTATTCATGCAGTTGCTGCCGCGGTCGTCGACCGCCGAACGCATGAATCCGTACACGTCGATGTGGACCGGGGTGCACGAAGGCGACGGACCCCAGAACTTCCACCTGGTGCTCATCGACAACGGCAGAACCAACGTGCTTGCCGACGAGGTGGGCCGCGCCGCACTCAACTGCATCCGATGCAGCGCGTGCCTCAACGTCTGTCCTGTGTACGAGCGGACCGGAGGCCACGCCTACGGTTCCGTGTACCCGGGGCCGATCGGCGCGATCCTGTCGCCGCAGCTGACCGGCACTACCGGCCACGACGACCCCAATGCGTCACTGCCGTATGCGTCGTCACTGTGCGGCGCGTGTTTCGATGCGTGCCCGGTACGTATCAACATCCCGGAGATTCTGGTGCACCTACGGGCGGAGCAGGTCGACTCCGAACGCGGCGGCATCCCCGGCGGCCAGGAGATCGCGATGCGAGCTGCGGGGTGGGCGATGAACTCGCCGAAGCGGTTCGGGATGGCCGAGAAGGCTGCGGGGGTCGGACGCCTGCTGGCGGGAAAGAAGGGGCACATCGAGTCGCTTCCCTTCCCAGGATCGTTGTGGACCACCAGCCGTGACATGCCGGCGCCTCCGAAGGAGACGTTCCGCCAGTGGTGGGCGCGTACACACGAGGACGACGCATGAGTGCCAAGGCCGAGATTCTGCGACGCATCCGATCGGCCACCGAGGGTGGTGCGGTGGGTGTCGAGGTTCCACGCGACTACGACCGAGCTGCTCTGGTCGGGCCGGGGAACGTGGACCGCTTCGCCGAGACGGTCGACGACTACCGGGCGCAGGTGTATCGGGTGGCGGAGTCGGAGATCGCGGCGACGATTCGCGGATTGCTGGCCGACGATGCGCGCGCGGTGATCCCAGTGGACGTGCCGCCAGCGTGGGTGGACGGGATCGTGACCGTGCCCGACGATGGTCTGTCGGTGGAGGAACTCGATGCCGTCGACGCTGTCATCACCGGCTGCAGGGTGGGCATCGCGGCGACGGGAACCATCGTGCTCGACGCGGGCGAAGCGCAGGGGCGCCGGGCGTTGACGCTGGTGCCCGATCACCACATCTGCATCGTCAGGGCGGAGCAGGTGGTGGACACGGTGCCGCAGGCGTTCGCGGTGCTCGATGCGGCGCGGCCGCTGACGTTCATCAGTGGGCCGAGTGCAACCAGTGACATCGAGCTGAACAGGGTGGAAGGGGTTCACGGGCCTCGGCGGTTGGATGTATTGATCGTGGGGTGACATCGCCGCCCGGTTCCTTGGTCGGGCGCATCGACGATAGGGCGATTCTCTCTTTCGTCGGTGATGGCGCCAGGAGCAAACCCCTCAGTGACGGCTACACCCCCTACCGTTGCGCGGTGTCGTAACACCACCCAGTAGCAGCGCAGAAACAGTACATGCGGGTCACGATCTTCGTGATCCCTGTGGCCCACTGGAAGCGAACCAAGTTCGGGAATGCGAAATCTATAGGACCGCAACGGCGGCCTGACCGTGTCGATAACCGATGAATGGGCAGTTCACACCGCGTTCAGCGCCCATTGTGGTCGGCGAACAATGGATCTGTCGGAGGTATCGGTTAGATTCGCACCACACTCGTACGTGGAAAGGTTCGTGATGTCCTCTGGTAGCACCGCCTTGGCTCGATGGTCGGCAGCGAACGGTTTCGGGGAGGCTCGGGTATACACCCCGGACGAGCTCGATGCGATCCGCCCAAAGACTCGCGGGTTGTACTTGTTCGAAGCAGAGAACCACGAGGCATATATCGGGATCTCCACCGACCTGCGCTCTCGGTTGAAGCAACATGCGCAGCGGCACATGGACATCGCCGCCTTCAGGCTGCGAGAGGTCGACGCCGCACCGCTGGAACTTCGATCGATCGAGCGGTCATTGGTACATAGCGCGCAGAAGGCCGGATTCACGCTCCGCAACCGTGAGCATGCGATGACGCTCTCGGGGGAGAGCGTCATCGACGCAGTCGTGACACCGGAGGAGCAGGCAGAGTGGCTACGGGATCCGAGGGCGCTGAATGCCACCGATGTGGTGGTTGGCCCTGAGTACTCGTCCGGACAACTTGCAGCACACACCTCGTCCTTCGATCGCTTGCAGCAGCACCCTCGCGGCAGTGAGATCGTGAACGCGGTGGCTGCCTACTTGAGCGCCTGTGTTCCTTTCCCCGCGCGAACAGAAGGCACGTTCTGGACGGTGAGCTGCTTCCCGGGATCGTCTGCTCACCGAATCACCTGCATCTCCATGGCGATGCTGGAGATGTTCTACATCTGGTCGCCTCCAAAATCGGGCAAGCTCGAAGTCCGCATGTTCGTCGATGGGAGCCGAATTCCGAAGCGGCTGTTCGCAAGTCGTAAGCCATGGCGCAAGTTGGGACGCGGGGTATGGCTGGGGCCGGCAGCTCACAAGTCAGCGGGCATCAACGAACGAACCATCAGAATCGACGACGTCACCGACTTCGCCTCGGCGTTGGAGCTTCCCGGCGTCGCAGATGCAGCCGCGCATCACGCGCTGGCCGTGATGCGTAAACGGCAGTCCGGGTACAAGCCGTCACATTGTCCACAGCTCGCAGCGGCCGCCGGCGCGTCTTCGCCAGTCAGGCCGGACCGGCCTTCCACGCAGAAGGCTGACATGTCTCCCGCAGACGAGGCCGACGACGCCGTGATCGACGACGACATCGTCGACATTAACGATGAACGCGGTTCGAACGCAGAGGCGGGCGGGTCGTCGTCCGACAGGAAGAAGTTCGAAACGTTCTGCAAACTCGACGTCGACGGTCAGGCCCTCCGATGGCTCCGCGAATTGGTTGCGTCGTCTATTCCTGATTCTTCCGCCGACGCGGGCGCGAATTGGGGTGTGACGTGCCTCCCGTCGACGAAGTCGGGGCCGGGGCGTCGTCGATTGTTCACTGTCAACGTCGGCGCCATGGAAGTGGCTTACGTAGTCCGCGACTCCACCGAATCGTCTGTAAAACTCATTGCTACCACCGTAGTTTCGCGATCGACACTCGAAAACGAAGCCGGCGTCCCCCTCTACGACTTGGCTGCGAGAAATCCTGCAGTCAGGTTCAGAACGATCGGATACCGGGCTGCTGCGGGTGACGATATTTCGCTGAGCTGGGCTCTCGGAACCACCGTCGAGGAGACGTGGTCGACAGCATCGGCAGTCCTGGTCGATTCTCTTCGAGGTACTCGGTCACCATACGGGAAGTACCACTCGCCGATGCTGCACACCGAGGCACTGCGTACCGCCCGATAGCTGCCAGCCCCCGGTTGTCACCAATGGCGTCACGGTTCCTCGACGCCATTGGTGAACCGTGCTGCAATACGCGACACGGTGAGCCCGTCGTAGACCCAGACGTCGCCTCCTGGAATGGACGCAGGTTCGGGAGCGTCCGTCGCGCGGGCGATGATGATCTTGGCAAGCCGTGTCAGAGAGAACGTCGCCGTCGTATCGCCAGGCCACGACAACGGTCTCGCCGGATCGGTGCCCCAGGTCGCGTATCCGGTGTCCGGATTGCTGTCGAGCCACCGTTCGACCGCATCCACGACGTCGCGGCTGACGGTCTTCGAGATGTCGAGGGTCAACCGAGCTCCGTTAGGAATAAGTTCGTTTCGAACCGCGACGGCTGCGACTCGCGGTCCGCGGCTTCGCTCGGCAATGTCCTGGCGAGCGTCGCGTTCCTCGGCGATCTTCGGTCCGAGCAGGCGGTCGTCGAGATCTGCGACGGGCCAGATCTTCGAGAAGCCGACCGACAGAGAACGGTGTTGGTCTGCGAACAGGGAGTACTCGATGCATTCGACTGCAAGCAACCCGCCTGAAACGTCCTGCAGCCATGACACCGTGGTGATTACCTGAGGTGGGAAGTGTTCGGCGACCAGGACAACACGCGGCCGGGAGAGCATTTTGGCGTCCCATTCACTATCTACGTGGTCGCGCAGGATGTGGAAACCTTCCTCCGCGGATGTCGGAACGCCGCCGCGGGTGAGGTGCGCTGCGTGGGCTGCGCCGAGCTCGTGGGCCCCGAATCGAGCCACCAGTGCCGCATAGGTGAGGGCTTGCAGATGAACTTTCTTGTCCGCACCTCGCTTGAGTTCGACGACGACGGGTCGTCCCTGAGAATCTAGACCGAGTATGTCCAACCGCTCCGAGGCCACATCCCCGGCCGCCGAATGCCAGCGGTCGAACTGCGTCGACACGATCATGACGTCGTCGCCGAGTACCGAGGGGTTGTCGACGATCCACCGTTCGAGATGGTCGACTTCGCGAAGACTCTCCGCGGTCATGGTTGTCGGGTCCAGAGGGAAAGCTTGTCCACCGGTCACGGTGAAGTATTGCGCCACAGCAGCCTCGCTAATCGAGTACGTCCTCCGATCTGAAACAGCAACATACCAATGAAGAAAAGCTCCTCGCTACAGTCTTGACGAAGTATCCCGCCCGACCCGATTTGCTATTCCAGGCGGATATTGGATCGCTATGGCACTGTGTATCGATGCCGCTTTGCCACCCCGAGAACCCCAATCTCGTCAACGATGCGGAGCGCATCGTCTGGGATGCGCTCATCGCACAGTTGGGCGAGAACGACTGCCTTGCGGCGAATCAGCGCGTCACCGACCGCTCCAAGGATCACGAGATCGACTTCGTCGTCGGTCTCGATGGTCTGGGCGTGGTGTGTCTCGAGGTCAAGGGTGGGCAGATCTCGCACGACGGGAGCACGTGGAGGCAGCGGCGCCGAGGCGAGGACGTACCCATCGATCCGGTACACCAGGTCCTCGGCGCGAGCTACGCGCTGCGCACCTACGTCGAGAGTGATCCGCGCTGGACGCAGGGTCGGGTGCGCTGGGATCACCTGGTCGTCTTCCCGAACACCGAACTGCCGGACGATTTCGCGCGTCCCGACTGCCCGCGGTGGCGGGTGATCGACCGGACTCAGCTGAGCACGATTGTGCCGCTCCTGCGTGAGGTCTTGAACAGCAAGCAGTCCGACCGGCCGATGGGTTCCGCCGGTGTCGCTCAACTCGCTGCGGCCTTGAGTGGTCGGGGGTTGCCGCAGGCGAGTGTGTTGGCGCGGGCGATCGCCAACGAGGACGAAGTGGACGCACTGACCAGCCAGCAGTCGATCATTCTCGACGCGATCCGGTTGCTGAACCGCGTCGAGGTACGCGGCGGGGCCGGGAGCGGCAAGACCTTCCTCGCGGTCGAGCAGGCTCGACGGCTGTCGAAGTCCGGTGAACGGGTTGCGCTGCTCTGCTATTCGCACGGTCTCGCGTCGTATTTGCGTCGGCTCACCTCGACGTGGTCGCGGAAGGAGCGGCCTGCGTACGTGGGGGAGTTCCACGCGTTGGGAATCGAGTGGGGTGCAGCCCGCGGACCCGACGAATCGGTGCGGACGGCGGCAAGTGTGCAGTTCTGGGAGCAGGATCTACCCGATCAGATGGCGCGGCTCGCCCACGACCTGGAGCGGCGCACTCGGTTCGACTCCGTGGTCGTCGACGAGGCCCAGGATTTTGCCGACGCGTGGTGGCAGCCGGTGGTGGAATCGCTACGTGACACCGAGTCCGGCGGGATCTACGTATTCAGCGACGAGGCGCAACGTGTCTTCGACCGGCAGGGCGCGCCTCCGCTCCAGCTCGTTCCGATCGTCCTCGACCACAATCTGCGCAACACCCGGCAGATCGCTTCGTGCTTCACCTCTCTCGCCGGCCAGCGGATGCGTCTGCTCGGTGGAGAGGGGCCGGAGGTGACGATGGTGCCGTGCACAGCCGAGCACGCTCTCGAATGCGCGGACGATCAGATCGACGTCCTGCTCGATGCGGGGTGGCGGCCGGAAGATCTGGCGATGTTGACGACGGGGAGTCGCCACCCCGAGCAGGTAGCCCGGCAGCGCGAGGGACACAAGGCGTACTGGGACAGCTTCTGGGACACCGAGCAGGTGTTCTACGGTCACGTCCTGGGTTTCAAGGGGCTGGAGCGTCGAGCGGTGGTACTGGCGGTCAACGAGACCGAGAGTCGAGAGCGTTCCAGGGAGCGGCTGTACGTCGGATTGTCGAGAGCGCGCGATCAACTGGTTGTGTGCGGGAACTTAGAATTCTTGCGGAAGGTGGGTGGCGATGAGCTGGCTCGCCGTCTCGGAGTGTGATTGCCAGACGTTTCCCTCGAGGTGCACAGCGTGAGCGCTGCCCGAGCCACTGTCGCCACGTGGAACGTCGAGTGGGCGACCGCGCGCGGTCGACGAGGTGCAGAGGTTCGCGACCGTCTGGCGAGATTGGCCGCCGACATTCTCGTCGTGACGGAGGGGCGCCGTGGTCTCCTCCCGGACGACGGGTACACCCTCGATGGCGGCGGCGACTGGGCATACGCGATCGAAGCGGACCGTCGCAAAGTATTGGTGTACTCCCGGCAGCCATTCTCGGACGTGGTTCGGGTCGAGAGCGGTGGCGGCGCGGGACGTGTGGTGACCGCATTGACGGACACACCCATCGGGGCGGTCCGGTTGCTCGCGGTGTGCATTCCCTGGTCTCGCGCTCACGTCAGCACCGGGCGCCGCGACGCCGCGCCGTGGTCCGAACACCTTGCGTGTCTGGACCAGATCGAGGATCTGGTCAACGGTTTCGAGGCGTCTGTACCGGTCATCGTTGCCGGTGACTTCAATCAGAAGATCCCGCGTGCGAGGCAGCCCATTCTGGCTGCGGACCGGCTCGCCGAAGTGATGACGCGGTGGACGTGCCACACGGCTGGGACGACCGATGACGGCCAGCTCATCGATCACGTCGCGTCGAATGTGGACTGTGTCGCAGTGCGAACGTGGCCGGGAACGACGGGTGACCTGCGTCTGAGCGATCACTCCGGGGTCGTCTGCGAGCTGGCACAGACATGAAGTAGTACTCGAGTGCCCATCGAGTGTCGCTGGACGTGAAGACGTCCGTCAAAGGCCTTCGCCACGTGTTCCAGTCGACCATTCATACCCGAAACGATCGTTATGGGATGTTTATGAGTAATGGCCATCACCGTTGTTACGGTCCGTGAGGACGTATACCTGAACGGAAGGTCGGTTCATGGCGACACCACGGAGCGATGCTTCACGGCGATGGGCGGCGCGAGGAGCGGTGGTCGCCATGTCCACAGCAGTCGCCGTCGGAACGACCCTGGGAACGGCGTCGGCAGACCGCCAGGACTTCACGATGTTCCCCGGCCAGACGTTCACGCTCGGGGAGTTCAACGGTATCGAGTGTGCGGGACAACTGACATCGAATGCCCGAACTCCGCACTACCGGCCCGGCACGGCTCTGGTGACGACAGCGTGGGTCGCGTACGTCAGCACCCCGTGTTCGGTAGTCGCTCAGGTGAACTGGCACAACCTCGACACGAACGAGCGCGGCATGGTGTCCAGCCGCGTGACCACGACCGGCCGCGGGCCTCTTCCTCCCCCGATCACGACGGGCAATCAGATTGCAGTCGACACCAAGCCTGGCCGTGTCGTTCTCAGCGTCACGACCGAGTCGCTGCACTTCGTCGCCGGCCCGTCTGTCGAGGTGCGGGTTCCCGCGTGATCGAGTCCTGTGCGTGACGTAGCAACGGCGAGGAAGGTGCTCATGTCGACCCGTCCCGTTCTTGCCGTTCTGATCGTGAGCGTGGTGACCGCGACTGTCGGGGCATGCACCATCGGAGTCGACTCCACCGAAACGGTGGGGACGTCCACCAGTGCCCCGTCCACGCCATCGACAACCCTCACACCGGGGCCGTCGGACGTGTCCACCTCTCAGCAGACCCCGTCCATCGAGGACACACAGCAGCCGGGCATGACGCTCGGGCCCGACGGAAGTATGTATCCGGCGCGGCCTGGTTCGGAGGAAGTCGCAGTCGACCTGGAACCGTTCGCCAATACCGGCGCAGACGGGGACGGTTACTTCTTCACGTCACCGACGGGGAA
The DNA here is from genome assembly GCF_030208955.1 of Rhodococcus sp. MEB041. Taxonomy (NCBI): domain Bacteria; kingdom Bacillati; phylum Actinomycetota; class Actinomycetes; order Mycobacteriales; family Nocardiaceae; genus Rhodococcus; species Rhodococcus sp. MEB041. The sequence goes on from NZ_JARVSZ010000001.1 coordinate 572,132, forward strand.
TATCGCTAGCGCGATTTATCCTGCGCCGTCATCGGCGGGGCCGGTCGGTTGTCAGGCGGTGACCAGCGTCGCGCCCGTGGACGGTCCGGTGTGCAGCAATGCGGACAACGACAAGTACGCCGTCCGCATCGAAGCGACAGGTGCCGTTCACACCTGCACCACGCAGGGGATCTACACGGCATCCGATGCGGCTGTGCTGCAGTACGGCGAGACCCTCACCGTCGGTGGCGCAATGTGCGTCTCGCGAGAGGACGGGATTTCCTGTCTGCTCGCCGGGAGCAATGCAGTCCTCATGTCGCGCGGGGCGAACCTGACGTACTGACTCGCCCGAGGCGACCGGTCTACTCGTCATCCTCACGTGCCCAGGCGATGGCGATGAAGCGCCGCAGTACATCGAGGTCGATCTGGTCCAGTCTGCGCACATAGACGCACCCTGCGCCCTCGGTGTAAGTGCCGAGCGAGGGCAGCAGGGCGGCGCTCTCGGGTAGATCCTTCAGCCCGTACAGCGACAGCCGCGCTTTTCTCGGCGAGAACGCGACCTTGGGCCACTCGCCGCGAGTGCGTGGGTTTTTAGGTGAGACATAGCAATAACTGCCGTAACCCACCATCGACGGGCCCCACATCACGGGCTCGGCCCCGGTCACCTCGGCGAAGATCTCCGCGAGACGGACACCGTCTTCCCGGCGGCGTGCGGGTGTCGCGGCTGCGAGGAAGTCTGCGACGTCGGCGTCGGTCGGCTTCGTGCTGGGCTCGGCCATGGTTCGCATCGTGCCACACTGTTCACCGTGTCAGTTCGGCACAACGGTCCCTCAGAAAAGCTTGTAGTCTCGCCGTCGTCTTGTCGTCGAAACCGATATGACCCACGTCCTCGGCGGCAGCTCGAACGCCGGCGCAGACGTCGTCCAGCACGCGGATCACTGCCTTTCGGGGAAGCGTGTGACGTACCGAGCCGTCGAGGACGTGCTCACGCGTCCACCTGTTGTTGCGGCCGTAGAACGTCAGGGCCATGGGGTCGTTCCACGACATGTAGGGCTGGGTGCACAGAAGATCGTATGCGGGAGTGACACCCCATAAACCGTGCTTGCCTTGATGAATCGAATAGTTCTTGCCGTGCAGGTCACCGTTACCGATGGCATAGGAGTAGACGGTGAGCCGTATCAGTTCGAGCGCCGCCTGGCGTGCGGAACCCCCTCCTCGTTCTACGGCCGCTGCCAGCGAGGTGAGCACTGTCTCGGTTTTGATGCGGTACTTGGACGAGGGATACAGCGCGTTGACCTGACATGCATCCTCCTGGGCCAACCTGCGGCCACCATCTCGGTCGAAACGTTCGACGAGAAGACCCGAGACTTCGTTCGCGTCTGTGATCACGTGACGCCGAGGTATGACGAGTCCGCAGGCTTCTGCCACCGACATGAAAAAATTCTCGTTCGCCACCAGGCGCGGGAAACGGTTGGGCGGAGCCAGTTTGAGAATCGCTGCACCTCGCGTCGTCGTCACCGGCGACGAGTACATCTCAGCCGATACCTTGCCCTGAACTCCGGGCAGGCCTGCCACGTCGACGTCCATCGACTGTGGGCCGGCCACGCTGTCGAACAACGCACGCAAACTCGGCGTCGGCACGTCCGGGTCGAACGCGGGCGCGGATGCCTCGGGTTCGAGTCTCGCGGGGATCACCCGCACATCGCCGATCGTGTCCGCCCCGACTGCCAAGAGGATGGCCAGGTGGTCATCCTCCGACGTCTTGGTTCCGGCGACCACACCGGACAGGCGCACCCCTTCGGGAAGCAGTCCGGCGAAGAACGGCGGCACACTTCCTGCCGTGGCTGTAATACCGCCTACTCCCATCGCTAGAGACCAGGCGACGGGCTGGGCGCCGGGGCTGATGTAGTCATCGGGGTACTGGAAGCGGACGGTGTCGCCTGACCTCGTCAAACGGCCTGCACGGATATTTCCCTTGTAGACGTCAGCGTCGTCGACCTGGCGCAGATCGAGCCGAGTGCTCACTCGCGATCCGGTTCGACGACGATGCCGGCGCGAGTGATGAGCGACAGATCGCACCCCAACGCATCTGCAACGGCGCGAACGCCATCGAGTTGCGACGTCTCTTTGCCGCCCTCGATAGATTGCACAGTGGATCGGCCGACCCCGGCCAGTAAAGCCAGCTCGGCCTGCGTCATTCCCAGCTCGTGTCGGCGCGCGGTGAAGGACCGCGCCAGGCGGCTGGCCTGAGTGCGGCGTGACTTCCGAGGGACGGCCATTCCGATCCAATGCTTGCGGGAACCGACTTAAGACACGGTACATCCCAGCAGTCGCATGCGCTAGGGCCTTAAGCCTTCGACAGCAAGCGTAAGGTGCCTCAGATCCACACGCAGCCTCGACGCTTCTATTGCGCTTGTCAAAGCAGGCTTAAGGGGAGGTCGTAGTCCGATCCGTACCGCTCCCCGCCGAAATGGCCGCGTCAACCCTTCCGATCGCGTCGCGGATGAGATCCCCGTAGGGATCGTCCGTGAGCGTCGAGGAGCACTCCTTCGCAGCGTCGATGTGCTCGCGAGCTGCTTCGAAAGACCCGAGCTTGCAGTAGTTGTCCGCGAGGTTGAGATGCAGCGACGGAAAGAAGCCGGCGATGTGAAGTTCCGCGTGATGATCCTGAGTTCGTTTCTCGCTGAAGGCATGTGCCGCGTCGAGTGCTCGAACATCCCACGTGAGCGCCTGCGCGGGACCATCGTAGAGGTCGGCGAGGTAGTGCGCGAGGCTGCACCGGTGAAGGGGATCACCGTCGACACCGATGTCCTGCCACAGTGCAAAGAGTTGTCGACGTGCCTCGTCGACGTTTCCACTTCTGCCCTCGGTGACGGCCGCGGCGATCGCGTCCATCGTCGGGTCGCTTGCGGGACTTCCTGTCATGGCGTGTGTTCTGTCGTCGTGGTGCCACACGGTGCTGCGATGGGCATGACCAGAGTGGTCAAGTCGCCTCGGTCTGCAGAGCGCACAGTGGCGGGTTGTTCGGGCCCGCGGAAATCGAGTAGAACTTCAGCGCCGACGGCGGTGCTGATGGCTGGGTAGAGAGTGGTCATCTCGAACCAGACGTCGATCGTCGGCCCGTTCACACGGGCCGGCAGCTCGATGTCCGAGGAGCGATCGCCGTGGACATCACGAACGACGAGATACTTGTCGTTGCTGCACAACCAGATCCGATCAGCAGATCGTTGTTCGAGGGCATGCAGAAGCGTCGCAGTGGGGACCTCGACCCGACTGGTCACCGCCGGCAGAGTGTCGAGCATCGATCGGTAGTCGGGGAAGGGCTCGGACACGAACCTGCAGTGATGATCACCGCGGCCAATCAGGCGCAGGTTCATACCGTGATTGGTGACGTCGACGCTGACGGACGACGTACGGCGCAGATCGCCGAGGCTCTGTCGGAGGTCGTCGCCGTTCACTGTTGCGGCCCACGCCGCAGCACTGTCGACATTGCTGACCAGTGTTCTTGTCGACAGGCGGTAGCGGTCGCTGGCGGTCAGCGTCAAGACCCCGGGCCCAGCTTCGACATGGACGCCACCGAGGACTGCGATGTCCGGATCGTCGGTGGTGGCGGTGAGGATCTGTTCGATCGCGGAGGCCAAGACCGGCCCGCTCAGTCGGGCGGTCTGCAGCCTGGTTCGCTCAGCCAGGGTGGTCGTGATGGAGGCTGCCTGCTGCCGCACCGATTCGGCCTCGCGCATCACCGTGGTGACGTGATCATCGACCGAGCGAATCACGTCGACGACGTCCGCGCCGAGCGCAGAGTTCACAGACGGAAGGGACATGCCGATCTCGCGGAGTCGCCTCAGCAGGACCGCCTTCGCGAGCTGGTCCTCGCGGTAGAAGCGATACCCGGTGACGGGGTCCACCTCTGCCGGCAGCAGCGATCCTGAATCTGCGTAGAAGCGCAGGGCGCTTGCCGTCAGGCCGCACCGCTGCGCGAACGACCCGATGGACATCAACTCGGCATCTGACACCCCGACAGCATGCAGCTTCGACCTACATGAAGGTCAACCGCGTGTGCCGACTACCGCTGGTTGGTGGCCGGAAGAGGTGCCGTGATCTCCGATCACCCCTGGCGCGCCTTCACCGTGTCGAGGTCGTCGGCCTCGACGTCGATCGACTCGGCGGCAGCGTATTTCGCACCCCGGTACGTCTCTTGTCGGATGGTTGCCAAGGTCACCAAGCCGACGAGCGCAGCCCCGATCACGAAGAACGCGGGAGATACAGCGTTTCCGGTCCGGTCGATCAGCCACGTTGCAATGTAGGCCGCTGTTCCACCGGTGGCGATGGTAGCGATGTTGAAACCCAGTGCGACGCCGGTGAGTCGGACACGCGAGGTGAACAAGGACGGGAAGAGTGGCGCCGTCGAGGTCTGGATGAGCGGTGTGCCCACGGCGAAGAACCCGAATGCGATGGCAGCCACCACCAGCCCGTGTCCGCTCATCATGGACATGGCGGGGTATGCCAGTACCGCCGACGCGACCAGGCCCGCCAGGAGAATCTTCTTGCTGCCGAACCGGTCGACGAGCAGGCCGGATACCGGCATCGACAGGGCGACCAGAACGATCACGAGCGCGGCAGTCCAGGTCACTGCCGTCTGACTGAATCCCCCTTCTCGAACGAGGTGGATTCCGACATACGTCAGGACCATGTAGCCGGTGGCGTTCTGTGCGACACCGAGCCCGAAGACCTGCAGGACCTGACGGGGGTGGCTTCGCATCAGTTCGCTGAGTGGAGCTTTGGAGATGTCATCGCGCGCGGCCGAGCGCTCGAATTCAGGTGTGTCCTCGATTCGGCTACGCAGCCAGAGGCAGATGAGCAACAGCGGTAGGCCGAGGAGGAATGGGATGCGCCAACCCCAACTGGTCATCTGTTCAGTCGACGTCAACGCCGACGTCGTGGCCACTGCGACCGCAGCGAGAGCGAATCCGCTGTTGCTGCCGAGGGCGACGAACGACGCTCCCAGACCCTTCCGCTTCGGGCCGACGGTTTCGTAGACGTAGGTGAGGGCGCCTCCCAGTTCACCTCCGGCCGAGAAGCCCTGCACGAGACGTGCAACGACCAGGAGTGCCGGGGCGAGGACACCCGCCGTCTCGTAGGTCGGGAGTAGAGCCATCAAGGCAGTGCCGATACCCATCAGGACGACCGAGACGACGAGCGCTCGTTTGCGTCCGTGTCGGTCGCCGAGACGGCCGAAGAACAGTCCGCCGATCGGCCTCATCAAGTAGGCGGATGCGAACACCGCCAGGCTGGCCAGTAGCGACGCGGTGGGGTCGTCGCCGGGAAAGAACAGTGGGCTGACCACCACGGCGAGATAGGCATAGACGGTGAGGTCGTAGTACTCGACGATCGTGCCTGCTGCTGCAGCGATGACGCCTCGACGTCGAGTCCGATCGATGGTGCGGGGACTGGCCACATCCGACTCCGGTTCTGTGCGGGCGCGCTGTCACTGGGCGATCGGCCGCGGGGAGACCGGTATGTGCGCGCCCTCGAACCATACGACTGCACATCGAAACATGTACAGCTTTTGGGCTGGAATCGTCAGTCAGAGCTGCCAGTGAACGGGCTGCGCGATCACACGGCTCAACCAGCGCCTGTAGTACCGGGCCGAATCGGTCACGAACGTACTCATCGCCCGCCCGGCCGCGTCGGGATCGCCCAGGGCCAGGGCATCGAGGATGATCTGCTGGGCGTCGATGGCCGCGCGTCGTGTTGCGAGCGGGTGCTCGGTGGGCTCGGCATCCCGTACGAGCAGCCACAGCGTTTCCATCACGATGCGAAATGCCGCGTTGCCGGCCGCTTTGTACAGCGTGGTCTGGAACAGCGCGTTCTGCTCCTGGAAGTTCTCGTAGTCGCCGGGATCGGCTCGCATGCTGTCGAGGGCTTGCTGCATCTCGTCGAGCTGGGAGGGCGAGGCGTTCTCCGCAGCTTGCCGGGCCACGAGAGGTTCCAATGTGAGGCGAACGTCGATGACGTCGGAGATCGTCGCTCCTTCGAGCTGAAGGAACAGCTTGAATGTGTTGCCCAGCGAGTCGTACCGAGGTCGCGCCGCCGTGGGCCCACCCCCGACACCGGGCTTGATGGTGATGAGGTCTCGGCTCTCGAGCAGTCGCAGTGCCTCACGGACAGTTGTCCGCGCCACGCCGTACTCCGCCATCATCTCTTTCTCTGTCGGCAGGCGTTGCCCCTCGTCGATACCGCCGCCGAGAATCTGGTCGGCGATCACGTTCGCGACCCGCTCGGACATCTTCCTGGGTCTGGCCGCAGGAGTTCTTCTAGGTACGCGGTCACCCTGGTCGTCGGTCACTGCGCGATGCCATGTGGGCGACAGAGGTCGCATGAACTCATGCGATCACGATACGTGAGCGCAAAGTATCAATTGCTGTACATGTTTAGTGGGATGGGGTTAGCGTCTGGAGTAACCGCACTGCCCGACTACGGAGGTCCACCATGCAACCGACACGGCTCCCGGCCGACGAGCTGGTGCGTGAGTATCGAGCTCGCGGGTACTGGAGCGACGACACGGTCGGCAGTCTCCTGACCCGGTGCGCGGCCGACCGCCCCGACGCTCTCGCGGTAGTGGACGGTGACCGGCGGTCGACCTTCGGCGACATCGAGCGTGACGCGTCCCGTCTCGCCCTGTCGTTGAAGCGGCTCGGGGTCAGCCGTGACTCCGTGGTGTCCTTCCAGCTGCCGAACTGTGTCGAGGCGGTAATCGTCTTCCATGCCGTGATGAAACTCGGTGCAGTGGCGAATCCGATCGTTCCGATCTATCGCGAACAAGAGGTGAGCTTCATCCTCGACCAGTCGGGGGCAGCAGTCGTCTTCGTGATGGACTCTCGTGGCAACCGCGACGTCGAGTCCATGTACTCGTCGCCGATCTTCGCCGCCGTCGATGTGGTCGTCGTGGGTTCGGCGCGCTGGAACGACATGATCACGGTGACCGACGTCGAGGTGGAGGTGGAGGACGTGGGCGTCGACCCCGACGACGTGTGCCTGCTGTTGTACACATCGGGAACCACCGCCGAGCCCAAGGGTGTCTTGCACAGCCACAACACTCTGGTCTTCGAGAACCGGTCGATGGTCGACTGGTTCGGACTCGGCCCCGACGACGTCGTCTTCAATCCCTCGCCGGTGACGCATGTGACCGGTATCAATTGCGCCCTTACCCTGCCGTTCCTGCTCGGAATCCCTGTCGTACTGCAGGATCGGTGGGATTCCGATGTCGCGCTCGCCCGAATTCTCGCGGAGCGCGCCTCGTTCATGATCTTCTCTACCCCGTTTCTGAGAGGTCTGGTGAATGCCGCGACACGGGCGAACACCTCGACTCCGTCAGTTCGATATGTCGTGTGCGGTGGCGCCGACATTCCCGACTCGCTCGCTACAGCTGCGACGGACACGCTCGGTACGACTGTCCGGATGTTCGGCGCAACGGAGGGCCCGTCTGCCACTTGTTCCACATCGTCCGATTCCCTGCATGCCCGCACGCGGAGCGACGGTCGTCCCATAGCTCCGACCGACGTTCTGGTGGACGGGACCGATCGGTCGTCCTCGGTCGGCGAGATCGTTTGGCGCGGACCCGACACGTTCCTGGGGTACTTGGACGCGTCTCTGAACGAGGCTGCGTTCACTCTGGACGGGTTCTTCCGTACGGGTGACTTGGGGCGCTTCGACGACGACGGGTACCTCCACGTCGTCGGACGTATCAAGGACATCATCAATCGGTCCGGGGAGAAGATCAGCGCGTACTCCGTGGAATCCCTGCTCTCGCAGCATCCGCACGTGTCGGAGGTGGCGATCGTTGCCGGACCCGACCCCGTGACGGGAGAGCGCGGTTGTGCCTTCGTGGTTCCCGAGGCCGGCACGAGCATCGATCTCGCCGAGGTCCAGGCATTTCTCGAGTCCCACAAGATCGCTCGTCAGCGATTTCCGGAGAGCGTCTTCGTCGTGGATTCACTGCCCAAGACGCCTAGTGGGAAGATTCAGAAGTTCGCTCTGCGGGAATGGACTCGCGACAGAGCCGAGGTTCCCCGTCACATGGCAGGCATCACCATTGCTGCGTCGTACGAGGTCGACCGGTGACCGCGAGCATCGCTGTCAGCCACCCCGAGTCCGGCGTCGCCCTCGTCGAACTGTCTCGCGGCAAGGTGAACGCACTCGACAGCGCGATGTACAGAGAACTGGCCGACGTGTTCGAAGAATTGTCAGACCGGGAGGACACCACGGTCGCAGTTCTGACCGGTAAGGGCAAGAACTTCTGTGGTGGAAACGATCTCCACGAATTCCAGAGCATGTCCGCGGAGAACGGCGACCGGCGGATGCGAGAGATACGCCGTGGGCTCTTCTCCGTGATGGATTGCGCTGTGCCCGTGGTCGCTGCCGTCAATGGGGCAGCCCTCGGAAGTGGCTTGGGACTGACCGCCGTATGCGACGTCGTCGTCGCCTCCGACCGTGCGGTGTTCGGCCTACCGGAAATGAATGTCGGCGTTCTCGGAGGTGGGCGATTCGCCGCGCGCATGTTGCCGCAACAGGCTGTGCGGCGACTGTTCTTCACGGCGGAGCCGGTCGGCGCAGCGACCATGCGTGACTGGGGTGCTCCCATCGAAGTGGTCCCGGAATCGGAATTGCTGAACGTGGCAATGATGCGAGCACGGTCTATCGCAGCCAAGAACCGATACGCCGTGACGCTCGCCAAGCAGTCCCTGAACGGGTGCGAATCTCTCGATCTGAAGAGGGGCTACGAGCTCGAGCAGAGCTTCACCGTCCGGCTGGCGGACAACCCGCATGCCAAGGCCGCGGTCGATGCCCGCATCGAGCAACTTGCACGAAAGGATCGGTCGTGACGACAGATGTGCAGTACGAACAGGCGACTCTCGATCAATTCGGTCGGGACTGTGTCGCGTTTCTCGAGACTCGGGTTCCACGCCGATCGAGCGCGGCCGATGTCGAGCGGCGCTACGCGATCTTCCACAATCACGACGCCGCAGAGGAGCGTGCGCTCATCGATGCTGCCCGTCGATGGCAGGCAGAGCGGGTTGATGCGGGGTTCGGTGCGATCACGTGGGATCCGGTGTGGGGCGGACCCGGCCTGTCGGCGAGTCACGAGCGGAACTACGTCGAGCACGAACTGGAGTTCGCAGTCCCCGATCGTCATGAGATCGTGCTGGTCACTGTCGATCTCGTCGCGCCGACGGTCCACCTTCTCGGGACCGAGAATCAGCGACGACAGTTCGTCCGCTCCTTTCTGCGCGCCGATCTGCTCTGCTGTCAGCTGTTTTCGGAACCGGGGGCTGGGTCTGATCTGGCTGGGTTGACCACCCGAGCGACGCGTGACGGGGACTCCTGGATCGTCAACGGTCAGAAAGTGTGGAGCTCGGGTGCGCAGTTCGCAGAGTGGGGACTGCTGATCGCACGAACCGATTCCACTGCCCCCAAGCATCGCGGAATGACGGCTTTCATGGTCCCCATGGATTCGGACGGTATCGACATCCGACCTATCCGACAGATGTCCGGTGGCTCCACGTTCAACGAGGTGTTCCTGGACGGCGTCTTACTTCCGGACACGCTGCGGCTCGGCGATGTCGGCGACGGTTGGAAGGTTGCACTGACGACATTAGGTTTCGAACGCAACTCGAGCGCCGGCATCGTCGATGCCGGAGGAAACGTCCGCGACCTGGCTCGACTCGTGCGGCAGGTCGGTGCTCCAGCAGACCCCCTGACACGGCAGCGCGTGGCCGAAGTAGCTGTCTACGAGCGCGCATCCGCGCTTCTCGTCGCCCGGTACGCCGAGCGACGCGAGGATGGCGCCGCCCCCGGTGTCGAGGGGTCGATCGGCAAAATTGTCTGGACCCAGAACCTGACCCGTATCGGAGAAGCAGCGGCACGAGTGCTCGGTCCGCGCCTTGCGGCGGACACAGGCGAAGCCGACACGTTCGCCTGGTCGGAGCACCTCCTCGGAGCCCCCGGCTACCGCATAGCTGGGGGATCCGACGAGATTCAACGAAACATCATCGGAGAACGAGGGCTCGGCCTACCGCGGGAACCGAGGTGAGCACGACATGACCATGGAATGGACCGTCGAGCAACGCGACATCATGGATGCGGTTCGGCGCGCGCTGTCCGATGCGGCCGACGGCGACTCCTGGAGTGCACTGACGACGATGGGTTGCACCGAGATCGGTGTTCCGGAACAGTACGGCGGCGCAGGAGGAACGCTCAAAGACCTGTGCGCGGTCGCTCTCGAACTGGGTAGGGCACTCGATCCCGGCCCGTTCTTCGCGTCTGCAGTCCTGGCCGGATTGCTCCTGTCCGAACTGGCCCCCGCGCCTGACAACCAGATGGGCATCACGCTCGCCCGACTGGCGACGGGATCCACACGTGTAGCTGTGGCTGGAAACCAGGGTGCACGTGATGGAGTCGTCTGGTCGGACGATGACGAAGGCGTGGTGCTCAGCGGGCACACTAATTTCGTCATGGGCGGGATGGACGCTGACACCGTGCTGGTCATTGCGACGTCCGACAGGGGTCGCCTCGTGGCGACAGTCGATGCGACCGACAACGGTGTCGAGCGGACGGCGATGACGACGTTGGATCTGACGAGACCTATGGCGTCCGTGACGTTCGACGGTGTTCGCCCGACCGAGTGGGTTCCCGTGGAGGGAACCGGGGCGGTCGACCGAGCCACGGCCGCGATGTGGACCGTACTGGCAGCTGAACAGGTGGGCAGCGCTCGCGCCTGTCTGGACATGTCCGTCGTCTATGCCAAGACCAGAAAGCAGTTCGGCCGGCCGATCGGTTCTTTTCAGGCAATCAAGCATCGGCTCGTCGATATGTCCATTGCCGTCGAGTTGGCTGAAGCGGCTGTTCTGGACGCAGCGAACGCGGCGGTCGACCGCGACGAGGCCTCGATGTTCACGGCCGTGTCCATCGCACGGGTGTTGGCATCGCGAGCGGCGTCGTTCGCCGCAGAGGAATCCATACAGGTTCACGGTGGTATCGGATTCACGTGGGAGCATCCGCTGCATCACTATTTCCGACGCGCGAAGAGCGTCGAGATGCTGTTCGGATCCATGGACTCCCATCTCGACCGCATTGCTGAGGCAGTGCTCGAACGGGCGTGAACGGGAGGGTGCAGCAGCTGGCCTGTCCGCGTGTGCTCGCTACTCGATCAACCCAGCGCGGAATGCCGCCAACGCCGCTTCGACTCGGTTGGACACCTGGAGCTTGTGGTTCACCGCAGAGAGGTGCGACTTGACCGTCGTCTCCGACATGAACAGGCGTCGTGCGATATCTGGATTCGACGCACCGGTGGCCATGACCGACAGCACTTCTCGCTCTCGCTCGGTGAGCGAATCCAGCATTGTTGTAGGCCGCGGTGCACGAGTAGACGCGACGATCCGCCGGAGTGACTCTTCGGAGAACAGAGTGTTGCCGGCAGCGACTGCGCGGATCGACTGGTGGAACGTCTCCGGTGCCTCGGACTTGCTGAGGAAGCTGTGGGCTCCGGCCTCGATGGCCTGGACCACCAGATCGTCCACGTCCATCGCCGTCATCGCGACGACCTTCGGTGGGTGCGCCGATGCCATCAATGCTCGGGTGGCGTCGAGTCCGTCCACTCGGCGCATCTTCAAATCCATCAGGACGACGTCGGGCCGATGAGCAGCGACTGCGGCGGGTACCTCGTCACCGTCCGAGACCGATTCGACCACCACGATATCCGTGGTGGCGGCGAAGATGTCCGCCACGCCGCGACGAACGAATGCGTCGTCGTCCACGACGAGAACGGTGATGACCGCATCGGAGTCCATGATGGGTCGACCGTATCGGGTCGCGCCGACAGGCCACAGCGGACGAGGTGTTCTATGGAGTCGGACACGGGGTGCCGAACCGAACCGGCTGAGAACACACCCGTCGAACCTGACCAGGTCATGCTGGCGAAGGGATGTCGACATGCGCACATTGCCGCTGGGCGAACAGATCGTGCTCGTGACGGGCGGTGCTCGCGGACTTGGTGCTGCGATCACGCGCGCGTTCCTGCAGCAGGGTTCTCGCGTGGTGGTCAACTACCACCGCAGTAAAGCCGCAGCCGACGCTCTGGCATCCGAGTTCGGTCCTGACCGCGTTGTCGCGGTGCAGGCCGACGTCACGGACCGGCACCAGGTCGACGCGCTGTTCGACAGGGCACGTGAGCATTTCGGGTCGACTGTCACCGCTGTCGTCAACAACGCTTTGATCGACTTCTCGTTCAACGGTGACGACCGTGCCAAGGCCGACGAGATCGAGTGGTCGGCGTTCGACTCGCAGTTCCGCGGCAGCGTTGCCGGCGCTCTGCACACCACGCAGGCAGCTGTGCCGGGCATGCGTGCGGCGGGGTTCGGGCGGATCATCACGATCGGCACGAACCTCGTGCAGAACCCCGTCGTTCCGTATCACGACTACACAGCGGCGAAGGCTGCCCTGTTGGCGCTGACGAGGACCTTCTCGGCGGACCTCGGGCCCGACGGCATCACCGTCAACATGGTCTCCGGTGGTCTGTTGAGGACCACGGATGCCAGTTCCGCGACCCCATCTGCGGTGTTCGACATGATCGCCGAGAGCACCCCGCTGCGCCGGGTGACGACGCCGGCCGAGTTCGCGGATGCCGTGCTGTTCTTCGCGTCGCCGTGGTCGAGAGCGGTGACGGGGCAGAACCTGGTCGTCGACGGCGGATTGGTGAAGGACTGACGCGTCAGGAGTACCAGGGGAGCCAGGCCGTCACGATGAACTCGCCACCCATGGCGGTCCACCGCACCCACCCGCCGGCGTTGTGTGCTTGCTCTGCGAGGCCGGCCAACCCGGTTCGCGAACCCTGGCCAGGTTGCGCTGTCGTCGACATGTGGTTGCGCACGGTCAGACTGATGCCGTCCGTGTCCGCCCCACTCACCGTGATGTGAAGGGGGGAGCTCGGGGCATGCTTCTGACTGTTGGTCAGAGCTTCCTGCACGATGCGGTACGCGGTATGACTGGTCAGATCGCCGACGACACCGGGATGAATGTCCTGAACCAGCGTCACCCGACACCCGGCAGAACGCGCCGCGTCGACGAGGTCTCCGATGCCCGCGATGCTGCGCCGTCCAGCATCCTCGCCGCCGGTGTCGGACCCGCGGAGAACGCCGATGATGCGTTTGAGCTCATCCAGCGACTCGTGAGCCGAGGAACGAATCAGGGCCGACGTGTTGGAGATCTTCTCCGGTCCGTCGTTACTCCCGACCTGTAAACCGCCTGCCAGTAACGATATTCGACTGAGTCCGGCGGCCAGGGTGTCGTGCATGTCGCGCGCAATGCGGGAGCGTTCCTGCTGTATCAGCATGTCCTCGTGCAGGCGCTGCGACTGCGCGGTCGCCTGATCGCGGGACTGCACGGCCACCACGAGATCGGACTTCGTACGGCGAAGTTGAGAGAGCGCCAGAACGACGGCGACGAGGACAGCCGCAACGAGCCAGGGAAGCCACCAGGGAAGCGGCCACGTCGGCGGGGGAGTGCCCTCGACGTGCTTGACTCCGATCGTCAGGACCGAATAATCGCGGCGGCGCCCTGCGTCGTACGCGAGGGATATCGCGCAGGCCAGGTAGACCGCGACTGCAGCACCGGCGAGAGTACGACCTCGAGCGAAGACGCCCACCGCGTAGAGAGCTGTCAGCGCGGCCGTTGCGTCGGTGGCGAAGAAGAGCGGACCGACGACGGCCATCGCGAGGACGATCCACGGTTTGTCGTGTCGCCAGATCAACGCTATCGCGGCGGCCATATTGAGGACGACGCCGAGCGCCACGTTCCACACCGGTGTTCCCGATGTGCCCGCGAGACCGGCAGCAATGAAGGTGCAGAACAAGCTGAGCGTCACTGCGCCGACGGTCCAGGCGCGACGCCGAACCGTAGCTGCAGTAGTGGTCACAGAGAAGACGGTACGGCCATGGTCCGACATGAGCCTCCGTTCTTCGGTCGCGAATGCCGACCGAAAGGAGGAGTGAGACCGGCCGAATCGACGAGGTGCCCGACGGGGTCACTGCGGTGTTCTTGGTGGGACGCACCGACCGGTGCCGGCACCACCGAAAGGACTCGCCATGACTCAGCCTCCCCAGAACCCGTACGCGCAGCCACAGCAGCCGCCGACCAAGAAGAACTGGTTCCTGCGGCACAAGATCCTCACGGCGATCGGTGCGGTCGTCGTCATCGCTGTTGGCGTCAATCTGGCGAGCGGAGGACAGGACTCGTCCACGAGTGGCACCACGTCCTCCTCGCAGGCTGCAACGGAGGGCAGCAGTGCGCCGGCCGAAGAGTCGGCACCGGGAATCGGTGCTGCGGTGAGGGACGGCAAGTTCGAGTTCACCGTGCAGAACGTCGAGCGTGGCGTCGCCAGTGTGGGGGATCAGTACACGTCGCAGACGCCGCAGGGCGAGTACGTGCTGGTCACCCTGAATGTCGCGAACATCGGCAACGAGCAGCAGCTGTTCGACACATCGTCGCAGAAGCTACTCGACGGGCAGGGGCGCGAGTACTCGACCGACACACTCGCGACGGTGACCAACGACCCGAATCTCGGCTTCTCGCAGATCAATCCGGGCAACTCGCTCGTGGCGACACTCGTCTACGACGTGCCGGCGGGCACCGCACCGTCGGAGATCGAGCTTCACGACTCCTTGTTCTCCGGCGGCGTCACCGTCTCCGTCGCCTGATCTTTATCTATCCGTTCCCACGTCAGGAGTTTTCATGCCAGATCCTTCTTTGTCCCTCGTTGCAGCCCTACTCGACCGTTCCGGTTCGATGTCGTCCATTGCCGACGACACCCGCGGAGGATTCGACACCTTCATCGAGGCCGAGCGTGGTCACGACGACACCACCGTCGTGACGTTGGCGCAGTTCGATGACCAGTACGCGATGGTCTACGACTCAATACCGATCGACCAGGTCCCTCCGCTGTATCTCGTACCACGCGGAATGACGGCGTTGTACGACGCGGTGGGAAAGTTCGTCACCGAGATCGGCTCGTCGCTTGCGGCCCTACCCGAGGAAGAACGGCCGGGATCGGTCACCGTGCTGGTGATGACCGACGGACAGGAGAACTCGAGCCGGGAGTGGTCGAACCAGGCGGTTCGCGAGCTGATCGAGCAGCAGGAATCGCAGTACGGGTGGGACTTCGTGTTCCTGGGAGCAAACATGGACGCGGTGGATACCGGTTCGCAGATGGGCTTCAAGGCGGATAAGTCGCTGACATACGACGCCTCGTCCGTGGGTGTGAGCGCGGCGTTCTCGGCGGTCGTGGACTACCAGGATCGGAAGCGCGTGCACGGGATACAGCAAGTGGACGGGTTCTCGGACAGTGATCGGCGGCGGGCAGGGCTGTAGATGTTCAACCGCTTGTGCGCCGAATACCGTTCGACGTGAGCATTATCCGGTACCGTCCGAGACTCTGAGACTGGCGAGATTGATGGAGCGGATCATGGGACTGTTCGACGGCATGATGGGCAATGCTGGACGTATCGACCCGCAGGCGGCTCACGCCGAGTACGGCCGGCTGCTCGGCAACGGAGAACAGATCCACGCGGCCTACCTGTTGATCCGAGACGCGTTCCTGTTCACCAACCGTCGTCTCATCATGGTGGACAAGCAGGGCATCACCGGGCGGAAGGTGGAATACCACAGCGTCCTCTATCGCGCGATCACCCACTTCTCCGTGGAGACTGCGGGCACGTTCGATCTGGACGCCGAATTGAAGATCTGGATCTCCGGTAATCCTGCACCCATCGAGAAGCAGTTCAACAAGTCGGTCGACATCTACGAGGTGCAGGGGATCTTGTCGCACTTCGTCGCAGTGTGAACGACAATCGAGGCGTTATCCGACGGAGTTCGGGCGAACCACGGACAGGCAAACGAGCTGCACGCTGTGCTTCGTGTCCACGTACCTTGTTCACAGAAGTCGATTACTTCTGCGGTTTGCTCGGCCTCCACTCGTAATCGACAACTTTGAGCTCGGATTTCTTCGGTGCGAACGGCCGGACAGTGAACGTACCGGACTGCTGATCGACCTCGTCGTCGTCACCGAAACGAATGTCGGACCAGATGCCGATGAAGGATGTGGTCGGATTTTCTCGAGCATGGTCGACCTCGTTACGCGTAACACGGACGACTGAGCCGGAGCCCTCTGTGCCCTTCGCCTCGAGATACAGCATCTTTCGTCCCTTCGTTGCTACAGCGTCGTAGGGGCAGGTGAGGTGAGTATCCTCCACGACCCAATCTAGAGCGTCGTAGTACGTCATCAAACGTTGTTGCGCAGCGTCTTCGACCTTTTTTCGCCGTACGGGGTCGTTTTGTCGACCGGCGCCACCGCGCGGCGGTGGCTCGCCGACGCCACCGGTTGTGAAGTCTCTCCATAAATCCTCCAGGTGGCCGACCAACTCGGGCTTGATGAACGTTCCGCTGGATTGTGGAGTCCAATGTTGACCGGGAATCGCCACTGACAGCGTCTCGATGGCGAGGACATCCGGATTGTCGAGGATCGTGTCCCACTGAACATTGACGTAGTTCGCTGTCTTGGAACGCGTTTCCCAGTGGGCACCGGAGTAGATTTCGCTGGTGGCGTACCCACTCGCTACCAACCCGCGCGCGCCCACGCCTTGTTGAAGCATGAAAACGCGGTCACCTGGGGAGATGCCAGATCGGCGACCGCCCGTAGACCAATTTTCCGGACCGGGTTCTGTTCCGTCTGCGTAGAAGTCGGAGTGCGCCGGATTCCAGGTGAGAAGCACCGTATTGCCCTCCGCTAGAACCGGTGCACCACCCGTACCGTCCGGAGGCTCGATAGCGATGTACTGCACGGGATTCTGTCCTGCGCTGGGAACCGACATTCCGATCAAGTGGTCGTATGCTGTGTCGCCCGGTGCCAAGGGCCGCCCGATGAAGGCGATTTTCTCGGATCGCGGTCCCGGGTCCGATACGCGTTCGTGGTTGTGCAGCTCGGCTACCGATACGACTACGCCGCGTCGAGAGAAGGTGACGTAGTGCTGGTCATGGAGTCGCTTCTCGCTGACGACGTAACGGCCGCGGTTGTTGTCCCAAATTTCCTGGGACGTCGCAGTCGGGTCGTACCCGACCCACGGTCTTTTGAGTGAATCCTGCTCGGTTTCCAGGGCAGTCAGATCCCGCCGATCACTGAGCCTGATGTTGACGACCATGGTCCGATTGTGCACGGACGGGCGTCGACGATGTGGCGTGATCGTAGGAATCGCTTCAGGTGCTGCGACAGCCCGAGCCGCATGGCTCGTTCCGCTTCCGAAGACTGGATCGTGAACCCAACCACCCATCACGTTTGTCGGGATCGCCCGCTAGATTGTGTGGACAACATGGGTAGAGGAGTGCAGTGGCTGATCAGGACGACGCCGAGGTTCGAGGGCGTGTACTTCGTCTACTCGAGTTCTTACGCGAGTCTGTGTCGTCGCAGTCGAAACCTGACCGGGAGTACGGGCGCAAGACCAGGCTCGAGTGGTTGTACCGGAAGGACCGACCCCTCGATATCGACACGACCGCTGCATCAGGCGACGTCGTGGTGCGTATCGAACGAGTCAGCGTCGAACCGCCACCGGTCCTGTCAGCAGAACTCGAAGGTCATGTGTCCGGTGCCATCGACGTCGCTACCGAGGCACCGACGCTGTCGTCAGGAGCCTCCGTAGCTGTACGCCGAGAATTCGACGCATGGTTGCCGACGTGGCGTGAGTGGGCGCAAGAGGACCGCCGGCGCCGGCCCCTCGCCGAGTTGTTCCTCTCCGTTGATCGCATGCGTGAGGAGTCGCATGCGCAGCCGGAGACGGTCGAAGTCGTCCTAGCTGCAGGGCTGCTGTCAGCGGTGGTGGCGGGAACACCCGTCGATTCCCACCTGATCACCCAGCCGGTGGAGATCGTCCGCGACGACGACACCGGCGACCTTCTGGTCAGAGAAACGGCGGGCAGCAGCCCACGGCTCGAGGATCGGCAACTTCTTCTCGGGCTCGAGGGGCTCGTTTCGGCGTCCTCGGCTGCGCTCGGGAAGAAGCTGGCCGATACGGCTGCCTCGCCGTTGGACGATGCGGTGTCGGCGATCCTCGCCGAGTGGTCGAAATCTGCGTTCCGCGGAGTGCGATACATCGCTGACCATAACGTCCCTCCCGCGGCGCGTCGGGGAACGCTGCGCGAGTCACCGGCGCTGGTGCTTCGCCGACGTACCGGCTATGCGCTCGTGTCCTACTACGACGCCATGATCGCGGCGTTGGAGTCCGGCGCAGCGGTACCACTGGGACTTCAACAGCTCGTCGAGAGCATCGATTCGACGGCCAGGCTCGAATGGCTGGGCACACCGTCTGATGAGCCGACCACTGAGGCATTGTTCCCGCTCCCAGCAAATCGTGCGCAGGCCAGCATCATGGAGAAGCTTTCGCTCGATACCGGGGTGGTGGTGGAAGGGCCTCCCGGCACGGGGAAGACGCACACGATCGCAAACTTGATGTCTGCTCTGCTTGCCCGCGGTCAACGTGTCCTCGTCACCAGCGAGAAGTCGCAGGCGTTACGGGTGCTCCGAGACAAGCTACCCGTCGAGCTGCAGGACTTGTGCGTCTCGATCACCGATCTGGCCAAAGGCGGGTCGGAGGAACTCGACCACAGTATCTCGGTCATAGCTCGGCGGCGTGCCGAGTTCGATCTCCCGACCGCAGACAGGACGATCGCGCGAACTGCGGCGGCGAGATACGGCGCGATCAACAAGAAGTACACGCTCGAAGGCGAGTTGGTCTCGTCCAGAGCAGCTGAGTCCGTCATTCACACGTTCGGCGCGCACTACACGGGGACGTTGTCCGCCATCGCGTCGAAGCTCGAAACAACGGCCGATTCCTTGTCGTGGCTTCCTGGTCCGGTGTATTCGGAGCAGCCGCCGCTGTCGTCAGCCCGCTTCGGCGAGTTGGCACGCCTGCTCGTGGCCAGCGAAATGCACCAGGCTGATCGTCGTCAGCAGACATTTGCTGACCTCTCGACGATCCTGCCGTCGAAGGCAGTGATCGCACGGCTGTGCGAAAGCGCGAATGCGCGCACCGTCCAGACTGCATTGGTCGACATCTCCATATCGGATCTGCGTAGGTACGCCGCGCTGACTCGACAGATACTCGCGCGTGCAGAACAACTCGACGATGTGACACGTGCGGTCCTCGATGGCGTCGTGTCCGGTGCCTTGGGCTATCTGTGGACGCGTGCACGGACAGTCCCTGCACTGCTCGATACGGCGACGGCGGCGGACGCGGTCGTGGGGACGGCTGACGTCGATGTGGACCGAACCGACGCGGAGGCGCTGTCGGTGTTCGACGCTGCTGCGCGCTTGTACAGCGAAGGGCGGTTCGACACCCTCAGGTGGCTGAGAACTCCGAAGGAGCAATCAGCCGTCGATTCCCTCGGTGCCAACGCCACTGTCGATGGCCTCCCCGCCCGCGGAGGAGATGCCTATCAAGTTGTTGCGGAACATATTCGGGTGATCCGTACCGTGGACCAGGCCGCTGCCATGCTGGCCGATATCGGTATCGAAGTCGTAGTCCGAGGCACCCGCGCGTCACGAATCAACTCGCTCGCGACAGCGCTGCGAACGGTGACAGTGGTGGGCGACCTGGCGGAGCGGATCGCAGGGCTTGCCGACGAACTGGGCGGGCGAGTCGCTGTGCGAGACCTCGTCGACGTTGCGTCCCTCGCTCGGGAGATCGACACCACATTGGCGGGGTCCGACTCACGGGTGTCGATGGATCAACTCGGCAATGCGGCGGACGGTCTGGACTCGGCGACTGGCAGCTCTGACAGCCCGGAATCGCTGGCGTTGTCCGATGCCCTTCGCACGGCGGACATAGTGTCCTTCGAGTCCGCTGTCCGTGCCTACCTGAGTGCGTCCGACGAACACCATGAGCAAGTGTCGATGGATCGCATACTTCGAGATCTCGATGCGGCTGCGCCCAGCTTGGCGCAGCTGATCGTCGAGGAGCGAGAAACTGACTGGGTCGCTGTCTCCGGCGACTTCGCGAGTGCATGGGAATGGAGGTGGGCGCGTCAGCAACTCGAACAGCATCTCACTCGTCCCACCGATCCCGATCTCGATGAAGAGTACGACGCAGTCGATGACGAAATCCTTCGTTTGACAGCGTCATTGGCCGCGGAATCAGCGTGGCGGGCATGCCTCGATCGCATGACGTCACGTGAGATGCAGGCGCTGCGCACCTACCAGGACAGTGTGCGCAATGTGGGTGCCGGCCGTACCCGCGCGGCGCAGCGCTACCGAGCCGCCGCACGTACGGCCATGCAGGAGGCTCAGAGTGCGGTACCGGCATGGATTATGCCGATCGGTCAGGTGCTGTCGTCCATACCCCCTGGGCAGAACGTTTTCGACGTGGTGATCGTCGACGAAGCAAGTCAAGCGAACATCAGCAGTCTGTTTCTGATGTGGCTCGCTCCACGGGTCATCGTGGTCGGTGACGACAAGCAGTGTGCACCGGATCGAGTGCAGAAGATCTCGGACGATGTTCTGTACGAGCGAGTGGACACCTTCCTGGGTGATCTGCCGATGCACGTCCGGAACAACTTCACGCCGCGGTCGAGTCTGTTCTCGTTGTTGCGCAGTAGGTACGACCAGCGCGTGCGACTCCGAGAGCACTTCCGGTCGATGCCGGAGATCATCGAATGGTCGTCGAGGCAGTTCTACCAGGACTCCCCGCTGGTACCTGTGCGACAGTTCGGCGCGGATCGGCTGCCGCCACTGCGGTCGACCTATGTCGCCGACGGAATGACATCAGGATCCAGCGCCACACTGGTCAATCAGGCCGAAGCTCGGCGGTTGGTCGACCAGCTCTGCGATTGCATCGCGGACCCTGACTACGACAGCATGGATTTCGGGGTCGTGGTTCTGCAGAGCCGTGCGCACACGGAGCTGATTCGGGCATTGATCGCAGAGCGGATTCCTGCCGAACAGCGTGACCATCTTCGTCTTCGGGTCGGCACCGCGCCGGAATTCCAAGGTGACGAGCGGGACGTCATGTTCGTGTCGATGGTCGTAGGTCCCGAGTCGTCCACCGTCGCGCTGACCAGCGAATTGTGGCAGCGCCGCTTCAATGTTGCGGCAACCCGCGCGAAGAATCAGCTCTGGCTGTTCCACTCCGTGACCGTAGAACAACTTTCGACAGTCGACTTACGCGCGTCACTGCTGTCCTACGTCCGCGCCGCGCCCACGGTTCCGGTGCCGGCGATGCCACGCGTGGTCGATACCTCGACGCTGCACCCCGACCTGGCGTCGATGACAGCGCAACGAGTGCTCATCGCGCTGCGCGATCGCGGCTACCACGTCAACTCGTCGATCACGATCAACGAGGTGGTGCTCGACCTCGTCGTGACAGGTGCGGCGACCAAACTCGCTATCGAATGCGACGACGATCGGGAGTCGTTCTCTGAGCACGTCCTGGCCCGACTACGCCGCGAGATGGACTTGCGGCGGGCCGGGTGGGCAATCGCCCGACTCCGCGCGTCCGATGTCGTCGTCGATATCGACGCCGCGCTGAAGCCCGTGGTCGAGACGCTGGACGCACTCGGTATTTTGCCCGGCGAAGTGGACATCCTCGCCGATGGCCACGACTTGCGCTGGAACCCAGTCGTCCTGTCCGTCGACCCGAATGACGAGGCAGATCCGGACGACTTCTCGACTGTTCCCGTGCAGACAATCGAAGCCCCCGTCGCTCCTCTGCCCGTTGTGGTCGAGGATCGCAACCGGGTGGCGCGTAGTCCCGCGGCGGAAACGGAGCTCGAACCGGGGGAGACCCGCCCACCGCGATTCGACGGTACGAGTGAGATCCGTGTCGATTCTCGTTACGCACCGCGTCAGCGATCAGCTCCGGTCAAGCGGACCCCGGTGTCTCGCAGCCCCGTTCCGACCCGGCGCACCCTTGCCTCGCCCGCCAGCATGCCGAAACGTGCCGTTGTAAACGAGAAAGTCGCCCCGCCGGCTTCACCTGCAGTGCGGAAATCGGGCGTAGGGATCGAGATGCTGCCCGCTGCAGTCCAAGCAGCACTCGCATCCCTCCCCGCCGCGGGGCTGTCTACCGGTCGTGTGATCGCTCTCGCTGCGGCGCGCCCCGACGCGCCACTGACAGTGCGGCGATGTGCTCTGGTCACCGGTATGACACCGATCGTCGCCGGGCAGCTGTTGGCAGACCTGGAGCTGGCCAAGAAGCTGGTTCGTCGGCAACGGCCGGACGGTGTCGCGGAATGGGTACGACCAGAGGATGCAGCCTCATGACCGAATTGCGGGCATGGCAGAAGGAAGCGTTCGACGCTTGGCGGGCCGTCGGTCACCGCGCCATCGTCGAGGCCGTGACCGGGACGGGCAAGACACGCGTCGGTATCGCCGCGATGGTGGCGGCGAGAAGTATGAACCAGCAGGTCCTGGTGGTCGTCCCGACGATAGATCTCCTCGAACAGTGGTACACCGAGGTCAAGTTGTTGCTTCCTTCGGTGTCCGTGGGTCGTCGAGGAAACGGACATCGAGACGACTTTCGGCACAGCAGCGTCTTGATCACCACTGTCCAGTCGGCGATCATGGCGGGCGCCTCGCAGCCACGACCCGGCGCGCTGCTGATCGCCGATGAGGTTCACCGTTACGGCACAGACGGATTCGCGCGAGTCTTCAGCGACAGGTTCGACCACCGACTCGGTCTGACGGCAACCCTGGAGCGGCAGGACGAGGGTGTCGACACCTACATACGGCCGTACTTCGAGACAGTTGTCCCCGGCTGCGACTTCACCCGCGGTCGGCGCGACAACGTGCTTGCTCCCGTTCGTGTGATGACTGTGGCCATCGACTTCACGCCCGACGAACGGAAGAAGTTCGACGAGCACGATGCTGTCGCGCGAGACGCCCGCAAAAACCTCATCAGTAAGTTCGGTTGCGTGGCTGCCCCGTTCGGTGAATTCATGAAGGACGTCACTGCATTGGCCGACCAACGGGACCTCCCCGAGGGGCGACTCGCGAGCAGGTATCTGTCGGCATTCAGCAAACGCCGTGCACTGCTGGCGGACTGCTCGGGCAAGATCGCCGCGCTGGGGACGCTGGCCCCGGCGTTGGCGTCATCGGACAGGTCCATCGTATTCTCGGAAACGAAGCAGTCCGCAGAGACGGGTTCTGCGGTGCTCCGTGACCACGGAGTGAAGTCGAGTGCGTACTCGAGCGGACTGGACCGCCTCGCGCGAACTCGCGTGTTGCAGCAATTCCGCACAGGTGCGCTGACGAACCTGGTCGCCCCGCGGGTTCTCGACGAGGGAATCGATGTACCGGCCGTCGATGTCGGTGTCATCATCGCGAGCAGTAGTTCTCGTCGTCAGATGATCCAGCGCATGGGGCGGGTTCTGAGGCCGAAGCCGGGCGACCGGGCAGCGGCGTTCGTCATCCTGTATGTGCCGGGAACTGCGGAAGATCCTGCCTTGGGTGCCCACGAGGCATTTCTCGAGCAACTGCTCGACATCGCCGAGGAGCAGGTCGACATACCTCTCCAGCAAGCTGCTGGGAGGCTGACCGAGTGGTTGACGCGGCCGATCGAGAAGCCGGCTCAGCCTGCCCGACGACCAGTCGACTTGCCTTCGTTCATCGAACCCACGCCGGCAGTCACCGCACCTGCCGAATCGAGACACGGCACAGACGCGACAACGCAGACCGTCGGCGAGATTCCGGGTGGATACGACATGATGTTGCGATACGCAGCTACGTTGCCCGCGAAGCACGCGCGGGTCGTGATCGACGTACTCGGACTGGGAGGCAGACCCCCTCGCTCAATAGCCGAGGTCGCTCGGATGGAGGGCGTGGCCTTCGAGGAAATTATCACGATGCGGCAAGCAGCGATCGAGCGTGTTCGAGCTCTCGTGACCACAGGACCGCAGAACATCACACGAAAGCAGGGCGCATGACGCAACTTCAACTCACCCACGACGAGTATCGGCTGTTCACCATCACGCCCGACGATGGTTCGGCCATCGGGAATGTCTCCGCCCGAACACGTCTGGGCTTTCCCAAGAATCAATACGGGCGAGCCAAGGATGGCTTGCTGGCCAAACACTCGATCCTGCGAGCACACTGATGTGGTTAGCGGGGAATACGGAGTTCATCCGGAGGTGGGCGGGCCGGACCTAACGCGGAGGCTTAGAGCCTAACCAGCAAACTTGTAGAATCCGATAAATATAGAAATTCGTTCATCCCGTGGAACTGTCGAGTGCACTAGTCCGCGGCATCAGTCCGGTTGAGTTGATCTTAGACAACCGCAGCACGTAGCGTACCGACACATCTTATGATTACCACGTCGAGAAGAAGAAACATTATGAGTCAGCTACTGATGTACCGGCCGCGACTTGTTGCCTCCGCGGTAATACATTCGAAAAGCGTACAGACCGCCAGTCAACCGCAATCCCAATTCGCAGGACTGCAGTAAAAGATAGTTCCTGTCCTTGAGGCAAACTGGACGTCTGTCGCAGATTGGACTGCCATCACGGATTTCTGTGAGACCGAGAATGCCTCCATCGCCTGAGCGTGCGAATTACCTTACGCCGATTATTTCGGAGTGGCCTGGGCGCCGGTATGTGTAAGTGTCGGGGAGAAAGTAGATGAGCCACCTGATCAGGCACTGGGTGGCCATGGTCGGGTTTCTGTCCGCTCGCGCTCGCGTTCCTACCCATTCACGCAGCTCCCCAAAATAACGATCTTTTCGCAAGAATTGCCGCAAGGCTGTTACGGAATCGTTGAGAGTTAGCGCGAGCGCTACCCGCTTCTCGAAGATTGCGCGGTCTTGCGTGTATGGCACACCCAGAGCGGTTGCATCAAGCTCCGCACGCTTCAGCTCATCTGACCGAACTGAGTCGACCACACCCGAATGCAGCGTAAGCCACAGCATTGATGGATCTCGGGTCAGTGGAAACCAAGATCGTCCTGACTCTGCCTGCTCTAAGGGAGGAGGGTCGAGCGAACACCGGAGCACCGCGAGCATTTCGAGGTACATTTTGTGAGTCGCGAGCGTCTTGCTTTGGTCTATTTTTTTGACGACCTCATCGACACCGGTGTCCGTACGATTAACGTCATGCAGGATTTCAAGGTTTCCGGAATCCGGCCCGTTAAGACCAGCATGAGTGATATTTGCCGAACCTATAAGGCCGACCGACTCGTTCAGGTAAAGCTTTGCATGCAGGTTTTGCACTAAGAATAGCTGCGCATTTGGAAGCGACTGCATAAGTGTGAAAGCTTCAAGATCGGAAATACCCGCGATGAATTCATCTATCCGCCAGCGGGTAGTAAGCGAAACCGACACCGTAGGCTTGATGTTCCGCAAAATCCTCGTCAGAGCGCCCAACTTGACGAACGGTGAAACAAGGATCAGTTGAGACTCTGCCTGTGACACGACGAACTCAACCCGTCCCCACAGGTCACCGGATGTCATTCGGTCTGAAGGAACTTGTAAGCCACTGCACCCCATTTGCTTCGATAATCTTGTAGTTCGGCCAGCAACGTGTCGTTTTCCTCTTCATCCTCAAGTCGTGCCCATGCCATCAGGAGCAATTTGAGACCAGTCGAAGCTTTGGTTAGTCTGGCTCGTAGCGCATCGAGGTTCGTATCGGATTCAAGCTCGCGATCCAGGACTTCATACAGATTCTTGTATGCCGGATGATTTACGTTTAGTTTGATCATGATTTCACCTGCGACAGCTTTGACCGTGAAGAACGACCGACCCTCCAACGGAGTATCGGCGAACGTATATTTTATTCCCATGTCGATAGTCTTTGCAGCTATAGTGTCGGCTGCTTCCTTGCTTAAGCCAGTGTCCACTAATTCAGCAGATAGCTCTTGTTCACGTTCAATCGCAGGTCGCAGTTCGCCGTGATCACTACTGCCTTGTTGACCCAATTGTTGACGCGCACGAGTGGCTTCTGTGCCAATTATCTCAGCACTCGATGCGTCCCTATCGTGACGCGATTTACCTGAACCCTTTTTTTGAATTTCAATAACCTTACGCGTTAACTTCAGCCGTTTGTCAATTAGTTCGACAATGTCCAGGAGGGGCACCATAGGATCGTCGTCGTCCTCTAGACTCTGGCGATACTCCTTCCACCCGGCCGCTGCCTTACTACTCTCATAAGATTCGGCAACATCGCTGAAATTTCGCGCAGATTGTTTGTTATTCGTGACACCAAATAATTCATCTAACGCCGGAGGGAAATCGATCTCGATACCCCACCAGCGTTCACGGGGGTCGTACTTAATCGTCAGCGACTGGTCTAGGTTGAGTTCACGCCCAGCTCGCACTAGCGACACGCCAATGTTCTGAGCAGCGTGTTTCCCGTACGGGAGACTGCCAGCATTGGCAGGTGAGCGCGCTGCGTCGGAGGCAATAGTGAATTTAATTTTCATTTCATGCGTCTCACCCCGCAATTGGATCTTTCGTGTAACTTCCCAATTATTTCCATCGCGTTCGAACATTGGAAGATCGCCGTACGGCTCAGGTGTGGAAGAAGGCACCATCAAGTAGTTCGGATCGTTCGCTCTTGCAAACTTTTCGATAGTTGGCTCTTTTAGATTCTCTTCGTCAAAAGATGCCATGCGTATAGTTAAATCGTTATTCGACAAAAAATTTCGATACATTCTAGCAATTACGAACTCGCTGTTTCTGATAATTGTGTTGCTAGTTCGCCACATGCACTTGTCGAGGTCTTGCCAGACCACGAGCGTGCCCGTGCTTGCAAAGTTTCTTGAGATGTCGCGCCACTCAGACGGTACCTCGCGTGCAACTGGTTCTGGGACGTCGTGCACCTCTCCCGACATGACTTTCAACAAGTCAATATAACTAAAATGCGCACTCGATGGCCCGTCTGTCCACGACCACACCCCGACGTATCGGCACTGGCTGATAGACGCGCTTGGCAATCCCATACCGAAGCGACCCATTCCGGAACGGTCATCCAGATGCGTTCCATTACCAAATTGCAGAGCTAGACGGAGGACGCCTGGCTCCATTCCACTTCCGTTGTCCAGAACGCCGATCGCGGCGATGTTTCGCCGGTTTCGCTGCTCGACCATGCCCGTCTTTTCCAGGCAAAGAAGGTCCACTACCGTCGCTCCGGCTTGAACCGCGTTATCGATCAACTCCGCAAGTGCGTATGCGGCGTTCCGGTATCCGTTGTCGCGCATCGCCTGGATCGCCAATTTGGCTGGAACGAGCTCGTGCGTCGTGTGGTCACCCATCATTGCCATACATCCTCCCAGTTCTCGAACGCTTCAGCAATTGTTCCAAAACCGGGAAGATTTGTATCGACAACCGTGACGATTGTGGCTTCTTCGTTACCACCTGCCTTCGGACCACGAATAGCGCGTCCAACCATTTGGCTGTACAACACCAACGACCGGGTAGGTCGACAGATTAAGGCCGCGCTTGTCGCCGGAGCGTCGAATCCAGTAGTGAGGACCCCATAGTTCACGAGTACCATCGGACGTCGCTCATCAGACTTGTACCGCTCGATGATAGCACGTCGGTCATATGCGGTGCTTGTCCCGTAAACTGCCGCCGCGTCGTGTCCACGCGCAACGAGAACAGCGGCAAGTAGCCGAGCATGTTGGAGCGACGCACTGAATACAATCACTCTTCGGTGCACCCTGAGCAATTGTTCAGCCCTGTCTAGAATCAACAGATTACGTTGATCGTTTTCGGCAAGCTGCGCAAGCATCCTCTCGCTCAGGTCAAGTCGACGCGACAGGTCGGCGGTTTGAGTACTGTCGAGCAACGGACCGCCGCTGAACACAAGCCTTTCGAAATTGGGTCTGGCTAAATATCCCTCGCGGTGCAGGTATTCGACGGGCGAAGAAAAGCCGTCAATCTGCAAAGCCACTTTTCGATGGTTGAAGAATTCTGCAAGTTTAGAGTCTTCATCCACATCGTTCCAAGTTCGCCCCGGTGTGGCAGACAGTCCGAGTAGGCGCGTGTCGGAATCACGTTCAACGAGCATCTCGATTACGAATCGGTAGGTTTCTGCAATCGATTGATGAGCTTCGTCGATGATGACAAATCTACTCCTGTCGGACAACCCAGTAATGAACCGAGTATCACCGCGCGCTCCTGCGTACAACTTCGGTAAGCCAGCCACAACGAAACCGTCGGAGATCGAGTCGAGAGGGGCATTGAAGTGTGCCCAGTGTCGGTACACGTTGACGCGCCTATTCCCTAAGCTCTTCCAGGCGCGCTCAAATTCTTCTGCAGCCTGGGAACAAAGTTCCTCCGATGAAGCAAGCCACGTAACAACTGAGGGCTCGTTTGCCGCGAGATATTGCGCCACTAAGTGCATCGCGGTACGCGTCTTGCCGGATCCTGTCGGCATATGGAGCAACACTCTGCCCTGCGATTGGGACAGTATGTCAGCGCATTGCCGAACTGCTGTGCGCTGATGCTTGAACAGTGCGTAGTCAGCATTTGCAACTTCAATGTTCGGCTGGACAACTTCAGACTCTCGGTCGCCCGCTTCTAGCTCCACATTCAACAATAAGAACAGTAGGTCCTCAACTGCTGAGCCTTTACGGGGCTTCAATCGACGTAGACTCTCGTAGGGGTCGTTCGATTTTATTCCAAGACGTGACACCATCTCTTTGGCTTCACTTCGCGAAAGCGTGTCGGTAAGGAAAGACCGCAACTCGGCGTCTCGAACAAGCGTTCGCTCGTCGTGCACAGCCTGAAGGACGAGCTTCAACTTAGAGGGTGTTGTCATCCCCTCATCCAGGAGGTTCAAAAGGCGCACGGTTTTCGTGCCCAGTATCTCCTGCAGGCTCTCCTCATCGAGCCTGTTTATTAGTTGGGAAAGTGTTGGCATTGCCTATAACGCACAGACGGTACATTGATCCGTATCGTCATCGTCGTCAAGCGCATCACCAAGCACGTCCCATACTGTCCTATTCTTCTTTCGCTTCTCTGCAGATTCTACGGACGCAGCATGTCTCTCAATGATCTCCTCGCGTCTAGCAATCAAGTCGGGAAGGGACTCTCCTCCCGACCACGTGTACTGCCTACCCTTCATAGCGAACTCGCCAAACGACGCGTCGCCATCGGCACCGGCGTCTTGCCGTACCTTCGATTCAATCGCAATAGCGCGCTCCAAAAGTTCGGGATGCCTCTCAGACAACCCAACCCACTCTGCTTTTCGCTGGTAGAAGCAGAAGTAGCAGCCCGAGCGAGTTCGCCACTCGTAATACTTGGGCAAGCCGATGCCCGCTTCATCAAGGATTCTGAGTACACCATCGTGGTCAATGTTGTCTTCTACGAAGGGTAGGACGGTTCTGATGTTTGGCTTGGTACTGACGTAACCTTTACGGCTTGCTTCATCCGCTCTGATAGCTACATACGAGACGGCAGCATCTTCGCCGATCCACTCCTCGAGTGGTTCGATCTTCATCTTTTTGGTGCACCAACGCATCTGCGGTGAAGGTAGCGCGCCACGGTACACCTCAAACCAATGATCGAACCCCTTGCGAGGGTTCAAGCGGGCGATGGGCTTGCCAAGAGCTGTTTCAAGTTTGTCGAGGTACTCATAGGTTTCGGGGAGCTCGGCGCCGGTATCACAGAAGAAGTACTCCATATTGGGTACGCGGTCACGCAGGTACATAGCCAGAGCGCTGGAGTCTTTTCCGCCACTGATTCCACAGATGTGGCGTTCGGTGCTAGCCATGCTGCACGTCCTTTCGATCGGGTGCCACGTTCTCGGGAGCGACCTCTCGGTCGTCTCCCACCACCAACCTTGCCATGAGCATCCGACACGCGGTGGTCCTAGATCCCCACAGCTGGGTCAGTTGCTCAAGCAGGGGGTCCAAAAACTCGTCTACCGCGGACGACTCTCGTGCAGTAATCGAGACGATTTCGGTGGTCTCGGACCCATCCGCCTTGGTGATCGTCAGTCTGCTTGTCGCGTAGCCGTCGAGCTCGCCTGTGGATGCGATGCGCTCGTACAGCAGTGCCTGAGTTCGACGCATCGATCCGCCGACCTCGGCGACGGCGAGGGGAAACCTGAACGCGATGTCGTCGGTCCACACCCGTGGAGCATGTCCTTCTGACACGACCATCGCGACGTTCTCAAGCCACCGTTGATCGTCCAAGGGGCGTGCGAGCGCACCGATAAAGGCACGCAGTTTTGGCTCAAGAACTCGACCATCGAGGTTAGTAGCTTGACCAGTTAGGCGGTGACGGACCTCAGTTAGCGACCCATTGGTGGCAGTCGCAAGCGCGAGATGTTCTTCTACTTCGTCGAGAAGTCGTGAGTAGATCGCTCTTAACTCCAGGATCACATCAGCAAGATGGTCTGCGTACTTCTGAGCCGCAACGTGGTTCTGCGTCGCGGTCCCGACATCAAGTTCGACATCGAAGATCCGCGGAAGTGATTCGAAAACAAGCACGTCGGGTTCGGATGCGAGCTTAAACGCGTTACGAACCTCTATTGCCTGTTGGGATAAATTTCTCTTTGTCTTCTGAGCATAGGGGGGAAGCAAGCGCAGCTCCCTGTACAGGGCGGTTGCTACATTCAGGAAGGTGGGACCCGCGGTGCCACCTTTGATCTTCAACCGCTCAGACAGTGCATCGAGCACAATCCTGCGGCTCCCCGAACGCGTGTTCGAGTATTTGAAAGTGAAGTGGTTAGGGTTCCGTGTTAGTCGCTCGGCAATGGCGTCGTCTAGTGCCAACACCAGACTTCCATGCTCGTACAGTGCGACTTGATCCGCGTGTTTGATCAACAAGGTTAGGACAAATATGGGTATGACGCCATCCTTGAGCCCAATAGGCGGAGCTTTGAGCAGGTCAAAGACTGAGGTGAGGCTTCGACGCTGTGTCGCAGGCGCTGCGAGCACTTCTTCCGCGGTCAGCCATGCCTTGCGCCATGGGCCTGAATAAGGTGCCTGAATTTGCCAGTCGTTGTCCGGCGTGGCGACCCGGTGAATGCCGGTCGAGCGGAATAGAGCTTCGTAAATGGCTCGTTCTGGTCCGTAGCCTGTCAGGCCGAACGTCTCCACGCCCGCATTTTGCAGCATTGCTTCGATAAGCACTCGACGAGCCTTCGCGCCCTGGCTTGTCAGTTCGCGGCGTGCAATCATCTCGTTAGCCACCCGCGGGCTGCCTGAGTAGACGTTGTCGGCCACTGCAGACAGCATCGACGAGAGACCAGTCCTGGGCTCAAGAGTTTGCGTTCCGCCCACTTGCACCCACGCTGCACTGCTGTCCCATGTGCGCTCTACTTCTGTCCGAAGTGCTTGCGTCGCAGCTGCGGTCCTCTCCGAAAGTTCCCTCTGAGCGACCCAGTCCGCGTTCTCGGTCTCGGCGTTTTTCAGAGCTACCTGCAAGCCAGCAGATTCGATAGCAGCCGCACGGATGTTGTTAACGTTAATGGGTACGACATTGATAATGGGACGTCCGTCGGCTCGCTCGGTCGTTCCATTGACCCCCGTCTCGGTGCAGTACCGGACGACGCCATCCCATTCAGGTCCGAGGTTCTCGTCAGCGAGAAGTTCAGCATCCGCGAACCTCCGCTCGAAGATTCTGAGGATTCCTGTCCGTTGGCTGTGCCGACCGGCAACTGCTGGTTCAAGAGGAGTTGCCGCGTTCAATAGATCGCTCAAACTCTTATCAGCGCATTCGCGCTTGCCGCGCTCAATCGAGTATCGCAGGTTGTAATCGGAGCCTTGCCAGATTCTGTATTCATCGGAAAAATCGCGGTATACAATGAGTCCGTGCTCCTCAAGGCGGTTCAAAACCTTCTGAACGTCGCCCAGGGTTTTGGCTCCAGGTCGCCCAGTGATCAACGCGAAAGCAAGAAGCGACTTTGACGCACGGATGGCACCTCCGCTAGAGATGAGGTTGAGAAGACCAATAGACTTCACCGCTTCAAGCTCGAGTTCGTTCAAGCCAGAGGTGTCCCGAATTCGAGTCTCGATTTCCATCCAACGACTCGCGCCCTCTGAAACCCCGACCATGTTAGAAGCTGAGTCTAGGAAGTAGTCGTATATTCTGCCGAGGCCGAGTAGAGGGATAGTTGAGGATGGTTTCCATTCCTGGGACTCAAGGAACCGTGGCACGGCGAGAGGCTCCGAGCCGGCTACGAACGAGAACAAGGTGCGCTCGTTCTGGCCGTATCGTGTGCACAGGTCGGGAAGTACGGCGAGGGCGAGCGGGTGCAACGGGAAGGCCGCTGCCGCTTCGGCGGATAGGTCCCTTAATCCGAGACCGTCGATCACGATTCGGTTTTTGTCGACCCATTTCGATGCAGCTGTTGCAAATTGCGCGGATTTCTGTTGAAAGCACGCGGAAACCAATTGTCGAGACTGAGCGGGTGTTTCGACATACGGGATGTCTTGGAACCGACCTTGCACTTTGGCCCACTCACGGCGCCGTGTGCTGCTGGTCTCCTGAACGTACTCATCGAAAGCGAGATGTTGCATAGTTAAAACGATCAGCGGTAGCGCTCTAGTACCCTGAGTAGCCTCCGCGAGCTCTTGAAGCAAGAAGGGATCGCCGGATCCGCCCGACGCCGCATAGGCCTCCAAGTTCTTGCCGAACTCGTCCACGACGAGAATGACTGGGCGGATCGCACACAGGTTGACTACTGCCGAGCGGACCTCCTCAGGACTCGGCGTCTCCGTCGAAACGGCAGAGAAGTAATTTGGTACGACTGTTTGGTCAGCGCCGAAGGACCTTACGGCACCCGAATGAAGTGCCCTCGCTATCGTTGCACTCACCGGTTCGGCGCGCGCAGTCGCGAACGCTCGCACGAAGCCCTCGCCAGCATCTCCTATAGCGGATACCCCTGCCTCCAGCAGACGGTGTACTTCGGCGTCTGCGGACCTGAGGGTTGTATGTGCTTGTTCGAACTCCTCCGTACGGCTAGGGGAAAGCAGGCCGTCGAGGAAGACCGCCAAGGATGACTTTCCGCCTCCATGTGGCCCGGTTATCGAGAACGTCCTCCCGGATGCTGGGTTGGACAGTCCGCGTGCAATTCGGGCCACGACGTCGATTGCTCGTCCTGTCGGCATGTAGCCCGCAGTTGCCCCGGAGCCATAGTCACGCTCGATATTTGCTGAACGGGCGAATCTGGCTCGGGTCTCTACGAAATCGGCAAGAACGGTCACGCTGCACTACCCTTCTTTCCGGCAGTAGTTTTGTTAGCAACGGCGCCGAGCTTGCGCCTCACTTCGCGACCCGACAGGGCGGGCTCCATGGCACGATGTCCCGCAACCTCCAAATTCTCAAGCATTAGGAGATCGGGCCGGCGGGCGCTATGGCGCGCTAGTAACACAGCGAGAGCCGCGTATTCGGGCTCCATGTCAACAGCGAGCTGACTCGCACCGGCGGGCCTAGCAAGCCTTATCGAAGGAACGGCCTTCGCGGTCGACTCGATTGCTGCACGGATTTGGTCCTCCGAGATCTTGAGCAGACGACCGGGAGACCCTGGGTCCGTGGCTAGGCGGTTGATCGACGTGGTCCGACTCCCATTGGCCTCGCGGCTCATGTAGTCCAAGCAGCAGTACGTGATTGCTTCGTGCGGAAGTCCCGCTTTCTCGCCCCGCACGAAGCGGTAGCGTCCGCCACGACCCGGAGAAGACTGAATCAATTGCAGTTCTCTGAAGGGTGAGTCAATCAGTTCGTCGATTGTCTGTCGGCCGCGTAGTTCTCTTCGGCTATACATTC
Source organism: Rhodococcus sp. MEB041 (assembly GCF_030208955.1). Classification (NCBI taxonomy): domain Bacteria; kingdom Bacillati; phylum Actinomycetota; class Actinomycetes; order Mycobacteriales; family Nocardiaceae; genus Rhodococcus; species Rhodococcus sp. MEB041. Next base: position 605,911 of record NZ_JARVSZ010000001.1, read on the forward strand.
GCAACAAGCAGTCAACGTCCTTCTGAATACTACTCAGCTTCGGTTGGTTCCAGGTCGTTGCGGCGACCTCGTCAGCTACGTAAGCCGTTAGTTCCTTGTCGGAAAAATCAATGGCGGAAAAATCGTTGAACGTGAGGCGCCAAATTGGAAGATTGGACCTTGCGGAAACCGCGTGCCAGTGAAGGATCCAGAGGGTACTAAGATCTTCAGAGTAGGGGTCGAGGCCCACCGAGTCATCGAACAGAGCGCTACCGAGTTTCGTGGGCACGTAGATTGATTGCCGAGGGCTATCAGGATGTGGCTCCCGGGTTATGACCTTGACACTCAGGGTCCAGAACCGGATAGCCTCAACCATGTTCTTACCCACCCCGAGCGTAACGGGAGACTCAGGTGCATTAAAGACATTGGGATTGGCCAGAGCCGCATCAAAGCCCTTCTTGATCCAACCAAACCGCGGATGAAACGTTTGGTGATTAGCGAAGGACGGGGCCGCCGCGAGCTCGATAGACATTTAGTGTCCCGTCCTTGCTGATATTCGGCGGACTTTTGCCACCGCGTCAGCGATCAGATCGACTGCCTCATCAACCTCTGCTTGGGTGGTGGGTCGTCCGAGTGAAATCCGAACGGACTCAGCCGCCTCTTGGTGGCTCAGCCCCATGGCGATCAATACGTGTGAAGGCGTAGGCACGGCCGACTGGCAAGCGCTTCCCGCCGACATGGCTACCTCGGGCACAACCGCCATGACGGATTCAGCATCGGCTCCAGCGAAATGCAAATTCAGAGTGTTGCTCAGACATTCGGCGGTCTTGGAGTTCACGGTAACGTCGTCCACTTGCTCCAGGATTCCTGTCAACAGTCGGTCCTTCAGAGCGGTGATTCGGATGCGATCATTAGCCGTCTCCTCTGACGCCAACTCAGCGGCCACACCCAGTCCGATAATCCCTTGCGTGTTGTGCGTTCCGCCGCGCAACCCGTGTTCTTGCCCGCCGCCCCCGACGACCGGGGTGAGGACTTTCTGCACGTGGCGGGACGCAATTAAGGCCCCACCGCCCTTTGGGCCGTATATCTTGTGGCTGCTCAGGACCATGATATCGATGTCGCCGCAGTCCGACTTCACGTCGGCCTTGCCAACGAGCTGCGTCAGGTCCGAAAAGTGCAGAGCGCCGTTCTCATGGGCGGCCGTTGAGACCACCTCGGCCTTGGGCCCTAACACCCCGGTCTCGTTATTCGCGGCCATCACCGCTACGACAGAGACGGACGAGTCGATCAAGTCTCGTAGATGGTCGACGTCGACAGTTCCGTCGCCCCTGACCCGGACGCTCCGAACTGAGCCCCCCGTGAGGCGTGCTCCGAGTGACGCCGCCGCCAGAACAGCTTTGTGTTCCGTGTCCGTGACGACCACGTTGGGGCGCAGTGGGTCGGCCAACATCGCACCCAGTAGGCCGATCGTGGCAGCTTCAGAGGCGCCGCTGGTGAAGACTACGTCGCGGGCTGGGCGCGAAACCAGGCTCGCTACGCGATGCCTAGCGTGTTCGACAGCCTCCGCGGCGGCTTGACCTGGGAGATGCTGAACGCTTGCCGGATTTGCGAACAGCTCGTCTGCACCATCCATGGCAGCCGTGACCCGAGGGTCGACCGGCGTCGATGCGTTGTAGTCAAGGTAAATCATGTCGCTCCAATGGTAGTGCTCCCACCCAAGGGGCGCGTGCGTGACGCGCCTTGGGGACATGTGCACTTTTACACAGAGCTCTGACACGTGGTGCGGACCCTAGTCAGGCGGGTTCAGACGAAGCTCACGCACAGTCCTGACCTCCCGACCTCCCGATCGTGTGGTCAGTTGGTTCCTGATGTTGGCGTCGGAGCCGCATCGGGCCAATCGAGGCCGAGCCAGCCTACAAGGCGCGCGTTGACGAGCTCCAGCAGGCAGCGCGATCGGTCCGCCAGGAAATCAGAGTCCCACTCAGTGGTCCGCATACCCAGGGAGCTTAGGTGTGGTGTGTGGCGAGACATGTTGACCAACGTGTTCGTAGTTACGCCGAAGGTGACTCCTTCCTGGCTTGCCGAGTCCAGAAGTTTTGTCGCGTCGGCTTGCGAGGGGGCGCCCAGGGCCGCGTAAAGAACACGTTTCTCGCTCCAAGGCCTTGAACTCAACGAACTGTTGGCGCCTCCAGGTGAAAGTACTAAGTTGCCAATTTGATGAATAGTGTCTTTTTCGGTGTACAAGTCGACAGACCAACCATGCTGGTTAGCCTGCGGTGCGATGTGCTCGATGGTCATGTGAACCGTGTCGTTCCAACCGTCTATATTCAGACACGGTGATGCGCCATCTCGGCCGGCCCGGATAAGCCCAGGGCTGTCTTTATCTACGACGGTGTCGTGATAGGCGGCAAGCAAGAGAAATCTCGTGAGATCCTTATTCACTTTGTATATGGGAACTGACGAAGAGGCTGTGATCCACGCGTCCAGGCTCGGGATGTCTCCGTGGTCGGAGGACATCAGTCGCGCCGCCAGTTCCGATTTCAACAACTTGACGCTGGGAGTCGTCGTCGAAGTGGACGTCGTTGAAGTTTGATCCGGGCAACGCGCAAGCGGCGGCATACCGGAAGCAGCGTTGACGCCGGCCATGATCTCTCGATACTCGCGGTCGATGTTCGCCGTTCCACGGCGGGATGACCGCCAGTAGACAGTGAACGCAGTGATGGCTTTGAGTGCGTTCTCGAATTCTTTAGTCATTGCGACGCCCTCAGCACCCTGTGCCTGAATTGCTGTCGAGTAAAACCTTACAAGGGGCGCAATCGCGATGGTGTGATTAAGTGCCTTCAAGAACGACAAGCACAATCTCACATCGTTGGTCATCGCGGCCGTACCGAGCTCAGCGAGCTCTCGATCCGCGTCGTCGGGCGACCAAGTTTTCTGCATGAAGACTGAGGTATCCCTAAGATGCCGTAAAAATGCCCGCCGGTTCTCCGCGACACCCTTGGTATGTTCGAAAGAATCCTTCATGTACCCACGTTGGTCTGCGAGCCGTTTAGAGAGTTTCGCTCCGGACTCCGCCAGCGCGAATGTCACAAGCAGATCACGGGTGGCGGTTTGAAGTCTGTCACCGACCGCAAATTGAGACAGATACGTTTGCACGGCGCTAATATGGAGGTGGGCTGCAGAGTTCTGATATTCACCGAGTCCTTCAGCCATGACAACGCGTGGCAGAAACGTTTCGAAGGCTGTGAGCGGCTCGCCGGTAGTGTTCAGTGACTCGAATATCGTGAACGCGTAGTCTTCGTCTTTGCCTTTGACTACAGTGATTGCAATTCTATTCAATACATAGGATCCGATCGTGACGAGCCGAACCAGTTCGATTTCCGGGCCCTCGTCGAGCGTCTTCAGATATCGACAGAAGTTGTCCTCGAGTTCATGACTGAAAAGCGCTTTTTGAAATTCAGTGTTGTCTGCGAGTACCTTCATCGGCGGCAGCGCTTCGAAGTCGTCCATTTCTTTGTTCTTGGCCAAGTCGGAAAGAATGCTCCGCATTTCGCTGAATCGGCGCGTCAAGTCTGCCTCGCCCTCACCAACGCCTGTACGCGCCTTCGGGCGAAAATCAGTCGGCTGAGCGCTGGATCCGATCTCTCCGTCGGCGAGAACGCTGTAAGAGAAAAGAAGGTGCGCGATCGGTGAATTATATTCGCGTTTGCTAACCTTTTTGGCCCACTGATCGTCGAAGGCCCGAATCAAACGAGGATATAACGGCGAATCGCCGATTTGGTGCTTTTCATAGAATGCAGAACCCAGAGACTTCAAGAGGACAATGGTCTCTTCGTGAAGGTTAGTAAGTGCCTCATTGTCCGCGGCCGGATCAGAGCCTTTGAAAACCATCCAGTGACTTTGCCGGATCATGTTATGTAAGCATACGATCAGCATAAGTAAACTTGAAATCCGTTGCTGGCCGTCTATGACTGTCAGTACCTTCGCAGGGACCTCTGTCTTGACTACGGGCTGCACGGTGGTGTGATTGACGTCGTGAATGGTGATTACGGTTCCGAGGAATGTAAAACTATCGGATGTTTTGCCTAGGTTTGCAAGGCCGTGAAGGGTGTCATCAATCAGTTTCTCGACCTTGTCCTTGCTCCAGCCGTAAGGGCGCTGATATGGGGGAAGGTAAAAACCGAGACCATTCTCGCTAAGAAGCTCCCGAAGACTTCGGCTGTGGGCTTCGAAAATATCTTTTGCTTCTGTGGGCATTTTTCAGATCCCTACTGGCGTGGTGTGATGGACCAAGTCAATCAGACGCCGGTGCGAACGCAGCGACGGGGTAACGCACCTGCGGTGCCCCGCGGTCGACTCCGGTTCGTCAAACATGGAGCCTGCCTTCGCTCCGGCATGGCGAGAGAACCAGGATGCTGGATGCCTGTTCGGGCAAGTGTGCGTCGATGGGGCTGAACCGCGTAGCGAGCACGCTGCGACTTGGGGCAGGAGGCGGCCGCTTAGTCGAGTCGAAGTCAACCCCGCTTGGTGGGTACGGTTGGTCCTACGGGGTCGCCTTCTGAGGGGTGGTGTTGATGCACACTGGTGATGTGTGGTCGAGCGAGCGGCAACGTACGGCGATTGGGCGTTCGGGTCTCTCCATGCCGCTTCGTCGTACGTTGGGTGACGGACTCCTCGCGAGGGGCGAAGCCGTGTTGGATTTCGGGTGCGGTCGCGGTCAGGACGTCAGCAGGCTGGCGCAGATGTCAGTGAAGGCATCCGGTTGGGATCCGTATTACTCACCAGACGTTCCACTTGTACCGCACGACGTGGTGATGTTGACCTATGTCCTTAACGTGATCGAAACCGCCGCAGAGAGAGAGTCCACGCTTTCTCGCGCCTGGGGTCTTGCGACAAAAGTTCTGGTGGTCAGCTGCCGGTTGGACTGGGAGCGCAACAGTGTCCGCGGTCGCACTGCAGGCGATGGTGTGATGACAACCAAACAAACGTTTCAACACTTTTTCAAGACGAAGGAACTACGTGCGCTCGTCGAAAATCTGACAGGCGCATTTTGCATATCTCCCACTCCGGGGGTCGTTTACGCGTTCCGCCGCGAAGAGACCAAACTAGCGTACCTCGCGCGCGGCGCTTTCTCCGAGTTCGCATGGGCCGAGGACCACGATCGTGCATCGGCTATGCGGGAGATAGTTGCCTTCACTGAAGGTAGGGGGAGGATGCCGCTTTTCGAAGAGGTTCCAGAGTCGGTAAAGCCGTTCTATGCAACAACGTCGATGCTGGCTCTTCGTCGTCTGGTGCTCGAAGGGGCTAAGCCTGGAGCAGTGGAGCTTGGCAAGCGAAACGCAACTTTGAATACACTCTTATATCTTGGCACATCTTTGTTCAGCGGCCGACCGAAGCAGCAGGACATGCCGGCGGCGGTGCAAGCCGATATCAAGCATTGCTTCGGGACGTATCGATCCGCATGCATGAGGGCCGATCGCCTCCTCCTCAAAATACGAGACGATGCATACGTCCGGGGGGCGATGAAGAACTCGGTGGGCAAGATGACCGCATCGGCGCTCTATGTGCACGAGACCGCAGTGTCAGGCATGCCCGTTGTATTAAAGCTGTATGAGCATTGTGGTTTCGTTGCGGCGGGAAGACCTGCTAATTGGAATATCTTAAAGTTGGACCACAGGGGACGACGAGTCTCCTGGTCTAGCTACCCCGCGTTCGACTCCGATCCGCATCCGACCTTGGACTGGACCTTTGGTGTCGATATGCATACCCTCGAGTCGCGCCGGCAAGAGTTTGGTTCACGGTCGAATCGGCCCCTCTTGCACCGTAAAGAAGAGTTTTTGTCACCCGATCACGAGCAAGTACCGGACCTGAAGCGGCTGACGTCAGCGGAGGTTCGAGCAGGTTTGTATTCCAATCCGAATCAGATCGGTCTCGAAGACGGATGGGAAGCGGAGCTGAAGAGGTGCGGGGTCAGCATACAAGGCCACAGCTTGGTGGAGAGATCGTGACCGCGATCGTGAGAACTTTTGCTGATGTATCCGTTTCTCGTCGGGGAGATCGATGCATGCTATCTCTTGGGTCGACTCAGGAAACGCCCCAGCAACCACCGCGCAGCTTAGAACGAAAATCGGTTACCAACTTTCTGGCAACAATTGAAACATCATGATTTAATTCTTGTCGGTCTGAAACCTGCGACCGGTGAGCGCTGAGGCTTCCCCTCCACCGGGAGTCAACGGGAGCCGACGTCAGATGGGTATTTAGCGTGAGTGCAGACGTCACGGGCCTGGTCGCGTAGTGGTTGCTCAGTCATCGGCGAGCTGGTAGGGCTCAAACATCCGCGCCTGCGACCACAAAGGGAAGCCGTCCGGTAGTGAGCGGTAAATTCCCATGGCAGCGCCCATCGTCCGTTTATGCAACAAGGGGAGCCGACTTGCCGCAGCAACAATCGCCAAATCGGCTCCGTCGCGGTGTAGCGCTCGGTCAAGGTGCCCTCTGATGGGCAAGCTCGCGGACTTGTCTAGATTGCATTGCTGATCCGACAGAACCAAGTTGTAGAGGCCGTCGATCGGCACGCGAGACCAAGGGATGACGTGGTCAACATGTACCTTGCCCGTGAGCTCCCTGGAACAGTAGAAGCAACGATTTTGCTGCATGAGACGGAGCGGCGTGACCGTCTTCAGCAGGTTTGCCCTGGTTGCACCGAATAGAAAATCAGAGAGGTCATCCGCGTCAAGCTGCGTCTTGTTCATCGCCCGGACGTCCGCTAACCAGACGGAAGTCAGGTAGGACTTCAGCAAGATTGCATTGTGACGCAGCGTAGCGGCGCATTCGGGTCGGAGAACAACAAATCGGTGTTGATCCAACTCCCTACGTGTCATTTTCTTCCGAAAATATTGCGCGTCGAACAGGAAATTTTCTTGAAACGCGGTCTTGCGCCCCGCAACGGTATGAAAATGCGCGAGCGGTTGTTGGGCAAGCAATAGTTCAAACCTGCGGATCATGTTCAAGTACTCAAGATGTCCAGATTCCTTAGCAGACTCTGCGGAAGACAGCTTTGGATGACTTGAGACAAACTTCTCGATGATTTGCGGTATGGATTTCCCGTTCGAATATGCCTGACGAAGCGATTTGCCATTCTGATATGGTCGAATTTGTGGCCAGTAGTACGCTACAACGTGATGTGCAAGCTCGCCTATCGGCACGGTAAGGGTTCCGTCTTCAGCTTGATCATTTTCGACGGAGATGTCGATAAGCGCGACAAGAACGGCAAGTTTGTACGTGGAACCGCGCCTACCGGATTCAATTAGTTCAACCAGGCGTTGGGTGAAGGCTAAGGGGTCAAACGGGTTTTGTACCACGGGGCTCAACTTTGGCTGCCCGAGCCAGATGGCTCAACGAATGTCCAGGATGAAGGAGATGAAGAAATACCGTCGCCCAACGATGGCAGCGGCTTCATCGGTCCACTTGCTGATACCGGGGAATCGAAGCATTCTTGCAGTGCGGTCTCTGTCAGCGGATCTATAGGAGCCAGACCCCTCTGCAGGTCCGAGTTCAAGAACCCGAATCGGATACCTCGGCGGTTGCCCGGAAAGTTGTCTGGAATCGCATGGTCGAGTTCTTGGTCGACCTGAATTGTAAACGTGTAGGTAAATAGATGCGGCTCAGGCCATGGTACATCCGTCGCTGGCTTCGCAACGCCCGTCGCGGTAGCCACTGCGATTAGTCCAGAGCCCGGCCTTTTTCCACCGCCGCGCCACACGAAGACGGTGTCCCCTGGCACTACTGATCTCGCGGCTTTCTGGCCCCCCGTGCTCGACCGGACCCCAAGCATTTTTCTATGTCTACAGATGTCCCAATTTCTTTGGTCGCTGTACGCAAGGCAGAAGATATAGGCGGCCACGGTGTTCTAGACTACTCGGGCACGCTGGATGATACTGTCCATCCGTGTTTCTCAGTGTGTCGGCATCGTTGGGCTGCACCGTCGAGGTCTGATCGGTCAGGTTTGATAACGAGATACTGGCGGCCCGCTGGGGCGGGGGAATTTACCCACCGGGAAGTGCTGGTCGAAGGAAGAGAACAAAGTTTCGCCCCGACCGCGGCTAATGTTCGGCTCGGTGATGTCGATGTCGATGGTGACCGCGAAGGATTGTTTGTCGAGTTCGTCGTATCGGAAGTCGGCGTGTCCGGCAGTGTCGGGAACCACGGTTCGCGTGCCCATAAGTCGGATCGGCATGTCTCCGCACCCACGACGACGAAGGCCGAGCTACACGTTTGGCGGCGTACGGAGCTGCCCGTGCGGAAGCGATCCAGCCGGTATGGGGGAGTTCGAACACCCCGCGTGCCCGGAGCAGCGCGGTCTCGTCGATGTGCGTCCAGCGGACACTCGCGCTGATGAGCATCAATGCGCGCCCGTCCTGGGTGAGGTCGTCGAGCAACGTGTCGATCTCGACAGGCTGTGAAGCCGGGGTCGTCGTCCGGGGATGCCGTACGCGCCGAGAGGGGACTCATTCATGTGACTACCCCGACGGCCCGCTTGCGACAAAAGCCATGACGAGCGACCACTTGATCGCTCACCCCATGGTTACCCAAGGGGTACGGCAGGTTTTCACGCGCGACTGCCAGCACGGCGTCACGTCTGAGTCGGTCGAAGCTTGGGGCTCAGGGTAATGTTGTATTAGTGAAAGACCGATACCGTGTATCGATGGGCGTTGGTCGCGGCCCGACATTGGCGTGATCGCTGTCCTGTGAAGCCCGGTTTCCTCGTCGACACGCTGCACCCGGAGCGCCGGCGGGTCGACGTCCAGGGTGTCCACGTTCCGCCCGACCCGGGGTTTTTGGTCATCAATCGGTAAACGAGGTGGACGGAGTGGTCGACACCCTGGCCGTTGCTGGCTTGATCACCGTGGAGATCTGACGCGGCGCGAAATCAGCCTCCATGTGACCCACTGTTGGTCGACTCGACTGCGTTTATCAGCAATCGCAACGCAACTCTGTGGCGAAGAACTCGTATGGACATCGATCACAAAAGTTTCTTCGTACTGTGGAACGGGACCGAAGACGGGCTGACGCGCGATGATCGAGAACGGTGGATCGAGTCCACTGCCCAGGGCAACACCTATTCCATGACGTGGAGTTTCGGTAGGGGGTACGGCGAGCCCACCCTTGGCGACACGGTATACCTACTTCAGACGGGCCGGGTTCGCGGCGTGGTCGCGAGCGGCACAATAACGTCCGAAGCCCCCTGGTCGGAGGCTCACTGGTCAGGGTCGGGCACTGCGTCCTACGTCGGAGTGGACTGGGATCTCATGCTGGACGACGATCAGCGACTGTCCACAGAGGTTCTGATGAATGGCCTCGAAGATTTCAAGTTTCCGGTTCTTGGGTCTGGCCGGCGTGTTCACGAACCGTCCGCGTCCACTCTGCGAACCATGTGGGAGGACCACGTCGAAACCATTGCGAAATCTCAGAAGAACCCCTGGCTCGGTGGACGAACTTCGACCATGGGACGGACGTCCGGGCCCGTTCCGCTGCAGCGGGACACCGTCCACACTTACAACGTCGCCGGGTTCGCTTCCTATGAAGCAGTGCGCGCAGAAGCCGATTTGGTCGACGAGTTCGTCGCACACCTCCAGGCGGGTGGATCACACGTACTCGGCTATCGAATGTAACCGTCGTCCGCCTCGAGGCCGTTGTTCGCAGACACGTTCGATGAGACCACCAACACCCTGTACGAAGCGAAAGCGTCGTCGTCGCGCGAAGCGGTGCGTATGGCATTGGGGCAGTTGCTCGACTATCGGAGGTGGTTCCCGACCGAGCCATCTCTCGCCATGTTGTTGCCGGAGCCTCCGACCTCGGACCTCGTAGAACTACTTAATTCGCACGAAGTTCGATGCGTCGTGAAACGCGGTGACGGGTCCTTCCGAACGCTGTCGGCCAGTCCCGTGTCTGACGTCGCAGCGTTGATGTCGGCGTGTCTGAAGTTGGGTGACCCCGCCTTGTGGTTCCGACCACTGCGTTACCCGGACGGTTTGGCGCTGTGCATTATCGACTCGATCCAATCCACTGGTGCGCACTACGCGAGTGTCGTGAATATCGTGAATAGGTACCGAGCCGAACGCGGTGATGCCGCCAAGACCGATGGCACCGCGGAACTGCTCAGGACCTTCGAAGAGCACGGCGGTGCGGACGGGTGGGCGGCGTCGATAGGCAATCGCAAACCTGCCTCGACGAAGGCCGGCGCACCCCTCAAGGCCGCCATCGTCGAACGAGTCGCTAGGGCGCTGCACGATGCCGGTATAAGAACGACGCACGATCTCCGTGAGCATGCGTCCCTCGAGCCGGGCAACGAGGGGCGCCGAGCATCGACGAAAAAGTTATGGACTTCGATCGAGGCGCAGCGATCCGGCATCACCTGGGAGTACGCGCTCATGCTTGCGGGTCTACCGGGTGTCAAAGCTGATCGAATGGTGCTTCGGTTCGTGGCCGAGGCCACCGGTCGAAATGACGTGACGCCGGAGTCTGCCGCGAAGCTTGTTCGAGATGCGGCCAAGCAGATGGATGTCAGCGCGACAGACTTGGATCATGCGATCTGGAGATCGGCATCTGGGAGGGCTTTTCAGACTGGTGTGTGAACTGACGATCCCGCTTGACCAAGCGAGCGGTTCGACAACGGGTCAGAACTACTAGTCGGCTCCGGTCGAGATCCGAGCACTCGTCTCGACGATTGTGGCGTGGCTATTTGGGAGGGCTAGGCGCACATTCGTCGAATGCACGGCTCCGAAGGGGTTTGCAGATTAACATTGCCCGCGACCCGGAGTTACCACAGAACACTGTGGCGAGGACGTTGCGGACGTCGAGACCGACGCGGTACGAGCGGACGCGCCCGGCAGATTCGGGGTGGTCGCCGGCAGAGCCGTCGGTGCGGCGCTTGTTGTGGTTGTATCCGTCGATGTCGATGTCGATGTCGATGTCGATGCCGACGAAGTTGAACGCCGTAGGCATCGGTTTATCCGGGAGCAGGCCGTGGTTGTCGGAGAACGTGGTGTGGGTCCGTCCCGGAGCACGCGCCGGCGATCCGGTTAGTCCACTACCGGGTGAGCAGATGCAGCGGAATCTAAGGTTTTCCGGGCCAGCTGGCTCTGGACCACTCTGGAGTGTCGACGAGTTCCCTGTTTCTGGTGAGGTCGGCGGTCGATGCCTTGTACACGGCCAATTCTTGACGCATGCCTTCGGTGACCACGATGTACCGCGGGAGAAGCCCGTTTTGGTCGACATGTCTCGCCGTTTTGCGAGATCAATTTCGAACCGGGCACGATACTGCGCGGGATGGTCGTTGATAGCGTCACAAAATGAGGGACCGCGTCACACTCGTGTTCGCCCTCGATGCGCACACGCGGTTACTGACTTATCCGAATTCCCGCCATGCCTACGCGTGCAGCCAGGTTTACCGCAACCACGTCGGAACCCGTAGATTGGCGTCTCTTCTGGGCCGAAATGTCACCCTCCGAAGTGACACGACGGCTTTTTCGTCGTGTCACTCGGATGTCACTCGATTTTGGCTGTGCCGAGCGCCCCTGAGTCTTCATTGCTCGACTTCCAGGTCATCCGCTGGACCCTGCTCTTTCGACATGCGCGTCCGACGGTCGACCCACGACTCGCTACCACGGTAAACTGCTTCAGCTGCCTTACCGACTGTCTGAACACTTGCCTCGACTGCACCGTCACCAACGGCCTTCATGGCACGCAAGACGTCGAGAACGCCCGGATTTTTGGGCTCGTTCCATCCGGCGATCTGAAGTGCTCGGCTTGTGACAAACAAGTCAATGTCGGAACGCAACGGCGCAAGATTCTTTTTCAAGCGTCGAGCGGAGAGTTTCCGATGGAACTCCGAGAGTCGCAGTGTTCCGTATGTGTCGAGCGTGGTTCGTAGACTCGAAACCAGCGCGGTGTCTGCCGCAATATGTTCTCTCAGTGTGGCTTTTGCGCTCTCCAGAACCTGTGGGAGATGATCGTGTTCGCGAAGTTCGACGCGTTCGAGCCTGATTCGCTGCCAGAGGAACAATGATTCCTGAGCAATCAACAGAAGCTGAAGGGTTTCTCCTAGCCGGTCTTTCCGGACCGCCTTTTCGAGCAGATCGGCGCGATCGTCCGCTGCCACGTCAGCCCGTAAGTCGAGAAGAAGCCGTGTGCTGTAATTTCGTAAACGCTCGACACCGATTTCGAGGTCTGGTCCGAGCGCAGCCACGCTGGACCAATCGGTCTCGGTCAATACCGACCCATTGTCCAACTCGCCGGTGAGTCGACGCAGTACTCGTCTGTGACCGAACACGTCGCCAGTTCGCTGAGCGTCGGCAAGCCTAAGAATGTCGGCCGTGGTGTCCTCGATTCTGTCGAGGCTTGCCTGCAGAGGTTCGATCATCGACTCGAGAGCGGAGATCAAAGTGGCGGTTGCGAGCGCGATGTGCGGGCCGCCGGCCATGGACGCCGGCGAAATAGGTGTATTGCTTGTGAAGCGTCCGGTCTCCAGAGATCTCGTGACACGCCGATAGCTGACGCTCTCCACCGGTCCGCGGGACTGCGGAACACCGCGGACTAGATAGGACGCAAATTCCGGTGATTGGACGACACCTGCACAAGCCGATCGAATCCTGTCGAGTACCGACGGGGACAGCGCAGTCTCGCGGTGCGTGATGGAAGAGTCACGACGCCATTCTGCGACAAATTCTGCGACGGCTGTCTTTTGCCCAGCCACCACGGTGCCGAATTCGTCTTCTGACACGAACACCGTGTGATTCGGGTCCTGGATGGCCGGAACTATGTCACTCATACCACCATTTTGCACGAACAGCTGGAGGCTCGTTCTTCGCCCTGCCACGACGTGGCGGCTACCGAGGGTGTCGATAGCGTGGGTAGCACCGTCCCGCACCCCGTCCTGGTCTGCGGCGGCTGAGACGCTCAATCTGCTCCCGTGGTAGCCCCCAGCAGATCCCTCACCGTGTTGGCGACGGTGATGAACTCCGGCTTCTCCATCGTCGCGCTGTACTCCCGGTGCGCCGGGAGGTCGACGTCGAGGACGTCCACGATCCTTCCCGGCCTCGGGCTCATGACGACCACCCGGTTGGCTAGGTAGACGGCTTCGGCGACGGAGTGGGTGACCAGCATGACCGTGGTGCCGGTCTCCCGCCAGATGCGGTGCAGTTCGACGTTCATCTTCTCGCGGGTGAGGGCGTCGAGGGCGCCGAAGGGCTCGTCCATCAGCAGCACCTCGGGCTCGTGCAGTAGAGCGCGGCAGAGGGAGACGCGTTGTTGCATGCCGCCGGACAGCTCGTGGGGGAGTGCTCCCTCGAAACCTGTCAGGCCCGTCATTTCGATCAGCTGGTCGGCCTTCGCCGCGGCATCCTTCTTGTTCATGCCGCGCATCTCTCCCTGGAGGAGAATGTTCTTGCGGACGGTCCGCCATTCCAGCAGCGCGGCACGCTGGAAGACGTAGCCGATGTTGCGCTGGGGTCCCTTCACCTCGCGGCCGGCCAGCTCGACGGAGCCGCGGGACGCACCGGTCAGACCCGCGACCACCTTGAGCAGTGTGGACTTGCCGCAACCCGACGGGCCGGCGATGGAGACGAACTCGCCCCTGCCGACCTTCAGGTCGACGTCGGACAAGGCGGTGACGTCGCCACGCTTGGACGAGAACTGGACCGTGAGGTTGTCGACCGAGACGGCGGTGTCGGTGACGGTGGTGGGGCGTTCGTGGGTGATGGCGCTCATGTCGTCGCTCATTCCTTGCTGGAGGTGAAGGAGGAGTCCCAGTACTTCGACGGCTCGGCTGCGACCTCGGTGAGCCCGGCGTCACCGAGGATGGAGATGGTGTTGGTCCAGTCCGCCTCGGCGTTGACGCCCGGTGCCTGACCCTCGGTGTTGGCGGTGGTGAGCAGCGGAATGGTCTCCTGCCACTGCTGCAGCAGCACCGATTCCGGCGGAGTCTGCGGGTCCTTGCCCACCATGGCCTTCACGGCCGCTTCGGGGTTGGCGATGGCGGCCTCGAACGACTCGGTGGTGGCGTCGACCATGGCCTGCACCAGTTCCGGGGAGCTCTCGATGGTCGAGGTGTTGGCAATGAGGCCGTTGCTGAAGAAGTTCAGGCCCTCGTCGGAGTAGCGCAGGTAGCGCATCTCCCGGCCCGACTTGTTCGCGATGTTCGGTCCCTGGTCGTGCGCGAAGCCGATGAGCCCGTCGACCTGACCGGACAGCATCGCGGCGATCTTGCCCGCGGAGTCGAGGCTTTGCTGCTGCACCTGGTCCTCGGGGACGCCGGCGCGGTCTAGGAAGATCGGGAACGTCGTGGTCGGTGCGTCACCGGCCGAGACGGCGATGGTCTTGCCGGCGAGATCGGCCGTGGTCTGGATGGGACCGTCGGCGTAGACCTGAACGGCGGACGGCGTCGTCTGCAGGAAGACGCCCAGGCTCTTCACCTTCACGCCCTTGTCGATGTTCGACATGACGGCGGCGGAGTCGGCCCAGCCGAAGTCGGTCTGGTTCGAGCCGGCGGCCTGCGCGGTCTTGGTCGAGCCCTGGCCGGCGGTGATGGTGAGGTCGATGCCGTGCTTGGCGAAGATCCCCTCCTGCACGCCGTAGTAGAACGGTGCGTGCTCGCCGTAGGGGTACCAGTTGAGCATCAGGGACGTCGCGGTGGTCTCACCGTCGGCGCCGGGAGCCTTCTCCGCACCGCCACCGCCGCCGCCACATCCGGCGAGAGCGAGCGACGCGGCTACCGCAGCCACGAGGACAGTCTTGAGCTTCATGGAAGTCTTCTTTCGAGGGGGTGTGGGTGAGGCAGCCTGGTCACACTGCGCCGACGGACGCAGTGGAGCGGCGCGATGCATGCCAGGGGATGAGGAACTTCTCGGCGATCTCGATGACGAGGAACAGCAGGATGCCGAGCAGAGACATGATGATGAGGGCGGCGAACAGCATTGCGGTGTCGATGTTTCCGTTCGCCTGGAGAATCACGTAGCCGAGTCCTTCGTTGGCGCCGACGAACTCACCGACCACCGCACCGGTCACGGCGAGTGTGGCCGCGATCTTGAGGCCGGACATCAGCTGCGGGAGCGAGGCGGGAAAGCGCACCTTGCAGAACGTCCTCCACTTGCTCGCACCCATCGTGGATGTGAGTTCGAGGATCTCCGGGTCGACGGACCGCAGGCCCGCCATGCCGGCGATGACGATGGGGAAGAAGGCCATGAGGACTGCGACCAGGATCTTGGGGCTGGCGCCGAAGCCGAGCCACACGACGAACAGTGGTGCGATAGCGATCTTCGGGATGACCTGGGCGAAGAGGATCAGCGGGTACATCGTCTTCTCGATCGACGACGAGTAGATCATCACTACCGCGACGGCGATGCCGACCAGGCCCGCGATGACGAAGCCCGCGATGGTCTCGTAGGTGGTCACCCAGGTGTGGCCGGCGAGGTAGGACGCGTTGTCCACCATCGTCGACCAGGTGTCACCGGGAGACGGAAGGATGTAGGGCGCAACCAGTTCGGTGGTCGTGACCGCCCACCACGCGACGACGAGCGCAGCCACGAGAGCGAGGGGCCGCCACAAGCCGGACCAGGTGTTGCGGAACGAGGGAAACCGTCGACGACGCGTCGGCGCGGGATGCGGTGCCGACGGTGCAGCGACTGGGGCCTCGACCGACGTTGTTACCGCCATGAGGAGTCCTAAAGCTAGTAGTGGTGCGGGTCCGACTACTCCCGCTGGAATGCGCTTTCCGAAGCTGCGGCCGAATCTAATGTGATCGCGCCCACAGTGTCAAGGAAAACGGACAACTACCTGTTCAGGGCGCTGCTCGCGCGCAGGACGACCGTTCCCGGTGCGTACTCGTGCGCGTCGAGGGCGCGGTCGGACGGGTCGAGCGCGAGCTGCACGGCACGCTCGCCGATGTCGACGAGAGACAACGCGACCGTCGACAAGCTCGGGACATGGTCTCGTAGGGTGGGGATGTCATCGAAACCCGCGACGCAGACGTCGTCGGGAACGCTCAGGCCCAGCTCACGCCACGCGGCGATGGCTCCGATGGCCATGACGTCGGTGACAGCGAAAACGCACGGGGGAGTGCCGTGTCCGGGCGTGAGTTCCAAGGCTGCCGCGAGGCGTCGAGCTGCGCTGTACCCGCCGTCGCGGGAGAAGTCGCCGGCCACCTCGATCTCCGGAGTGATGCCGTGGCGGCACAGCGCGTCGACGAATCCGTTGCGACGGTCCGCGGACGTGCGGATGTTGCCCGGGCCGCCGATGATCGCGAAGCGCCGATGGCCGTGCTCGTACAGCGCTTCGGCCAATGCTGCTGATGCCGAATGGTTTTCGGGCTCGACGGCCGCGCCGAACGGCATGGGCTGGCCGATGACGACGACGCGACCCCCGTTGTCTCGATACGCCTCGAACTCGCGTTCCAGGGCGCGGTCGAGGTCGCCGCTCTGCCGCGATCCGGCAAGAATGATGGCGTCGGCACGGTGAGAGATGAACGTGCTCACCGACTGCCGCTCGATGGCGAAGTCGCGCTCCGTGCTCGCGAGCAGCACGAGCTTCCCGGCGTCACGTGCCTCGTTCTGCACACCGCGGACGATGGAGGAGAAGTACGGGTCGGCGACATCGTGCACGACGAGGCCGATCAGCCCCGTCGACGACCGCGCCAAAGCCTGTGCCTGGGCATTCGCGATGTAGCCGAGATCGGCTGCGGCGGCGCGTACTCGGTCGGCGACGCCCTCGCCGGGCACCCGCGACGATCCGTTGAGCACCCGTGATGCCGTGGCCTGGGAGACGCCGGCCGCTGCTGCCACGTCACGCAATCGCACTGCCGCCATGCTCGCCACCCCCACGAAATCGTTGCGGTCTGTCGGTGCCTGTTGACCGATCGACCTCGACAGCATAGCTTGGAAAGCGCATTCCGAAGCTGACTTGCCCCTCGACGCGTGCAGGACTTTCCGCCGCACCGTCTCCCGAGGCCCTCGCGCGCCTCGATCCTCTCGGTCGTGCACTCTTCAGACCTGGCTGCCGAGCAGTCAGAAAGGCCACTCGATGTCTCACCTCACCCGAACCCTGCGCATCGCCATGAACGGCGTCACCGGTCGCATGGGCTACCGTCAGCATCTTCTGCGTTCCATCCTCCCGATCCGCGACGCCGGCGGATTGCTGCTCGCGGACGGCTCGCGTGTCCAGGTCGAGCCGGTGCTCGTCGGCCGCAACGAGGCCAAGCTGCAGGAACTCTGCGCTCAGCACGGCATCGCCGAGTACACCACCGACGCCCAGTCGGTCATCGACGATGCGTCGATCGACATCTACTTCGACGCCCAGGTGACCTCGCGTCGCGCGGAGGCACTGTCGTCGGCGATGAAGGCCGGCAAGCACATCTTCACCGAGAAGCCGACTGCCGAGACGCTGACGCAGGCCATCGAGCTGGCGCGTATCGGGCAGAACGCGGGCGTCACGGCCGGCGTCGTCCACGACAAGCTCTACCTCCCCGGACTGGTGAAGCTGAAGCGACTGGTCGACGAGGGCTTCTTCGGACGCATCCTCTCCCTGCGTGGCGAGTTCGGCTACTGGGTCTTCGAGGGTGACGGTCAGCCCGCGCAGCGGCCCAGCTGGAACTACCGCGCCGAGGACGGTGGCGGCATCGTCGTCGACATGTTCTGCCACTGGAACTACGTACTCGAGGGCATTCTCGGCAAGGTCGAGACCGTCACCGCCAAGGCCACCACCCACATCCCGACGCGATGGGACGAGCAGGGCAACGAATACGCCGCCACCGCCGACGACGCCGCGTACGGCATCTTCGAGATGCAGAACGGTGTTGTCGCGCAGATCAACTCGTCGTGGGCCGTGCGAGTGTTCCGCGACGAACTGGTCGAGTTCCAGGTGGACGGCACACACGGCTCCGCGGTGGCGGGACTGCGCAACTGCGTCGCCCAACACCGCTCGCACACCCCCAAGCCGGTGTGGAATCCCGACCTGCCCGTCACCGAACCCTTCCGCGACCAGTGGCTCGACGTCCCGGCCAACGCCGACCTGGACAACGGCTTCAAGCTGCAGTGGGAGGAGTTCCTGCGGGACGTCATCGCCGAGCGCCCCCACCGCTACGGGCTGTTGTCTGCCGCGCGCGGTGTCCAGCTGGCGGAGCTCGGCCTGCGCAGTTCCGCGGAGGGCCGCCGCCTCGACGTGCCGGAGATCTCGCTGTGACCGCCGTCGACTCGCGCCTCACCGTCGCGCTGCCGGGTCACGGCTCGTATCAGCTCGGGGAGCCCGGTGAGTGGACGAAGCCCACCTCCCCAATCACGTCGCGCATCGCCTACGCAGCGGCACATGTCATTCCGCGTACGACGGGCGACAACACCCCCGGCGCACCGGCCGACATCGACTGGGACGCCACCCTTGCCTACCGGCACGAGCTGTGGTCCTACGGTCTCGGTGTCGCCGACGCCATGGACACCGCGCAGCGCGGCATGGGCCTCGACTGGGCGGCCACCGCCGAGCTGATCCGACGATCGGGTGCCGAGGCCGCGCGGGTCGGCGGCCTGCTCGCCTGCGGGGCCGGAACGGACCAGCTAGACCTGACCGAGCTGCCGTCGGGCCGGGAGGGTCTCGCCCGTGTCCTCGACGCTTATCGTGAGCAGATCGCCGTGGTGCAGGAGTCCGGCGCCAAGGTCATCATCATGGCCTCGCGTGCGCTGGCGCGGGTGGCGTCGTCACCCGACGACTACCTGTCCGTCTACTCGACGTTGCTCGACGAGGTCGACGAGCCCGTCGTGTTGCACTGGCTCGGAACGATGTTCGACCCTGCGCTCGAGGGTTATTGGGGGAGCGCGTCCGTGGACGAGGCGACCGAAACGTTCCGTGGACTGATCAACGCGCACGCCGCCAAGGTCGACGGTGTGAAGGTGTCGCTGCTGGACGCTCAGCACGAGATCGCCCTGCGCGCAGCTCTGCCCGACGGAGTGCGTCTCTACACCGGGGACGACTTCAACTACCCGGAGCTCATCATGGGCGACGGTGAGCATCACTCGGATGCGCTGCTCGGCATCTTCGCCGGCATCTACCCCGCGGCGTCCACGGCTTTGCAGGAGATCGATCGCGGCGACACGGCCCGGGCCGAGGAGATCCTGCGGTCGACTCAGGAACTGGGCCGACACATCTTCGCGGCGCCCACCTACTACTACAAGACGGGCATCGCGTTCCTGTCATGGTTGAACGGGAAGCAGCCGGGCTTCTCGATGGTCGGCGGGTTGGCGTCGGGCCGCAGCGTGGAGCATCTGACCCAGCTGTTCGTCTTGGCGGATCGTGCTGGGCTGCTGGCAGACCCGGCCTTGGCTGCGCATCGGATGGGCCTGTACCTGGAGCTGAACGGGGTGTCGGCATGAGTCTCGAACGTCTGTCTCTCAACACCAAGACGGTGAACAACTGGACGCTGAAGGAGGCCGTCGAGGGTGCGGTGCGGGCAGGGCTCGGCGCGATCGGGCCGTGGCGTGACCGTGTGCAAGAAGCGGGCGTCACGGAGTCGGCGAAGATGATCTCCGATGCCGGGCTGCGGGTATCGACCCTGTGCCGCGGCGGCTTCCTCACGGCCATCGACGACGACGGGCTCGATGACAACCGTCGCGCACTCGACGAGGCAGCCGAGCTCGGGGCTCCCGAGCTGGTGATGGTGATGGGCGGTATCCCGGATCGAGACCTCATCGGTGCGCGGGCACGGGTGTCCGAGAGGCTCGCCGAACTGGTGCCCTACGCGCTGGAGCGAGGTGTGCGAATCGCGTTGGAGCCGCTGCATCCGATGTTCGTGGCCGATCGGGCGGTGATCTCGACCTTGGGTCAGGCACTGGCCATGGCGGAGCCGCATCCGGTGGAGGCGGTGGGCGTCGTCGTCGACACGTTCCATGTGTGGTGGGATCCTGACCTCGAGGCGCAGATCAAGACGGCGGGGAAGCGTGGCCGGATCAGCTCGTACCAGGTGTGCGACTGGTTGGTGCCGATGGAAGCCGACCCCCTCCTATCCCGCGGGATGATGGGCGACGGGGTGATCGACTTCGCGATAATCGGGCAGTGGGTCGAGGAGGCCGGCTACCGCGGTGACGTCGAGGTGGAGATCTTCAACGCGGCGATCTGGGCTGCGGATGGGGATCAGGTGATCGGGACGATGGTGGAGAGGTATCGGGATTTGGTCGACGCATCCCGCAACTAGGTCGAGGCAAACTTGGTCGCCCTCACGACGAGCCGCGCATCTGCCCCGCTTCGCTTCGCACCATCTTTGCGTTCTTAATTCCCTCACGCCGAGCTGCGACCACGTCGTGTCACCGAAAGTTCGCGACTCGGCGCGACTTTCCCGCCGGTGACAAGACACTCTGAGCTGGACCGCAACCCGGCCGAAAGTCACGCTGATACCGCACCGAAAGTACCCGTGCAATTGGGCTACCAACAGTCCGGGCCGTGACCAATTTTCTACGAATGTCGCGCAGTTGAGGCATGGTGGTGACTGTGGACGAATCAGCAGCAACGCGGCTCGTCGCGGCAGTGGTGGCGTCGAAGTCTGCTGACCCACTGCGCGCGCTGACGGTAGTCGTACCCAGCCCCGCCGCCCGGCGAGACGTCACCCGAGCACTAGCGCTCAGCGGCGGATCTGCCAACACCCGCGTCGTGACCCTCGATGCTGCTGTCGATGTCCTCGCAGCGCCAGCGTTGACACCGCGACTCCCACTGTCGTATCCGCTCCTCGAAGCGTCCATCGAGCGAATCCTCGACGCCGAGCCGGGTCGATTCGACCACGTTGCGGACCAACCGATCACCGCCCAAGCCTTGGCCACCGCGTCATTTGTCCTGACCGGATACGCCAACCCGCAGGCTGAGTCGACCACACTCGTCGACGAGATGCTGCGCATCCACCGTCTCGCGGTCGCCCTGCACAGCGATTCCTATTACTTGCGCCACGAGGCGTATGCGGCTGCGCTCGCCAACCTCGATGAACTCGGCGCGATCATGGTCTACCTGCCCACCCCGGTCGACGCAGCGTCTGCGCACCTCCTCGACGTGATGCAGAAGCGGGGAATCACCGTCGATGCCACCGACACTGTCCACGGTTCGCTGGTCGTTCACGCCTCCGACGCCGACGACGAAGTGCGGGCCCTCGCGCGCATCGTCCGGGCCCACCTCGCAGACGGGATACCTGGTCATCGGATCGGCGTCTTCTACGGCTCTCGTGATCCTTACCTGCGGCTGCTGCACGAACACTTCGCCACCGGCGACATTGCCTTCACCGCACCGGAGTGTCACGGTCTCGCCGACCGTCCTCTTGCTCGATCACTGATCGCGTTGCTCGAGCTGGATCCCGCAGAAGTCCCTCGGCGTGACCTGCTGGCTGCGCTGGCGGGGCGTGCGGTGAAACGACCAATGCTGAACGACGCGCCGATCTCGCAGTCGAAGCTGGAGCACCTGACCCGCAAGCAGGTGCCGATCGTCAGCGGCACCGACTGGGACCGCCTCGCAGGCGTGGAACCCGATGCAAAGTTCCACGACGCAGCCATCGCCATGCACGGTTTCGTGGTGACATTGCGTCAGACCCTCTCTGCCATCGCATCATCGACAACGTGGGCGGATGCATCGACGGCAATCGAGGCCCTGATCGATGACTATTTCGCCGCACCGACCTCTGAGCAGGCGAGCGCCGACAATTCGCTGATCAGCAGCATCGTCCGTGACATGGCCTATCTCGACGGCATCGCGCCGAAGCCCTCGAGCAACCGCATCGCCGACGCGCTTGCCAGCCGCATCGACGCCATCAACCGCACCGTGGGAGACGCCGCCGCTGCGGTCACCGTCGGCCCGCTGTCGGCAGCAGCCGGCCGCGATTTGGAGGTGTCGATCATCGTCGGTGCCGCCGAAGGCATCATTCCTGCCCGTCGGCGCGGCGATCCGCTACTGCCGTCCCAACTCACAGGCAGAACCACCGCCGATGACATCGCGCACGACCGTCGGCTATGGAACCTGGCACTGGCCGCGGGCCGCTCCCATCGCATCGCCACGTTCCCGCGCGGCAGTCTCCGCGGCGGCGCTGAGAAGGTTCCGTCACGTTGGCTCCTACCGACGATGGAGTATCTCGCTGGGAAACCAGTGGGTGTTGTTGATTGGCAGAAGGACACGGTCAGCGCACCCGGCATTGTCACCATCGAGTCGTTCGACTCGGCAATTCAGAAGGTGGACAGCCGCATCGGAGTGAGCTCTGGGTCGGCTACCGAATGGCGCCAACGTGCCCTAGCGGCTGTGGATGCTCGTGGCCGACAGAGCGTATTGATTGACCCCGTCATCACCAACGGCATGGCCCTACGCAGCGACCGACTCGAGGGCCGTTTCACGCGGTTCAATGGAAACGTTTCGAGTGTGCGAGAGCTGCTGCGCTACTTCGATGGTTCAGTGGCGCCCACCGGTCTGGAAGCGTGGGTCGCGAGCCCGTACAAGTTCTTTCTTTCCCATGTGCTGAAAGTTCGGGCACTGGTTGATCCGGATGCGTCCGCGCAGATCGATGCACTCGCTAAGGGAACGCTGATCCACGCAATTCTCGAGCATTACATCCGGACCGTGATCGACGGTGAGGAGCCGTCTCTCGACCGTCTCCTCACCATAGCCGACCGGGAGCTGGTCACAGCACAGGAAAGCGCCCCGGGATGGTTGCCACAGCTGTGGGACAAGGACCGCGCACTGATCCGCGACGATCTCACGGTGTGGTTCGCGCACGATGCCGCCGATCACGCCAATGGATGGTCGCCTTTGATGGTCGAGAAGACGTTCGCGGACAGCGACGCGGTCATCACTGTTGACGGGGGAGTGGTCAAGTTCAACGGATCGATCGACCGCGTAGACATCCACAGTGATGGCCGTGTTCGCGTCACCGACTACAAGTCGGGACAGGCCAAGTACTTCAGCAAACTCACCAGTAGTTCGCCGACCGATAGTGGCGTCAAGTTCCAGCTGCCCGTCTACGGACTGTTCGCGCGGACTCTCGGCACCGACGTCGTTACCCGCTACTGGTTCATCACCAGCAAAGGTCAGTTCGATGAGGTCGGATACCCGCTGACCGACGGGGTGCTCGACGTCCTGATCGACGATGTCTCCCTGATTCACACCGCGATAACCTCCGGTTACTTTCCGCCCCGCACGACCGAGTCGTATCTCACCGACGATCTGCTTGCTCTAGTCGGAAAACGCGGTCTCGAACGTGCCTGGGCGAGCCTTGAGGACGTGCCCGAAATCGACAGCTACCGGCGGAAATACGAGCGTTCATGACATCCCAAGAATTGGTCGACTCGACGGAACGCGACCGTATCGAAAGCGATACTGCAGCAACGCTGTTCGTTGAAGCGGGCGCTGGTAGCGGCAAGACGCACTCACTGGTCCGACGCATCTGTCACCTCGTGCTCGAGGACGGCATCGAACTCGATCGCATTGCCGCCATCACCTTCACCGAGAAAGCCGCTGCCGAATTGCGAGAGCGGGTTCGTGTCGAGCTGGCGAAGCACGCAGGCGGTCTGGCTGAACGCGCATTGCTGCAGGTCGACACCGCTGCGATCGGCACGTTGCACGCTTTCGCCGCCCGCATCGTCAGTGAGCATCCCCTCGAAGCGGGGGTACCGCCGCGACTTCAAGTGGTCGACGCAATGGGCTCGCAACTGTCGTTCGAGCGTCGCTGGCGCCGGATTCAGTCGCACCTGTTCGGCGACTCCTCGACCACGCCCGCGGAGCTGGCCGATGCGATGAAAGTGATCGTCGCGTCCGGTGCTTCGCTCGACCAGGTTCGCACGTTCGCCGATGCTCTGGACCGAAGCTGGGATCGGCTTGTCGTCGCAGAGGTTGTTCCTGTCATGGTCATTCCCGATATCGATGATCTGCTGCGTCAGGCTGATCTAGTGGTCGACAACAAGTCGGCGTGCTCCGATCCCGAAGACAAACTCTTTCTCCACCTCGACAAGGTCGCGGCGTGGCGCAAAGACCTGGCCGACAGCAGGGGGAGTGCCGCGTGGCTCGCCGTCGCGTTGTTGTGTCCCAGCTCGGGACGTGGAGGCAGAGCCGGCAGTTGGGGCGGAGGGATGCAGAAGGTCAAAGATCTGATCAACGACCTGAAGGCGTCCGCTTCCGAGGTGCGGACTCGCTACGTGTCCAGCGCCATCGAGGTGTTGCTGCACTACCTCGCGATCGTCATCGTCGACGAGGCTGCTCACCGCCGCCGCGAAGGCCGTCTCGAGTTCCACGACCTTCTGGTGTATGCCCGTGACGTGCTCGGACACTCGGATGTGCAAGCAGCCGTGCATGCCAGGTATCAACGTGTCATGCTCGACGAGTTCCAGGACACCGACCCGTTGCAGCTCGAGCTGGCCCGACTGATCGTCGACGGCAAACCAGGCCGACTGTTCACCGTCGGTGACCCCAAGCAGTCCATCTACCGTTTTCGCCGCGCCGATATTGCGGCCTACATGGCTGCACGCGAACTCGCCGGCGACGGCATCGCCACGTTGTCGACCAACTTTCGCTCGACAAAAGCTGTGCTCGACTGGATCAACGAGGTGTTCGGTCGCGCCATCGTCGCCGACGGCCATGTGCAGCCAAGCTATACAGCGCTCGACCCCGCGCCCGGGCGCCCTGCATGGACTTCAGATACCGGCCCGAAGCCGTTCGTGTTCATGGACCCGACCACGCCGGTCGACGGCGAAGAATTGATGACGAAGTCCAACGCACTGCGGGCACGGGAAGCGCGCGACGTAGCCAAGATCATCTACACCGCGACGACGGAAGGTTGGCAGAAGGAAGTTGGCGGCTACGGTGCGTACATCCACGAGCCGATCATGTTGCGCGACATCTGCATTCTGATCCCGTCACGTGGGGTGCTGCCGTACCTCGAAAAGTCCTTGGACAACGCGGGTATCGAATTCCGCTCCGAAGCATCGTCATTGGTGTACTCGACGCAGGAAGTGCACGATTTGCTGCTGGCGTGTCGAGCTCTCGCGAACACAGCGGACGAAGCAGCACTGGTTGCGGCCTTGCGGACTCCGCTGTTCGGTTGCGGTGACGACGATCTGCTGAGGTGGAAAAGCGCCGACGGCAGGTGGAACTGGTTCGGTGATGCGCCCGCGGGTCTGGAGGAGTCGCCGGTTGCCCACGCTCTCGCGTATTTCCAAGCAGTGTGGTTCGACCTCGGCACCATGAACCCCGGTGCGTTGCTCAGCCGTTTGGCGACTGATCGCCGGGTGTTCGAAGTGTCGATGGATTCACCTCGGCACCGAGATGTGTGGCGCCGCCTGCGGTTCGTCATCGACCAGGCGCACGCGTGGTACGACGACGACCGCGGCAATCTGCGGGACTATCTCGATTGGGCGGCGACGCAGAGTGAGGAGGACGCACGTGTCGCCGAGGCGGTGCTGCCGGAGATCGGTGTCAACGCGGTGCGGATCATGACCATCCACGCAGCCAAGGGGCTGCAGTTTCCGTTCGTGATCGTCGCCGGAATGAGCGGTGGCTTCCGCCAAGGATCTGAGGCGGTGATCTGGGACGACGATGGTGAGCTGCACGCCAATATCGGCGCGGCCACCCAGACAGTGGGCTTCTCGGCAGCCAACGTCGTCGAGAAGAAGCACACCGAGGCTGAGCGAATCCGTCTGCTGTATGTGGCCTGCACGCGCGCCGAGAGCCTCCTAGCGTTCTCGGGCTACGCACCGACGGGTCGGGCCTGGGGCAAGGTTCTCGACATCGCTGATTCCGGAGCGCCTGCACTGCTCGATGTGGTTCGAATCGAAGATCGAGGTAGTTCTGAGACGGGAGAGTCGGAGGCGTGGGATCAGTGGCAGGCCATCAGCGCTCGTGTCAAAGAGACGTCGTCGATAGTGGCGTCGATGTCGCCGACTACAATCGCGCACGCTGCCACCGACGTCGCGCGCGAAGTGCTGGCCGGTTATCGCGATCACAGTTTCACCGTTCGTACTTCAGCAGAGATAGTGCCACCGTCGGTGGGGGCTGTCGATCACGGCGCGGAACTCGGCGTTGCTTTGCACGCACTGATGGAAGCCGTCGAGCTGACAGACCCCGATTACGAAGTGAAGGCGCGGGCGGCGGCGTCGCTGGCCGGTCTCGAGGACCCTGATCGCTTTGTGCTGCTGGCGCAGTCGGCCCTGGAGTCGGAACCGGTACGTCGAGCCGCGGAGTCGGAGCACTGGCGGGAAATGCCGCTGATCGGCCTGGCGCCGGATGGTCGTACCGTGGTCGACGGTATCGCTGACCTGGTCTATCGCGACGCTTCGGGGGGTCTCGTGATCGCCGACTACAAGACGGATGTGGGTGTTACTGACCTGACGATTGCGGAGTATTGGGTGCAGCTCGCAATCTATGCGTCGTTGTTGGGCAAAGCTGTTGGTGACGAGGTGTGCCGGCTCGAGTTGATCTTCTGCCGGCCAGGCGGGGCGACAGTGATCAGTAGGGAGCGTGCGGAGACTGCGATAGCAGAGTGTTCTCACTGACCAGTCACGAGCAACAAGATTCTAAAACAAGATGGCCCCGTTCACGAGGAACACACCAGGGCCATCTCGGCGATACTGCTACCGGGATCGATCGCTCGATGCGCAGCCTCGACGTTGTACACGGTCGTGGACGACCGATGGTTTCGCGCCATGACGACATCCTGCCAGCGGAACCAAAATCTCGCTAGCTCTGTGTCCGCCGTCTTGGGGGAACCTCAGCGCGGCCCTGGCTCTCAGTCGACCTGTGCGGGGCAGGATGCCCACCACAACAGGGGGGGGTGGCCATAAACATGTCAAGGGTTAACCCTCTCGCCCATTGCTTCAAGGGTCTCCAGTAGCGGAAGCCAACGGTGTCGTCGGTCAGCAGACCCGAATCTGCGGATTCGCTTCGCGACCCTTCGGAGGTACTCGGCCACTTCGTATTCTTCTTCGTCGAGAAGCTCGCCGTACCTTGCGTCGAGCAGATACGGCAGTCGGTCGCTGGCGTGCATGGCGACGCCATCGAGGAGGATCTCCAGATCGCGTGCAGCAACCTTCATGCTCGACGACTGGGACGCGGCGACGTATTCGAAGTCGCCATCCCACAGCGCTGCCCGCAGGGAGTCCGGTTGCAAGGTAACAACCGTTCCTAACAGTCGTCGCTGGTTGTTGGATGCATTCATCGCTAGAACCTCGTGCGCAAGCCTCAGCACGTTGTCGTCCGTCATAGACGCACCAATGACGATCAGGTGGCTTGTTGCCATGAGAGATTGGACAATAGACGCAAGCGGACGCCGCTCGGAATCATATTGAACGAAGTCACTACGACTGAGAATGATGCTATCCGGATCAGCAACGTCACCGTGCATCTTCAACAACCACGATTGTTTGTTGGTTACTTCTTCGCGAGGGAGTACTGAGATCGACTTGGGCCCGTTGGCCGACTTGCATGCGTCCTCGTAGAGGGTGTCGTAGTTTGTAGTTACTGCCTTGTCGACACCCAGTGACGCGAGCAGGCAGTGCGCGAGGGTGGGCATGTGGGATGCGCCGGATCCTGTAGCTTCGGCCGCCCTGGCACCCAGACTCCGTCCGCTGGACCTGGACAGCAACTGCGCCCGATCAAGCACGTTCATTGCGGCGAAAGCATCATCGTCGAGCATCGGCAGAGTGTCTAGCTTGATCAGCTTTAGCAGTTGGTCCCAATTCGGCAGACCGGCGGACACGCTCACGCCCGCGCCGAGTAGCAGCGCGACGTCACCGCCCCTAATCCTTGTAGCCAATTTCTCGGCCGCTGCGCTCCGGGCGGTTGGTTGGTGCCGCTCCCGCCTGATCGACTGGAGGGCTGCATAGTCTGCCGCATTTTCCACCACGATTACGATGTCAAATTCCGAATCCTCCACGAACCTAGTGGTGTGGTCGAGCAGGGACTTGATTACATCACCCCGCACACCGTCGTAGCCGCCCAGTCCGACACCGAGCGTCGGCATTGCAATCAAAGGCCTCACCCGGCCGTCTCCTAGTCTGGGCGCGTTCGCCTTGATCTCCTCGAGCGCCTCGTCTAGACCTGCCATCAGCCACGGGACGGACTGCCGTCCGTCGTGTGCGACGTTCAGAATCCATGCCGGCCGGTGAGCGGTCGAACGGGATGGAAGCTGACGGGCGCGTCCCGTTCCAATTGCAGCTGACGGCTCCTCATTGAGTTCAAGGGCAGGCCACCAGGTCCGACGCGGAACAAAATTCGAGCTCGTCGGGACGATGAGAACATCGGACGCAACCGCTTCCAGCCGGCCCTTCACAACGAAGACGTGACCGGCCACGCGCGTTTCGGCGTTTGGTAGATGGGGATGCTTCAAACCGCTGCCGAGGGGTAACTTCATCATAAGACCGATACTAGGTCTGCGCGCGCGGTGCGCGGTATCGAGACCGCAAGGTAGTGGCGGGCCCGTCCTCGAGAGTGGTGACGAATAGCGTATTAACGAGCGGATTCGGTGTGAACCGTCCTGGGTGTGGTGGAGACTGTGATCTCATCAGGAGAGTGCCGGTATGGCCGCACCGAGGAAGTTCGACGAGGAGACTCTCCAGCGTGCGGTGAGGATGTATCGGGAGCGGATTCCCGAGCACGGTGACACCAAGCTCGCCGCCCGAAAGCACGTCGGTGGCTTGTTGGATGTGAATCCGGCGACGCTGTGGAACTGGGTCGAGGAGACCGGCGCCGCTGACGAACCCGATGGAGGATCAGGGGGCTGAGCGTGATGCGGAGCTGGAGGCATTGCGCCGTGAGGATGCCGAATTACGAAGAGCCAACGACATTCTCGAGACAGCGTCAGCGTTTCTCGCAGCGGCGGAGGTCAACCGCCGACTGCGGTCATCGTCGATTACATGGACGTTCACCGGCACCTCTACGGGGTCGACCCGATCTGCCGAGTGCTCACCGAGCACGGAATGAAGATCGCCCCGTCCACCTACTACGCCGCCAAGAAGCGGGGCAACGTCTCCTCGGCTGCCCTCGCCGAGGCGTACGCCGCGAACACCGTCCACACCGTGTACGTGACCAACCGGTGCCTCTGCGGAGTCCGCAAGATGTGGCATGCGATGAAACATCTGGACACGATCTCGGCCGCGATCAGGTCGGGCGGCTGATGAGCATCTACCGGGGCCGTCGGGAACATTCGCGGTCGCCGGCGCACGGTCACCACCGAGCTGGACGATCGGGCGCCGCGGCATCAATGTGTGGTCAAGCACGCGTGGTAAACACCACCTCTCGGATAAGGGAGGTCGTCAATTGCTCCGACCGTCGCCACGGGTTGCGCAAGAACTGACAATCATTCGATTGGTGTCTCATCTTCGCGGCGGACTCGAAGGGCCTCAATTTGAGATATGACCGCGCGCTCCGCGCGGTTTGGGGGTCCGTCAACGCTTGCCACCTCATTCGCGAGTTCGACAATATCGGCGAAACCTCCAGTCTCCGAGACGAACTGTTCCCAGACCTCACCCTCGGTGATTTCAACCAACTGCGCCAACTGATCGTCGACGACCTGGTGTTGATCCCCCACGATTGAGACAAGGTGCCGCATCAGAAGGGCCTCGTCGTCAGAGATCTTCCCATCGGCCTTGATAACTAACCACGCGACCCACAAGGCCAAGCGGGGATGTTTCGAACGCGCGGAGAGACGATTTGCAATCTCGAGTACCCGGGCCTCGTTGCGGAAGACGGCTCGTGCATGGCGTCCAGCAACCTGCGTCGTATACCGGTTCAGGACGACAGACAGCGGTACCCCGACCAGCGGGATGCCGATCTTGATGACATTGCGCTGTAGGAGAAACTTGCCAACGAATGGCAAGCCCCTAGCGGCATTCAGCACGCCTTTCGCGTAAAAACGTCTGACAAGGGGTCGGATCGCGATCGGCACAATCTTGACGACGCCCTCGCGCGCCACTTCTCCACCTTTGATGGTAAAGGCCACCCGAATGAGCTTCCAAAGGTCATCTGGGTCGTTCAAATCGAGCGGCACGCGATAAAGGACAGCTACGTCGTAAGCAAGGTGCAGTTGCAGTTGCGTGATGTAGACAACGTCGACCATCACGGTTGCGATTGCAGCTGGCACCGTTGCTGGGGATGCCCCACCAAGAGTCCCGATAGTCGCGGCTATCGTTGCTGTGTAGGCACTGGCAGACAGGCCGCCCTCGATTGCTGCATAGCGTGAGGCCATCTTGATGCGCTGATCGACAATCCCATCGGCGGGCACGCCTTTGTACTTGGTCTGGAAGTACTGCCAGTCCACTTTTTCGGAGTACGCGCGAAGTGAGTGAGCCAACAGCTTCGTGAACCAACCGCCAGATTTGATGTCGTCGCCGCTCAACTGCTTGACAAAATTTTGAACCTCAGAGCGATCACGCTGAACTCGGAGGCGCTCTTCTGGCTCGGCGTAGTGCGACTCATTGAGATGGTCGGTTCCTGTGGCATTCTTTGGCACGGATGCTCCTTGGAGAGTGAGTTGGCAGTGGCCGGCCCTGTGTGGGCAGGTCGCCGGTATTCGGACCACATCGTGTCGGAGCGGGCCTTCACTGAGGTTCGTCGCCTCGTAGCAGTACTTCGGTTGGTGGGATGACAGCACCGAGCTTACAAGGCGCGACAATCTTCCCGTCTGTCTTACCCGCCGCGGTTAGCTCATTGGCCCGGCGGAGTTCGCGCACAGGGTTCTCCGCCGATTGTCGTTTCTGTCCAGCCAGCGTTCAGCGTCTCATTTGCCCAGGATGCGGGCACAAAGCTCGAAATCGAGATGGCCCTTTTGCTGAGAACATGCCGCCGCCGCAGCGAAGTTCGACAGGCCTAATTGTCCTAGACACCACTAGTTACGCTGCGGTCGTCAGAGTCGAGTCGGAACCGGTACGTCGTGCTGCAGCGACCGATCATTGGCGCGAGATGCCGCTCGTCGGTGTTGCGCCGGATAAAGAGACGGTTGTCGACGGCATTGCGGACCTCGTCTACCGCGATAGCCCTGGTGACTTCGTCATCGCCGACTACAAGACGGACCTCTGTGTCAGCGACCAGACGATCCAACTGTATGGATTCAGCTCGCCATCTTCGCGGTGTTGCTCGAGCAAGGCTGCGGGCAGGGCGGTGTGTCGGCTCGAACTCATTTTTTGTCGAACCGAAGGCGCGACGGTGATCAGTCGTGAACGAGGTAGCTCTGCGTAGTGATCGGTTGGCACTATCGAAGCAGGTTGTCCATCGCTGTCGTGGCATTCGTCTGGTCGCGCGCAAAGCCGGCACCATGCCGAGGAAAGGGTGCAGCCCACTACGGGGGCGCTTCGGCCCCTTGAGGGCTACAGCGTGGGACGGATCCATCGCTGTCACCGCTCGGACCACGAGTTCCTGATCGACACGACGAACACGGTGTGGGGACTCATCTGTCCACCAGTGGGGACCTCGACCTGGCCAGCAGGCATAATTCTCCGGCGTACGCGTCTGTTCGTCAGCCGCCGTCATGGAATGATTGCGGGATGCCGCCGCGCCGCTATCTCATTCGTCTGGATGCTTACGAGGAACTGATGCCGCAGTCGCAGTTCGGCCGCGCCTACTTGTACGGCGAGGTTCATCGTAATTACGCCGAACAATGGAACCTTGCGGTCGAGCTCGGGGGGATGCTTCAGATGCTCATCACCCACGCAGGCGAGCTGTTCGACACCAAACAGGAGCTCGACGAGGCGATCTTCGAGCGCGCCAGCGGCTGGGGAATGGGTCTGCACCAAGCCCTGCGCGAGCACGTCGAACAGCATTGCATCGAACGCGTCGTCTAGGGGTGTCGCCCTGTTGCCATGAACGGTTCGGCGGAGCTCAGCTCCTGTGTAATGTGCCTCCGCTGGTCCGCGCACCGCGCACCGCGCACCGCGCACCGCGCACCGCGCACCGCGCACCGCGCCAGCGACACCGAAGCGCAACCTTCCGGCGGTGCTCCCACCGTGTGCCCATACGCGGCTGGCCGGGCCCGAGGATGTCACAGGTACGCCGGAAATCTCAGGAGGTGGAGCTTGGGTGCCGATGGTGGACGAACCACCTAACAGTTCAGGAAGCTCGGCGAGTGTCAATGGTCCCGACGGCGCGTCGGTACCGCCTGACAGCCAACGCGACGCTTCGTCGCTTCCGAACGCGGTGAATTCGACATTCGCCATGCACCGGCCCGGTCGGGTGAGAGCGGGGTGGAGGCGATCGATCCGCTCGTTGGTCGTGAACAACAGCAGCGTCTTCGACCCGTGGCCGAGGATGCCGTCGGTTACGTGCCCTTCCGGTCAGCGAATATTGGGCAAGGTGTCGGGCATCGAGTAGGAGCAGCCCAGGTGATCGAGGCTGTTCACTCCACCGTGGTCGCGGAACCACGCCGTACAGGCCTGCGCGGCCAATCGCAGATCCGCGGTGAACAGGTACCCGTCGGTGCAGTCATCGAACAGGTCGTCGTGGTGCCAGGTGTCGAGTGTGAGGCCGCCGACCGAATGGTCGAGCAGGCGCCGCTGTTCCAGCACCGTGCGGGAGCGCCGCACCATCACAACCCCTCGTCGAGTTTGTGGAGTTGGGCGTTGATCACCTCGTCGTCAACATCCGGGTCGTAGTTGCTGGGGCCCAGATCGACGATCAGACCCACCGGGTTGCCGATCAGCGATTCGACGAGCCAGTTCGCAGTGGCATCCCACGCGTCCACCGGGAAAGTGGTTCCGCGAGTCGTGATGACGCAGTCGAGATGGTGGCCGTGTTCGATCGTCGCGGTCCAGGCCGGGCAGCGCCGACCCACGCCCCGCAGATTCACGATGCCGTCGTCGTCCTGCCACACCCGGCCGAGGACGAACGGTGCAGGATGCGCATGCCCGTCCTGCGACAACGCCTCGATCGACCACCCGGTGAGATCCGTCTGCAGATCCGGCACCGCGACGACACGATTACCGTCGTCCGTGGCGGCGTACTGCCACTCCGGCAACGTCTCGGACACTCGGGTCAGACGATCGCTGCATTCGAGGCGATAGACATCGTCAGCGACCACACGCAGGCGAGTGATGGACCAGCTGCCACTCAAGCACCACAACGCTTTCAGGCATCGTTGGGCGGCGCCGTCGAGGTGGGCTGAGCGCGGGTCCACCACGAGATGCTGTCTGCCCGCCGGTGAGGGAGTTCTGCGGACCGAGAGGTATTCGTCGAAGCACGAGAAGATGGTCTCGCCCAGCCCCCGGTCGGTGTTCGGCGCGGTCGTCTCGATCTCGACGGTCACCGTGAAGGCGGGCGTCTCGGGCTCCTCGTACCGGAACTCGGCGTTGTCGGGCTGCGTCGGAAACCACGGTTCGCGGGCCCACAGATCGGTTCGACAGGTTTCCGCTCCCACGACGACGAACTCCCGAGCGACGCGTTCCGCGGTGTCGAGTGCCTCCTGTGCGGAGACGATCCAGCCGGTGTGAGGGAGTTCGAACACCACGCGCGCCTGCAGCAGCGCGGACTCGTCGATGCGGGCTCGGGGGACGCCGGCGCTCGCCAGCAGTCGTGCGCAGTCGTCCTCGGTGAGATCGTCCAGCACTGTGTCGATCTCGACCGACACAGTGAAGCCGGGATCACCGTCGGGGATGCCGTACGGACCGAAAGGGGATGTGCTCATGTGATTCTCCTACGGCCCGCGTGCTGGGGCCACGACGAGCGAGACCATGTCATCGCTCACTCTCTGTCTACCCGAGGGGTACGACAGGTATCCCGCTCGACCGGAAGGCTCTACATACTCATCCACCGGCCGGTGACGACGGTTCCGCCCCCACGGATCACATCCTCAGTAGAAGCAGCCTGGTCACTCCGAACGTGATCCGCCCCGGTCGCCCGCGATGCCTTACCGGTATCCGGACCGGGTGAGGCTGTCGAATGTCGGATCCAGGTGACCGAACGTCAATGCAGTCGTCGATACGCGGGTCGCTGGTGTCGGCTGTCGAGAACAAGTCTCTACGCGGAATTCTGTGCAGTGGGGGCACGGTCTTCCCGCGCGGGAACCCCGTCAGGTCGCCAGTCGCAACGCCTGAGCCCGTGCAGCGAGGGAGAAGGGGATCGCGGTGCCTATCCCCACGGCGAAGGTCATGAGTAGCGTTGCCCACCAACACCATCGGCGGATCCCGAGTCGACCCCTACTCCGGCAGCGCCCACGCGTGGAACGCGACGACGACGAGAATCAGATCGACCATCGCGAACTTTCCGGGCACCGTCGACCAGATCTTGCCGACGAAGAAGTCTGCCACCGAGCGAGTGCCGTGCTCTCGGACGTAGGGGATCGCGATGGCGTTTTGAGCGACACCGGCTACTGCGGCAATAGCTATCAGGCGGCGTTCCTCGGACGCGGTCACGGGGCTCCTTCAATCGGGTGATCATCGTTCTACCCGCGGCTCCGCCAATCTCCTGACCGCCTCGCCGACGACGAGACGATGCCGCGCGATTTCGTCGTCGTCCCACCGCCGATGGGCTCGCTGGTCGAGGTCCGGTGTGGTGAACCAGCTGAACAGCACACCGAAAATCAGCGTCATCAAATCGGTTGCACTCCAATGGGAGTCGACGAATCCGTCGCGCTGAGCCTGCTCGACCTCGCGAACACGCTCACTCATCACCTCGGAGTGTTCGCTCGCGGGGAGATGGCCCTGCAACTGCGCCCAGAGCAGCATCCGGTGCTCGTCCTTCTCACTCGCGAGGCGGGTGAAGGCATCCATGGAGTACCCGGGTAGATCGCGTGGGGTGAAGTGCACGGACTCGACGAACCGCCGGAAACCAAGGTCCAGTACCGCGCCGAACAGCCGCTCCTTGTCGCCGTAGTACGCGTATAGGCGCTCTTTGCTGGAGCGAGACGCCAGTGCGATCCGGTCGACGCGAGCGCCGGCGAGGCCGTGCTCGGCGAACTCGCGGCGTGCGGCATCGAGGATTCGTTCACGCGTGTCAGAGGCGGCGGGGGAGATGGGGGTGTCCGACTTCACAGGCCGAATCCTACGCCAACCAACTAGTTCGTTTGACCGTGTCGGACCGCGACGGTACATTTTCGAATCGTCGAACAGACATTCCACCGCTTACCTTTTCCCAGGACCGAGGCACGCCCGTGACCAGCACGCCCGACATCGTGTCGTCAGAGAACGACGCCAATCCGAACTACGAGCGTCGTTGGCTCGTGCTGTGCATCGTCGCCATCACTCAGCTGACGATCGTGCTGGACGCGACCATCGTCAACATCGCTCTGCCGCAGGCGCAGGAAGACCTGGGCATCAGCGACAGCAGCCGCGCGTGGGTCATCACCGCATACGCGCTCGCGTTCGGTGCGTTGCTGCTGCTCGGTGGCCGCATCGCCGACTACTGGGGCCGCAAGCGGTCCTTCCTTGTCGGCATGGCGGGATTCGCGATCGCCTCGGCCATCGGCGGACTTGCACAGGAGGGCTACCAGCTCTTCATCGCCCGCGCCGGACAGGGCGTCTTCGCCGCCCTGCTCGCCCCCGCTGCGCTGGCCATCCTGACCACCACGTTCACCGACGAGAAGGAACGAGCCAAGGCGTTCGGTGTCTTCGGTGCCATCGCCGGTGGTGGCGCTGCCGTAGGCCTGCTGCTCGGCGGCGTGCTCACCGAGTACGCCAACTGGCGCTGGTGCCTGCTGGTCAATGTTCCCGTCGCGATCTTCGCGGCCGCCGCCGCTATCCCTTTGGTCAAGGAGAGCAAGGCAGAGGGCGACACGCGGTACGACGTTCCCGGCGCGATTCTGGTCGCCCTCGGGCTCGGCTCACTCGTCTACGGGTTCACCGAGGCTGAAGACGGCTGGTCCAACGTCTCAACCCTTAGCTTCATCGCGCTGGGCATCGTTCTACTGGCCGCGTTCGTCGTCGTCGAGTCCCGGTCTGCCAATCCGCTTCTGCCGCTGGGCGTCCTGCTGGATCGAGACCGTGGGTCCGCCTACCTCGGTTCTGCCATCATCGGCGCCGCCCTTCTCGGCGGCACCTTGTACCTGACCTTCTACTTCCAGATCGTGCTCGGATTCAGCCCCGTCGTGGCCGGAGTCGCCTCCCTCCCCATGACCGGCGGCATCATGATCACCGCTGCCGCAGCGTCCGCATTGATGCCTCGCGTGGGACCGAAGCCGTTGATGGCTGCTGGGCCCGTCATCTCGGCCATCGGTCTGGTCCTGCTCACGCAGATCGGCGTCGACACCTCGTACTGGACGCACGTGCTGCCCGGAGTGATGCTCCTCGGGCTCGGGTTGGGTCTGCTCATGGTGCCGATGCAGAACGTGGCACTCATCGGGGTCGCCGATCACGACGCGGGCGCTGCCAGCGCACTCGTCAACGCGGCCCTGCAGATCGGTGGCGCCTTGGGAACCGCCGTCTTCACCACGATCTACACGTCCGCCAAGTCGTCCTACCTGTCGTCGAACATCGCGCCCGTGCCGCCCGCCGGAGTGCCCCCGGAGGCCCTGGCGTCGCAGACCCTGCCGTCCGATTCCGAGCTCGCTGCCCTGCCCGAACCGATCCGCAATTTCATCAACTCCACGATCGACTACATGTTCTCCGCGGAGGTCTCCGGATACGCGCACGCGTTCGCGGCAGCGGCGGTCATGGTCATCCTGATCACGCCGATCGTGCTGGTGTTGGTTCGTGCGCGCAAGACCGACCTGCCGGCCGGCGACACCCCGGTTCACATGGGCTGACTCGAGCCGTTCCTACTGTCGAGGTACGACCGCTGCGGCGTAGAGAAGCCGCGCACGGCGTGACGCCGGTTAGGGTGCTGCGTGCGCATTCTCATTCTGTGGGTCACCCTTGCGGGCGTCGTGATCGGCTTGGTGTTCCTGGGTGTCGAAGGGTTCGCACTTTATCGTGATCAGAGCGAGGTGATCTACGACGGCGCCTACGTGCCGTTGCGCGGTGTCGAGATGACGAGGAGCTACTCGACCACCCTGACGCTCGACCACGCCGGCTCTGGATGGTGGAACGCGCTCCCGGTTCCCTGGTGGAGTTATCCGGTGATCGGGGGAGCAGCCGGGGCCCTGGCGTCCGCTGCGGCTGGGTGGCGGGGACTGCGCATCACAGGACGTGGATGACTCGCGGTCAGCGTCAGGTCCTCGACTGCGCGCAGAGATGGATAGGCGTCGACCGCAGGGCATCATGCCTGTCGAGGTAGCTCGTCTGCGAAGTCGAACGAACACCCGAGCCGATCGGCGGCCTCCACACCACCCGCGTCGCGCACCCAGGCAACGCACGCACCGGCCGCGAGTGCGAGATCGCGGCTGAACAGGTACCCGTCGGTGCAGTCGTCGAAGTGCGCGTCGTGGTGCCATCTGTCGAGAACCAGTCCCTGCACGGAATGATCCGCGAAGCGGAGCGTGTGCAGGATGCGGCGCGACCGGCGGACCATCACCACCCCGTCGTCGAGGCGGTGCAACTGCGCGGTGACGAGCTCGATGTCGTCGAGCTCATCGGCGGGAATGTCGGTGTTGGGTCCGAGATCGATGACGAGCCCGGCAGGTTCGTCCTCCATCGACTCGACGAGCCACGCGGTCATCGCGTCCCACTGGTCGACCTCGAGCAGGATGCCCGTCGGCGTTTCGAGACTGATCAGCAAAGCTGCGGCATCGATGACGGCGGCCCACACTTGTGTCGGCCCGTCGTCGTGAAAGAACACCCGACCGGTGTCGTCGATCAGAGCCCGGTGCCGGGTGAACTCAGAGGTGTCGGGAGTGCCGTCAACATGGTGGGTGTGGATGGACCAGCCGCGCATGTCCTCGTCGGTGACCACGACGTATCGCGTGAGGAGATCATCCGACGCGAACTGCCAGCGGGGGAGTGCAGGGGTGGTGTCCATCGACTCTCAGGCGTCGCTCAGTGCGTCCGCGAGCATGTGCATCGCGACAGTGACCGAGAGCGCCCGGACACTCGCACGATCACCGGGGAGCCGCAGCGTCCGCGTGACGGTCGGTCGGCCCGTGACAGCGATGCCGAAACACACCGTGCCGACGGGCTTGCTCTCCGTGCCGCCCCCAGGCCCTGCGACACCGCTGGTCGAGACGGCGACATCGGCGCCGACGCGGTGCAGTGCTCCTTCGGCCATGCGGGCGGCGACGGGTTCACTGACGGCGCCGTGCTCCTCGATCATGGCGGCGGGGACGTCGAGTGATCCGATTTTCACCTCGTTGGCGTACGACACCACGCCGCCGACCACGTAGGCCGACGAGCCGGCCCGATCGGTGAGCCGGGCGGCGATCATGCCGCCGGTGCATGATTCCGCGGTCGCGATGCGGCGGCCACCGGATCGAGTCGCCACGATGTCGTCGATGGTGGAACCGTCGGTCGAGAAGATCTGCGCGCCATGGTGTTCTTCGATGAGTGCCAGCACGTCGGAGTAGGCGGCGGCCGCGGACTCCTCGTAGCGGGTGACCATCTCGAGCTCACCGCGCGACAGGCAGGTCGTGATCGCCAGATCGCCGAACCCGGCAATCGAGCTCTCTGCGGTGCGCAAGGTCGCGGCGAGGTCGGCCTCCGACAATCCGTAGGCCCGGATGGTGTTTTCGGTGACCGACGTCCTCCGCGCGAGCACTGCGGCGACGGGTGCGCTCTCGATCGCTTCCGGCCACATCGACTGCAGTTCGGAGGGCGGGCCCGGAAGGATGAGGACCGTGGGGAAGGTGCCCGAGTCGTCGGCCATCGCCACGCCCGGTGCCGTGCCTGTCGGCGAGATCGAGTGCGCTCCGGCGGGAACCATTGCCTGCTTGCGTACGCCGGCTCGCAGTGGTTCGGAGTCGGCGACGCTGCCGAGCCGACTGCGCCAGCGCTCGACGATGGCCGTGATGCGGCCTTCGAGTTCGACGTCGAGGTGCATCTCGCGCCGGTAGAGCGCGGCGACGGTCTCGACGGTGAGGTCGTCCGCAGTCGGGCCGAGGCCTCCAGTCGTGATGATGAGGTCCACGTGCTGGTCGGCGAGGAACTGGACCTGGGCGGTCAGATCGGCCGGCCGGTCACCGCACACCGTCAGATGGGCGACGTCGACTCCCATCTGCAGGAGTTGCCGCGCCACCCAGGGGCCGTTGCGGTCGCTGACCCGCCCGGCCAGAACTTCGCTACCCGTGACCACCACACCCGCGCGCACCGCCATGGTTCGACACTACGGCTGCCGAGGTCGGGTCTGATCGGTGGCCACGACGCCCGACTCGCCCAACTGCACCGGTCCGATGCCTCTCTTCAGCGCCGAGAGCAGGAGCGCGCATCCCAGCCCGGACAGGACGAGGCCCGTCCCGAACATGGCGGCGTAACCGAAGGCCTGGCCCACCACGCCCGCCGCTAGTCCGGCGATGCCCTGGGAGAAGACGACGGCGCAGGCGAGAAGGGTGTAATCGGTTCCGGCGTAAACACGTTCAGAGGCATCCATCATGAGGGCGAACAAGACGACGGTCGCGGCGCCGCCGAAGACGTGCTCGCTGACGCTGGCGGTCACCACGAGTGTGAGCCCGCCGATGTCGAGTGCAGCGGCGACATAGAAGCCGAGCGCGAGGGTCTGGGTGATACCGGCGACGAGCAGGGCGCGCCGTCGACCAAAGCGCGTCGCGTACCAGGCGCCGAGCGCCGCACCTGCGAGTGCAGAGCCGGACGCGACTCCGCCTTCGAGGAGCGCGATCTGACCCAGGGAGAGTCCGAGGTCCGAGAGGAACGGACCGACGAGGGCCGACCCCATCGAGTTGCCGAACTTGTAGGCGGCAATCAGGCCGATGAACGCCAGAACACCCGGTCGGCGCAGTCGAACCCACCAGGTCCCTGCGAGGCGGACGGCGGTCGTCGATTCCGCCGGCCGCACATCTGCTCTGTCGAGCTGAGTGCGAAGCAGGAGGACTGGGATCGTAGACGCCACGATCAACACGGCCATTGCGACGAACAGCGCTCGCCATCCCGCGAACGAGAACAGCCACAGCAGAACGCCGCCGCCGACGATCATGCCGATGCGGTAGGCCCCGAGTTGGATCCCATTGCCCACACCTCGGTGGCGTGCGTCGAGCAGTCGCACGGCGAGCCCGTCGGTGACGATGTCCTGCGTCGCTGACAGAACGTTCACCACTGCGATGCCGACGAACAGCCACTGCAGGCCGGACGTGAGGTCGAGGCAAGCGAGCACCAGGGCGACTGCCGCCGCGCCGAGTTGGAGGGAGAGAAGCCACCGTCGGCGGCTCCCGTACCTGTCGACATAGGGCGCCCACAGGAATTTCAGTGCCCATGGCGCGAACAGCACTCCGCTCGCGCTGATCGCGATCAGGGAGTAGCCGGACCGCCGCAACACCACGGGCAGGGCCTGGGTGAAGAAGCCGAAGGGCAACCCCTGGGCGAAATAGAGGGCGCCGAGTAAGGCGAACGTGCCGCCGACGATGCCGGAACGGGGGACGCGTGCTTTGTCGGTCGTCGACACGGTGGAAGTCTGGCGCATTCACCGGCGTCCTGCTTCCTCACCCCACTGCGCCGGGGACATCGAGACCGGGAAGTCAGACCTGCGTCCGCCGCCCGCCCTCGAAGTCGAGCGGGGCAGCCTGCAGGTGCCGACCCCTCGGCGTCCCGTCGACGAGCTCTCCGTCCTGGACGACGATGGTCCCTCCGACGAGCACGGTGACGGGCTTACCTCGAAGCGTCATCCCTTGATACGGCGTGTAGTCGGTGGCCATGTGGAGCGCGTCGACGTCGACGGTCCATTCGACGTCCGGACCCCACAGTGCGATGTCCGCGTCGGCGCCCGGCATCAGCGTTCCCTTGCGAGGGAAGAGTCCGTTGGTCTTGGCCGGATTCGTCGACGTGAGCTCGACGAACCTGCTGGCGGTCAGGTTCGAGTCACGCACGTAGCGCGAGAAGATGACCGGCAGCCTGGTCTCCACTCCCGGTAGCCCGTTGGGCATGTGGCGGACATCGTGGCTGTGGACCTCCTTCTGCGCTGTGTCGTAGCAGCAGTGGTCGGATCCGATGGTCGTGATGTGACCGGTGAACAGGTGCTGCCCCAATTCCTCGACTGCGTCGGCCGCCCTGAGCGGTGGACAGCACACGAACCGTTCGGGGTTCTCGCCGCCGTAGGCGCTGTCGTCCAGGATCAGGTGGTGCGCCACCGACTCCGTGAAGGCGACGAGTCCGCGGGTGCGCGCATCCGCCACCAGCTCGACTGCCGCCGCCGTGGACTGGTGCACGAAGTAGACGGGCGCGTCCTGAGACTCGGCGATCGCCAGAATGGCGGCAACGGCTGCCGTCTCGGCGATCTCGGGTCGCGTCATCGACATGTGGGCCGCGTCGATGCCCTCGGTGGCGGCCGCCGTCGTCTGCGAATCGGTGACGATGGCGTCCGACTCGCAGTGAATGATTACCATCCCACCGAGATCGCGAGTGGTCTGCATGGTCTTGAGAATGGTGTGCTCGTTCGCCATGGTCTCGCCGGCGTAGGTCGTGAACATCTTCACGGTGCGAATGCCGTCCTGCGCCATCGTGGCCAACTGGTCCGCGGTCGTGTCGTCCCAGTCGACGACGCACGCGTGCAGGGCCGAATCGCACAGGCCATCGGTCGCCTTTTGCCGCTGTTGCTCTGCGGCATCGAGTGGGGACTGACCGGGCCGGGGAATCGCGAAATCGACGATCGTCGTGGTGCCGCCGAACACGGCCGCCGTCGTGCACTCGCGGTACGAGTCCAGCGACGTGAACTCGCCCGACGTGAAGCCGACGTGGCAATGCGGGTCGACGCCTCCGGGCATGACCAGCTTCCCGGTGGCGTCGACGACCTCCGCTGCACGGTCCACGTCGGCGCCGGGAGCGAGAACGGCGATGATCGTGCCGTCCTCGATCAGGAGATCGGCGGGCCCGTGCCAATTCGACTCGACGAGGGTTCCTCCTCTGATCACCTTCATCGCAGCGTCGCCCGGTATGCGAGCCACCCGCCGAGCTCACTGATGTCGGTGACATCGGAGCTGTCGAGCACCTCACGGCGCATGCGCATCGAGAGGGAGCCACCCCCGTCGGCGAGCTCGATGACGCCGAGCTCCAATTCCTCGGGTTCGCGAGGAAGAAGCTCTTCTCGGAGGACGTCGTACTCCACCTCGTACAGCTCACCGGGTACGGCGTGGCCACCGGAGGACACGGGGTGCAATCCGGGGAATTCGTCTCGTACGGAGAAGAACTGGTACTTCGGTGCGGTGACCGCCGGGCCGAGCAGTCGCGCTCGGTGAAGGGCGTCGTTGAGCGTTCCGCCGGACATCGCCTGTCCGTTGACGAACATCGTGACCAGTGCCATGGGTGCCTACCTTCCGTGTTCTGCGAACGGGGTGAGTCGAGCCGGTGAGAACTCGCTGACGTCGATGCCCGGCACTCGTCCGTGCACCATCGAGGTGAGTAGCTGCGCCCAGAGCGGCGCGAAGGTGAACGAGTAGGTGCCGCCGGCAACGTAGAACCCAGGTGACCCGTCGACGGCACCGATGACCGGCATCTCGTCGGGCGTCGTCAGTACGGGGCCGGTCCACGTGTCGACGAGGGGGAGCAAGGCGAGGGAGGGGAGCAGTCGCTCGACCTGTGCGAGATTTCCGGTGGTGCTC
The DNA here is from genome assembly GCF_030208955.1 of Rhodococcus sp. MEB041. Taxonomy (NCBI): domain Bacteria; kingdom Bacillati; phylum Actinomycetota; class Actinomycetes; order Mycobacteriales; family Nocardiaceae; genus Rhodococcus; species Rhodococcus sp. MEB041. The sequence continues at coordinate 648,479 of NZ_JARVSZ010000001.1, forward strand.
TCGGGCAGGGACGACGCAGCGTCCGTGTCGTGGAACGTGCCGGCCGGCCATCCACCGCCGAGCACGAGGCGACTCCGCCTATCCTGCTTGATCGACATGCCTTCTCCGACGTGCTGCACGAGGACGTCGAGGGTGTGCGGGGGTGCGGCGAGTGCGTGCATCTGCAGTGACGTCGGCCGAAGGTCCAACGAGATGCCGGCCATCGACGCGATACCGGCCATCCACGGACCGGCGACGTCGATCACGGTGGGTGCGACCCACGTGGAGTCGGGAGTGGTCACCGTCCACAGGTCGCCGACTCGTTCCACACCCGTGACGGGAGAGTGTGACCGCAGGACGGCACCCTCGGCCTCGGCCTGACGCAGAGTTGCGGGCCCCGCGAGGTCAGGCTCCGCGAATCCGTCGAGGGGACACCAGGTCGCGGCTTCGACGCTGGGTCCCAGCGCCGGCAGCGCCCGGCGTGCCTCGGATCCGGTCAGCACCTCGGTGGGGATTCCCGCCGCGCGTTCCCAGTCGTGTTTGGTCCCGAGTGTCTGCACCTGGTCCTCCGTCTCGGCGACCATGTATCCACCGCAGCGGTTGAGGCCGAGACCGGGAACGCTGTCGGCAAGGTCGTTCCACAGCGAGCTGGTGCGGTGCTGCAGCGGGAGGAGTCGTCGGACGTCCACGGCCGCGCCTTGGCCGGGGCGGCGAGTGTGAATCGTCTGGATGTGGAGGTTGCCCGCCGTGGTCCCGGAGCCACCGGTGTTGGGTGCGGATCGGTCGAGCACGACGACGCGAGCGCCGGACCTCGTCAGTGCCAGGGCCGTCGCAGCGCCGACGATGCCGGCTCCGACGACGACCACGTCGAAGTCAGACTGCACTGCCCACTCCTGCCGTCCGGGATGCCTCGGCGATTCCCGAGTTCTCGACGATCCGCGCCAGGTGGTCCAGCGTCGTCTGGTCCGTCACGGGCAACAGCGGTTCGCGCACGCTCCCGCCGGGTTGTCCGAGAAGGTTCATGACGGCTTTGAGCTGGGGAATGGGAGAGGCGTAGACGCCGCTGTAGTCGGGGTTGATCAGACGTCCGGACAGCGCGCGGTACCTGTCGGCCCAGGACCGCGCGGCGGCCGCGTCGCGCGCAGCGACGGCACGGTAGAACGGCACGGCGAAGGGTGCGCCCACTCCGCCGCCGTCGATGTTCCCGTCGCCACCCAGATCCAGCAACGCTGCGAGTCCGCGGTGGTGAAGGAAGCTGCCGAAGACTCGGACCGTGCCCGCCACCGCTTCGACGGTGTCGAGCATGGAGAGCCAGTTGCCGGTGCTGTCCTTGACGGCCACCACGTTGTCGAGGGCTGCGAGCTCGGTGAACAGCCCGGGGAGAGTGCCCATGTCGACAGCGACGCCACGCGGCCAGTTGTAGACCATGAACGGCAATGCCGTTGCGGTGCTCACGGATCGGTAGAAGGTGAGCAGCTCGTCCTTCGACGGATGAACGTAGGGCGGAGGTGTGGCCAGCACGCCGTCGGCGCCTGACGACTCGGCATGCCGCGCGAGTGCTGCGGAGTCGCGTGCGGTGTACGCGCTGACGCCGATGACGACGGGGAAGCGTCCGCGGACCGCGTCGATGGCGACCTCGGCGACGGTGCGCCGCTCGGAGTCACTCTGGCTGAACCACTCACCGGTGCTGCCGTTGACGAGAACGCCGTCCACCTCGTGGTCGGCGTACAGGTTCATGAGAGAGGCCAGGGCATCCGTGTCGACTGCGCCGGCGGCGGTGAACGGGGTGGGTGCAGCAGGCCAGTAGCCGGACCAGGCGACGTCATCGCGGTTCATGAATACCTTTCGTGCGGCGTGGAAGCCGGACTGGGTCGATTCGATGGGATCGATTGCATAGACTGCCGTCGGTGAAGACACATCGTCAAGCCGGAAACGCACTTGTAACGAGCGAGGCTCGGCGTGGGAGAGTCTGTGCACGATCGGCGACGAGGGGAGGTGGGGGTCGATGACGGTCACACTGGCTGACGTGGCTGCTGCCGCGGGTGTCTCGCGCAGCACGGCTTCCCGGGCGTTGAGCGGGTCGACGCTGATCTCGGCCGATACCCGGCGGACCGTCGAGGAGGCGGCCCGAACGCTGGGGTACCGGCCCAACAGGGCCGCGAGTGCGCTGCGCTCCAACAAGTCGCATCTGGTCGGTCTCGTGATGAACAACCTCCTCAATGCGACGTTCCACACCGTGGCCGAGGTCGTCCACAAGAGATGCTCCGACAATGGCTTTCAGGTTCTGTTGTGCATCACCGATGCGGACCCGTCCCGCGAGCGAGATGTGCTCGCGATGCTGGGAGACCACGGAGTCGATGGGACCATCGTCATCGGGAGTGGTCGCAGCGCAGTCGAATCCAATGCTCTGCTGGCCCAAGGCCGGGCTGTTGTCAACGTGATCAGGTCGGTTCGAGGGAGCGCCGCACCCACCGTCCTCGCCGACGACCTGGACGGTGCGCGCGATGCGACGGCGCATCTCCTCGACCTCGGTCACCGACGCATCGGTTACATCGGCGGCCTGGAGGACGCCACCTCCGGCCGGGAGCGGTTCGAGGGCTACCGCTCGGCACTGGCGGACCACGGCATCGAGGTCGACCCGTCGCTGATCCGGAAAGGGCCGTTCACCACCGAATTCGGTGTCACAGCAGTCGATTCGCTGCTCGACGAACCGTCCGGCATGACTGCGCTCTATGCGGCGAACCACGAGGCCGTGTTCGGGATTCTGCCGACACTCGTCGGACGAGGGGTGTCGGTGCCTAGCGACCTGTCGCTGATCTGCCACGAGGACATGCCGTGGCTCTCGTTGTGGCACCCGGCCGTGACCGTCGTCGACAACGGTGCCTCACAGCTCGCCAACGTCGCGATGGATCTCCTGTTCCAGCAGATGAGTGAGCCGTCGAAACCGGACGGCCGCACCTACCGGATCGGCGCCCGATTGGTCGAGCGCGCGTCGTGCGCGCCCGTCGGCAACCCGTGATTCACGAGGGCCGACGTTAACTTTCGTTGAAACACGTGTCGTCCGTGTTAACCACGTTGACGTGTCCGCCGGGACTCTGCGATGGTACATGCAATCGATCCCATCGAGGTCGACCATCCCCGATCCAGACAGTCGCTGCAGACCGCAGTCGACACCGAAAGGTCTCTCCTATGCGCACGCTCATCGGAATTGCCGCTGCCGGCGTCCTGACCCTCGGCCTCGTCGGGTGCGGCTCCTCGTCGGAGCAAGATGCCGCGCCGACGGACTGCACGCCGACTCTCGGCGCAGCCGATCTCGCCGAGGAGGGCTCGCTGACCATGGCCACGAATGCCACCCTCCCGCCCATGCAGTACGTCGACGCCGACGGAGACGTGATCGGCATGCGGGTCGACCTGGGCAAAGAAATCGCCAAGCGGCTCTGCCTGACACCGAAGTTCGTCAACATCGAGTTCGAGGCCCAGATCCCCGGTGTGCAGAGTGGTCGGTGGGACATGATCGACACCGGCATGTTCTACACACCCGAGCGCGCCGAAACCATCGATCTGGTGCCGTACGAGGTTCAGGCCGTGTCGATCTCGGTTCCGTCGGGCAATCCCGAGGGCATCAGCACGGTGGACGATCTCGCCGGCAAGACGGTCGGTGTGGAAGCGCCCGGATACGAATTCGACACTCTCACCGCGCTGTCCGAACAGTTCGCGACAGAGGGCAAGGCACCGCTGACCGTGCAGACGTTCAAGACGAATGCCGATGCCTATCAGGCACTCTCGGCAGGGCAGCTCGACGGAACATCGATCGTCGAGTCGGTCACCTCGTTCTACCAGGAGGACGGCCGCTTCGAGACCGCCATCGGCGGCATCAACGAGGCGCCCCTCGCCATGGGCTTCGCGAAGGGCAGCAAGTCCGCCGGTGAGGTCGCTCGCGTCCTGTCCGAGATGCGCGACGACGGCTATCTGCCGGACCTGTTCGAGCAGTACGACGTCAGCGGGTACGAGGGTGACATCGCCGTCAGCACCGGCCCGCTCGAGAGCTGAGAGGCTCCGACATGTGGTCGTGGGACGCGTTCTTCTCCATCCTCACCAGTACCCAGCTGCTGGAGGGCGCCTGGGTGACCGTCTGGCTCACCGTGGTCAGCATGATCTTGGGGCTCGTGTTGGCGGTGGTCGTCGCGGTCGCCCGGTCGTCGAAGTTCCTGCCGTTTCGCGCGGTGTCGGGGTTCTATGTCTGGCTGATGCGAGGAACCCCGCTGCTCGTGCAGCTCGTCATCATCTACACCGGGCTGCCCCAGGTCGGCATCAAGCTCGGCGTCATCGAGGCGGCGCTGCTCGGACTGGTGCTGAACGAGGCCGCTTACCTGTCCGAGATCGTGCGATCCGGACTGCTGTCCGTCCCCACGGGGCAGACGGAAGCGGCACGTGCGCTGGGGATGTCGCCGACCAAGGTGTTCCGCGTCGTCGTGCTGCCCCAGGCGCTGCGCGTCATGATCCCTCCGCTCGGCAACAGCTTCAACGGCCTGCTGAAGACGACGACGCTGGTCTCGGTGATCTCCGTCCAGGAGTTGTTGCGCCGCACGCAGTTCCTGGTTCAGGTGAACTTCAGGGTGCTCGAGGGTCTGTGCGCAGCAGCGCTCTACTTCCTCCTGCTCACCACCCTCTGGGGTCTGATCCAGAAGCGTCTGGAAGTACGAGCTGGACGTGGATACGACAGGAACTACCGTCGCAAAGGGAGAACCGACATGGCAGCGCTCGACGACAGTGTCATCGACGCGGAGGCGGTGAACCGATGACCGACCAGGCGATCGCGAACCTGACGATGATCGACGTTCAGGACATGACCAAGGCGTTCAACGATCTCGTGGTGCTCGACGGCATCGACTTCCGAGTCGCCAAGGGCGAGGTGGTGCTCCTCCTCGGGCCGTCGGGAAGCGGGAAGAGCACGTTGCTCCGCACGCTCAACTGCCTCGAGACCATCGAGTCGGGGACGGTCCGGGTGTGCGGGGAACTGATGGGGTTCTCCGACGACGGCAAGCGGACACCACTGTCCGAGGCGAACATCGCCCGGCAGCGCCACTACACGGGGATGGTGTTCCAGAACTTCAACCTCTTCCCGATGATGACGGCACTCGACAACGTCGCCGCCGGACCACGGCACGTGCTCGGAACGCCCAAGGACAAGGCGCGAGCGCAAGCTCAGGAGTTGCTCACGCTCGTCGGACTCGGTGACAAGAGTGAGAACTACCCGTCGCAGCTCTCCGGCGGTCAACAGCAGCGGGTGGCGATCGCGCGAGCGCTGGCGATGAAGCCCGAGGTCATGCTGTTCGACGAGCCGACCTCGGCGCTGGATCCCGAGATGGTCAAGGAGGTCCTCGACGTCATGCTGCGACTGCGCGACGAGGGGATGACGATGGTCGTGGTGAGTCACGAGATGGGGTTCGCGCGAGCGGCCGCCGATCGTGTGGTGTTCATGAGCGACGGGCGCATCGTCGAGGATGCGGCGCCGAACGAATTCTTCGACAATCCGCGCAACGAGCGCACGAAGCAGTTCCTGAGTCGAATGCTGTGAGTCACCGGCGCCCGACCTCCGCCGCCGGTCACGGCAGGTTACTCACCGGTAGCCTCCCGGACCGCCGGTGGAAGATCGTCGGCGCAGGTCAGGTTATGTCTCGAGACACATCGACCCCGCTGGACCGGGGTCGCCACAACACAGCCCTGCACGACTAAAGTTGTCTCCGAGCCCACAAGGACAGACGACGTCGAGCAGACGGAAAACGAGGCAAGACCTGCAATGACTGAGAAAAAGCCGACCATCATCTACACCCTGACCGACGAGGCGCCCATGCTGGCGACTCACGCGTTCCTGCCGGTCATCCGCACTTTCGCCAGCGCAGCCGGGATCGAGGTGGAGTCGAGCGACATCTCCGTTGCCAGTCGCATCCTCGCCGAGTTCCCCGACTACCTGGACGAGGACCAGCGGGTGCCGGACAACTTGGCCGAGCTGGGCAAGCTGACTCAGCTGCCCGACACGAACATCATCAAGCTCCCCAACATCAGTGCCTCGGTACCGCAGCTGCACGCCGCGATCAAGGAACTGCAGGACAAGGGCTACAAGATCCCCGACTTCCCGGGCAACCCGAAGACGGACGAGGAGCGGGAGATCCGCGACCGCTACACCAAATGCCTCGGTAGCGCCGTCAACCCCGTCCTCCGTGAGGGCAACTCCGACCGCCGCGCGCCGAAGGCCGTCAAGGAGTACGCGCGCAAGCACCCCCACAGCATGACCGAGTGGTCGCCGGCGTCGCGCACGCATGTTGCGCACATGCGCGAGGGCGATTTCTACCACGGTGAGAAGTCGATGACCGTCCAGGGCGACCGCGAGGTCAAGATGGAGCTCGAGACGAAGAGCGGCAAGACGGTCGTCCTCAAGCCGAAGGTCTCGCTGACCGACGGAGACGTCATCGACAGCATGTTCATGAGCGCCAAGGCGCTGGACAAGTTCTACGAAGAGCAGATGCAGGACGCCTACGAGACCGGCGTCATGTTCTCCCTGCACGTCAAGGCCACGATGATGCGGGTCTCGCACCCCATCGTCTTCGGTCACGCGGTGCGCGTCTTCTACAAGGACGCCTTCGCCAAGCACAACGAGCTCTTCGAGGAGCTCGGCGTCAACGTCAACAACGGCCTCTCCGATCTCTACAGCAAGATCGACACCCTCCCGGCGTCGAAGCGCGACGAGATCGTCGAGGACCTGCACAAGTGCCACGAGCACCGGCCCGAGCTGGCCATGGTCGACTCGGCACGCGGCATCTCCAACTTCCACTCGCCCAGCGACGTCATCGTCGACGCCTCCATGCCCGCGATGATTCGCGCCGGCGGCAAGATGTGGGGAGCCGACGGTCGTCCCAAGGACACCAAGGCCGTCAACCCGGAGTCGACCTTCTCCCGCATCTACCAGGAGATGGTGAACTTCTGTAAGACGAACGGCCAGTTCGACCCGACGACCATGGGCACCGTTCCCAACGTCGGCCTCATGGCGCAGAAGGCCGAGGAGTACGGCTCGCACGACAAGACCTTCGAGATCGAAGAGGACGCCGTCGCGAACATCGTCGACGTGGCGACCGGCGAGGTCATGCTCACGCAGAACGTGGAGAAGGGCGACATCTGGCGCCTCTGCATCGTCAAGGACGCGCCGATCCAGGACTGGGTCAAGCTCGCCGTGAACCGTGCGCGCGACTCGGGAATGCCAGTGCTCTTCTGGCTCGACCCGTACCGCCCCCACGAGAACGAGCTGATCAAGAAGGTGCGCACGTACCTGAAGGATCACGACACCGAGGGCCTCGACATTCAGATCATGTCGCAGGTCCGCGCGATGCGGTACACGCTCGAGCGCGTTGTCCGCGGCCTGGACACCATCTCCGCGACCGGCAACATCCTCCGTGATTACCTCACGGACCTGTTCCCGATCCTCGAGCTCGGCACCAGCGCCAAGATGCTGTCCATCGTTCCCTTGATGGCCGGCGGCGGACTGTACGAGACGGGCGCCGGCGGTTCCGCGCCGAAGCACGTCAAGCAGCTCATCGAAGAGAATCACCTCCGCTGGGACTCGCTCGGCGAATTCCTCGCGCTGGCCGTGAGCCTCGAGGACCTGGGCAAGAAGACCGGCGGCAAGGCGAACGTCCTGGGCAAGGCCCTCGACGCCGCGACCGGCAAGCTGCTCGAGGAGAACAAGGGCCCGTCGCGCACCACCGGCGAGCTCGACAACCGCGGCAGCCAGTTCTACCTGGCCAAGTTCTGGGCGCAGGAGCTCGCGAACCAGACCGAGGACGAGGAGCTGGCGAAGCACTTCGCGCCGCTCGCCAAGGCACTGGCCGATCAGGAAGAGGCCATCGTCAAGGAGCTCGGCGACGCGCAGGGTGAGCCCGTCGACATCGGCGGGTACTACTACCCGGATCCCGAGAAGGCGACGTCGATCATGCGTCCGAGCAAGACGTTCAATCAGGCTCTGGAGTCTGCGACCAAGTAGTTCACGGCCCTCTGGCCCATGCACGCGCGTCGTGCATGGGCCAGAGTTGTCTGTGGACTATGGACCCCGGAAAGCGGGGTCCGAAGTCCACGATCAGGATCGACGCTAGAGATCCGCCGGCGTCGACGTGTCGAGACGACGACGATCGAGCGCCTCGATAAGTGCCGGCGCGTGAGAGTCCGGAACACAGAACTGTCCGTTCACCGGGACGATCAGTCCGAGGTCGACCATGGTTGCCAGTCGCATGAACACCCACGCGCTGACTTTCTCGATGTCGGTGTCGATGCCCGCGTCGAAAGCTTCGCCGTCATGGGCTGGGTCGTCGACCAGGGAGCGGACGAGGATGAACCACAGCGCCGCGCAGGCTGCGGCTATCTCCCGCTGCGGCGAGGCGTTCAGTGCGACAACGGGTTCCAAGCACGCGATGTAGGCCTCGACGAGACTTCTGCGTCGCCACTCCTCGCTCGGTGCCGAGAGCCAGTGATCGAATGCGTCTCCTGCTCGAAGTGTTCGATCCTCGTTGCGCAGGACGCCCACTCCCAACGCGGTCGCGATAACCACCTGGTACGTCACCGTCGACAGCAGTTCGCTGAGGGTGTCGCCTTCACCGGTCGGGCCGAGGGCGTCTCGAAGCTGCCTGCTCGAGCGCGGGTGTGCGAAGCAGGGGTCGGGAACGCTGCCGTTGTCTTCGCACCAGGCAGCAACCCGCCGGACGTGAGACGTCAGGGTGGTCGGACCGAGGGGTGCCGAGCGATGTCGCGGGACCGGTGCCGTGCGTTGCGGGGAAACCCCACCATCTCCGCGAGGTCGTTTGTCTGTGTCGGCGAAACACGTTCTGCGACAATGAATATCGCGAAGAGATCGAGCGCATAGACAGTGTCGTCGGGTGACCACGGTGTGTGTCCGCAGTCGTCGGCGTACACGTCTGTGTCGAACAACTCCAGTGGTATGTCGGATCCCGCGACCAGGATGTCGTGTTCGCGCCTGGATCGGTCGACCGCCATCGCCGTCGAATATGCCGCCAACGGGTCTGTGGTGCAGCCTGAGCGCACCAACCACTCCGCAAATTGTTTCAGCACGTCGTGCCAGCACAATGCAGGCCGTCTCCGCGCGGTGCGCTTCTCGGCCTTGGCCCTGCGTTGACTCTTGCTCATCAGGTCCCCCCAGGATCGTGTGCTCGGAGAGTAGGGCCGGCGTACGACAGGACCTGACAGTGGAAATCTGCCCCCGGAAACCGGGGTCGATAGTCCACGATCATGTGATGAGAGACATGGCGATCGAGCACGTGATCGGTCTGGAGAAGGCACTACTCGATCCGGCGACGCGCTCATCGCAAACTGAACTCGACCGACTGCTCGACCCGTCGTTCGAGGAGATCGGCGCGTCGGGTCGGCTGTGGACGCGGCGCGAGATGATTGCGGCGCTGATCGACGCGCCCGAGTCCGAGCCCATCAAGAGCGCGAACTTCAACGGCCGGAGGATCGCCGACGACATAGTTCACGTGACCTACGAGACCTGGCATGAGGGTCGTCACGCGCGCCGAAGCTCGTGGTGGCGCAGGGTAGATGCTGGGTGGACGCTGCTGTTTCATCAGGGAACTCCAATCCAAGCAGTCGCCCGCAAGCGGTCGGCAGACATCAAGACGGCTCTTCCCAGATGACGGTGTAGGTCGGCCGGGCGCGTCGGTCCGCAGATAGACGTCGAGGTCTCCCGACGATGGAGGTTCCTACGCCATCCATCCGAAAGACCTCGACGTGTCCGACGCTACCCCGCCGGCCGGCTTCGGCCGCCCTGACCTGACCGCCTTCGCGGCTCATCCCAATCGACCCTGATCGGGTCTGCTGACCCCCTCGACGAGAACGCAGCGACGTCACAGCCACCCAACCCCGACCGTCCGGGAAGCCGGGGCACGTCACATGGCCTGTGCTGCGGGCGTGTCGAGTGGGTCGTCCAGGGGCGACGCAGGAGCGTCGACGCGACGTGCTGAGAGGTGGTTCCAACCGAGCGCTAGGACACCGGCTACAGGCATGGCGATAGGTCAGGAACGGCGTCGCTCACTGCGCAGGAGGGAGCGCAGAGTCTCGGCGTTCGCGTAGCCGACCCGTAGCGCGATCTCGGCGGAGGTGAGGTCCGTGGTTGCTGAGAGGTGCCGAGCTCGTTCGATGCGAAGCCGTTGGACGAAGCCGAGCGGAGTGAGGTTGAGCGCCGCACGGACTCGTCGTTCGAGGGTGCGCCGGCTGGTGCCGAGCGACTGCGCGACGAAGGCGACGTTGAACGGTTCGTCCAGGCGGGCGCGCACGAAGCGTTCGAACTCGACGACGATCGGGTCCTCGTGCCGGAGATGTTCGTAGGCGACGAAGGCCGCCTGCGACGGACGCTCGTCGATGATGAGGAGCTTGGCGACATGTTGGGCCAGGTCGGGGCTGATCGATCGCACGAGTGAGAGCGCGAGGTCGATGTGGGCGAACGCGGCGCCGGCGGTGACGAGGTTCCCGTCGACCACGACCATGGTGTCGAGATCGAGGGCGACGGTCGGATAGCGCTTCAGGAACTCCGGCCCCAGGAACCAGCTGGTCGTCGCCCGCCGATGATGCATCCGTCCAGTCTCGGCGACGGCGAACACGCCGGTGCACGCCGCGGCGATCCGGGTGGTCGCGTCGTCGAGGCGCCCGAGTGAGGCGATGACCGAACGTGCATCTCGGCTCTGGAGGGCGTCGTTGGTAGCGGCGGCCGTGAGGGTTCCAAGCGCAGGGACGACGACCACGTCGAACTCTCCGGACTCCGACAGCGGGTGGTCTACCGACAGGGTCATCGATGCCGTCGTGGTCACTCGCCGTTTCGGTCCGAGGATGGCGAGTTCGATCGGGTCGATCCGCGGGTCGACATCGCCGCGGGCTCCGTCGGCCACCCGCACGATGTCGATGACCGACGCGACAGCCGAACCGAAGCAGCCGTCGATCGCGATCAGTCCGATACGCATGGCGCGAACAATAGCAATCCTGTCGTATACGCCACTCCCCACCGGCCCTCGCTCGTCATACGCTGAACTCGCCCCACGAAGAACCCCGACTTCAAGGAGAACCCCTCATGTCCACACCCGCATCACTTCCGTATGCCTTCGTCGCCAAGATCGTCGCGGCCGATGGACAGCACGACGCGCTCGCCGATCTGCTCGCCGGCGCTGTCGCACTCGCCAACGAAGAAGTAGGAACGATTGTCTGGTTCGCGGCTAGGACCCACGCCGACACCTTCTGGATCTTCGATGCATTCCCCGACGAGGCCGCTCGCGACGCCCACGCCAACGGCGCCATCGTCGCAGCCCTGATGGCCAACCAGCACCTCCTCGGCGCAGCACCCGAGATCCTGGCGGCCGACGTCCTCGCGTCCAAGCTCCCGTAGTCCGCCAACACACGAGACGATCGCGCCCCGCCGAGCCGTCGGACCCGATCGCCTCGACACCCGCACCACGTTGACGATCCCCGACGGGCCGATCACGAGGAGGCCAGAGGAGATCCCGGACGCGGTCACGATGATGGATCCCTTCCACGTCGTGCGCCTGGCCGGTGACACCCTCGACAGGTGTCGGCGCCGGGTCCAACTCGCGATCCACGGGCACCGTGGGTTCAGGGACGACCCGCTCTACAAGTCGCGGCGCACGCTGCACACCGGCGCGGACCTGCTTACCGACAAGCAGAGCGACAGGCTACGCGCGCTGTTCGTTGATGACGCTCACGTCGAGGTCGAGGCGACCTGGGGTGTCTACCAGCGCATGATCGCCGCCTATCGCCACGAGGACCGGCAACGTGGCCGCGAGCTCATGGAGAAGCTGATCACCGACCTCAGCGCCGGCGTCCCCAAGGTGCTCACCGAGCTCACCACCCTGGGCCGGACCCTGAAGAAGCGAGCCGCCGACGTGCTCGCCTACTTCGAACGACCCGGCACCAGCAACGGGCCGACCGAGGCGCTCAACGGACGGCTCGAACACCTGCGCGGCTCCGCACTCGGGTTCCGCAACCTGACCAACTACATCGCCCGAAGCCTGCTCGAGACCGGCGGCTTCAGACCCCAACTCGTACACCCCCGATTGGGATGAGCCATCAAGACTCGGTAACAGTCACAGAACGATCGGTCTTTTTCTGCCTGAGAGTGCCAGAGTGATGACCATGCGACAGACAACGCTTCGAGCGGCAGTGGCCCTGGCACTCGCGATCCCGGTGTTCCTGGGGGTGGGCGCAGGAACGGCATCCGCCGCACCCCAGACGTCGATCTTGCAGGTGCCCGTCGTGACGGGGCTGGAGATCGGCCCGGTCAGCGTGCCCGGCGGGCTTATCCAAACCACGCCGATCGAGGCGACGGTGGGAGAGAGGCCGGGCTCGGTCCGGTTCTCTGCCGCCGACATCAAGCCGTACTACTACCAGTACAACTACCGGTGGATGACGGTGCAGTGGCGCAATCTCTCGACGGGAGCGGCCGGCGCCGTCGACTTCCGCCACTGGGCCTCCGAGGATCTCTCGGCTGTCGATCCGAACGCCGGCGCCCGAGGACTCCCGCTCGACGTCGTCGCGGATACCGGACCCGGTCAGGTCGCCGTCGTGGTGACGCAGAGCCGCCAGTTCCCCGCGCCGTTCTCCGAAACACTGTTTCCAGGGCTTGGTCTTCTGATAGTCCCGTGAGTTTGACCGCCGCTCGTTGTGAACCATCCCAAGCGCGGTGACCTGCTGGGCACTACTGTCACGCTGAGTGCGGTTCGTGGCAGAGCCGGCCCTGTCGAGGAGCGTGGTGGCGTGGCGTCGGTATTCGCTCAGCGCGCCAGCTACCAACGGCAGGGGATCCGTTTCGTCGGCGGACCGTTGCCGTTGTCATCGGAGCGGAGGGTGTCCGACGCGTTCGGCAAGAAGTTGTCGCGCGACTACCTGTTCGTCGACGATCGAGAGTCCGACTTCATCGGTACCTGGCGTGGCAGTCGAGTGCAGCTGTACGCGGTGTCGCGCCGGGCCATCGAAGCGATCGTCAACCCGAAGATCGCCGGTGTGCACATCGATCGTGACACCGCCGCGCAGTATTCGTTCGGTCAGTTGAGCCCCGATGCGCTGACGTTCTCGTCGGCGCAACAGCCTCGTTTCCGTGACCGCAAACGCAACATGATCGTGGCGACGAGCGCGGGGTCCGCCCGTGCAGCGATGACGCGCGCACTGCCGGCGCATGTTCGTGCGGACGACGACAGCATCGACCTGCGGCCGATCGTCACCGAGTGCGTCCGCGCTGCTGTGGCAGAGGCAGTGTGGGGTGACGCGGCGACGACAGTGATCGACTACGTCGACGAGAGCGGCGCCCACAAGACGCTGCCGTTCGCAGATGCGATGTACGACAACTTCTTACGCCTTCGACGCTGTGCGAACACCTACGCCATGAGAGTCGAGCCACGGCTGCAACGGTGGACGTTTTCGCGGGAGCAGCGGTGGATGCGAATCAACACTCGGACGCTGGTGCGGCACGCCTCGGTTCTGGCGGATATGCCGCTCGACGACACCATTGCCGGCCACATCAGGCGGTTGCACGCCATCTCGGGGTTCTCGTCGAACATGGTCCGTGACGACACCACGACGTCCTTCATCGCCGGCGTCGACACGACGCGCACGGCCATTCTCGCCACGCTGAAGCATCTGCTCGGTCCCGCCAACACGCAGTGGAAGGACGCCTTCTCAGCTGTGCCCGTCGAGTCGCTGGGTGATTCTGCAGTGGTTCGTGCGTGCGTGATGGAAGCGTTGCGCATCGACACCCCCGGGTCCGTGTTCAACGGGCGGGTGATCGAAGACTGCCGCATCGCGCTCGGTGACGGCAGTGTCGATCTGCACCGTAATACGCTGGTGATGCCGAACATTCATGCCGCGCACGCGGTTCACGGTCCGACATTCGATCCGAACCGGATACTGAACGCCCACGCGACGGATCACGTCGCCCCGCTGGTGATCCCCTTCGGCAAGGGTCCGAGATCGTGCCCTGGCAAGTCGTTCGCGTCGTCGATGATCGCGGTGTTCGTGCACGACTTCCTTCAGGCGTACCCGGACGCCGCGGTGGACACGACGCACCCGGACAACGCCTATCCGATCCACACGTCATCCGAGCATGGTCTGCACGTGTCGCTGCGTGGCTGAGGTGTCAGGTCATCAGTGCGGCGGGAGCCCACGACGGCCATGACGGGTCCCCAACCAGTCGACCATGGTCGTAACGAGCGATAACGCGAAAGGGGTTGCTTGCGTTGGTATTGTCGTAGACGCGGGCATTTTCAACGACATCGATCGCGGATCGAACCAAGGGCCACAGGCGCACGTATCGCTCACGGACCTTTGCCTCGGGCACCGAATGACCGCCGATCTCGACGCGGTTGACGACGCGGGCTACGGCCAGGTCGACCGGAATGGCGACGATATGAAGTGTGACGAGGTACCCGGCCTCGTTCGCCGTCTCGATCAGATCGAGCTTCGACGGATGCGAGAAGACTGTCTCGGTGACGAACGACGCGGCCTGTGCGAGTAAGTCCACCCGCTGTTCGGCGGCCAACCTCGATGCGTCGTACGCGTGCGCTTGTTCGTCACCGGGCCAGTTCTCGGTAGCGATCTCGTCGGCGTTGACGAAGGGAAGATGAGTGACGGGCGCCAGCACCCGAGCAAAGAAGGTGCTCTTGCCGGCGGCGTTCGGGCCGGCAAGCAGGTGCAGAACCGGGTCGCGGGTCATTCCGTCAGGGACGATGCTCGATCACAGCGCCGTCTTCGTCGCATTCGACGAAGGCCCGTCCTTCTGCCTCGAATTCGCTGCGCAGATCCAGGCCTTCTGACATCGCGTCGATTCGCTCGGACCATTCCGCGCGTACGACTGCCTGCTCTCGCGGGGTGAGCGCGTCGTAGTTCTGCCGACCTGCCAATACCCCGGCGATGTCGCGTGAGGCTATGTGATGTGAGGCCTCGATCTCACGCCCGACCAGTGCCCAGTGTGCAATTTGTTGGGCTGCGCTCCGGCTCGACTCACTGCCGACCAGCTTCGCCGATGCATACAGTTCATCGTCGACCCGTAGCGATGACGTCGTACCCATGAGATGCTCCGTTCGTTGTCGTGCACCTAGTGTAGCAATCTGCCACAGCTATGTACTGCCGGATGATGACTAGCTGTCAGCAGTGACCCGAGCAGCCAGGAACGCTTCCGGATCGATCAGATCAGCCTGCCCGACGATCGATCCCAGGTCGGCGATTCGCTCCACTCCGGTCAGCACCATCTCTTCCTCGACGGTCCCCTCGGCGTAGCCGTAATAGCAGGTGGAGGTCGTGTGGTTGTGGTCCTTGTCGATGCGGTTGGCGCGGCCCTCGATCTGACGGATGTCGATGGGTGTCCACCGAGGGTCGTGGATCAGCGTCACCCGCGGCGCGAGAGTGGACGTCGTGCCTTCGGGCAGCAGCATTTCGTTGGTGTGCAGGTTGATGGCACTCGTTGTGGTGGACACGATGACGGTGGCGTCACCCGTCTGAAAGCGCCGGATCTCGGCCTCCTGCTCCGGACTGCTCATGCTGCCGTCGACTACTGCAACGGCAAGCCCGCCCTCGCGCAGGTCGTCGGCGAGGGCGGCGACGGACTCGCG
The DNA here is from genome assembly GCF_030208955.1 of Rhodococcus sp. MEB041. Classification (NCBI taxonomy): domain Bacteria; kingdom Bacillati; phylum Actinomycetota; class Actinomycetes; order Mycobacteriales; family Nocardiaceae; genus Rhodococcus; species Rhodococcus sp. MEB041. The sequence continues at coordinate 664,123 of NZ_JARVSZ010000001.1, forward strand.
GTAGAACATCGACACGAACACCTGGTTGCCGGCCTTGACCCACGTGCGCACTTGGTCCGCGGACGCGGGAATGCGGAGATACGAACACTTCTGACGGAACCGCAGTGTCGCGGCACGCACACTCGGATTCTTCTGCAGCACCCGTTTGCCGCCGGACACCTTCCACATCGGCAGACCGACCTCCTTGCGATAGTCGACCCATGCAGAGTTGTACAGCCGCTTCTGCGCGGCGGTCAGTTCTTGCCCGAGCGGTTCACGTGGTGTGGGCGGGGACGGCCGCGAGATCGACCACGGCACAGCACCTCCCGACAACCACCCGTGCACGGCGGCGATATCGCGCTCGCGACGGGCAGCATCCTCCGGCTCCCAGCGCCACGTGGCCAGCCCTGTCGACGCCTTGCCGGCCTTGATCGCGAAGCCGGACTCTTCGAGGAAGTTGGCCCACTTCACGGTGAGGGCGTAACCGAGCTGGTCGTCGTCGCCCACGATTTCGACGCCGCGTGACTGCTCGATCGCGCGCGCCATGTACGCGAAGTGCAGCGGCTGGTAACCGGGGGTCGCGGACATCCACACCACCGACCGCGCGGCTTCCTGATAGCGCCACACGATCTGCGACTGCTGCGATTCGATGTTCATCAACGCATGGCACTCGTCGGCGATAACCACGTCGATCTCGAATCGCAGTTCGCCGAGCGTGATGGTTCGCTTGTTCTGTGTCCGTTTGCGTTTCCCCAGATCGGTGTCCGGTGGGACGGATAGCAGCTTCTTCGTCGACTGGTATGTGACCAGAAGCCAGCGCTTGCGGTCGGAGGGCTCGATATCGGCCTCACTGTCCGCGATCGTCCGACGCCATCCCGGCAGCGCTCCCTTCGGTGCTACGACCAGGACGGTGCCGATCTCGGCAGCAGACATCTGCCGCACCGCCTCGCACACCGACAGGGTCTTGCCCAAGCCGGTGGAATCCATCTGCGCGAAGTAGGGGAAGCCCTCCTCGAGGGCGGTGAGCTGCCGATGCACCGATTCGAGCTGGGTTTCGCGGGGCAGCAGCGAACGGGCATGCACTGTCTCGGGGCGCCAGGTCTCGTTGGCGTCGTCCTCGAGCCACCGCTGCAGGCTGTACGGCATCGACTCGTACGGCTGCAGGTACTCGGGCAACTCGGTGCCGTAGTACGCGAACACTCGTGGGCCGGGGTACCAGCGCGCCCCCGCAGCGCTGGCTGCGGAGCGGTCCTCGAAGGGAACATCCAGCACCCACACACGCTCGCCGGTGTCGGGCACGCGCAGGTCGGGAGCTGCGGTCTTCTTCGCCGGTGCGCGGCGCTTGGTCGGCTTCTTCGCAGTTCCGGCGAACTTCCGGGCTGCGCTGCTCTGACCGGCCTTCACGGTGCGAGTGGTGGTGGAGCGTCTACGTGGTGGCATCGGGAACATCCTCTCCGATCGCAACTGATGGCCACGACAAGGGTCGTTCGCCGAAGTGGGATCCGGTGCCGTAGGAACCGGGCACGGCCAAGAGTTGCATCGACGTCCGACACCGTCGCCAAGGTTGGATACGACCGTGCCATATCCAACCTTGTGGCCATAAGGTTGGATATGGCCGAATCGCTGCCGGCGAGCCGAGTCAGCTCGGAAGAGGGGCCAGACTGACGATCTCCGATCCTGACTGCAGGATCTGAGCGCCGCCCTCTCCACCGACGAGAGTTTCGGGGCTCAGACGCTCGCCCTCCTTGACGTTCTCCAGAGGCGCGGTCCAGACATCGTCACCCGAGTGCAGATCGACGGCCACGAGATCGCTCTCGCGCACTGCGATCATCACGTCACCGTCCGTTCCGACCGGCGAGAAGGACTCTGCATCCCACAGCTGGTCACCGGTGAGCATGTCGAGTCCGACCATGGACCGCTCGCCGGACAGCACTCCGACATCTCCGATCACCGATTGCAAGGCGCCGTACGTGCTTGCTTCGTTGTATTCGTCTGCGGGACGGTCGATGATGAGCTGGTCGCTGCTCCAACGCTTCTCGCCGGTCGTCCGGTCGTAGGCGGTGTCGCCGAGAACAAACGGCACGGATGCGTCCGTCGGCTCGTCGATAATCAAGTAGGTCGACACGTCGCTCGCCGACTGAGCAAGAATCTCTCCTGTGCGCGAGTAGGCGATACCGCCCAGTGGCTCGTAGGAATCGCAGTCCAGCCGAGACCCGACCGAGACATCGCCGAGCGTCCGATAGCTGCCGGAGAGGCAATCGTCGAGGACGTCGGAGGCCCAGATCTGCTCGCCCGTCTCAGGATCGAATGTCGAGAAGCCACCGCCGACGTCGAAGTGCCCGGTCCCGTCGGCGACCGTGAGCTGATCCGCATACTGGTCCTCCCAACCGGCCCACGCCTGCAGGGGAGCCGTCCAATCGGCGGAGAGATCGTCCACCGTTCCGCGATGCAAGGTGACGTCCGCGTCTTCCAAGTTTCCGCTGGTCGTATAGACGTGACCGTCCGAGACTGTCATGGCGAACGTGTCCGATGTCTCCCCGTGCGTCGCGGACTCGCCAGTCGCGAGATCAAAAGTGCGAAGCGTCGGGTCGTCGGCGTAACTCGGTGTGATGCAGACCAACTGGTTATCGATGGGCTGATCCGCACACGACTGCAGGTCCGTCGCCGGCACCGACCACTCGACTGCGCCCGACCCTGTGTCGATCGACATCAGTCGGGCCTCCGTCGAGGGACCGTCCGAGTCCACGACGGCGGCGATGGTAACTAGGTGGTCGTCGATTCGGATCGACCCCGCGGCGTACGGATACATCGACCCCGCTCGTGGGTCGGCGAAGCGCGCACCGTCCAGACCGCTGTCCGCCGCATCCACGGTCCACGCAACTCCCGGCGCCGAGGGTGACGCGTCAGTGATGCGCTTGACGGTCGTCGTTCGGTCCTGGGTGACCACCACGACGGCAGCGGCGACCGAGACTGCAGCAACGGTTGCCGCGACGATCAAGCGTGTCTGCATCACTGGGAGATCAACTCCGGCGTGCGGGCGATGCGCTCGAGCTCCGTGGTGTCCCAGGGGTTCTCGGTGGCGATTGTGATGCCCAGGCCCGACGCGGTGGTGATCGACACCACCGTTCCGGTCTCGATCGGGACGGGACTGAGCACCTGCGGTTCTTCCTGAAGTAGCTCCGGCCGAACCGGGCTCCCGACGGTGACGGTCAGTCGGCCGGCAGCGCTGTTCACGACCTGACAGACTCCGTCTCCGTAAGGACTGGAACGTAACGCTCCCAGGGGTGGAACCGGGGCGAGAGCTCCGGAGTCCGCCCGGGCCAGCGCCGCGTTCAGTGAGTCCACGACGGGCGCGGTGAATTCTGTTGCGACTCCGTCCGTACCCGGGTACGACGTGCACTCGGAGATGTTGCCCGGCGTCCCCGGGGGTGCGGGTGTGGACGTCACGAACGCCGGGTCGGTCGCTATGCGGACTAGTTCGGGCATCGAGAACGGCAGTCGGTCCTCGCCACCGGTCGCTGACGCGTAAGCACTGATCTGCGATCCGTCGGTGCGATACGCGGTGGCGCTCCGGGTCGATGTCCGAGCGCCGTCGACTTCCCGCCACGTGTCCTGCCTGTCGACCACAGTGCCGTCGCTCATCGACTCGCGGCTGTCGAGCACCCCGGCGACACAGGGCGGCACACCGTCAGTCTGCTGCGAGACACCGATGCTGATGAATCCGGACCGATCACCCCGAGTGACATCAACCAATGCCGACGTACTGTCGAACTGGTCCTCCTCGGGGAGGTTCTCGTACACCGGTATCGGATCGAAATACGGGAGCATGCCTTGTGTGAACATGATGTCGGCAGGGAACGCGCGAACGAGTGCCTGCGACATGAGGTGCGCTTTCGGCCCGGTGAGCCACGGCGCATCGGGATTGTCGTATGACGACTCGCTGATGCCGGCCACTCCGAAATAACTGCTCTCCACGGGAGGATTGACCGTCTCGCAGCCCGGAATGGTGGTGGGGTAGGCAACCTCGGGTGTCACGATGTCGTACTCGGGAGCAGGCGGCGGCGGTGTGGTCTCGACCGGAGTCACTGGTTGCACCGTCAAGGCGGGTTCCTCCGGAGGCGCAGTCAGGCCGGCGACGACAACACCGAGCGCCACGATGGACACGACGACGAAGGTGGACATCAGCGTGTCGTGGCGCGGCGGCGTCTTCTCGTCCATGGCTCGTTTCTCACTCGGCTGTGTGATGGACGCCCATTCATACCACTCGTACTCTTTACGACGCTCGGCCACGAGTCGATGCATCGCCTCCAGACCCCGGCCCCGCTTCTTCGGCGTCTGACAGTCGATGCAATTAGTCAATTAGTGCACAGGTGAGTTCACCTGCTTTCGGGAACGTGGTGTGTCAGCGTGCTCTGCTATGTTGAAGTTGCCTCCACTCGGACGGCAACCACCTCATTTTTCTCACCGGGAGACGCATGCCTGAAAAGAAGATTTTGTACGTCGATCTTGACAACACGCTGGTCGATTTTCAATCCGGTATCGAGCGACTACACCCGTCGGAGATCGTCGGCTTCGAGAAAGACTTGGACGAGGTTCCGCGCATCTTCTCGCTCATGGATCCGATCAAGGGTGCGTTGGACGCATACGCCTTGCTCGCGAAACATTTTGATACCTATATTTTGTCCACTGCCCCGTGGAAGAACGCCCAGGCGTGGCACGACAAGGTCAAGTGGGTGCAGTGGCACCTGGGGTACGAGACGGGATCGGTGGCCTACAAGCGCCTCATCCTTTCTCACCACAAAAACCTCAACCGGGGTGATTTCCTGGTGGACGATCGAGGTGCCAACGGTGCAGACAAATTCGAGGGCGAGCTGATCCCTTTCGGCTCGGACGACTTCAAGACCTGGGCCGATGTCACGAAATATCTGCTACCGAGAGCGTGATCGCTTCGATTCACCGTCGGGCACTCGAAGCTGACTCAGGTCATCGGCTCAGCGTCACCCATCGACTTCAGTGTTTTTCCCAAAGGCGCCCAGCGATCTCGCTTCGTTGAATCGAGTGCTCGGACTCTGTCGGCGATGTCCCGTAGATCCTGAGCCAGCTGCTTTTCCTCGGTATCCAAAAGCTCGCCGTATCGGCTGTCGACAAGGAAGGGCGTGTGGTCGCTCGCATACATGGCGACGCGGTCCAGCATGATTTCCAAGTCACGGGCAGCGACGGCATCGTCCGGTGAGTCCGACGCAGACACGAATCGGAAGTCGCCCTCCCACAGTGCGGCTCGAACTGGATCCGGCCGCAACGTCACGACCGTACCCAGAGGACGTTCGTGCTTGTTCACGGCGTTCATGGCCAAAACTTCATGTGCGAGTCGGAGGACGTTGTCATCTGTCATCGACGCGCCGATCACGACGACGTGGTTCGTGGCCATCAACGACTGCACGATGGAGGCGAGCGGTCGACGCTCGGAGTCGTACCGGACGAAGTCGCGGCGGCTCAGGACGATGCTGTCGGGGGCCGCCACGTCGCCGTGCAACTTCAGGAGCCAGGAACGGTCGCCATGCACCTCCTGCCGTGGCAGGACAGAGATCGAATCGGATCCGTGAGCGGACTCGTATGCATCTTCGTACAATGTGTCGTAATTAGTGGTCACAGCCCTTTCCACGCCCAACGATGCCAGTAGACAGTGGGCCAGAGTCGGCGACTTCTGTGTTACGGCGCCGATTGCCCGGGCAGTGCGGGCCCCCAAAGTGGTTGCACCGCTTGCTTTTGACAGTAGTTGCGCCCGATCCAGGACGTTCAGTTCTGCGAACTTGGTGTCGTCCAAGTCGGGTAGCGTGTCGCTCTTGAGTTGAGACAGCAATTGGTCCCAGGTGGGTAGTCCGGCCGGAACGCTCACTCCGGCGCCTAGTAGCAACGCGACGTCATCTCGACGTACGGCGGATGCCAAGTCTTCGGCCGCCTGACTCCAGTGCGGGGGCGGCGGTCCCTCGCGCCTCATGGATTGGAAGGCTGCATAGTCTGCAGCGTTCTCAGCGACGATCACGATGTCGAAGGCCGACGAGCGGACGAACTCGGCGGTCCGCTCGAGCAGGGCCTTGATGACCGCGCCGCGGACGCCGTCGTACCCACCGAGGCCGACCCCGAGAGTGGGCATCGCGATCAAGGGCCTCACCCGGCCGTCCCCCGTCGGAGGATGGTCAGCACTGATCTTCCGCAGGGCATCGGCCAACCCGTCGATCAGCCAGGGAACCGATGGTCGTCCGTCATGAGCGACGTTGAGAATCCATGCCGGCCGATCGAAGCCCACCTCGTCGGTGAACCTACGGGCACGGCCCGTTCCCGCTGCGACCGGCGGTTCTGTGTCGATACCGAGGGCGCGCCACCACGTATGCCTCGGGACGAATCGGCTGCTCGCCGGGACGATCAGGACATCGGAGGCCACCGATTCCAGGGTCCCTTTGACCACGAACACGTGTCCGTCGGACCCGCCGTCGCGTCGGCCTTCTGTCGGCGCTGCGTGTGAACCATCAGTCGGTGGTCGGTGCATACAGCGGATCGTAGTGTCGTTCTGTCGAGGGCCCGCTACGTACCCACGGGTGATGTGGAGTGTCACGGCGACTCTTCGCCGGCGTGGCCCCGTGTCGCCGCCGTACGCTCGCCGGTGTGTGCCGGGTCAGCTGCATGAGTGGAGAGTGAGCGACGTGGACGACTTATCGACGGGCCTGTCGGCGACTGCTGAACTTCTGACCTCGACGGGCGACCTCGACGAGCCGAGCGCACCGGCCCCCTGGCTGGTGAGGCAGGTCCTTGCATCGCAGCGCGATGACGAGCAGTTGGCCCACTGGACGTCGTCGACGGTGATCGACGACAACGTGCAGGCACCGGTGTTCGACGAAGCGACCTTCGCCTGGCTCCACAGAGGGCTGACCGATGTCTACGACTTCCCCATCGGTCATGCGGGACTGATGCACACGTACGGCTATCTGCTGTCGACAGTGGTCACCCCGTACGGACTGAAACGTCAGAGGTGGCTCACGAGCGACCTGGCCGTCGCCTTCGGCAAGGAGCCCACTCACCTTCAGCCGACGGCATCCGAGACCCCTCTGATGGAGCGCGTCGCATCCACGGTCCTGCCCGCGCTCAGCGACCCGGTCGGAACCACACGCGTCGTCCTCGCCTTCGACGAGGTGGTCGACACCACCAACGCGATGCGCACCGTCTACGTCGCCGATCCCCGAAGCGGTTCGACCGCAGTCGTGTACGGACTGGTGACGAGTTCGACGGCCCGGATAGTCTCGACCTTCCCCGTCCAGCCTCTGACAGAAGAGTGGGCGCGCACTCGACTGAGTGAGCCGACCAGGTACCGCTTCAACTACGCCCCACCCGCAGCTCTACCGGGCAGTGCCTTCGAGGGGTACACGGAGCTTTTGGTCTCCCGCGTCTGACATTCGCATCAGCCGACCTCGACGACCTCCAACGCACCGTCTGCATGCGACCCGCGCAGCCGCTTCTTGTCGAACTTGCCGACACTCGTCTTCGGCACCTCGTCGATGAAGGTCCAGCGTTCCGGCAACTGCCAGTGCGCAACTCGGCCGTCGAGGAAGTCGCGGAGCTCCTCCGCGGTCACGGTCTGACCCTCGCGCACGACGACGGCGACGAGTGGTCGCTCGTCCCACTTCTCATCGGGCACACCGATGACCGCGGCCTCGCGCACAGCGGAATGCTCCATGACGTGGTTCTCGAGCTCGACGGACGAGATCCATTCCCCACCGGACTTGATGATGTCCTTGGACCGGTCCGTCAACGTGAGGTACCCACCCTCGGAGATGGTGCCGACATCGCCGGTCCGCAGCCACCCGTCGTCGAACTTGTCGGACGCGTCGCTGCGGTAGTAGCTGCCCGTGATCCACGGCCCGCGCACCTCGAGTTCGCCGACGTGCGTGCCGTCCCACGGCAGGACGGTGCCCGAATCGTCGACCAGGCGAGCACGGACAGCGGACACGAAACGTCCCTGAGTGCAACGCAAGTCGAACTCGTCTTCCGGAGACAGTCCGACGTCGGGGCGCCCGGACGTGCCGAGCGGCGACGTCTCCGTCATGCCCCACGCCTGGGAGATGGGAACGCCGTACTTCTCGTGGAACGCCCGCATCAGGCTCGGCGGGCACGCGCTGCCGCCCACGGTGACGTCGCGCAGGCTCGACAGGTCAGCCGGGTGGTCCTCGAGGTGGGCGAGCAGTGCCTGCCAGATGGTGGGGACAGCGGCGGCCGCGGTGGGTCGAAGCGTCGTCATCATCTCTGCCAGAGGCGCCGGTTGCAGGAAGCGATCCGGCATGATGAGCGACGCCCCCACCATCAGCGCGGCGTACGGCAGTCCCCAGGACATGGCGTGGAACATCGGCACGATGGCGAGCACGGTGTCCGACTGCGCGAGCGCCATGGCATCGGTCATGCAGACCTGCATCGAGTGCAGCCAAATCGACCGGTGCGAGTAGACGACGCCCTTCGGGTCGCCGGTCGTACCAGAGGTGTAACACATTGCTGCAGCGGATCGTTCGTCGAGCTCGGGCCAGTCGTACTCGTCGGGGTGGCCTGCGAGCACGTCCTCGTAGCCCAGCACCTCGATGTGGTCCGGTGCCTGCACCTGTGCGGGGTCGGCACCCACGACGACGAGGTGCCGCACGGTCGTCATGGTCGGCAGGAGCGGCGTCAGCAGGGGGAGCAGGCTGGCGTCGGCGATGATGACGCTGTCCTCGGCGTGCTCGACGATGTACGTGAGCTGCTCGGGGAACAGGCGGATGTTCAGCGTGTGCAGCACGGCACCCATGGCCGGCACGGCCATGTAGGCCTCCATGTGCTGCGAGTTGTTCCACATGAAGGTGGCGACGCGCTGGTCCCCGTCGATCCCGAGCGCTCGGAGACCGTGGGCGAGTTTGGCGGCGCGTCGACCGAGCTCGGCGAAGGTGATGTTCGACGGCCCCGCCTCGCTCCACGTGGTGATCGTCGCCGACGCGTGCATCGACGTGCCGTATCGAACGAGCTGGCCGATGGACAACGGGGCGTCCTGCATGGTGCTCTTCATGACTCTCCTGCCGGTCGATCCGCGAGGCGCACGACCTACGTGCCCTGTGTCACATTGTGCACACTGCGGCTCGGCAGGGACCCGATATCAGTCCTTGTAGTAGACGACCTGGTGTCCGGTGGCGAGGAGAGTGCCGCTGGTGCTCCACAGCTCGGCGGTCTGGTCGAAGTAGCCCTGATGGAATCGTCGTGCGTGCGCGGTCCCGAGGACGTACCCGTCGGACTGCGCCGCCAGATCCTCCGCCGTCGCGAAGTAGTGCACGGTGAGCGAGATGGTTCCGGCGGCGACGTACTTCCCGCGCCGCTGAAAGACCCGCGGGTAGAAGATGTCGCTCATCGACGTCAGGGACGCGAAGTCCATCGGGCGCGGGGGAGAGTCCCGGACCCACAGCGTCGCAACGGAATCGGCGGACTCCGTCTCGGTCAATGCACCGGCGGTGAACCGCATCTCGTAGTTGTTCGCCCAGGCGATGAACTCGGGGAAGTCGACCGTGTCGACGTCCGCGGGGTCGGGCATCGCGGGCGGCGACGACTCGAGGGCGTCCCAGGTGGTGCGACGCGTACCGAAGACCGCGGTCGCGGTGGTGGCGACCGTGCCGTCCTGGCTCAGCTCCAGGTACCAGTGCTGGTTGCTGCGATTCGTCCGCACGGCGCGAGTGGAGATCTCGAACTCGCCCTCGGCGATGGGCCCCGCGAAGTTCACGGTCAGCGTCACCGGGTCGCCCAGTCGATCGGGATGAAGCTCGACGGCCCGGACCAGCGTCGCGGCGGTGAGCCCGCCGAAGGGGCCGACCATGTTGTTGTACGGCGCGGAGGTCCGGCCGCGGTAGCGACCGTCGCCCAGAGGCTCGAGGGTGAGGCCGTCGTCGAAGGCGTGCGATCCGGGGTGAGTCATGAGTCGTCCTGATTCGGTAGTTGTATGCACCGAAGCATAACGGTGGTCTGAGTGGGGTGGTGACACCGCGGATCGACTGGCGGACTCTGTTAGCGCTAACACGTCGCAAAGTCCAGTTCGGAGGACCCGTTGACATCGTCGATGTTATCGCTCACACTCGCTGGGCGGTGTGATTCACACCACTCGACAGCAGCATGATCCGCAGCACGGCGAATCGAATGCCGGCCCTGCCGACCAGCCACCACCCGAGGAGACACGATGAAGTTCCGACACCTACCGGTGGCTGCGGCCGCGGTGGCGATAGCGATCACGGTGACCGCGTGCGGGTCCAGCACGAAGACTGCCGACGTCGCCCCCTCGGCGGGAGGCGACACGGCCGGCGCTCTGATCGGCGTCACGATGCCGACGAAGTCGTCCGCCCGGTGGATCGCCGACGGCGACAACCTCAAGAGCGCGCTGGAGTCGAAGGGCTACAAGGTCGACCTGCAGTACGCGGAGAACGACATTCCCACCCAGGTCAACCAGATCGAGAACCAGATCACCCAGGGCGCGAAGCTGCTGATCGTGGCGTCCGTCGACGGCACCGCCATCACCACGCAGCTGCAGGAAGCCAAGGACAACGGCATCGGCGTCATCGCGTACGACCGCCTGATCCGCAACTCGCCGAACGTCGACTACTACGCCACCTTCGACAACTACAAGGTCGGCGTCGACCAGGCCACGTCCCTGCTGGTCGGCCTCGGCCTGAAGAACGAGGACGGCACCGACAAGGCCGACGCCCCCGCCGGCCCGTTCAACATCGAGGTCTTCGCCGGTTCGCCCGACGACAACAACGCCACCTTCTTCTTCGACGGTGCCATGGAGACCCTGAAGCCGTACCTGGACAAGGGAACCCTGAAGATCGGCAGCGGCGAGTCCGACTTCGAGACGGCCGCGACCCTTCGCTGGGACCCGGCCACCGCGCAGAAGCGTATGGAGGACCTGCTGACCAAGACGTACTCGTCGGGCCAGAAGGTGCAGGGCGTGCTGTCCCCGTACGACGGCCTGTCGATCGGAATCCTGTCCGCGCTCAAGAGCAACGGATACGGAACCGCCGGCCAGCCTTACCCGATCGTCACCGGTCAGGACGCCGAGGTTCCGTCGGTCAAGTCGATCATCGCCGGTGAGCAGTACGCCACCATCTACAAGGACACCCGCGAGTTGGCGGCGGTCACCATCCAGATGGCGCAGGCAGTTCTCGAGGGCCAGACCCCCGAGACCAACAACACGACCGATTACGACAACGGTGAGAAGGTCGTTCCCGCCTACCTGCTGCAGCCCGAGATCGTTTACAAGGACAACTACGAGAAGCTCCTCGTCGACGGCGGCTACTACACCGAGGATCAATTGAAGTGAGTTCGGCGATGACGAGTCAGATCTTGGAAATGCGCGGGATCACCAAGACGTTCCCGGGCGTGAAAGCACTGCAGGATGTCACCTTGACGGTGGAGCGCGGCGAGATACACGCGATCTGCGGCGAGAACGGCGCGGGAAAGTCCACGCTCATGAAGGTTCTGTCGGGTGTGTATCCCCACGACACATTCGACGGCGACATCGTGTTCGACGGTCAGGCCTGCGAGTTCTCCGACATCCGGAGCAGCGAAGCCAAGGGCATCGTCATCATCCACCAGGAACTCGCGCTCAGTCCGTATCTGTCGATCGCCGAGAACATCTTCCTCGGCAACGAGCGGTCCAAGCGTGGGTTCATCGACTGGAACCGCACCAACTCCGAGGCCGCAGCCCTACTGAACCGTGTAGGGCTGCGGGAGAACCCGGTCACCGTCGTCAACGACCTCGGTGTCGGAAAGCAGCAACTCGTGGAGATCGCGAAGGCACTGTCCAAGGACGTGACGCTGCTGATTCTCGACGAACCGACCGCAGCACTGAACGATTCGGATTCCACCCACCTCCTCGAATTGCTGCGCGGTCTGCGGGACGAGGGCATCACGTGCGTGATCATCTCGCACAAGCTCAACGAGATCGCGGCCATCGCCGACCGGACCACGATCATCCGGGACGGTCGGACCATCGAGACGCTGGACATGCGCAACCCGGATGTCACCGAGGATCGCATCATCTCGCTCATGGTCGGCCGCGATCTCGAGCACCGCTTCCCGCCGCACGAATCCACGGTGGGAGAGGAGGTGCTGCGGATCGAGGACTGGACCGTGCACAGCCCTACCCAGCACGGTCGGACCGTCGTGGACAAGGCGAATCTGACGCTCCGTCGCGGGGAGATCGTCGGTCTCGCCGGGCTGATGGGTGCCGGCCGCACGGAACTGGCCATGAGCGTCTTCGGGCGCAGCTACGGCACGGACATTTCCGGACGGTTGTACAAGTACGGCAAAGAGATTCACGTCAAGTCCGTCAACGACGCGATCGAGCACGGACTCGCGTACGCGACCGAAGATCGCAAGCGTTACGGCCTCAATCTGATCGACGACATCAAGCGCAACATCTCCACCGCGGCCCTGGACAAGTTGGTCGCACACGGATTCGTCGACGACAACCACGAGTACGAGGTTGCCGAGGGCTTCCGCAAGAGCATGAACATCAAGGCTCCGAACGTGGAGGCCGTCGTCGGCAAGCTGTCCGGCGGCAACCAGCAGAAGGTCGTGTTGAGCAAGTGGATCTTCAGTGATCCGGACGTGCTCATTCTCGACGAGCCGACGCGAGGAATCGACGTCGGCGCCAAGTTCGAAATCTATTCGATCATCAACAGCCTCGCCGATGCAGGCAAGGCCGTTCTCGTGATCTCGTCCGAGCTGCCCGAACTGTTGGGGCTGTGCGATCGGATCTACGCGCTCTCCGCAGGCCGCATCACCGGTGAGGTGACTCGGGAGGACGCGACGCAGGAATCTCTCATGCATCTCATGACCCGTGGAACAGGAGTACTTCGATGAATCAGCTGTCGACCGTCCGGGGGCTGCTCACGCGAAACCTCCGCCAGAGCGGAATCTTCATCGCCTTCGCGTTGATCATCCTGCTCTTCACCGCGCTCACCGGTGGACAACTTCTGGTGCCGCAGAACATCAGCAACATGGTGGTGCAGAACTCCTACATCCTGATCCTGGCCATCGGCATGGTCGTGATCATCATCGCCGGCCACATCGACCTGTCCGTGGGATCGGTGGTCGCGGCCACCGGCGCCATCGCGGGTGTCCTCATGGTTCAACAGAACGTGCCATGGCCGCTGGCAGTGCTGATCACGCTGGTCGTGGGCGGACTGATCGGAGCGTGGCAGGGCTACTGGGTCGCGTACTTCGGCATCCCCGCGTTCATCGTCACGCTGGCCGGCATGCTCGTCTTCCGCGCCGTCACCCTCATCGTGCTGGGCAACCAGGGCATCGGGCCGTTCCCCGGACCGGTGCGGACACTGTCCAACGGCTTCCTCCCCGGATTCCTGGGCAACGTCGGCCTCGGACCCCTGGGCGGCGCAGACATCTTCACGCTGCTGGTCGCCATCGCTGCCATCGCCGGAATCGTATTCAGCCAGTGGCGGACCCGCACGGGACGGCAGAAGTACGGCCAAGTCGTCGATGCGCTGCCGCTGTTCATCGCCAAGGTCACGTTCGCCGGACTTCTCGTGCTCGCCATTGCTGTTCAGCTGGCGCGCTTCAAGAACCTGCCGTACGTCTTGATCCTCCTCGCGGTGCTCGTCATGGGGTACTCCACGCTCGCCGGCCGGACGGTGTTCGGTCGCCACGTCTACGCCATCGGCGGCAACATCCACGCCGCGTCGCTGTCGGGCATCAAGGTCAAGCCGGTCACGTTCTGGCTCTTCGTCAACATGGGTGTGCTGTCCGCCCTGGCGGGCATCATCTTCGCCGGGCGACTCAACCAGGCCGGCCCCACTGCGGGTAACGGATTCGAGCTCGACGCCATCGCGGCCGCCTTCATCGGTGGTGCAGCGGTGCAGGGCGGTGTCGGTCGCATCGTCGGCGCTCTGACCGGCGGACTGATCATCGCCGTCATCAACAGCGGAATGTCCCTCATCGGATCACCCAGCGAGCGAGTCCAGTTGGTGAAGGGTCTCGTCCTTCTCGCGGCCGTCGCCTTCGACATCTGGACGAAGCGCCGAGCCGCCAGCGGACGCGGAGGTGGACCCGACAAGGCCGAGAAACCGGCACCGTCCACTTACATGGGTCTCCCGGTTCCGGCCGAGATGTTGGGCGGTTCCACCGACACGAAAGCTGCCCCCGCAGCCACCGCGTCGCCGCCCGTGTCGAGGTAGATCGGCGCGGCGGGGCAGAACCTGCGATCCTGGACGACGGACGAGTGAACTGGGGGGGACTGTGACGCCGATTCGAGGGCCGGCCATGACTGACGTGGCCAAACTTGCCGGGGTGTCCCACCAGACCGTCTCGCGGGTGATCAACGGTCATCCCCACGTCACCGACGCGACCAGGGCGCGGGTCACGCAGGCCATCACCCAGCTGGGCTATCGGCCCAACACCGCGGCTCGGGCTCTGGTCACCGGAAGCAACCGCACCATCGGCATCGTCGCGACGGGAGTTGCTCTGCACGGACCGGTCTCGACGCTGTACAGCGTCGAGCGGGCCGCCCGGCACGCCGGCTACTCGGTGCTGGTGGGGGTTCCGACCTCGCTGGAGGAGGACGCCATCAACGCGTGCGTTCGGAGTCTGCACAAGCAGGGTGTCGACGGGGTGGTCGTGGTCGCGCCACTGCGTACCGACAACGGCGACATCGCGGGGCTGGCCGGCGAACTGCAGCTCGTCGCGGTCGAGGGATCGCCCGCCGGAGATCTCGCGGTGGTGTCCGTCGACCAGGTCCTCGGAGCGAGGGACGCCACGTCGCATCTCCTGGAACTCGGGCACCGAGAGGTGTGGCACGTGGCCGGGCCTCTGGGGTGGTACGAGGCCGCGGACCGGGTGAGCGGGTGGCGGTCGGTGCACGAGGAGCGGGGGATCGATCCGCCGCCGATGATGAACGGGGACTGGACCGCCCGGTCGGGCTACGCGGCCGGCACCGTCCTCGCGCAGATCAAAGGTGTCACCGCCGTGTTCGCAGGAAACGACTCCATGGCGCTCGGAGTGCTGCGCGCGCTCGACGCCCACGGGCGGCGGGTTCCCGAGGACATCAGCCTGGTCGGTTTCGACGATGTCCCCGACGCCGAGTTCTACTCACCGCCGCTCACCACGATCCGCCAGGAATTCAGCGAGGTGGGCGTCCGGAGCGTCGAGATCCTGCTCGAGCAGATCGAGTCCGGGAAGTCGAGCACCCGACGCTTCAGCATCGCCCCCAGCCTGGTCACCCGAGCGAGCACGGCTGCGCCGGACAACTGAGGAGCGGCCTCGGCACGTCCCGGCCCGTCCGATCGGAAACGACTCGCGCTGTCGGAACCGGCAGGTACGTTCTGATTCGTCGCGCTCGACCGGCGGCGTCGAACGTACGAGGGAGTGCCACAGATCGTGACCGTGACGGACACAGAACTGATCAACACAGTGACTCAGGCCCTGACGGACGACGCGTCTGTCACCGACGAGATCGCGTATGTCGTTCTCGCGGCGCTGGAGGGCGACGCCGAGCTCGCCAGCGAACTTCACGGAACCGTGGAACACGAGGCGCTGCAGCCGGACTCACCCGCGTCCCAGGACGGTCCCGTCGGGGCATTCGTGTCCTCCATCGAGGTGACCGGGTTCAGGGGCATCGGTCCGACGTCGAGATTGTCCCTGGTACCCGGGCCTGGCATCACGGTGGTGTCGGGACGGAACGGATCCGGCAAGTCGAGTTTCGCGGAAGCACTGGAGTTCGCTCTCACCAGCAAGTCGTACCGCTGGAGTGCGAACAAGAAGAGCGTCGTGTGGGCGTCGTCCTGGCGCAACATGCACTACGACGGCGAGGCGTCGATCCGTGTGGGGCTGACCATCGACGGGCGACCCGAGACCACGGTCGGTGTCGACTGGTCCGCTGGGGCGGAGCTCGACGATGCCGCATTCTGGGTTCAGGAGAAGAAGGCGGCGAGGTCGACCGGAACGGACACCCTGGGGTGGCGCGACGCACTCGATTCCCATCGACCGATTCTGTCGTACGACGAGGTCGGCCGGATGTTCGAACAAGAACCGTCGGCCCTCTACGACGCCATTGCGAAACTACTGGGTCTCGACGCGGTGGCGGCTGCAGAGAAGCGCTTGGCCGAGAGGCACGGCGAGCTGAAGAAGCCGCGCACCGCAGCGACCCAGTCGAAGAAGTCGGTCAAGGCGGCAGTCGAAGCGTCGAGCGATCAACGTGCCGCTGCGGCATTCCAACAGCTCCGCAAGCACAAGCCCGACCTCGACGTCGTCGCGGGCATCGCGACAGGTGCCGAGGCGGCGTCGTCGACGGTCGTGGCGGCCCTGCGGCGTCTGGCCACACTGCGGACGGCTGAGATCAGCGACATTGACCGGACGGTGTCGCGGTTCGAACGCGCCCGAGACGCTCTGTCAGCTGTGACCGGCGTGGTGGCAGACGAACAGGAACGGTTGCTCGACCTGTTGGCCAGCGCTCTGGAACTGCATTCCGGCGGTGACGGTCGACCGTGCCCCGTGTGTGGTGAGGGGATCTTGGACGACGTCTGGGCCGAACGTTCGCGACTCGCGCTCGAGGCGGGTCGAACGGACACCCAGCGCTACCGCGACGCGAAGTCGGAGTTCGATGCGGCAGCGCGCTCCCTGCGAGACCTCGCTCTCTCAGCACCGCTTGCCGTCGATGACACCGGTGGACTGGACCTCGAGGTCTACCGGGCCGCTCGTGACACAGCGCGGGCCGTGCCCTCGGACACGATGTCTCTGGGCGACCACGTCACAGCATCGCTGCCGGTGCTCATCGAAGCCGCAGCCGGAGTGCGAGAGCAGGCAGCGCAGGCACTCGCCCAGTTGGAGACCGAGTGGACGCCACTCGCGGAACAGCTCGCCCGATGGGTCGACCTCGAACGCGAGGCGCGAGCGGTCGAGGAACAGCTCACCCGCGTCGACGCCGCGCGGACGTGGCTTTCCGGGCACATCGATGTCCTGCGCGACGAGCGGTTGGCGCCCATCGGTGACCAGGCCCGTCGCATCTGGTCGATGCTGAGGCAGGAGTCCAACGTCGACATCGGTCGAATCACTCTGGAGGGCCGCGCGACTCGCCGTAAAGCCAGCATCGAAGCGTCGGTCGACGGTCAGCCGACGGGGGCCCTGTCCGTGATGAGTCAGGGCGAGCTGCACGCACTGACATTGGCGCTGTTCATTCCGCGTGCGACCACCGAGGGAAGCCCGTTCCGATTCCTGGTTCTCGACGATCCCATCCAGGCGATGGACCCGGCCAAGATCGACGGATTCGTCGACGTTCTCGTCGATCTCGCAGCCACCCGACAGGTCGTGGTCTTCTCGCACGACGATCGACTGCCGGCCGCACTGCGCCGACGGTCCATCGGAGCCCGACTCGTCGAGGTGACGCGCGAGGCTGGATCCTCGGTTCGGCTGGCCGAGGCCGACACGCCTGCTCAGCGTTACGTCACCGACGTTCATGCCACGGTGCGAGACGAGCTCCTACCCGACGAGGTCAAGCGTCGGGCAGTGCAAGCGATCTTCCGCTTGGCGATCGAAGCAGCAGCCTGGGATCGCTACGTCCGGACCCGGACTGCAGACGGCACGGCATGGGTCGACCTGGAGCGCACGTGGTCCGAGTCTCAGAGGACCAGGGCCCGGATCGCGCTGGCAATGGGAAAGTCCGACCAGGAGATCGGCGCGTGGTTGTCCTATCGAGAATGGAGAGGCGGCTCGCTGAACTACGCCAACAAGGGTGTGCACGGTGCCGGCTCCATCCCGACCAAGTCTCACGCGAGCGATCTGAACAAACTTGTCGACGAACTCTTGGCGGCGCCGTGACGACGCCCGCGGAGTTGCTCGGATACGCCCGGCGACTTCTCGAGGAGGAACCGGTGACCGGCCAGAATGCCCGTCTCGCAGCCGTACTCGCCCGGCAGGCACTCGAGTCGGTGGTCGAGGCGCGCTGCGCAGCGGTCGGCGAGGGTGTCGTTCACGCCAGCATGAAAGTAAGGCTGATCGTGTTGTATGCGCTCGCGCCGAACGACGAGTCGGTACGCACACTCGACTATGCCTGGGGCCGTCTGTCTCAGGCGTGCCACCACCACGCCTACGAGTTGTCGCCCACCGTTACAGAGGTGCGTACTCTGTGCGAATCTGTCGCCGGGTTTCTCGTCGACGCGTGATCATCAGCCCCTGGTCTGCCCCCTGATCGACGCCAGGTGTCCGCGCAGATTCGCCATCCCGTCCGCCGTCAGTCCGAGCGCCTCGCCGTGCTCGGTGGCGGCCGCCTCGAAGATGGTCACGAGGGGTGCGTACTTGCGAAGCAGCTTCGTCCGCTTGGCTTCGTCGACCAGATACTTCAGGCTGCCGGCGTTGTCGACGAAGTCGGACACCTTCACCAGAAACACCTTTGGATCGCGGATCACCGCCGTCACGTGTTCGACGTACTGCGCGACACGGTCCTCGCCGGTGCGCGGCGGGGTGGTGACAGCCGCGACGAGGCGTGCGACCTCCGCACCGAAGTGTGCCTCGAGTGCGCCGAGAGCCTGGCTCCCGCCAAGTAGATCGACGATGCGGTCGGACTGATCCTCGACGGTGTCGTGCAGGGCCGTGGCCACGAGTACGTCGAGATCAGCACATCCGTACCTCATGAGACGCAGCACGTTTCGAGATGGGTGCGTGATGTACGGATCGTTGATCTGATCGCCGCGAGTGGTGCGGCGCTGCATCAGATGGGCGTAGGACGCCACGGCGAGAGCATCCTCGAGCGGTGAGGTCTCGAGTCCTCGACCGCGCGCCTCGTACTGGATGGCGTGGGCGAGCAGTGACGGGTCCATCTCCTTCAACGGCACGTCATTCAGTGCGCGGGTGAGGGCGTCGGGCGTCGATGTCATGGGGTCCTCTCGTGGGACTGTCAGGAGGTGCGGGGGAGTTCGTCGACGAACTCGTACGAGCAGCCCAGCGCACTGCGCTCGTCGGTCACGCCGTTCTGCCGGAACCATGCGACGCACGCGTTGGCGATGAGCTGGGTGTCGCGGCTGAACAGATAGCCGTCCGTGCAGTCGTCGAAGTGGTCGTCGTGATGCCAGTGATCCAGCTCCAACCCCTCGACACCATGGTCGGCCAGTCGGAGTCGCTGGAGAACGGCTCGCGATCGGCGCACCATGTACACGCCGTCGTCGAGGACGTGGATCTGCGCGTTGAACACGTCCCTCTCGTCGTCGGGGTCGTAGTCGCTGGGACCGAGTTCGATGATCAGGCCGGCGGGCTTGTCGAACATCGATTCCATCAACCATGCTGCGGTGCCCTCGGAGTCGTCGACGGGCAGAACTCGGCCGTATCCGTCGGTGATGTTGTCGAGGAGTCCACCGCGGGGCAGGGGAGCGATCCATGCGTCGATGGCGTCGCCGTTCCTCCGAAGGTTCGCAACGCCGTCGTCGGTCAACCAGGCGGGGCCGTGGAAGAACTGCTCGACGCCCGACATGCCGTCCGAGTTGGTGTACTTCGCGTACCAGTTGTCCAGGTCGACATCCTTGTCGGTGACGACGACGCATCTGGTGCCGTCGATGCGGAGTGCGTACTGCCACTCCGGGATTGCCGTCGGCCGATTGTCGGCGCGCGGACGAGAGTGCTCTCGTTTCCATACCGCGGTCTCGACCGTCCTGATGCGTGTGATGGACCACGCGTTGCTGATGACATGGAGGGATTTGGCGGTGAGTTGGCAGGCCCAGGAGACGTCCCAGTCGCGCCTCGACACGATGATGTGCCGACGCCCGTTGTCGGCGACGACGACGTCCGCGCGTTCCCTGGACCGGAAGTAGTCGGACAGCTCCACGTCATCGACGAGCTCGTCGTACGGCTCGATTTCGATGATGACGGTGTACCGCGTGCCCTCACTCGCCGGCAGTCGGCGAGTGCGAGGGAGGCGACTGTCAGCCATGTGAGGGCTGGTGGACCAGAGGTCCGATCGGCTCGTCTCGACGCCGAGGACGGTCCACTCCTCTGCCAGCCTGTCGACGGCGTGGAGGGCGGCCTGTCCGGAGACCCACCAGCCGCTGCCGGGTACGTCGAGGACGACGCGTGCATGACCGAGCAGTGAACGGTCGATCCTGGCCGCGTCGTCACCGACCAGGTGCAGCAGCCGGAGGTACTCGTCCGGTTCGATCTGGTCGAAGGGCCGGTCGATCTCGACGGCGACGGTGAATCCGGGATTGCCGGCGGGGATACCGCCCAAGCCGCGACTGTCGTGGTCCATGGGTTCTCGATTCTGTGCGAACAGCTAGCTCGACGTCGGAGAACCGAGCGTCGGTGGCAGGAATCATCCGTCTGCCTACTCACTGTTTACAGCAGGGCACCGACACGTTTCGGGCACCTGCGCGCACCGAGATGCCCACGACTCGGCGTTGGTGCCAGGCATGCTCGATCGCGGCCGAGCTACTTCGTGCGCGACTCAGCCTTCGTGTTCCGATTCCGCTCGATCGCCGCACGGACCAGTCCGGCTAATGCCTCCGTGTCGACGATGTCACCTTCGAAGAGTTCGTACGAGCGCCGCTGCTTCCCGCCGAGCTCACCGTTGAAGATGCCCTTCGGGTCGTCCAGCGCCGCCCCGTACTGGAAGCCGAGCTTCACTTTCGCTTTGAAGGTGTCGCCGACGATGAGCGGCCCGTCGAGATCCCGGGCGGGGGAGCCTATGTACTTCCAGCCCTCGACGATGCAGTCGTCCATCGAGAAATCACCCGTCGTGCTTCCGCCAGGGCGTCACCGCGCCAGTCGGGGTGTCGGGCGATCAGGCCGTCGATCTCGGCACTCGGTTCCATGGCTGCTCCTCCGTCCACTGCGCGATCACAGCAGTACGGCGGCTCCGATCCGAAGTGACTCGCTGCGTTCAGGTCAGCTCAACGTCATGTACGGCGTCCACACCGTGAACGAGTGACCCATCGAGGAACAGTTCAGCGATCCCTTGAAGCCGATGTAGCAGGTGGCCCCGCCGTAGCTGAGCGAGCCACCGAGGGGAGTGCTCCCGGCACGCCCACGCGGGCCGCCGATCCCGAAGGTCGGGTGAGCCGGGAACCACGGCACGTCGATCGCCACGTCGTAGACCACGGGGGCGAAGGGGATCTGGGTGAGGTACTCGCCGCCCGGAAGATCGCAACCCACGACCCCCGCCGGGGTAATGGAACAGTTGGCGGCGCCGGTGGAGAAGTACGCGACATCGCCCTGCAGGAAGGCCGCCGGATCGACGGGCACCGGTGCGGGGTAGTCGACCGCGGACGCGGTGCCGGCACCGACGACGGACATCGTCGCGGCAGTGATGCCGACGAACGCGGCTCCGGCGAGCTTCGTGAGCGAGCGCATGAGGATCCTCTCGGGTGGTCTGGTGTCCTCAGTGTGTCTGCATCTCCGGGCTACTCGTTACTCTGCCGAATGGTTTGTGACCATTTCGTTGTTCTTGCGCGCTGGGCGTGGTGTCCCATTCCTCCGATGTCGGACGCGGGAACCCGCTCGACAGGGCGGACAGTGGAACACCACGCCCGGGTCAGGCCCGAACCGTCATACCCACCCCACGCCCATCAGTGGCTGGTGGTGGGCACAGATGGAGTACTCGGGCTCCCACGGGAAGTGGCCGTCGACGTCCGGCCACACCAGTTGCAGCGCAGTGAAGTCCGAGTACAGCGCACCGGTGACCACCATGTCCGCGGTATTGACGGCCTGAATGACCACGATGTCCGGTTCGTCGCCGGTCGCACTGCGGATCGTGATCCCGGACGACAGTGCGAGACCGGCGACCATCTGCGACGCCATGTCGTGGAGCAGGCTCCCCGACAGATGGAACGGCAGTCCGTAGACGATCAGTTCGGGCAACGACCTGCTGGTGAGGCCCGTCGTGTACGCGACGTCGGGTACCTCGTGATCCGACCCGGCCACGGCGGTCACCGCCCACCCGTGGCGCGCGATCTTCCTCTTGATGTCCGGCACTGAGACGCACCCTCTGCACATAGTTTCCCCCCGGAAGTCGATGCGGAGGAGGAAGGTAACGCGGCGGTACGACAGGCGGTGCAGCTCTGGTCGTGGTGTTCCACGTGCGTGTCCTGCGCGCGGGATCCCGCCCGCACGGCTCACGAGTGGAACACCAGGCCCACTCGCGCTCCTCTCGGCGCGGATCGCTCGACCGGAACCCCTACCCCCGCGCAGCCTTCAGGTGCCCCTCGGACACAGCCTTGAGGTGGGTGAGGTCCGAGGCCACGGTCGCGAAGGTGTAGCCCTGCGCCAGGCGCTTCGCCGCGACCTCGCCGGAGGGGGTGTGGATGCCGGCCGCGATCCCTGCCGCGGCGGCTGCTTCCTGCACTCGCACCACAGCAGCGTCGAACACGTCGTCCACGGAGCTGTCCGAGGGGGAGGCGCCACCGACGGCGATGCGCAGGTCCGACGGCCCGACGTACACGCCGTCGAGTCCGGGCACGGCGCAGATGGCCTCGACGTTCTCGAGGCCGTCGGGGGTCTCGATCATCGCGAGCACGACGACACTGTCGTTCGCGTCGGCGGGAAGCGGTCCGACGCGCAGCTGTGAGCGCATCGGACCGTACGAGCGCACGCCGGCAGGGGGATAGCGCACGTAGGAGACGGCGCGGGCGGCGTCCTCGGCGGTGTCGATCAGCGGCACGATGACGCCGCGCGCACCGGCGTCGAGTGCTTTGCCGATGTAGGTCTGGTCGTTGGACTCGACCCGCACGAGTCCGGCCGGGCCCTGAGCCGCGTCGATGGCGGTGAGGCCGCGCAGCATCCCGTCGTAACCGATGAGGCCGTGCTGCAGATCGAGGCAGATGTAGTCCCACCCGACGTGGGCGAGCCACTCGGTGGAGACGGGTGAGTTGATGACGGACCAGTAGCCCAGTGCCCGTTCACGGGAACGGATGCGACGGGCGAAATCGGCGGCAGACATGAAAGGTTTCCTATCGGTTGTAGGCAGGCATCGGACCGCGCAGTGCCGCACCGACCTCGTCGCACGCGGCGACGACGTCGTCGGAGAGCGGACCGCGGCCCAGTGCGTCGATGTTGGCCTGCAGGTGGCTGGTCTTGGAGCCGCCCAACAGAATCGGTCCGGTGAGGGGCTTCGATCGCAACCAGCGCAGGGCGAGCTCGGTGAGCGGCATGCCGGCGTCCGACGCCACCGCGGACAAGCGCGTGATCGCGTCGAAGATCTGGGTGTTCCAGTACCGCTCGCGGTACATCTCGGCCAGCCGCGAATCGCCGAACCGTCCCTCGCCGGGAGCTTCGTCGAACGAGTGCTTGCCGGTGAGGAGGCCCCCGCCCAACGGGTTGTAGACCATCGTGGTGATGCCGCTGACGGCGGCGAACTCGGCGTACTCCTCCTCGACGCGGCGAGCCAGGAGGTTGTAGAGCTGCTGCGCGACGACGGGCCTCGGCGCACCCACCTCGTCGCACACGCGGTTCACCTCGGCGATCTGCCAGGCAGCGAAGTTCGAGACGCCCAGTGCGCCCACCTTGCCCTCGGCCACGAGCTTGGCGACGGTCCCGAGGGTGTCCTCGAGCGACGACGCGCGGTCGGGCTGGTGCAGGTAGAAGAGGTCGACGTGGTCGGTGCCGAGCCGGCGCAGGCTGGCCTCGAGTCCGAGCCGCAGCCCCTCGGGCGACAGGGGCGAGTGGTCGTCGGCGTCACCGAGGAACATGCCGCCCTTGGTGGCGAGGGTGACCTCGTCACGTCGACCAGCGAGCAACTGCGCCAGGATGCGTTCGGACTCGCCGCCCGCGTATCCGTTGGCCGTGTCGATGTGGGTGATGCCGGCGTCGAGTGCGGTGTCGAGCAGAGCGCGGGAACCCTCGAGGTCGACTGTGTCACCGAAGGTCATGGTGCCCAGCACCATCGGGCCGAAAGACAGGGAGCCGAACATCATGCGGGTACTCCAGAGGTAGGTGCCGGTCGACCCGACAGAACGTAGCGCGGCTTGACGCCCTCCATCGTGGAGGGGTCGAGCGCCGCGGCGCGCAGTGCCGCCGTGTACGGGTGCTGCGGGTTGGTCAGAACGTCTGTGGTGGGGCCGCTCTCGACGACGCCGCCCTTGCGCATGACGACGACGTTGTCGCTGATCTCCCGCACCACGCCGAGGTTGTGCGAGATGAAGACGTACGTGATGCCGGTGTCGTGCTGGATGGTGCGCAGCAGGTCGAGCACCTGCGCCTGCACCGACACGTCGAGCGCACTGGTGGCCTCGTCGCACACGAGGATCTCGGGTTCGGACGCCAGGGCACGCGCGATGCCGATGCGCTGACGCTGGCCCCCCGAGAACTCGCCCGGTCGGCGGTGCAGGGACGACGCCGGCAGCTGGACCTGGTCGATCAGCTCGGCGGCACGTCGGGCCCGGTCTGCCTTGGAGCGAACACCTTTGAGGCGCAGCGGCTCACCGACGATGTCGACGGCCGTGAGATGCGGATCCAGCGAACCGTACGGATCCTGGAAGACCATCTGCACGCGCGAGCGGAAGGGCTTGAGGGCCCGCTCCTTCATCCGGGCGATGTCGACCCCGTCGACGAGGATCCGCCCCGACGTCGGTGTCAGCAGCCGGACGATCGACTTGGCGATGGTCGACTTCCCGCAGCCGGACTCGCCGACGATCGCGAGGGTCTCGCCCTTGTCGACGCTGAAGCTGACACCGTCGACGGCGCGGAAGGTGCCGGTGGCGACGGGATACTCGACGACCAGGTCGTCGACGGTCAACAGGCTCATGCCGGGACTCCTTGATCGGCGGGTGCGCCCGACCAGGTGCCCAGCTGGGGGACCGCGTCGAGAAGCTTCTTGGTGTAGGCGTTCTGGGGATTGCGGACCATCGACTGGGCGTCGCCGCTCTCGACGAACCGGCCCGACTTCATGACGTGGATCCGGTCGGACATCAGCCGGGCCACACCCAGGTCGTGGGTGATGAGCAGCATGCCGATGCCGGTGCGCTCCTGCAGTTCGAGCATGAGATCCAGGATGCTGGCCTGCACGGTGACGTCGAGTGCGCTGGTGGGCTCGTCGGCGACGATGAGGTCGGGATCTGCAGCCAGGGCGCATGCGATGAGGACACGCTGCAACATGCCGCCCGACAACTGGTGCGGGTACCTGTTCAGCTGGTCCGCCGGGTTGACGATGTGGACCTGATCGAGCAGTTCGACGGCACGGGTGGTCTGCGCGGACTTGCCGCGAACGCCGCTGTGGTGGATGGCCTCTCGCAGCTGCGACCCCACCGTGTGAACGGGGGAGAGGGCCGTCATCGGGTCCTGGGGAATGAGGGCGATGTCCGCGCCCCGAATCTTCCGCAGCGCCTTGTCGTCGCCGAGGATGTCGGTGCCCTTCCAGCGTGCGCGGCCGGAGAGGACCGCGAGATCGTCGGGCAGCAGCCCGAGGATCCCCATCGCGGTGGTCGACTTGCCGGAGCCGGACTCGCCGATGATGCAGACGGTCTCGCCCGGCGCGATGTCGAAGGAGACCCCGTCGACGGCGCGGACGATGCGGTTGTCGGTGACCAGCTCGATCTGCAGTTCGTCGACGGTGAGCAGTGACTCGGTCATGTCAGGCCTTCTTTCCCGAGATGGCGAAGCGCCCCAGCAGAGCCTTCAGGCCCGAGCCGGCGGGACGGTCGCGCAGACCGTCGCCGAGGAGGTTGACGCCGATGACGAGGAGCACGATGACGAGGCCCGGCAGGGTGACCAGCCACCACGACGTCGTGATGTAGTCCTGTCCGTCGGAGATGATGCGGCCCCACGTGGCGAACGGCCGCTGCGGTCCGGCGCCCAGGTAGCTCAGGGCGGACTCCAGGAGCACCGCCTGGGCGAGGAGGAGCAGCACCACCAGCGAGGTCTGCTTGATGACGTTCGGGATGATGTGGCGGGTGAGGATGGCGACCTTGCCGAGTCCGAGTACCCGCGACGCGGCGACGTAGGGCTTCTCGCGCTCCACGAGCACCAGAGAGCGTGTCAGGCGAGCGATTTCGGGCCACTGGGCGATCGCGATGACGAACGTGATGACCGGGATGGACGGCCCGAAGAGGGCGACGACGAGGAGCAGCATCATGAGCAGCGGCAGGGACAGCTGCGCTTCGAGCAACCGGCTGATGACGGTGTCGACCCAGCCGCCGAAGTAGCCGGCCATGGAGCCGAGGGTCAGGCCGATGAGTCCGGAGACCAGCACGGCGAGGATGCCGACGAGCAGTGACACCTGGCCGCCGTACAGAACGCGGGCGAGAAGGTCGCGTCCGAGCTGGTCGGTTCCGAAGAGGTGGCCGTCGGTGAGCGGTGCGAGACGGCGGGCACCGAGATCGGTGGCGTCCGGATCCTGCAGCGGCAGAACACGAGCGAACGCGACGGGGAGGATCACGACGAGTGCGCAGACGCTGCCCACCCAGATCTTCAGTCGGCTGTCGCGGGCGCGCCGAGTGGAGCCTGCCTTGGCGATGTCCTTCGCGGTGACCGCCGACGGGCGCTCCGCCTGCGGGGGCTCGAGTGTTGTTGTCATCTAGGACGTTCCCTTCCCCAGGCGGACGCGGGGGTCCAGAAGCGGGTAGCAGAGGTCGACGAGGAGCTGGACGAGGACGGCGAGCACCGCGGTGACGAGCACGGTGGCCTGGATGAGGGGGTAGTCGCGGGTCTCGAGTGCGCGGACGACGAGCGATCCGACACCGGGCCAGGCGAACACGACCTCGACCACCACGACACCGTTGAGCATCGACGCGAAGCGTGTGCCGAGGGCAGTGAGAACGGGGATGGACGAATTGCGCAATGCGTAGCGCCAGATGAGTTTCCGCTCCGACACCCCGCGTGCGCGAGCCACCGTCGCGTACTGGGACCCGAAGGCGCCGACCATCTCTCGACGCACCATGCGGGAGATCAATGCGATCTGCAGGATTGCGACGGTGACCATGGGCAGGACGAGCGACGACCACGTGGCGAAGCCGGCGGCCGGGAAGATCGGGATCACCACGGCGAAGATGGTGATGAGCATCAGGCCCGTCCAGAAGTCGGGCATCGACTGTCCTGCGATCGTGACGACGTTGGCGCCCAGTTCGCGGCGGGTGTCCGCACGGCGTGCCATCCAGACACCGAGCGGGATGGCGAGCAGTGTCGTCAGTCCGATCGAGGCAACTGTGAGCGTCAGTGTGTAGGGGAGGCGATCGAGCACCACGTCGAAGGCGGGCGCCTGGAACGAGTACGACGTTCCGAGATCGAGCTGCAGCAGTCCCTGCAGGTACTTCAGGTACTGCGTGATGATCGACTGGTCCAGACCCATGCTCTGGCGGATCCGCTCGATGTCCTCGCTGGAGGCCAGCGGGCCCGCCATCGCGTAGGCGGGATCGCCGGGTGCGAGACGGATCAGCACGAACACCGTGGTGAGCGTCAGGAAGATCGCGAGCGCGCTCTGACCGAGCCGCTTGACGATGTAGCGCGCAGTGCCCGCGGACTTCGACTTCGTCTTCGCGGGTTCGGCGGCCGGCGCGTCGGCGGGCGTGATCATGCCGGCGGTCACCGGGTCACCGTCCGTCGGACTGCGCATGTGTTCGTGGTGTGCATCGAACGACCTTTCGGGAGATGCCTCTGCGCTGGCTGGTCACGAGCGCGGGCTTCGATGTAACTCAGCTCACAATGGCACTTGTGCGCGAATCACGCAAGTAGCAATTCATAGTTGCGTGTTGTGTGCAGACCTGCGTACAGTCCAGGTGTGCTTGCGGTCACAGTGCAGCTCCGCTCCTGACCCGCAGCCCCTCATGACGCTCGAAGTTCGAAGAGAGGTCGACGATGACCAGATCGCCGTTCAACCAGCAGTTCTCCCGCCGCAATCTCCTGCGCGGCGGGATGCTGCTCGGTGGTGGCGTGGTGTTGGGCGCGGGTGCCAGTGCGTGCGCCACGCCTACCGGCACACCGGGCCAGACCACGGTGAGCCTGGCGCTCAACCGGTCGCTGGTGAGCCTGGACAACAAGCTCAACCAGTTCGACGCCGCCCTCACCGTGCAGCGCGGTGTGCGTCAGGCCCTCACCGAGATCGACGCGAACCTGAAGCCGCAGCTCGTCCTCGCCGACCGCTTCGATCTGGTCGAGCCCACCCGCTGGTTCGTGCACCTGCGTCAGGGCGCCGTGTACTCAGACGGCTCGCCCGTTCAGGTGCAGGACGTCGCGACGGCCATCCGGATGTACAGCGAGGTCGACGGTTCGTTCGTCGGCGGCTTCTTTCCCGAATGGCCGACGGTCGAGCAGATGGACGACACCAGCTTCTCGTTGCTGACCACCAAGCCCGTTCCGGTGCTCGACTACTTGATGTCCAACATCCTCATCACGCCGGCGTCCGACAACAAGCCCGAGGAACTGCAGACCGGTCTCGGCTCCGGCCCGTACGTCGTGACGTCGGCCGATCGCGGTACCGGCAACTACACGCTCGAACGCAACACGAAGTACTGGGGCACTGCGCCGAACATCGAGACGGTGCGCGTGCGCTTCGTCCCCGAGGAGTCCTCGCGCGTCGTCACGCTGCGCAGCGGCGAGGTGGACGTCATCGACTCCATCACGCCCGACGCGGCGGACCAGCTTGAGGGCCTGTCGAACGTCGTGGTCGATCGTGTCGACGGCGTGCGGCTCAATCAGCTCTTCTACAACTTCCGCAAGCCCGCCGACCATCCGCTCGCCGATGCTCGGGTGCGCCGAGCGCTGACGTACGCCATCAACGGGCCGGCGCTGATCGACCAGGTGATGCAGGGATCGGCGACAGCGTCCAAGGGCGTCATCCCCGCGATCCTCGACGGCGCCATCGAGACCGGCGAGTACACGTACGACCCGGCGCGGGCGCGTGGCGAGCTCGACGCTCTCGGCATCTCCGATCTGGAACTCAAGATCATCTGGGAGTCGGGCGAGTTCGCTGCCGACACCGACATCATGGAGTCGGTCGTCCAGATGTTCTCGGCGATCGGCGTCCGCACCACGTTGCAGCAGTTCGAGCCGGGCGGCGACATCATGCAGTGGCGTCAGGGCAAGGCGGGCGACTGGGACATCCTGGGTAACGGATTCCCGAGTCCGACCGGACTGGCGATCACCATCATGCAGGGCATGTACGCCGGCACCCCGGAGAAGGAACAGACCCGAGACACGTACCACGGGTACATGTTCCCCGACATCGCCGCGGCCATCGCGCGTGCGTCCGAGGAGGTCGACGAGACCCGACGCACTCAGCTTCTCGCAGACGCGCAGCGCCAGATCTGGGACACCGTGCCCTGCCTGTGGTCCTTCGTTCCCAAGTCGGTGATGGCGCGTCGCGAACGCATCCAGGATGTGACCCTGCGTCCCACCAACTCCTACAACCTGTCCGCCGCGACACTCGTCAGTTGATCGAGGAGATCCCCGTGACCACCACCCTGGATGCCGACGGCATCGTCCGCCCCACCGCCGAGCCCGGGCGCCGTGATGCGCTGTTGACCCCGCCCGAGGTGCAGAACCACGCGGCCAATCTGGCTGTACTGCCGGACGGTTCGCTTGCGTGCGTCTGGTTCGCCGGCACACAGGAAGGCGTTCCGGACATCAGCGTGTGGTTCTCCCGACGGGACGGCGACGAGTGGTCGCAGCCGATTCGTCTGTCGGACGACGGGACGCGGTCGGAGCAGAATCCCGTGCTGAACGTGCGTGAGTCCGGCGAGATCTGGCTGCTGTGGACCTCGCAACACGCCGGCAACCAGGACACCGCACGGGTGCTGCGGCGGATCTCGCCCGACGGCGGGCGCACCTGGGGTGACACCGACGTCCTCATCCCGGAGACCGAGGCCGGTGGCGTGTTCGTGCGCCAGCCCATGGTCACGCTGCCCTCCGGCCGGATCCTGTTGCCTGTGTTCCACTGCGTCCGCATCGAAGGCCGCAAGTGGGTGGGCGACCGCGACTACTCCGGCGTCATGGTGTCCGACGACGACGGTGCCACGTGGCGCGAGGTGGTCGTTCCCGACAGCATCGGCTGCGTCCACATGAACATCGGCCGCCTGTCCGACGGCCAGCTCGTCGCGCTCTACCGCAGCCGGTGGGCGGACCACGTCTACCGTTCCGTCTCCGACGACGACGGTGACACGTGGAGCGCTCCCGTCCCCACCGAGCTGCCCAACAACAATTCGTCGGTGCAGTTCGTCGTGCTGGCCGACGATCGACTCGCCCTGGTGTACAACGAGTCCAGTCGTGAGGACGCCACGGCGCGCCGACTGTCGCTGTACGACGAGATCGACGATCACGGCATCGCGGACAAGCAGGAAACGGTCGAGGAAGACTCGCCTCTGGACGACGGCGACCCGCGGCACGCCTTCTGGGGCGCACCCCGAGCGCCGATGGCCCTGGCGATCTCATCCGATCGCGGTGTCACCTGGCCGGTGCGCCGAAACCTGGAGGAGGGCGACGGGTACTGCCTGTCGAACAACTCCCGCGACGGATTGAACCGCGAGTTCTCGTACCCGTCCATCGTGGCCGACGGCGCGACGCTGCACGTGGCCTTCACGCGCTTTCGTCAGGCCATCGAGTACTGCGAGGTGCAGCCGGAGTTGCTGTCGTGAAGCACGCCGTCGTCACGGGCGTCAGCTCCGGAATCGGTGCGGCCACGGCAACCTCGCTTCTCGACGACGGGTGGCGTGTCACCGGGCTGAGTCGTCGGAAACCGGAGATCGAGCACGAGAACCTGACGTGGGTCGAGTCCGACCTGGGTGATCTGGACTCGGTGGCGGAGATCGCGTCGGGTCTGTCCGCGGTCGACGCCGTCGTTCACGCTGCGGGACTGCAGCGTTCGGCTCCGCTCGGGTCGCTGAACGTCGACGACCTCCGCGACATGTGGCAGGTCCATGTCGCCGCGGCCGAGGTCCTGGTGAACGGCGTGGTCGACGCTCTGGAACCCGGTGCCCGAGTCGTTCTCGTCGGAAGTCGCACCATGACCGGCAATGCCGGCAAGAGCCAGTACGTCGCCACGAAGTCCGCGCTGACGGGCATGGCACGGTCGTGGGCCATGGAACTGGTGTCCCGCGGCATCACCGTCAACGTCGTTGCGCCCGGGCCCACGGACACCGCCATGCTGGGGGATCCGTCGCGCGCGCACACTCCGCCCAAGCTCCCGCCTCTCGGAGCCTTCATCGACCCGTCGGAGGTCGCGGGGCTCATCCGCTTCCTGCTCGGCCCTCTCGGCCGCAACATCACCGGCCAGGCGATCGTGCAGTGCGCGGGAGCGTCGTTGTGAAATATCTGCGCGAAACACGCAACTGGGCTACAGTTGTATGCGTGGTTCGCGCAACAAGGGGAAGGGCGGTACGAGGATGACCTCACTCGTCGTACTGGCCGACGACCTCTCGGGCGCCGCGGAGGTCGCCGGGGTGTTCCTCGACCGTACGCCCGACGTGTCACTGACTCTAGATGCCGTGATCGGTTCCGCCACAGTGTCTGTCGTGGACCTCGATACCCGAGCGTTGGCTGCCGAGCAGGCGGAATCGTTGGTGTCCTCCGCACTGCGTTCCGTACCCGCAGGCGCACGCGTGCTCGCGAAGATCGACTCGCTTCTGCGCGGGAACGTCGCCGCCACGGTGCGCGCGTTGTCGGCCCGCGGGCCGGTGGTCGTCGCGGGCGGTCTGCCACTGCTGGACCGCGTCGTCCGTGGCGGCGTGCTCCACGTCGACGGTCGTCCGCTCGCCGATACCGATCTCTGGCATGCCGAATCCGAGGCGCCGCCGGAGTCGTTGCCGCTCATGCTCGATGCTCCGCTCGTCACCATCGACGCGCTCTCGGTCGCGACCGGGGTCGTCGTGTGCGACATCGAGTCCGACGCTGATCTCGACGCGGTGGTGGCGGCAGTGGCCGACCGCCCCGAGGTGACCCTGGTGGGTACCTCGGCCCTCGCTGCCGCCGTCGCCCGCGGTCTCGACGGGTCGGCCGAGCCTCGGACCGTTGCTTGCACAGGCGATCCCGTCCTCGTCGTCGTGGGCACCGCCTCCTCGGTCGCCGTCGAGCAGGTTCGTCGTCTCGCCGAGGACGGGGTGCGGCTGCTCACCGTGGACGCGGACGACGTCCTCTCCGGCCGGTCCGATGTCCGTGCACTCTCGTCCGCCCTGACAGACGGCTCCGTCGCGCTCACCGTGACCGGGTCCGTGGACGTCGCGCGTACCCGTGACCTGTCCGTCGCCCTGGCCGAGTACGTCCGAGCGGGGGCCGACGGACTGTCGGTCGACCTCGCCCTCACCGGCGGTGAGACGGCACGGGCCGTCATCACCGCGCTCGGTATCGACACCCTGCGCCCGCTAGGACACGTGCACTACGGCGCTGTCGTGTCCGTCGACCCGCGGGGCCGACGCGTCGTCACGCGGCCGGGCAGTTTCGGAGACCGAGAGAGCCTGTCCGCCATCCACTCCTACCTCACCGGCGGCTCGCCGGACACCACGCTCCGACCGAAGGACACAGCCATGACATCGACCGATCTCCAGACCCTCGACCTGCCCGTCGTGGCCCTGACGATGGGCGACGGCGCGGGCATCGGCCCCGAGGTCATCGTCCCCGCCGTGCTCGACGCGAAGGTGGCGGGGTGGTGCAAGCCCGTCGTCATCGGTGACGCCGCGCGTCTGCGACTCGCGGCCGACGTGCTGGGTGTGCAGTGCGACATCGTCTCGATCGAGCGCATCGCCGATGCCGAGTTCACCAGCGGGCGCATCAACGTCATCGACCTCGGGTTGCTGCCCGCGGATCTGGCCTGGGGCGAGCTGTCCGCAGTGGCGGGACATGCTGCCTACGAATACATCCGTGTCGCAGCCGAACTGGCCGTCGCCGGTGACGTCCAGGCGATCTGCACCGCGCCGCTCAACAAGGAGGCGCTGCACGCCGCCGGACACATCTTCCCCGGTCACACCGAGCTGCTCGCGCACCTCACCGGTACCGAGGAGGTGTCGATGATGCTCTCGACGCCCAAGCTCAAGGTCATCCACGTGACCACCCACATCGGACTGCTCGACGCCGTCGCGAAGATCGAGCCGGGTCTCGTCGAGCGGACCGTCCGCCGCGGGTACGAGGCGCTGGTGCGATCGGGCAACAGCAACCCGAAGATCGGCCTGTGCGGTATCAACCCGCATGCCGGCGAGAACGGCCTGTTCGGGTACGGCGAGGAGGATCAGAAGATCGTCCCGGCCGTCGAGAAGCTGCAGGCCGACGGAATCGACGCCGTCGGTCCGCTGCCCGCGGACACCGCCTTCTTCCTCGCGGGTCGCGGTGACTACGACCTCATCGTCGCGATGTACCACGACCAGGGCCACGGACCGGTCAAGGTTCTCGGCATCGAGGCCGGCGTGAACATCACCGTGGGACTCCCCGTCATCCGTACCTCCGTGGATCACGGCACCGCGTTCGACATCGCGGGCAAGGGCATCGCCGAGGCCGGCAGCATGGTGGAAGCCCTGCGACAGGCCGCCGAACTGGCGACCAGCACCGCCGACGTCGGCTAGGTTTCGGGTATGGCGCTCAGGGAGTCACAGGCGCGTCGCGCGGAGATCGTCCGCCTGGCCAAGACCAGTGGTCTGGCGAGTGTGGAGGACCTGTCCGTGCAGTTCGGCGTGACGGCCTCGACCATTCGTCGGGATCTGTCGCAGCTGACCGCCGAGGGACTTCTCGCGCGCACGTACGGCGGCGCGATCGCGCTCGACCCACACCCCGAGTCGTCGCTGCGCCAGCGTGCCGTCGAGGGCTTCGACGCCAAGCGTTCGATCGCGAAGTGGGCTGCGGGAGAGGTGCGCCCGGGGGAGACGGTGCTTCTCGACGCCGGCACCACCGTCGGTGCCATGGGGGAGTACCTCCGTGACTCGACGGGCCTCACGGTCATCGCCGCGGGTCTCACCGCGCTCGAGGCGCTGGCGGATGCCGACGACGTGCGCGTCGAGTGCCTGGGCGGTACGTTGCGTCACCTGTCGCAGGGCTTCGTAGGACCGCTCGCGGAGGCGTCGTTGGCTCGCGTGTCCTTCGACCGCGCCTTCCTCGGTGCGGACGCGGTCACCGCCGACCGCGGCATCTGCGAGGCCGAGCTGGAGCAGACGCGGCTCAAGGAGTTGATGATCGAACGCGCCGGCACGGTCTACGTGCTCGCGCACGCGGCGAAGCTGGGTCAGCGTCCGTTCCACGCCTGGGCGCCCCTCCCCGAGGGCGTCACCCTGGTCACGGATGCCGGCGCGACCGAGGAGCAGGTGCAACCCTTCCGCGATGCCGGGTTCATCGTCGTCGTGGTGTGACCGGTGGAGTTTCTGCTCCTCTCGGCGCCCTGTCGCGCGGGATCCCGCCGATAGGTGGCGTGAGCGGAGCGAAAGCACCAGCGGATTACAGCTCGTCCAACCCCACGTGACCGTCCTGCAGTGCTCGGGCGACCAGCGAGGCCTTGGACCCGGCCGAGCGGCCTACCGCCTCGTACTTCTCGCGAATGCGCGCGATGTGGGTGTTGACCGTGGCGGGGGAGATGAAGAGCGACCGTGCGACGGTGCCCTTCGAGTCGCTGATGATCCACGCCCGCAGGACCTCCACCTCCCGCACGCTGAGGGCCGGTCTCACGATGTCGTCGTCGGTCATCATTGCCTGCATCTGTATCGGTCCCCCTGCTCGACGCAGCAGCGCTGCGCTGCTGTTCTGGGAGGACCGTACGTTTTGTTCCGGGCAGCTCGGTAGCCACGACTTCGGGGGACCCCGACGTCGGGGGCATGCTTCGCAGAGCTCACCATCTGCGGACTGTGACCGGTCCATGCAATCAGACGACGGGCATCTCCACTGTCCGTCGCGCAGACGACAGTCAGTACCCGATGCCGCGCAGGAAGGTCAGCACGGCCTCGTTCACCTCACGTGGACGGTCCATGTTCGCGGCGTGGCCGCTGTCGATCAGCGCGACCTGACCCTGCGCGGTGTCGCGCGCGGTGACCACTGCGTGATCCGAGGGCCAGAACTGACTGTTCCGTCCCGCGATCATGAGGATCGGTACGTCCGCGGCCCGGATGTCCGCGCGCCAGTCCTGGCGGGCGTGATCGTCGAGAAGTGCTCTCATGGGCGGTGTCTCGGACGACACCATTCTGGGCATCGACCGCAGGCGCAGAATCAGTTTCGCGACGGGGAGGAGTGAGGCGAATGTCGAGGGTCCGTGTCCCGTGGCGGGAATGCCCTTCGCGAAGAACCCGTCGACGGTGTCGTCGGTCAGACCGTAGAAGCCGTGCGGCCACGACGCGTCGTTGATCATCTTCGGCGTCTGATCGACGGAGACGACACCGCGGACCCTCGACGTCCCGGTCGTACGGATGTAGGACCAGACGGTGCTCGCGCCCATGGAGCCACCCATCAGCACGGCAGTCTCGACGCCCACCGCGGTGAGGAAGTTGTCGAGGTCCCGGCCGTGCCGCGCCATGGTGGCGCCGTGATCGGGTGCCTCGGAGTCGCCGTGGCCGCGCCGGTCGAGCGCGAGCACGCGATACCCGGCCCGCACGAACGCATCCTGTTGGAACACCCACGTGGTCGCCGAAGCGCCGAACCCGGCGACCAGGACGACGACGGGACCGCTGCCCTCGTCGAGGTAGCTCAGGGTCACGTCGTCGTCCGTCACGAAAGTGGGCATGATCGTCAGCTTACGATCGCGAACAACACCCCTGCCACGGCGAAGCTGACCACCGACAGCACGGTCTCCAACACGGTCCACGTCTGCAGCGTCTGCTTGACGGTGAGGTTGAAGAACTTGGCGATGATCCAGAACCCGCCGTCGTTGACGTGGCTCAGGATGATGGAGCCGGCAGCGATGGCCATGGCGATGAGCGCGACCGACATCTGCGAGTAGTCCTGCGCCGCGACGAGCGGTCCGACGATGCCACCGGTCGTGACGATGGCGACCGTGGCCGACCCCTGCGCGATGCGCAAAGCGCAACTGATGATGTAGGCGAGCACGATGATCGGCAGTCCCGCCGCGGACATGGTGTCCGCGAGTGCGGTGCCGATGCCGGTGGCCGAGATGACCTTGCCGAAGAACGCGCCGGCCCCGACGACGAGGAGCAGCATGCCGACCGGGCGGAGCGATTCGCCGGTGAGAGTGGACAACTCCTGCACCGTCGAACCGCGGCGGATGCCCAGGACGTAGAACGCGATGAGCACCGCGATGAGCAGAGCGACCGCGGGGGTGCCGAAGAACGTGAGGACCTGGAGCAGGTTGCCCTCGTCGAGCAGAATGGTGCCGAACGTGGCGCCGAGGATGAGCACCAGGGGCACCGCGATGATGGCGCCGATGGTCGCGACGGACGGGGGAGTGGTGACCACGGGACGCTTCGTCTCGACGGCGGTGCCACCCGACGTGTGCGGGCCGTCGTCGTCGGCATCGTTGACGAAGTCCTCGGGCACCTCGACGATGATGCGCTTGCCGATGTAGCTGCCCCACACGAGGCCGGCCGCGATGAAGCCGGGGATTCCGCAGATGAAGCCCATGAGGATGAGCCAGCCCAGGTTGACCTCGAGCAGGCCGCCCAGTGCGACGGGGCCGGGGTGCGGCGGGAGGAACGCGTGCGTCATCGACAGGCCCGCGAGCATGGGAAGTGCATACAGCACCAGTGACTTCCCGCCCTGTCGCGCCGCGACGTAGACGAGCGGAGCGAGAACGAAGATGCCGATGTCGAAGAAGACGGGGATGCCGAAGATGAGGCCGAGCAGACCCATCGCGATGGGTGCGCCGCGATCACCGAAGACGCCGAGAAGCTTGGCGGTGAGTGCCTGCGCACCACCGGACCTCTCGAGGATGGCACCGAGAACGGTGCCCAGTCCGATGATGACGGCGATGTGGCCGAGGATGCCGCCGAAGCCCGTCTCGAGAATCGAGTCGCCGCTCTTGATGGCGGTACCCACGATCTGCGACACCGGGAGTCCTGCTGCGACAGCGAGTCCCAGGCCGACGATGAGGAGGGCGATGAACGGTTCGAGCTTGACCTTGATGATGACGACGAGCAGGACCGCGATCGCGATACCGCACAGAACGAGGAGTCCGGGAGTGGACGTCCTCAACCAGTCGACGACGGAACCCATGAGGTTGCCTTTCGAAGTATGTGGAGAGTCAGCGGGAGAGTGAGTGGACGAACGAGGTGGCGCGAGCGGTGATGTCGTCCCAGAGCCCGGCCGCGACCGCGGCCGGTGGAACGACGTCGGTGCCCGCGGTGACGGCGACGGCGCCGCGGGCGAGGTAGTCGGCGGCATTGTCGGCATTGACGCCGCCGGACGGAACGAGGGGGACGTCGGGAAACGGTCCGCGGAGATCGCCGAAGTAGCTGGGGCCGAACAGCTTCGCGGGGAACACCTTCACCGCGGCGGCACCCAGATCGAGCGCTGCCATGATCTCGGTGGGCGTGAGCGCGCCCATCATGACGGGCACGCCCCGTTCGTGCGCCACCGCGGCGACGTCGGGACGCAGGCCGGGAGTGACGAGGAAGCGTGCACCCGCGTCGATCGCGGCGCGTGCCTGATCGCCCGTCATCACGGTGCCCGCACCCATCACGGCACCGGACGACGACGCGGCGCGCAGGCAGTCCAGCACGTTCGGTGTGGTGAAGGTCAGTTCGACTGCGCGCAGTCCGCCGGCGACGAGGGCGTCGGCCAATGCGGCGGGGTCGGGAATGGACGGGGCGCGGACCACCACCAGCGCGCGGTCCTCGAGAATCGTCGCAAGTGCGTCATCGAAACGGGTCGTCATGAGGTTCTTCCGTGAGAGGTGCGGCGGAGGGAACGGCCGGCGAGTGTCCCGGTGGGGACGCCGTCGCGCACGGCGAAGGAGCCGTTGACGAGAACGTGCGCGATGCCGACGGCCTGCTGCTTGGGGTGGTCGAAAGTGGCGGTGTCCCGGACGGTGGCCGGATCGAAGACCACGAGATCCGCAGCGTGGCCCTCGCGGACGAGACCACGATCGGTGAGACCGAGTCGTGCACTGGGCCGACCCGTGAGGTGATGGACGCAGTCCTCCAAGGACATCAGGCCCTCGTCCCGCACGTAGTGGCCGAGGTAGCGGGGGAACGTCCCCCAGGCCCGCGGATGCGGACGCTCGCCCACCAGGATGGCGTCGCTGCCGCCCATGTGGTGGGGATGCACCATGATGGCGCGCACGTTCTCCTCGTGCCCGACGTGCTGCAGGATGGTGGTGCTCAACGCATCTCGCTGGAGCACGTCGAAGAACACGTCGACGGGAGCGCGGTCCTCCTCGGTCGCGATGTCGAGGACGGTCTTCCCGACGTAGCGGTCGAGATCCGCGTTCGCGACGCCGCTGAGCTGGATCGTCTCCCATTCCACCGTGACGCCGTGGCAGCCGTCCGAGCCGTAGCGATTCACGTCGTCGGTGATGCGGCGCCGCACGTCGGGATCGTCGAGACGGCCCAGTGCTGCATCGGGTCCGCCGGACATCGCCCAGCTGGGCAGCAGCGCGGACAGGGTGGTGGCGCCGGGCAGGTACGGATAGGTGTCGAGCGTGATGTCGCACCCGTCGGCGATCGCGGCGTCGACCATGTCGAGGAACTCGCCGGCGCGGCCCTTGTTCTCGCCGAAGTTCATGGTGGCGTGGGTCAGGTGCAGGGCGCAGCCGGTCTCACGCGAGAGGTCGATCATCTCCCGGTACGCGCCGAGAGCGTTCTTGCCGTAGGAGCGAGTGTGCGGAGCGTAGAAGCCGCCGAACTCGGCGACGACCTCGCACAGCGCGCGCAGTTCGCCCGTTTCGGCGTACATCCCGGGCGTGTAGGTCAGTCCGCTGGACATGCCGACGGCGCCCTCGGACATGCCTTGTCCCACCAGCTCTCGCATGTGCTCGATCTCGGCGGCGGTGGCAGGACGCTGATCCGCTCCGACGGCCAGATAGCGCAACGTTCCCTGCGGCACCAGGTACGCGGCGTTCGGGGTGATGCCCCGGTCGAGCCGGTCCAGATACTCGGCGACCGAGCGCCACGTGATGTCGAGATCGGTGGGATTGCCGTTCCACCCGGAGATCTGACGGCGGATCACCGCGAGCGTCTCGTCGGAGACGGGTGCGTAGGAGAGGCCGTCCTGACCGAGCACCTCGGTGGTGACGCCCTGGGTGATCTTCGGAACGTGTCCAGGTGCGGTCAGCAGGCCGAGGTCGGAGTGGGCGTGCATGTCGATGAAACCCGGTGCGACGACGTGGCCCCGTGGCACGTCGACGACGGTCTGCGCGTCGGCGACAGTGCCCGGTGCCGCGACCCGCGTGATGCGTCCGTCGTCGACGAGAACGTCGGCGCGGACTCGGTCGGATCCGGTGCCGTCGACGACGTCACCGCCGCGAAAGAGGATGTCCGCCATGATCAGAAGAAGGTGTGGATCAGGTCGACGATGCGCGGGTTCGCCGCGTCGGCGTCGTCGACGACCGGAAGCAGGCGCCATTTGTCGAACGCCGTGCAGGGATGCGACAGGCCGAGCCGTGCGACCGTCCCGACGGGAACGTCGTCGCGGGCCGTGCCCGGCGTCCGGAGGAAGGCGTGCTGATCGTTGAGCGCCGAGATGTGGTGCCCCGCCTCCGCGTCCCGGTCGCCGATGCGCTGCGGTGTCGGCAGCCCCTCGTCGAACGGGAAGTCACGCTTGCCCGCATCGAGCAGTGCGAGTTCGGGTTCCGGACGCGACACCACCCGCGCCCAGCCGTGCATCGCGGAGGACAGGTGCTGCTCGCCGACGCGGGAGGCGATGAGCGGGGAGATGTCGGCGTAGAAGCCGTCGTCGTGCACCACGTAGGCGCCCGAGCGCAGCACGACGGCCGTGTCCTCGTCGACGACCGACGAGAGCCGCTCGACCACCAGGTCCTGGTACGCGCTCCCACCCGCGGTGACGATCGCCCGTCCCTCGTACAGGCCGTCGGCGGCGAGACCGGCGTGCAGGGCGGCGACCTCGTCGAGGTAGGCGCGCACGGCGTCCAGTCCTGCGGGTGTGCGGTCGTGGGCCAGCGCGCCTTCGTATCCGCCCACGCCGGCGAGGGTCACCGACGGCGACGAGGAGATCGCGGCCGCGACGCGTCGTGCCTCGTCCACGCTGCGTGCCCCGGTGCGGCCGTGCGGCCCACCGAGTTCGACGATCACCGGGATCGGTCGTGTCACGGCGCCCAGGATCTCCGTCATGCGCGCCACGGTGTCGACACTGTCTGCCCAGCAGACGAACTCGACGTCGTCGTGGGCGTCGAGGTCCGCCGAGATCCAGCGGAGCGTCACGGGGTCGATCAGTGCATTGGCGAGAAGGATGCGCTGCACTCCGAACGCGCGCGCCAGCTGCACCTGCCACCCGGTGGCGAGGGTGATTCCCCAGCTGCCCGCCTCGAGCTGCTCGGCCCAGAGCTGCGGCGCCATCGTGGTCTTGCCGTGCGGTGCCAGACGCATGCCGGCCGCATCGGCCCACCGCGCCATCACATCGATGTTCGACGTGAGGTGTCGGCGGTCCAGCGTGACGACCGGGGTCGCGAACTCGGCGAGAGTGGGCGCCGTCGCCAGATAGTCGCGCACGGTGAGGCCCCACGCGGCGGGTGGGACGGACTTGTACTCGGGGCCGAGAGTGCGGTCGTGCAGCGCCTCGACGGCGGCCTTGTCGATCATCGAATCCTCCTGCGCCGGATGCGGCGCTGTAGCGTTGCGTATGTTGCAACGCTGATTGCAAACTGTGTTCGGTGTCGTTAGTCTGCAACGAACAGGGACAACTCGCAAGACATCGAAGGGAATTGATGTGAGATCACCCGGCGCGGCGACTCCACGGGTGGTGTGTGTCGGCGAGGGGCTCGTGGTCATGGTCGCTCAGCCCGGCCCGCTCGAACACTCGGACACGTTCGAGCGGTCGGCCGGAGGAGCCGAGGCCAACGTCGCGCGAGTCCTCGCCCAGTTGGACGTCGAGGCGTCCTGGCTCTCGCGCGTCGGTGACGACGGCTTCGGCCGCTACCTGACGGAAACGCTGCGCGCGAGTGGGGTGGACACGTCGGCGGTGATCGTCGACCAGACCCGCACCACCGGGATGTACGTCAAGGAGCGTGGTTCGGGCAGCGGTCACGCGTCCGACCTACCCGCCGGGGAGAGCCGAATGACCTACTTCCGCAGCGGTTCCGCCGCCAGTGCGCTGTGTGTCGACGATGTCGTCGGTGCGACGCAGATGCTCGCAGCGGCCGACCTCGTGCACGTCAGCGGCATCACGCTCGCCCTGTCGGACACCGCGCGCGACGCTGCGGCCGCGCTGGCGTCGTCGCCCGGTCTGCTGAGTTTCGACCTCAACCACCGTCCCCGACTGTGGACCGCCGAGAGCGCCGATGTGGTTCTTGCAGAGCAGGTCCGACACAGTGACATCGTGCTGATGGGCGCCGACGAAGCACACGCGGTGTTCGGCACCGGAGACCCCGACGCGCTGCGTGGCCTGTTCCCCGAGCCGCGCCGCCTGGTGATCAAGAACGACGCCCACGTGGTCGTGGGATTCGACGGCGCCGAGCGTGTCGACGTCCCGGCCCTGCGGTTGTCGGTGGTCGAGAAGATCGGTGCGGGAGACGCGTTCGCCGGTGGCTACCTGGCCGGTGTCCTCCGCGGCGACGACCAGCAGCGTGCGATCAGGCTGGGGCACCTGTGCGCCGCCGGCGCCCTCACCGCGCACGGCGACGCCGCCCATCTGCTTCCGCTGCACCGTCTCGATGCACTGGTGACATCCTCGGACGAGGAGTGGTCGAGCATCGACTACGACGCCGAGAGGGGAATCGCCGTATGAGTCAGAGTGTGTCCCGCGCGCTCAGCCTGCTCCGGGTGCTGGCCGACGGTCCGCGATCGTTGGACGAGTTGGCCGCCCACCTCGACGTGCACAAGACCACTGTTCTGCGACTGCTGCGCGCGATGGAGGCGGAGCGGTTCGTCCAGCACGACCACGAACACCGGTATCGCCTGGGATCGACACTGTTCGAACTGTCCAATCGCTCGTTGGAGCAGCGCGACATCCGGACGTTGGCGCGGCCGTACCTCGCGACACTGAACGCAGAGACCAAGCAGACGATCCATCTCGCCACCTACGAGTCCGGGGAAGCCGTCTACATCGACAAGTTCGACGCCACCCAGAGCGTGCGGATGTACTCGCGTGTCGGACGCCCGGCACCGTTGCACTGCACCGCCGTCGGCAAGATCCTGATCTCGGGACTGCCTGCGGACGAGCAGGTCCGCGTCGCCCATCGCATCGAGTACACCCGCTTCACCGACCGCACCATCGACACGCCCGAGCGCTACCTCGAGGAACTGGCCCTCGTGACCCGTCAGGGATACGCCGAGGACCACGAGGAACACGAGTCGTTCGTCAACTGCATCGGCGTGCCGGTGCGCGACGGGACCGGCTCGATCGTGGCCGCGGTGTCGATGTCCGTGCCCGACATGCTGCTCGACCACGCCCGCGTCCTCGGCACCCTGCCGCAGGTGCGCGCGGTGGCCGAGACCATCTCCGCCGAACTCGGCTGGAGTCCGACCCCGACGAAGGAACCCGCATGACCGACAAGATCGCCGTCCTCACGACCGATGCGCCTGCACCCGCCCACACCTTCTCGCAGGGCGTGCGCAAGGGCCCGTTCGTTCAGGTGTCCGGGCAGGGACCCGTCGACCCGGCGACCAACGAGTACCTGTACCCCGGCGACGTCGCGGCGCAGACCACGCGAACGCTGACCAACGTCAAGGCCATCGTCGAGGCGAGCGGTGCAACGTTCGACGACGTCGTGATGCTGCGGGTGTACCTGACGAAGCGTGAGGACTTCGCCGTCATGAACGAGGCGTACGGCGCCTTCGTCCTCGAACACACGAAGGGTGACGTCCTGCCCTCTCGCACAACGGTGTTCACCGGACTGCCGCGCGAGGAGATGCTCGTCGAGATCGACGCGATCGCGGTGGTCTGACACGTCGACCCACCGTCAGGGCACCATGAACCCATGAGACGACGGTGGGTACGGCTGCAGGGCACGTTCTGGTTCGTTCCTGCGGTCCTGGGCGTCGTCGCCGTCGTCCTGGCTCAACTCCTGGTCGCTCTGGACCGGTGGCTCCTCGATCGGGGCATCGGGATCGGCGGGTCGCTGCTCTATCACGTGGGCGCGAGTGGCAGCCGGGACATCCTCGGCGCCATCGGCGGGTCGATGCTCGGCGTGGCGGCGACGTCCTTCTCCATCACCATCTCCGTTCTCGCGACGGCCAGTTCGACCTACGGCCCACGACTGGTGCGCAACTTCATGGCGGACCGCGGGAACCAGGTGGTGCTCGGCATCTTCGGGGCGACCTTCCTCTACGCACTGATGGTGCTGCGCTCGATCCGGTCGCTCGACGCGGACGGCGACGTCTTCGTACCCGACATCGCGGTGAACGTCGCCGTGCTCCTCGCGGTGCTCGACGTGGGCGTCCTGGTGTACTTCATCCACCACATCGCCCAGTCGATCCAGGTGGCGACGCTGTCCTCGCGCGTGCGGGACGAACTCTCCGCAGCCGTCGACGAGCTCTACCCGACGGAGCCGCCGGCCGACGCGGCGTCGGATTCCGAGGTGACGCTGCCCGACCACGTCGACACGGTGCGTGCTCCGCGCTCCGGAGTCGTCGTCGACGTGGATGAGGACGCGGCGTTGTCCTCGGCCGTCGACGCCGATGCCGTCGTGGTGCTGCTCTGCAGACCGGGCGAGCACGTGATCGAGGGAGACGCCATCGCGGAGTCACGACGGTGGAGCGGATCCGCCTCCGCGTCACACCTGCGCGAGATCGAGTCCGCGGTCGAGATCGGCGACGAACGGACTCCGCAGCACGACATCGAGTTCGCCGTCGAGCAGCTGGCCGAGATGGCGGTGCGGGCTCTGTCCTCGGGTACGAACGATCCGTACACCGCTCGCAACGCCTTGGACGATCTGTCGGTCGGGATGGCCACTCTCGTCGGTCGTCCGCCGCCGTGCGGTGCCCGGACCGACGATGCCCGGACGGTACGGATCGTTCTGCGTCGGGTGCCCGTGGTCGACCTGATCGACCACGCACTCGGCGCGGTACGGATCTACGCGATGGC
The DNA here is from genome assembly GCF_030208955.1 of Rhodococcus sp. MEB041. NCBI lineage: Bacteria > Bacillati > Actinomycetota > Actinomycetes > Mycobacteriales > Nocardiaceae > Rhodococcus > Rhodococcus sp. MEB041. The sequence goes on from NZ_JARVSZ010000001.1 coordinate 708,181, forward strand.
GAGCCCCATGGTGGTCGCTGCCGGTATCCGGATGGCGGAGCGGCTCGGTGCGGCAGCGACCGACACCGCGTCGATCGACCGCGTCCGGTACCACCTCGACCTCCTCGACGAGGCGTGCCGACGGGAGATGACGGATCCGGCTGGGCGGGATTCCTGCCTCGACCAGATCGACCGCGCGCGTGGGCGTCTCCGTACGGTCGCCGTGTCCGGCTCACCGTCAGGCACAGTGGAGTCGTAGATCCGCTGCCGAAAGGACCCTGTGCAGACCCGCCTCGCCTCTCTCGGGCTTCTCTCCATCCTGCTCGGCGCCGCGACGGTCGTCGTCCTCGATGTCGTCACCGCGCTCGGGTCGCCGTCGCATCTGCGCCGCACCATCAGCGAGTACGGGTTGGGCGCGCAGCAGTGGGTGTTCACGGCCGGGGTGCTGCTCCTCGCCGTCGGATCCGGCGCCGTTCTGATCGCGGCCGTCCGGCAGTCGTTGCTGCGCGCGTCGTCGGTCGCCGCGGTGGCGATGACACTGTGGACGGTGGGACTCGTCGCCGTGGTCGCGGTTCCCAAGCAGGACTGGAGCAACGACGCGACGCTCGGACTCGGCGGCGCGGTGCACCGCGCGGGCGCCGCGGTCGCGTTCGTCAGCATTCCGGTGGCAGTGATCGCCTTCGCCGCTCCGTGGATCCGATCACCGCAGTGGCGACGCCACGCACGTCGGACGATGACGCTCGGCCTGCTGTCCGTGGCGGCTGTCCTGCCCATCGCGTACGCGCTGCTGATCGGCATGACGACGACCACGCCGTGGTACCGCGTCGTCACGCTCGGGTACGTCGAACGACTACTGGTGGTCGTCGAGGTGATCGCCCTGATCTCGGTGGCGTGGTGGGTGCGGGCGAGTGCCTATCGGAGTTCGTCGGTGACCCGCTCCACCAGCGCAGAATCCGCGACGCCGAGGACGGACGCCCACATCGAGGCGGCATCGGGACCGTAGGCGTGACCGTGGCCTTCCGGCACCTCGGCGGCGAGCGCCATGTCGAGCGTCACCTGCCAGAACGTGACCAGGGGAATCCAGGTCATGCCCTTGTCGACGTCGACGCCGCGAGGCTCCCGGAGCCAGTCCGGCTTGCCGAACAGCAGGTCGAACGACCACCAGACGATCGGATCGCTGGGGTGCTGCCAGTACACGATGCGCGGGCTCTCCCAGTCCACCAGACCGGGTGCGTCGAGATCGGACGGCTCCGCGGCGAAGCGGACGTTCTGCCCGCCGTAGATCACGGGCAGGATCTCGGGGCTGCCCGGGTCTCGTGAGTCGGTGACACGGGACCACTGCTCGGAGAAGTTGGGCGTCCCCACCCACAGCGCGCCGTCGGTGCGAGCCAGCATGTCCTGTATCCCGGAGAAGGCGTCCTGGCCGCCGTACGACCCGAGCGATTCGCCGAAGGTGAGGAGCTTCGGGCGATCGCTCTCGGGACGGTCCTGCACGCGCTGGTAGACGGCCTCGAAGACGGCGCGGCCCGCGATGAGCGGGGTGTCCCGATCAGCGAGGAACGCCAACGGACTGGGCAGGTACGAGTACTGGACCGCCGCGATCGCCGTGTCGCCGCCGGCGAGGTACTCGAGTGAGGACGCGACGGACGCGTTGACCCACCCTCGACCGGTGGTCGTCGCGATCGCCAGGTACTCGCGATCGAAGGCGCCGGTTCGGTCCAGTTCGGCGACGAGTCGGTCGGCGAGCGAGTCGACGGTGTCCCGGCCGAGGCCGAGCCCGTCGGCGTCGACGGACTTGCGTCCCGCATAGACCCGGATCGGGGTGAGGGCGGGCCGTCCCGTCACGGATGCGATCTCGTCCGACGTCGGGCCGCCCGCGACGAAGGTGCGCCCCTCGCGGCCCAGGGTGTCCCACTCCTCGTTCGACTCGGGCGAGCCCGACCGTTCGGGCGCCGACGGCCGTTCCACGCCCTCGGCGCTCCCGGTGTCGGCCGCAGCGGCGGACCCGTTGGAGATGCGTGAGATCCCGGTGGCAAGGAGCCCCTCGACGGCGAACACCAGCACCACACCGACGGCGACGACGGCGAGACCGCGCGAGACGGGCGGCGGGAGAACGCGACCGATCAGTGCGATGAGAACGTCTGTGACGCGGCGGATTCCGCGCGCCAGCGTGATAACCAGGACGACGACGAACGCGGCGACGACGAAGACTCCGGCGTAGTCCCACGACTGGCTCGGTTCGATGCCCACGAGTTCGCGGGAGATGTTCTGCCACCACGCTCCCAGCACGAGGAACAGGGGCAGCACGATCACGGCGGCGAGGGCGATCGCGTACCACCCCCAGCGCTTCAGGCGATCCGGCCACTCACGCGTGAGCTCCATCCGGCGGACACCCCACACCACCAGGACGCCGACGCCGTAACCGCATGCGACCGAGAGGCCCGTGGCGACGGCCTGCAGGTACCACGGTCGGGGGAGAAGCGACGGGGACATCGACCAGCAGTAGAAGACCAGTCCGACGACGAGGCCGATCGGCTCGAAGCGGGAACACCACCGCCACAGTGCGGTGGCGATGCGTCCTCGCTGGTCCTTCGTGGTCACCGGGTGAGTCTAGGTGCTGCGCGGCGACTCCAACCGGGAGCGCAGGGTCCGATCGGTGACGGAGATCCCCTGGTTGATGAAGGGTTCGACCACCTTCGCGAGTGCCTTGCCCGTGAACCCGCCGGGGAACTCGTAGCGGAACTCGACGTCGGCGACGCAGTGTCCGTCGTCCACGGGGGTGACCACCCAGCGAGAACTGGTCTCGAAACCCTTCACCGACGACAACGCGATGACGGAACCGTCGACCCACTCGACGATGTCCACCGTGGAGTGCAGAGCCTTGGGTCCGAGCTTCATCTCGGCGTCGAAGCGATCGCCGGTGCCGCGCGACACCGGTCCGACGGGGACGAACGAGGTGACGCCGAACATCCAGTCCGGCACGTTCTCGTACGAGGACAGGTAGTCGAAGGTCGCCGACGCCGGTGCGGCGATCTCGACGTGCTTGGTGATGACGGGCATGAGGTCTCCTGGTGCGGCTGTGGTGTCAGGGATTCGGTCGGTCAGTCGATGCGGATGGTGAGAGCGTCGGACACGGGCACCGACTGGCAGGCCAGGCGCACTCCCCGGTCGAGCTCGTACTGATCCAGTGTGTCGTTGACGCGCATGTGCACGTCACCGCTGACGAGAGTGAACGCGCAGGCGCCGCAGTTGCCCTCGCGGCACACGAACGGGGCGTCGATTCCCTCGGCGAGCATGGCGTCGAGCAGCACGGTGTCGGGTGCGCAGTGGAACGAGTGATCGTCGCCCTCGACCTCCGCGGACACGGGAACGCCCGTGGCCGAGGACGTCTCGACGAGGGTGGTGTGGAACGGGTCGCTGGTGATCGACGTGAACACCTCACGGTGGATGTTCTCGGGCGACACCCCCGCCGCGAGGAGCCCCTGCTGCGCCACGTCCATGAACGGCCCCGGCCCGCAGAGGTACGCGTCGGCGTCGGCGATGCCGGAGACGGCGTCGGTGAGACCGGTGGCAGTGGGCAGGCCCGACGCCGACTCGTGCCAGTGCCGCACCGTGAGGCGGTCCGGATGCCGCTGCTGCAGATCGTCGAGGGTGGCGGCGAACATGACCGAGTCCGGGTCTCTGTTCGCGTAGAACAACACGACCTGCAAGTCGTGCGACGCCAACGCGGTCTTGAGGATGGACAGCACGGGCGTGATGCCGCTGCCGGCGGCGACCAGGACGAGCGGGCGATCCCATCGCGCGGGAACGAAGGTGCCCGCGGGAGCCAGCGTCGTCAGTGCGGATCCTGTCGCCGCGGTGTCGCACAGCCAGTTCGACCCGAGGCCGCCCGCGGTGCGCTTGACGGAGATCGCGGGGCGCTCGCCGGTGTCGGGACTGCTCGACAACGAGTAGCACCGAGCGGCGGAACCGCCGTCGCTCAGAGGAATCTCGACCGTGAGGAACTGGCCCGGGCGGTAGCGCAGGGCCTCGCCGTCGGCGGTGGACAGGACCAACGTCACCGCGTCCGCCGTCTCGCGGATCACCTCGTCGACCTGAAGTCGGAGTGTGCGGACGGCGGTGTCCGCGGAGTCGATCGCCACGATGTCTTCCCCTCGTCGGCCGGGTGTGTCCGGCACTCCGGACTACACCGAAGATTGTTTCATTGAACTATAGGCCATTGACAAATGGCACAGTCATCCGTGACGCTTCCGGCATGACATCGACGCGTCCGATCCCCGAGCGGGGGTCCCTGCGGTCCCGCGCCGCGGCCCGAGCCACGCAGTCGACGTTGCGACCCATCGCGTCCCGACTGCCGTTCGGACGCGGCGGCGAACGCGTCGCCCGCGTCCTCGTCGAGGTGGCCATGCGTGCCTGCGGCGGAATCGCACCCGGCACGGTCGTCCGCACCGTGCGCGAGGACGGTGTGGTCGGGGAGTGGGTCGACGCGCGGGCAGGCCGGAGGCCGGTCGAAGATGGGGCAGGCCGGAGGCCGGTCGAAGATGGGGCAGGCCGGAGGCCGGTCGAGGGTGGGGACGGTTCCGTGGACACCGCCGACCCGATCCTCTATCTGCACGGCAGCGCGTACGCGATCTGTTCCGCACGGACGCACCGCGGCTTGGCGTCGCGTCTCTCCCGCGCGACGCAGCGTCCGGTCTTCGTGGTCGACTACCGACTCGCCCCCGAGTTCCCTTTCCCCGCCGCAGCCGACGACGTCGAGCGGGCGTACCGCTGGCTGCTGTCGAGCGGCCACGCACCCGAGTCGGTCGTCGTGGCCGGTGACTCGGCGGGCGGTCACCTCGCGCTGGACCTGGTGCTGGACAACGCCCGACGATCGGTTCCGCAGCCTGGTGCGGTCCTCCTGTTCTCGCCGTTGATCGATCTGACCTTCACCCTCGCGCAGAACCGGGAGCGCATCCGTCGCGACCCGATGATCTCCGCAGCGGCGGCGCGGGCACTCACCGCGCTCTACACACGCGGCGAGGATCCCGACGGGCGGCGCCTACGACTGGCGGTCGAGGCGGGAACGGCACTGCCGCACTTCGTGGTTCAGGCCGGCGGTGCGGAGATGCTCGTCGCCGACGCCGAGCACCTGCGCGATCTGGTGGTCGATGCCGGTGGCACCTGCTCGCTCGAGATCTGGCCCGACCAGATGCACGTGTTCCAGGCTCTGCCGCGCATCAGCCCGGAAGCGGACCGGGCACTCGCCCGCGCCGCGCACGCCCTGACAGCTCTCCATCGAACAGAGACGAGACACTGATGTTCTCTCGACCCAGACCACGCCTCACCCACGGGGCGGACGCCGTGGTCACCGGCGCCGGCAGTGGCATCGGCCGCGCCTTCGCACTCGAGATCGCCCGCCGCGGTGGCCGCGTCGTCTGCGCGGACATCTCACTCGAACGCGCCGAGGAGACGGTGCGGATGCTCGACGGCCCCGGCTTTGCCGTCCAGTGCGACGTCGCCGTGCAGTCGCAGGTCGAGGATCTCGCGCTGTTCGCCGAGCTCGAGTTCGGTGGCGCGCCGACGCTCGTGATCAACAACGCCGGCGTCGGCATCGGTGGCAAGCCGGTGGGCGACATCGGGTTCGAGGACTGGAACTGGGCGCTCGGCATCAACCTGTGGGGAGTGGTCCACGGCTGCGAGACGTTCGTTCCGCTGCTCCGTACCGCGGGTCGCGGCGGCATCATCAACGTGGCTTCCGCCGCGGGATTCGCGGCGGCACCGACGATGGGGCCCTACAACGTCGGCAAGGCGGGCGTCATGTCACTGTCCGAGACTCTCGCGGCGGAACTGTCCGGGTCGGGTGTCCACGTGACCGTGCTGTGCCCGACCTTCGTCAAGACCAACGTCGCGGTCGACGGTCGCATCACCGAGCGCTCCACGGAACTCGCGCAGAAGTTGATGCGGTGGACCGGCTTCTCACCCGAGCGGATCGCCGTCACCACGCTCGACGCGCACGACAGGAACCGCCTCTACGTCGTGCCCCAGCTCGACGCGAAAGCCATCTGGCTGACGAAACGGCTCCTCCCCACCCTCTACACCCGCGGAGCAGGGCTGCTCGACCGCCTGCTCCCCGGCGAGCCCGCCCCACAGTCCCTTCCCGCTGTTTCCGCCTCGACAGGAGTATGACGATGGCCTTCGACTTCGACGCCATGCTGGACAAGATCAAGGACCGCCAGTGGTCCCTCGCGGACATCGACTGGGACGCCCCCGGCGCCGAGATGATCCCGCCCGAGCAGCATGCCAAGCTCAAGCCGTTCCTGTCCGACCTCATGTGGATCGAGAACGTCGGTGCGCGCGGATTCGCCGCGATGGCACGCAAGGCGCCCACCGAGACGCTGCGCGAGATCTACCGTTACTTCCACGCGGAGGAGCAGAAGCACGCGAATGCCGAACTGGCACTGATGCGTCGGTGGGGCATGCTCGAGAACGACGAGATCCCGCAGCCGAACGTCAACGTCAAGCTGATCATCGACTGGCTCGACAAGTACTCGGATCAGACGCCGCTCGCCGTGCTGGGCACCGTCATCCCGATGCTCGAGGTCGCGCTCGACGGTGCGCTGGTCAAGTTCATCGTCGACGAGATCGACGACCCGGTCTGCCAGGAAGTGTTCAAGCGCATCAACGCCGACGAGTCGCGGCACCTCGCCGTCGACTTCGAGGTCATCGATCTGCTGGGGCACGCGAAGATGCGCCGCATTCTCGTCGAGACGATCGGCGCCTGGATGCATCCGTCGCTCATCATCGGCACCCTGCGGTACATCCCACTGCTGAACAAGATGCGGGACAACATCGTCGAGATGGGTGTCGACGAGGAGCGCCTCTACACCGCGATGAAGCGCTTCAAGAAGGTGGGCGAACGCAGCGAGTTTCCGAAGCGTCTGCCGATGTACCGCTTCATCAGCTGGCACGGGAGCGTCGTCATCAACCGCGACCACCCGTACCACAAGTTCGCCGACTCGATGGTGACGCTGACGGCCAAGTACCCGAAGCGGCTGCTGCGCCCGCAGCCCACGTGGTCCAAGGAACTCACGTACGAGCCCGTCGCATGACCGAGATTCTCTCCACCGCCGTCATCGGAGGCGGATTTGCCGGCATCGGTGCCGCGATCCGGCTTCAGCAACGGGGGATTCGCGACATCGCCATCCTCGAACGCGGCACACGTGCCGGTGGGACCTGGCGTGACAACACGTATCCCGGTGCAGCCTGCGACATTCCGTCCCGCCTGTACTCGTACAGCTTCGCCCCCAATCCGGACTGGTCGCACACCTACTCCGGGAGTGCGGAGATCCTGGGCTACATCGACTCGATGGTCGAGAAGTTCGAGCTGAGCCGCTACCTGCGGTTCGGTCACACCGTCGTGGACGTCACCTGGCACGAGTCCCGGTCGCTCTGGGAGATCTCGGTCCAGGACCGGGAACCCGTCCTCGCCCGCACCGTCGTGATGGCGTCGGGACCGCTGGCGAACGTCAGCCTGCCCAAGATCCGCGGCGTCGAGACCTTCGCGGGAGCGAAGATCCACAGCGCCCGGTGGGACCACGACTACGACTTCGCAGGCAAGAAGGTCGCCGTCGTCGGCACCGGAGCCAGCGGCGTGCAGATCGTTCCCGAGCTGGTGAAGGTCGCCGAGTCGGTCAAGGTCTTCCAGCGCACGCCGGGATGGGTGCTGCCCCGCACCAACTTCCGCACCCGCGGACTGACTCGCGAGATCTACCGCCGCGTGCCCTTCAGCCAGAGCGTCGCGCGCAAGGCCTGGTTCTGGGGCCACGAGTCGGTCGCACTCGGGGTCGTCTGGAACTCGCCGCTCACCCGCGTGGTGGAGGGAGTGTCGAAGCTGCACCTACGCAGTCAGGTTCCGGATCCGTGGCTGCGGCGCCAGCTCACGCCGGAGTTCCGTGCCGGGTGCAAGCGCCTGCTGATGACCAGCAAGTACTACCCGGCGCTGCAGAAGGACAACTGCACGCTCGTCACCTGGCCCATCGCACAGATCTCCGAGAAGGGAATCCGCACGGTCGAGGGAGTCGAGCATCAGTTCGACGCAATCGTCTTCGCCACCGGGTTCGACGTCTCCAAGACCGGGTCGCCGATCCCCATCACCGGGCGCGACGGGCGCGTCCTCGCCGACGAGTGGAGCCGCGGAGCGCACGCCTACAAGTCGATCGCGGTGTCCGGGTACCCGAACATGTACTTCACGTTCGGGCCCAACTCCGGACCCGGCCACAGCTCCGCCCTGGTCTACATGGAGGCGCAGATCGACTACCTGGTCGATGCCATCGCCACCGCCGTGAACCAGAACTTCGTGCTCGACGTCCGCGCCTCGGTGCAGGCCGAGTACAACGCGGACCTGCAGCAGCGGCTGACCAAGACGACGTGGAACTCGGGGTGCTCGAGCTGGTACCTGACCGAGGACGGTTTCAACGCCACGATGTTCCCGGGCTTCGCCACGCAGTACGTCAAGCAGCTCGAGACGGTGCTGTTGCCGGACTACTCGGTGACGGCGGCAGCGACGGCACCGGTCGACGAGGTCGTCGCCGCGGTGTGACCGAGCGTTAGTCTGGAGGTCCGGCCGAGTGGAGGAGTGAGTCGATGACCGAGTACCGCATCGACGAACTGGCTCATGCCGCGGGCACGACCTCGCGCAACGTCCGGGCCTACCGTGAACGTGGACTGCTCCCGCCCCCGCGCAAGCGGGGGCGGGTCGGCATCTACGACGACTCGCACCTCGCCCGGCTGCGACTGATCGACATCCTGCTCCAGCGCGGCTACACGACCACACACATCAGCGACTTCATCGACGGCTGGGAGAGCGGCAAGGACCTCACCGAGGTTCTCGGTCTGCAGCGCGCCCTCACCGAGCCGTGGTCGACGACCGGCGAGGTGCAGTCGGTCTCCGTCGACGAGGCGCGGGAGATGCTCGGCGACCCCGACGGCGTCCAGCTGTCCAGGCTCGTGGAGTACGGACTCGCCCGCATCGACGGCGACCGATGTACGTTCACCGATCCGAAGCTGTTGCAGGGCTTCACCTCCCTCGCGACCTACGGCTTCGGAATCCGCGAGGTCATGGACATCCACGAACGGCTCCATGCGGCCGTCGACGGAATGTCCAAGGACATGATCTCGACTGTGAAGAGTCACATCGTCGACCGCTACGGCGAGGGTTGGATTCCCGAGGGTGACGACGTCCTCCGGGCCACCGAGATGTTGCAGATCATGCGCACTCTCGCAGTCGATTCCGTGCATTCGTTGCTCGGCCGCACACTCGACCGCAACCTGCAGGAGCAGCTCGGCGAGTACCTCGAGGTCGCCATCGACAACACCTCTCGTTCGGACCGTCACACAGCCTGACCTCGCTTTTCGGACCAATGGGGCATGGTGGAGTCATGAACCGCACCAGACTGTCCGCCGCTGTCGCCCTCGCCGGCGCCACCGCCCTCGTTCTGACCAGTTGCTCGTCGTCGAGCGAGGAGGGGCAGGCGACGCCGGCGTCCTCCAGCGCTGCTCCGGCGTCCTCCAGCACTGCTCCGTCGTCGTCGGCGGCGAGTACGTCCTCGGGCGCCGCCTCGAACGCCACCGTCTACACGTTGCCGGGAACCGGCGTGTTCCCCGAGGGCATCACCGCCGACGATGACACCTTCTACGTCTCGTCGACCTCCGACGGCGCCATCTTCCGCGGCACGGTCGGCAACACCACCGTCGAACCGTTCCTGCCCGGTGGACAGGACGGTCGCACCGGCGCGGCGGGACTGGACGTCGACGGGGACGACGACGAGAACACCCTCGTCGTGGCGGGCGGTGCGACCGGCACCGTCTGGATCTACGACGCCGAGTCCGGCGCACTGCGCGGTAAGTTCACCAACGGGCTCGGGCAGGACGCCACCTTCCTCAACGACGTCGTCATCGCCGACAACGGCGACGCCTTCATCACCGACTCGCGCAACCCCACGCTGTGGCGCATCCCGGCGAACGCCACCGGTGAGGGCCAGTTGGAGCCGTTCGTCGACTTCACCGGATCCCCGTTCGCGTACGGCGAGGGCTTCAACGCCAACGGCATCGTCGAGGCGGACGACGACAACGCATTGGTGATCGTGCAGTCCAGCACCGGCAACCTGTACCGCGTGGCCCGCGACTCCAAGGCCGTCACGCAGGTGGACCTCGGCGGCGCGACACTTCAGAACGGCGATGGCATGGAGATGGAGGACGACACGCTCTACGTGGTTCGCAACCGCGACAGCCTCATCGCCACAGTCGATCTCGACGACGACGGCAACCGTGGGCGGGTGACCGGTGAGATCACCGACCCCAGCTTCGCCTACCCCACCACCGTCGCCGACGTCGACGATCAGCTGCTGGTGGTCAACAGCCAGTTCGACAAGCGTGGGGGCACTCCGGTGGAGCCCTTCACCGTGGTCGGTGTGCCTGAGCGGTAGGGGTTGGGCTTGGGGTGTGCGCTGGTTGCGTGAGGTGCGGTCGGTGGTTGGCGGCTCGTGGCGGTGGTGTGCGCGGGTTGCGTGGTGCGCACACCCCTTTCCGCCGGCTGAGTTGGGTGTGGGTGGCTGGAAGTAGTGCGGGTCGGTCGGCTGGGTGGTGCTTGCCGGTGGTTGGCGGCTCGTGGCGGTGGTGTGCGCGGGTTGCGTGGCGCGCACACCCCTTTCCGCCGGCGGAGCGGGGTGAAGGTGGCTGGAAGTAGTGCGGGTCGGTCGGCCGGGTGGTGTTTGCCGGTGGTTGGCGGCTCGTGGCGGTGGTGTGCACGGGTTGCGTGGTGCGCACACCCCTTCCAGCCGGCGGAGCGGGGTGTGGGCGGCTGGAAGTAGTGCGGGTCGGTCAGCGAGGGCCGGTGTTGGCGATGCGGGACGTCGAGTCGTCCTCCGTTTCCCGATACCCGCGACCCGCTTCGAGGAAGGCCTCGCGGAGGTTGGTGACGGCGGTGATGTGGGCCGCGAGCACGGAGCTCAGTGAACCCTCCGGGCCGTGGGTGAGGTCGGAGTACTTGCGCTCCAACGCAAGTCCGGAGGGCAGTGTTCCGAAGCCGGATTCCATTCTGATCGCCGCCACCATGTTCTTCGTCGACTGGATCCCATCGATAAAGATCTGACATGCATCGGCGCACGCTCTCGCGTGCTCGTGGTCGACGCGCAGCGGACTCTGCGTTGAACGATCATCCGACATATCTGCCTCCTCAGTTCGGCAGCGTCGGTGAGACGATGCGCGCAGCTTGCCCAGCCAGCAGACACGGTTGTCGGGTAGCGGCTGCAGACTGTTTTCTATTGATCATCACGGTGATGGAGCCGCCCGACCACGGTGACGCGACTACGCACATCTGCTCACGCGAATCCGGCGCGATGCTGTACTCCAGCGACCCACGCCTGCCGGGTACTTCCGTCCCGACCACGTCCACGTAGTTCGGATTGCTTTCCAATTCGCCGATCCTCCGCGTCGTGACAGAAATGTTGAGGTAGTAGTCAGGCGCCGTCCATGTGCAGTGTTTCCACTTGCCCGACTCTGTAGAGGGTCCCTGCTCAAGGCTCGCCGGATCTGCCCCCGCCGCCCGGATGGCCTCGTCGGGTACCACGGTGCAGGGGTCGAAGAGTTCCATCGCGACCGGCTCGGCGGTGCCGCTCACCCCACCGCACCCGGTGAGTGACGCGACGACTGCCGCGACAGCGAGTACCCCACAGTTCCTGCGCACACGTCGTTGGACGCACGCTCCGCTCCTGCGGTTCCGTGCTCCCACTGCACACAACGGTGTCCCCACGGGCACATCCGACCATCCGGAACCGTTCTGTGTGCAGAAGTGCGCGCCGGGAACCGAGCGGGTGGTTGCGGCGTCGAAGGCTGTACCGCGCCACGGCGGACGATCGGAAGGCCTTCACCATGCACTCGACCACTCTGCCCGTTCCTTCCAGCGGTCTCGGAAGTCTGACCAACGCAACATCATTGGCGGTGCTCGTCGCGTTCGCGACCCAGTGTGCGGTGGCGTGTGTCGGCGCGATCGCGGGATTCGGCGCCGTCGTCGTCAGTGCCCTCGCTGCCTTCGCGAGTGCGGACGAGTCGCCCGGCGCGATGTTCGTGGGCTCACTCGCCGATGCGTGGGCGTTCGTTCTCGTCGTCGCTGCGGTGGGGCACGGGGTGCTCGCGACGATGATCGTGCAACGCCGACGTTCGGCACGCGTCGTCGTGACGGCAGTGGCCCTCGTGTGGGCGGTGGCGCTGGTGCACTCTCCGATGGTGTGGCCGTTGGTGGTGGTGCAGGCGGGTTCTGCGCTGGCGTGGTGGATCCCGGCGTCACGGCGCCCGACCCCCAACTGACTCACACGAGCAGCGCGGCGATGGACCCGGGAAACGTCTCGTCGGGCCTGCGTTCGTAGAGCTCGGCGGGGCGTCCGCCCGCAGCCGACGTGGTGGCGCCCGTACCGACCAGCGCCCCGATCACATGACGGCGGAAGGTGTCCTTGCGCAGCGGGCGGTCGAACACGGTCTCGTACAGGGTGCGCAGGTCGAGCAGTGTGAAGGTGGTCCCCAGCAGGTGCGACGGATCAGGACGGGTGAGGTAGCGAGACCGCAGGTCGCCCACGGCGGCCGACACCATGTCGGCATGGTCGAAGGCCATCGGTTCCACAGGCCGATCCGCCTCGACGGCCAGGAGATCGGTGCCGGAAGGCAGGGAGTCGGTGGGCGCCTCCGCGCAGTGCGCCATCGACAGGACCCATCCTCGATCGTCGCGGTCGGGAGCGTCGAACATCCGGATCTGATGGAACTCGACGCCGTCGATGCCGGCCTTGGTGCTCAACGCGCGCCTCGCCGCATCGGCGAGCGTCTCGCCCGGATGCAGGAATGTGCCGGGAAGTGCAGCTCCCCAGGGTGATTCCACCGTCACCACGTTCAGCGTTCCGCCGTGGACGGTGAGAACGGCGACGTCGACAGCGACGGACGGTCGTGGGTACGACGTCAGATCGGAGGGCATGGGTTGCAGCTTAGCGCAGTGGTGCGTTATGGTTAGCGCACAAACGAGCAAAGGGGACGACATGAAGCTGACCGACGAACAGAAGAACCGCGCCGAGGGCGTCGTGCTCGGCACCGCAGCCGGTGACGCACTGGGTGCCGGATACGAGTTCGGCTACCCGACGCCCGAGACGGTGATCGACATGATCGGCGGCGGCACCTTCGACTGGGCGCCCGGCGAGTGGACGGACGACACGTCGATGGCTCTCTGTATCGCCGAGGCGCTGGTGGAGGGCCGGGGACTCGACGGCGTCGCGGCGAACTTCGTGGCCTGGATCGACACGAACCCGGCGGACGTCGGTATCCAGACGCGCACGGTGTTGTCCCGGCGCAGCAGGTCGGCTACCGAGATGACCGCCGTCGCCGCAGGACTGTCCGGCAGGACAGGTGGCAACGGTTCGCTGATGAGAACTGCCCCGGTGGCGCTGGCGTATCTCGACGACCCGGATCAGCTCTCGGTGGCCGCTGCGCAGATCAGCGCCCTGACGCACAGTGATCCGCAGGCGGGGGAGGCATGCCAGATCTGGAGTGCCGGCATCCGGCACGCCGTCCTGCACGGCACCTACGACGGCATCTCGCTGTACCTCGACGCGGCGGAGCCGTCGGTGCGCGACACCTGGGCGCCGTTGCTCGACGCCGCGGAGAAGGGGCGCCCGTCGGACTTCGACAGGAACGGGTGGGTGGTGCACGCGCTCCAGACGGCCTGGTCGGCCATCACGACCACCGAGGAGAACGGGGACCAGCTGACAGCGGCGCTGGAGGCGTGTGTCCGCGCGGGCGGCGACACCGACACCACCGCAGCCATAGCCGGTGGGCTCCTCGGCGCACGCTGGGGCGCCTCGGTGATCCCCGAGGCGTGGACAACGATCCTGCACGGGTACCCCGGACGACGAGCCGCGGACCTCGCGGATCTGGGACGTCGCCTCGCAGAAGGAGCAGCAGCATGAGTGTCATCGATGTGGTCACCGGAGACATCACCACCGTGCGCGCGGACGTGATCGTCAATGCCGCCAACTCGACCCTCCTCGGTGGAGGCGGGGTGGACGGCGCCATCCACCGCGCAGGCGGACGAGAGATCCTCGACGCCTGCAAGATTCTGCGGGCGACGACCCTTCCGAACGGACTCGACACGGGTGCCGCCGTCGCGACGCCCGCAGGCCGCCTGCCGGCGAGGTGGGTCGTCCACACCGTGGGGCCGCGGTACTCGGCGCGCGAGGACCGCTCGCCGATCCTGCGCGCAGCGTACGAGCGCTCCCTTCTCCTGGCTCACTCGCTCGGAGCATCCTCGATCGCGTTCCCGCTCATCTCGGGCGGTGCGTACGGATGGCCGGTGGAGCTTGCGGTCGCCGAACAGGTGCGCGCGGTGACGTCGGCGCCCGTGTCCGTGGATCTCGTGACCCTGGTGGCCTACTCGGCCGAGGTGCACCGCATGACGACGCGGGCCGTCGGCTGACCGGTCATCGCCGACGTGCTCGCCACACCGACCAGGCGCCGGTGGCCCACAGAGCCCAGATCACCAGCAATGGCTGGAACAGCAGGCGGATACCTCGTGCCCGATCGGTGTCCAGCCCGAAAGCGTCTGTGTGCGTCACGAACTGAGAGATGTTGCCCGGGAACACGGCGACGAAGAACAGTGCCGTGACCCACCCCACCGCCACCCGGTACCGCGTCAGGGCGACGAGAGCCAGGCCCAGCACCACCTCGACGACACCCGATGCGACCACCACGAGATCGGTGTCGAGCGGCATCCACGTCGGTACCTGCGCGGCGAACTCCTGCCGGGCCCAGAACAGGTGGCTCAGTCCGGCGAACACCAGGAACGCGCCGAGGACGAGACGCCCGACGATACGAGGCACGGTCGCAGGGGCGGGGCGCGTGGTCATGCCTGCCACCCTACGAGGCGCCGCGCTGCCGGTCCGGTCGGCCGAGAACGCGGCCCAGCTCCTCGTGCGCGTAGACCCTGTTCTCGCAGTAGACGGCGCCGCCGACGCACTCCTCGTCGTCGCAGTCGCAGAACCTGTACGGCTCCGCGTTCCAGCGGCTGCCGTACTGCGACCCCGGCTCCGCGACGAGTGCGGCGACCTCGCGCACCGTCCTCTGCTCGCTGCGTCTGCGCTGCCCCCGGCGATGTCCGCCCATGTCCGTCCCCCCGTTGTCGGTGGCGTCACGCTAGGGGAGGGGTACGACAGGCGCCGGCTGATGTTGAGTGATGCAGTGGATGCCGCCGCCCCGGGCGAACAGCGGCCGGGCGTCGACGCTCACGACGCGTCGGCCGGGATAGGCCTCGGACAGGATGTGCACCGCCTCGTCGTCGTTCGGATCGTCGAAGCTGCAGGCGATGACCCCGCCGTTGACCACGTAATGGTTGATGTAGCTGTAGTCGACGACGCCCTCGTCGTCCCGCAGCACGGTCGGTGCGGGAACCGGAACGACACGGAGTCCCTCCCGGGTGAGGAGATCCATGACGTCGCGGCTGATCTCGCGGTCCGGATGCGCGGGGTCGCGCTGATCGTGCACGAGGGCGACGCCCGGCGTCGGCATCGCGGCGACGATGTCCACGTGGCCGCGGGTGCCGTAGGTCTCGGAGTCCCGAGTCAGGCCGCGCGGCAGCCAGATCGTGCGGTCGACACCGAGAGTGCGGGACAGCTCCGCCTCGACGTCCTGCTTCGACCAGGTGGGGTTGCGTCCGCTGTCGAGCTGCACCGTGTCGGTGAGGAGGACGGTTCCGGCGCCGTCGACCTGGATGCCGCCGCCCTCGTTGACCATGTCGGACGCGACGACCGGAACGCCGGCCGCCCGCGCCACCAGTGCACCGATCCGGGCGTCGTTCTCCCACGTCGCCCACTCCTGCGCGCCCCACCCGTTGAAGACCCAGTCCACCGCGCCGACGGTTCCGTCGTCCGAGACCACGAAGGTCGGCCCGATGTCGCGCATCCACGCGTCGTCGAGAGGTGCCTCGAGGATCGTGATGCCCGATCCCAGGTACTCCGCGGCGATGCGGGCCTCACGGGGATCCACCACGACGGTCACCGGCTCGAACTCGGCCACTGCGCGGGCGACGGCGGCCCACGTCGTGCGAGCCTCGTGGCGCTCCTCCTCGGTGTCGCCGAGCGAGTAACCAGGGCTGGGGAACGCCATCCAGGTGCGCTCGTGCGGTTCGCCCTCGGCGGGCATGCGCCACGTCACCGGGTACCCGCCACGGGCTGGGTGAGGGTGCCGTACGTGTCCGGACGTCGGGTGTCGAGGAACGGGAACAGCGTCAGCCAGTCGCCACGCTGGTCGAGGTCGAGATCGGCGACCAGGACGGCCGAGCGGTCGCGGGGAGCCGACACGAGAACGCGGCCGTACGGGTCGGAGATGAACGAGGAACCGTAGAACGTGATGGCGCCCTCGTCACCGTGGCGGTTGGGTACCACCATGAACGTGCCGTTCGCGATGCCGTTGCCGACGATGACCTGCTGCCAGAGAGGTTGGGTGTCGAAGTCGGGATGATCCGGCTCCGAGCCGATGGCCGTCGGATAGACCAGGACCTCCGCGCCGGCCACCGAGTAGGCCCGCGCGACCTCGGGGAACCACTCGTCCCAGCACGTCGGCATTCCCAGTGCGAGGTCCGCCGCACGGTGCACGGGGTACGGGTCGTCGGCAGGTCCGGGGCGGAAGTACGTGTCCTCGTGGTAGCCGGCGGTGACGGGAATGTGCAGTTTCCGAGTCCGGGCCGTCACCTCGCCGTCGGGCGAGACCAGGACGGCGGTGTTGTACCCGAGGCCGTCGCCGACGGTGTCGTCGCGTTCGTACAGCGACGCGTGCACGACGATGCCGTGACGCGCGGCGACCTCGGCGGCGAAGGTGACCGTCGGCCCGGTGGCCAGGTCCTCCGCGCTGCGGGCGGGGTTCTCGCCGCCCGGCACGAACGCCGGATAGCGGCTGAGGGTCAGCTCCGGGAGGAAGACGATGCGAGCGCCTTCCCCTGCCGCAGTGGCGATCCCGTCCTCCAGTTCGGCGCGCACCACGCTCGGATCCTCGTGCCACCGATGCTGCACCAGCGCCACTCGTACCGGTGGGCGGCCGGTCTCGCGCGTGCGGGCGGGCGACGGCGGAGGGGTGGTGGCGGTGATGGTCAGCATCGGGTGTCCTCGTCCGTAAAACGAATGTGATTCGTTAAGTATGGTGTGACTACGGCCCGAACGCAAGAGGAAGGAGCCGGCGATGCCGCGTCCGTCGACACGGTTGCTGTCCACCGACCTGATCACCGATACCGCACTCGCGCTGGTCGATCGGCACGGCGACTTCACGATGCCGGGACTCGCCGAGCGGCTGGCGGTGCGGCCGTCGTCGTTGTACAACCACGTGGCGGGGCGGGCCGAGATCGTGGAGTTGATGCGTACGCGCATGATGGCGGGCATCGAGATCCCGGCCGACTCCCGCGACTGGAGTGAGGCGGTCTCCCGCATCGCGCAGGAGTACCGCCGCCACTACGCCCGACATCCGCGCGCCATCCCGCTGTTCACGGCGCACACGGTGCGCTCCGCCGTGGCGTTCGACATGTACAACGCGTTGGCGACGGCCCTGTCCGACGGCGGCTTCGCGCCCGCCGAGGTGCTGCACGCGATCACCGCCGTCGACAGTTTCGTCCTGGGGTCAGCGCTCGATCTCGCAGCGCCCGAACAGGTCTGGGCCTCGGCCGACGAAGCGAACGACGCCATGCGCGCGGCGCTGAAAACCTCGGGCGCCGACCGCGCGGACGCGGCGTTCGAGTTTGGGCTCGCAGTGCTCATCGCGGGGCTGCAGGCACGCTCGCCCCGCAGCTGACGAGCCTCTCAGCTGACGAGCCTCTCACCCCACCAGGTCGGCTTCGTCCTTCAGAGCCTCGGTGTCGACGGTGAGCGTCTCGCCGCGGAAGAACGCCGGCGTCACGAAGCGCATGACCATCATGAGAACCGCACCCACGATGAGGATGCCGAAGCCCAGGAAGAACACCAGTCCGATGCCGCCGATCTCGGCGCCGCTGCCGTTCTCCGGGTCCATGCTCTCCTCGACCGAGACGACGAACACCGCCAACAGGACCAGGCCACCGAGCAACGGGAAGATCAACCGGAACACCGTGTTCCGAACGCTGGCGAAAAGAGTTCGACGGAAGTGCCACACGCAGGCGAATGCGGTGATGCCGTAGTACCAGCAGATCATGATGCCCAGTGCCGCGATGGTGTCGATCAGGGTGTTCTCCGACAGGAAGGTCACCGCCGTGTAGAAGACCGCGGTGATCACACCGGCCGCGACGGTGGCGGCGGAGGGGACGAGGAACCGCGGGCTCACCTCGGCGAGCTTCTTGGGGAAGGCGCCATAGGCCGCCATCGCGAGCGACGTCCGCGCCGCCGGCAGGAACGTGGTCTGCAGGCTGGCGATCGAGGAGACGAAGACCGCGAGGTAGAGCAGCATGCCGCCCCAGCTGCCGAGTACCGGATCGGCCAGGGCACCGAAGACGTTCTCCGCGTTGTCGGGATTGCCGAGCCCCAGGCCCTCCTCGCCGACACCGGCGTACATCATCGCCGCGACCGCGACGAGCAGGTAGGTCAGCAGGATGGTCGCGACGCACAGCAGCCCCGCGCGCCCCGGTGTCTTCGTGGGGTTCTTGGACTCCTCGCCCAGCGTCAGGCACGTGTCCCATCCCCAGAACGCGAAGATCGAGCCGGTGACGCCGATGACGAAGGCGCCCATGGTGAGTCCGCTGAACGGATCGAACCAGCCGACGTCGAACGACAACCCGGCCGGTGCGTCCCCCGCGCCGACGTGGACCAGCGCGACGACGGCGAACGCGATCAACAGCACCATCTGGAAGCCGACGAGCGCGAACTGGAGCTTCTCGCTCGTCGTGATCCCCCGGCTGGCCACCCACGTGGCGAGAGCGATGAACACGACCGTCGTACCGACGTTGACCAGTTTGTTGCCCGGCAGGTCGGCGATGGAGGGAGTGTCGAACAGCTTCGCGATGAACAGATAGAAGAACTGCACGGCGATGGCCGCGAGGTTGGAGAGCACGATGATGGTCGCGATGACCATGCCCCAGCCGCACATCCAGCCCACGTAGGGCCCGAAGGCCTTGGTGGACCAGGTGAACGAGGCGCCGCAGTCGGGGGAGTCGGAGTTCAACTCCCGGTACGCGTAGGCGGTGAGGAACATGGGGATGAACCCGGCGATGAAGATGGCCGGCATCTTCAGGCCCACCGCGGCGACGATCAACCCGATGCTGGCGGTGAGCGTGTATCCGGGTGCGACGGAGGAGATGCCGAGAACGGCGCCGGACAACGTGCCGATCCGTCCGACGGCCAGTCCCTTGGACGACGTGAGTTCACTGCTCATCGGGAAGCCTCCGTCGGATCGGTGCTGCTGGGCATGTCGGAACGGAACTCGGTGCTGGGCACCACCACCATGGGAACGGGCAGTGCCCGCAACATCTTCGACGCGGTCGAGCCGAGGAACAGGCGGCGCGGTTGTGCCAGTCGGCTGGACCCGACGACGACCACGTCGCCGTCCTCCCACGTCAGACCGGACACCGCGGCCTCGACCGTCGAGCCGTCGGCAACCGAGGACGTCACCGTCAGACTCTCGGGCAGACCGGACCGGGCGGCGTCGAGCATCTGCTGTGCGTGGTCGATGGCGCGCGCCTCTCGGTCCGGGTCGCGCAGGGACTCGACGTCGGAGGTGTCGTCGAGCGGAACGAGCGAGAGCAGTCGCAGCGACGTGTGCATCCGCTCGCACGACCGGACCGCGGTGCGCAGCACGAGGTCGGCGCCCGTGCGGGTGCCCATGGCACACGTCACCTCGCGGATCCGGTCGGCTGTCGACGTGCGATACCCGAACGGCGCCAGGGCCAACGGGATCGGGGCGGAGTGCAGCAGCTCGGTCGACACGGTGCCCAGAGTGTGGCGTCCGAGCAGGCCGTCCTTGGCGCCACCGACGACGATGGCGTCCGACCCGAGCCGCGCCGCCTCGTCCATGAGGCCGGACGAGAACGACTCCGAGAAGCTCAGATGCACCGCGGTCTCGATGTCGTCGGGCACCGACGCGGCTGCCTGGTCGAGCCACGCCCGGCCGCGCTGGGCGAGCAGTTCGGCGAACCTGGCCTCGGCCGGGACGGCGCGGTCGGGCGGCACCACCATGCAGATGTCCAACGCCGCACCCAGACTGCGGGCCAGCTGCACACCCAGGACGAGCCCGTCCTCTCCTGTGGGAGTGGCGAGATAACCGACGATCAACCGCATGGTGCGTCCCTTCGGGAAGCTTCGGTGGAACCGGACCTACTGGAAAGCCACGTACTTCGTGTCGAGGTACTCGTCGATGCCCTCGGTGCCACCCTCACTGCCGAGACCGGACTGCTTGACTCCGCCGAACGGGGCTGCGACATCGGACACGACGCCCCGGTTCACACCGACCATGCCGCTCGCGATCCTGTCCGAGACACGCAGTGCCCGATCGAGATCGCGGGTGTAGATGTATGCGGCGAGTCCGAACTCTGTGTCGTTGGCGGCATCGACGGCGTCCTGCTCGTCCACGAAACTCGTGATGGCCGCGACGGGTCCGAAGATCTCCTCGCGCACGATGCGTGCGGACGGCGGAACCTCGTCGAGCACGGTGGGTTCGAAGAACCAGCCCGGGCCGTCGATGACGTGACCACCCGTGCGCACGCGGGCGCCGGCGGCGACCGCATCGTCGACGAGGGATCGGACGTTGGTGCGCTGCTTCTCGTTCACCAGCGGCCCCACGTTCGTCCCGTCGCTCGAGCCGGGCCCGACGGTGAGCGCCGCGATCCGTGCGGTGAGCTTCTCCGTGAACTCCTCGCGGACGCTCTCGGCGACGATGAGGCGGTTGGCAGCCGTGCAGGCCTCTCCGCCGTTGCGCATCTTCGCCGCCATGGCGCCGTCGACGGCGGCATCGATGTCGGCATCGTCGAAGACTACGAACGGTGCGTTACCACCGAGTTCCATCGACGTACGCAGAACGTTGCGCGCCGACTGCTCGATGAGGATCTTGCCCACCCGCGTGGAACCGGTGAAGGTGACCTTGCGGAGTCGCCCGTCGGCGAGCAGGGGCTCGGTGACCGCGGGAGCGTTCGACGCGGGAAGTACCGACAGGACCCCGGCCGGCAACCCGGCGCCCGCCATGATCTCGGCGAGCAGCAGCATCGTCAGCGGCGTGTCCTCGGCCGGCTTCACCAGTACCGTGCACCCGGCCGCCAGGGCGGGGCCGATCTTGCGGGTTCCCATGGCCAGCGGGAAGTTCCACGGAGTCACCGCGAGAACGGGACCCACCGGAACCTTCGTGACGAGGATGCGGCCCGCGCCGGACGGAGATTGCGTGTAGCGGCCCTGGATGCGCACCGCCTCCTCGCTGAACCAGCGGAGGAACTCGGCGCCGTACGTCACCTCGCCGCGGCTCTCCGGGAGGGCCTTGCCCATCTCGAGAGTCATGAGGAGCGCGAGATCCTCCGTGCGCTCGATCACCGCTTCCCACGCTGCGCGCAGGATCGTCGACCGTGTCCGAGGTGCGGTCGCCGCCCACTCGTCCTGCACGGCGACGGCGCTGTCGAGCGCCCGCAGTGCGTCCTTCTCACCGGCATCGGCGACGCGGGCCAGCACGTCACCGGTGGCGGGATCGTGCACCGCGAACGTGCCGCCGTCCGCGGCGTCGACGAACGCGCCGTCGATCCACAGACCGGTGGGGACGGAGGCGAGCAGGGAAGCAGAGTCGGTCACTGTGCCGCCAGCGTTCGAACCGTGTTCTCCAGCACCGTCATCGCGTCGTCGAGAAGCTCGTCACTGATCACGAGGGGAGGCAGCAACCGGATGACGTTGCCGTACGTCCCGCAGGTGAGCAGTACGACACCCTCCGCGAGAGCATGCGCCGCGATGGCCTTGGTGATGACGGGATCCGGGATGTCGGTGCCCGGCTGGACGAGCTCGATGGCGAGCATCGCACCGCGTCCGCGGACGTCGCCGATCACCGAGGTCTCCTCGGCGAGGGCGCGCAGGCGCGGCATGGCGAGGGACTCGATGTGGCGGGCGCGTCCGGACAGGTCGAGTGCGGTCATGGTCTCGATGGCGGCGAGGGCAGCCGCGCAGGCCACCGGGTTGCCTCCGTACGTTCCGCCGAGCCCGCCCGCGTGGACGAGGTCGAGGAGATCCGCGCGACCGGTGATGGCCGACAACGGCATTCCGCCTGCCATTCCCTTCGCCATCGTGATGATGTCGGGGACGATTCCCTCGTCGTCGCTCGCGAACCACGACCCGGTTCGACAGAACCCGGTCTGTACCTCGTCGGCGATGAACACGACGCCGTTCTCCCGCGCCCAGGCTTGCAGAGTCGGCAGGAATCCGGGTGCGGGAACGATGAACCCGCCCTCGCCTTGAATGGGCTCGATGATGACGGCGGCCACCGCGTCGGCGCCGATCTGCTTCTCCATGCGGTCGATCGACGCCAGCGCGGCCTGCTCACCGGTCAGCCCCGGCTGGTCGCGGTAGGGGTACGACATCGGCATCCGGTAGATCTCCGGTGCGAAGGGCCCGAAGTTCGTCTTGTACGGCATGGTCTTCGCCGTCAGTGCCATCGTGAGGTTCGTCCGGCCGTGGTACGCGTGGTCGAAGGCCACGACGGCGTCGCGGCCGGTCGCCAGTCGCGCGACCTTGATCGCGTTCTCGACAGCTTCTGCGCCCGAGTTGAACAGGACGCTGCGCTTCTCGTGGTCACCCGGGGTCAGCTCGGCGAGCTTCTCCGCGACGGCGATGTAGCCCTCGTACGGCGTCACCATGAAACAGGTGTGCGTGAAGTGGCCGACCTGCTCCCGGACGGCCTCCGCGACAGCGGGATCGGAGGCGCCGACACTCGTGACGGCGATGCCGGCGCCGAGGTCGATCATCGAGTTGCCGTCGACGTCGACGATCACGCCGCCATCGGCATCGGCCGCGTAGACGGGAACGCTGGAACCGACGCCGGCGGCGACGGTGGCGCGTCGTCGGGCCGTCAGTTCCTGTGAACGCGGTCCGGGAAGTTCGGTGAGGAGAGCGCGCTTCTGAGGAAGGCGGTAGCTGATGTCCATGGTGAAGTCCTTCGCAGAGCAGGGAATGTCAGTCGTGGGAGCTCATGACGTGCTTGAGGCGGGTGTAGTCCTCGACGCCGTAGGCCGAGAGGTCCTTGCCGTAGCCGGAGTACTTGAAGCCGCCGTGCGGCATCTCGGCGACGAGTGGGATGTGGCAGTTGATCCAGACGGCGCCGAAGTCCAGCGCCGCACTGACGCGTTGGGTGACGCCGTGGTCCTTGGTCCAGATGCTCGAGGCCAGCCCGAACCGTACGTCGTTGGCCTTCTCGATCGCCTCGGCCTCGTCGGCGAACGGTTGCACCGTCAGCACCGGTCCGAACGTCTCCTCCTGGACGATGTCGTCCCGCTGGTCGACTCCGGTGATCACGGTGGGCTCGAGGTAGAAGCCCTTGTCTCCCACTCGGTTGCCACCCGTGACGATGGTCGCGGAGGCCGGGAGGTTCGCGAGCTTGTCGGTGACGGTCGCGTAGTGACGACTGTTGTTCAGCGGTCCGTAGAACGCGTCCGCGTCGTCCGGGCTGCCCGGTGTCAGCTCGCGGGCCTTGGCCGCGAGCGCGTCGACGAGTTGATCGTGAATCGACTCGTGCACCAGCACGCGGGTCGCCGCGGTGCAGTCCTGACCGGCGTTGAAGAAGGCCGCCTCGGCGATACCGCTCGCGGCCGAGGCGATGTCGACGTCGCCGAAGACGATGGCCGGAGCCTTGCCGCCGAGCTCGAGATGGGCGCGCTTGAGCTGGCGGGCGGCGGCCACGGCGACCTCGATGCCCGCACGAACGGACCCGGTGATGGACACCAGGCCCAGCGACCGATGCCCGACGAGTGTCGCGCCGGTCCCGCCGTCACCGAGCACCACGTTGAGCACTCCGTCGGGAAGGATTCCCTTGGACAGCTTCGCGAGCACCAGAGTGCTCTCGGGCGTGGTGTCGCTCGGCTTGAGAACGATCGTGTTGCCGGCCGCGAGCGCCGGCCCGATCTTCCAGATGGCCATCATGAGTGGGTAGTTCCAGGGCGTCACCTGGCCGACGACACCGATGGGCTCGCGGCGGACGTAGGAGGTGAAACCCTCCATGTACTCGCCAGCGGACTTCCCCTCGAGCATGCGGGCTGCACCCGCGAAGAACCGCAGCTGGTCGGCTCCGACGGTCACCTCCTCGTCGGCGATGACCTGCTTCAGCTGGCCGGTGTTGCGGCTCTGCGCCTCGACGAGCTCGTCCGAGTGGGCCTCGAGGGCGTCGGCGAGCTTCAGCAGGGCGGTCTGCCGGGTCTTCGGAGTCGTCTTGCCCCACGTGGCGAAGGCGCGCTCCGCGGCGGCCACGGCGTCGTTCACGTCGGCCTCGGTGGAGATGGGGGAGACGCCCACGATCTCCTCGGTGACCGGACTGATCAGGTCGAGAGTCAGGGTGGACGAACTGGCGACGAACTCGCCGTCGATGTAGTTGCGGAGCACGTCGTGCGACACGAGGTACCTCTCCGTCGGGGCGGCTGGGTGGTTCGATCAGTGTGCGCTTGACGCTGCGAAACGGCAGCGGACAAAACGATGATCGTCCGGGGGTGGGTCACTCCGACTTGTCCAGTGCGGTAGCGGGGGTGTTCCCTTGCGTCGGGAGCTTCCCGACCGGAGAGGGGTACGTCGTGACGGTGTCGGTGCGCTGGGTTCTGGCGCAGAAGGCGCTCGCCCTCGAACTGCGAGCCGGCGCGGGCGGGCTGGACCGCGAGGTGTCATTCGTGCACACCACGGAACTGTCGGAACCGTTCCGGTGGCTCTCCGGCGGAGAACTGCTGCTCACCACGGGGTTGAGGCTGCCGGTGACGACACCGGAGCGGGTGGCGTACCTCGAGGGACTGCACGACGCCGGTGTGGCGGCGGTGGGGTTCGGCACGGGCCTCTCCTTCGCGGAGGTGCCGTCCGACCTCGTCGAGGCCGCTGATCGGCTGGGTCTGCCCGTCCTCGAGGTCCCCCTGCCCACGCCGTTCGCGGCGGTGGTGACTCTCGTGATGAACCGATTGGCGGAGCAGCAGTACGACGCCGTCGTGCGTGCGTCCCGTGCGCAGCCGCGGATGACCCGCGCCGTGGTCGCCGGGGGCGCCGCCGCGATCGTCCGGGAGCTGGCGACGGCCACGTCGTCCGCGGTGGTGCTCCTCGACGACACCGGACGGGTGCTCGAACAGCATCCGCGCGGTGGCGGTTCCGGTGTGCTGGACGAGATCCGCACCCTCGCAGCCGAACGCGGAACCGTGTCCAGCCGGGTCTCGGTGACCCCGGCGGGCGTCTCGATCAGTGTGCAGCGCATCGCCATCGGCTCGGCGACGCACGGCCACGTGGCGGTGGTGGGGCCGGTGCTGGGGAACGTCGACCACATTCTCGTGGGTCACGCGGCGTCACTCCTGGCGCTCGACTTCGAGAAGCCGGCGCGGGTGCAGTCGGCGCAGGACAAGCTCAACTCCGTGGCACTGAGCCTCGTGCTGTCCGATCTCGACGGCCTGGCACCCGTGTGGGCGCAGATCGACCTGGCCGCGGGGGCCGACGGCACCGTGCGCGCCGTGACCGTCGATGCCGACACGCCCTCGCGAGCCCAGCGTGTCGAGGCCGCGATGGCGACCCACAGCGCAGCGGCGGGCCGTCAGCTGTTCGCTCGACGATGGTCGTCGCGGGTGACCCTGGTGGTGCGCGGAACGGACGATTCGACGTTCGCGGCATCGACGATCGCCGGTCTGGAGATCTCGGAACGTCGGCGGCTCCGGGTGGGAATCAGTGCGTCGCATCCTGTTCCGCAGCTCGCGCAGGCGGTGGAGGAGAGTCGGCTGGCGGCGTCGTCCGCCGCGGCGGGCGCCGATCCCGTGGAGTTCGGCTCGTTGGTCGGCGGTGTGCTGTTGGCGCACGCCTCGACGCGTCAGGCCCTCGCGACCGTCGGTGACGCGACCATCGCGCCCCTCGAGAAGTACGACGCCGCCAACGGGACCGACCTGGTGGCGTCCCTGCGTGCGTTCCTCGAGGCGAACGGCCACTGGGAGTCGGCGGCCTCGGCCCTCGGGGTGCATCGACACACGTTGCGCAGCAGGGTCTCGCGCATCGAGGCGACGGTGCCGTGCTCCCTCGACGATGCCCGCGTGCGCGCCGAGCTGCTGCTCGCCCTCATCGCACGCGGGACCTGACGGTCAGCCTCGAAGCGCGCTCACGATCACCTCGGCGGTGCGGTGGCCCATGCGCACGGCTCCGTCGACGTGCTGATACCCCTCGGCCGCGATGTCGGAGCAGGAGAAGTGGATCGGGCCGACCGGGGTGCGGACGTCGCGTCCGTAGCGGTGAAGACCGCCGAGATCGAAGCTGGCCGCGTACGCGCCGCGCGTCCATTCCTCGGTGCCCCAGTCGGACTCGTAGTAGACGACCGGATCGAGCGCCTTCGGTCCGAGATACGTGGCGATCGACTCGAGGATCGTGCGCTTGCGCTCCGCGGCGCCGAGTTCGAACATCGCGTCCGCCTTCTCGTCGGAGACGAAGGCGACGAGGGTGCCACGGGAGTCCTCGTGGTTGGTGTTGTCGTACACCTCCTGGGCGATCTGGGTGGCGCCGAAACCTGTGCCCGACAACCCTTCCTCCCGCCAGAACGGACTGTCGTACACCGCATGCACCTTGATGACGAGACCGAGGGACTGGTGCTGATGCATCTGGTGCTGACGGCGAGGGAGGGGCGGGTCGTACGAGATCCGCGTGTACAGATTCGGCGGCACGGCGACGATCACCCGGCGCGCCGTCACCTCGAGCTCCCCGTCCGCGAGAACGGTGACGCCGTCGTCGGTCCAGCGGATCGTCCGCACCGGCGCGTTCAGGTGCACGTCGTCACCGAGGCGCTCGGCCATGGCGACCGACACCTGCTGCATGCCCTGCACGACGCGCTTGTCGAGAATGAAGCTGTCGTCGACGAGGTTCGAGAACGAGCCTGCCGACGCGGCCATGAGCACGGCCTGCAGCGCAGAGAATGCATGGGCGGGCTTGGTGAGCATCCCGCCCGCGATGAACATGCCGATGTTCGCGGTGGCTTCGGCGTCGTCGGACTGCTGCGCGAGCCATCCCTCGAAGGACACCGTGTCGAGCTCGCGTGCCAGCGGGTGCGCCCAGGGCTCCTCGGGCCCGATCTCCGCGGCGAGTTTGTCGAGCATCGCGATGAGACGGTCGATCTCCTTCACCGTCGACTCGGCGACGGGGAAGTCCTCGCCGGTGTAGCGCGTGGCGACACCCGCGGTGTCGACGTAGACGGACTCGCCCTCGCGGTACCGGTCGAACGTCTCGAGCCCCAACTCGCCGAGCAGGTCGATCAAGGCCGTCTGGTCGGGCGAGACCCACTGGCCGCCGAGCTCGAGCACGGCGCCGTCGATCTCCTTGGTCCAGGTCCGGCCACCCACCCGGTCGCGTGCCTCCAGGACGGCCACGGTGAGGCCGGCCTTCCGCAGCGCGGTGGCGGCGGCGAGACCCGAGGGCCCGGCTCCGACGATGGCGACGTCCCGGTCGACTGAGGGCACGGTGTGGCTCCTGTTCAGGTGGGGTTGTGGTCATCCCAGTCTGCCCGGTCCGGTGCAGGCACGCGCAACGCCGAAACGTCGCATACGGGCTGCGCGCCCTGGACACGTCGGCGTGGTGTCATGACCGGATGGTCTGAGAATCTGCGTGATCGCAACACTGGTGAGAGCGCGGGCGGTGCTCGACCGTGGGGTGCATGACTTCCACCATTCGCACCTCCGTCGTTCCCTTCGTCGTGGAGGCGTCCGGTACCGGCGTCGCCCAGCACCTCGTCGTCGAGGGCACGGCGGGGCACGAGTTCGACGCCGACGCGTACCCGGCCTTCGGCGGCAAGGACGAGGCGCCGAGTCCGTTGTTCTACGCACTCGGTGCGCTGACCTCGTGCAACCAGGTCACCGCCACCCTCGTCGCCAAGGACCTCGGCATCATGCTGGGAAAGTTCAGCTTCCGTGTGCAGGGTGATCTGGACACCAACGTTCTGGTCAAGGGCGCCGACGGCAACTCGAACTTCGACACCGTCACCGTCGAGGCGACGGTGGAGACCGACGCGACCGGTGATGCGTTCGATCACTTCGTCGCGGAGGTCGAGCGTCGCTGCCCCGTGACGCAGCTGTTCGTGCGCAGCGGTGTGGGCTTCGTGAACACGTGGACGCGCGCCGACCTGGCCTGACCAACCACTCCGGGCTTTCCCAGCGGCCATGGCCTTCCCACCGCCGCGAGTACGTCGATAGTGTCGTCGCATCGCCGCTGATCACGACACTCTGGACGTACTCGCGGACAGCCGGTGGCGTGGCTACGCTCGCACGATGATCAGTCGACACGTGAGTGCAGTGATCGCGGCGCCGCCCGAGGCGGTGTACGACTACCTGGCCGATGTGGACAACCTGACCGCCTGGGCTGCCGGGCTCGCATCGGGCTTCACTCGCGACGGTGACGACCTGCTGGCCGAGTCACCGATGGGTACCGTCCGGGTGCGGTTCGTCCCGCGTAACGACTTCGGGGTGCTGGACCACGACGTGACGCTGCCCGACGGCACCGTCGTCAACAACCCGCTGCGCGTGCTCGCTCACCCGGACGGCGCCGAGGTGGTGTTCACGGTCCGGCAACTGGGGATGACCGACGAGGAGTTCGAGCGGGACTGCGCCGCCGTCGCTGCCGACCTGGAATCCGTGCGCGCGGCCTTCGCCTGACCTCGCTCCGGCACATAGATCACCTGAGCACCTCGATGACAGCAGCGGGATCGTCCGCCATCATCATGTGCCCGGCGTTCGGTATCTCGACGACCTCGACACCGGCCCGACGAAGCCGGCAGGACTGGGCGGGTTCTCCTGTCCTCGATCCGTACACCAGTGTTCGCGGCAGGTAGGACGCCAGCAGGATGTCGAGAACGGTGGTGTCCGGTGGCCCCACGCAGAGGCCGACAGCGCTGCGGTGAAGTGCGACCGGATCGGCCCGCCGCAGCGTCTCGGCCCACTCGGCGTCGGCCCGACCGATGAGTGACGTCACCCCCTGTGTCGCGAAGTCCTCTTCCGACTGTCCCGCGATCTCGACACTCGCGTCGCCGTCGAAGGGGAGAAGGTTCGGCTCGAGCACGGTCAGTCGTCGTACGAGGTCGGGTCGTGCCCGCGACAGGACGATGGCCATGGATCCACCCATACTGTGTCCGACGACGTCGAGGCCGACGAGTCCGTGCTGATCCAGCATCCGGGCGACGGCGAGCGCGTGATCGACCAGGGTGTAGCCGTCGGTCGGCACGTCGGCGCTGTCGCCGAAACCGAGCAGATCCGGGAGCAACCGCAGGCGGTCGTCCAGTCCCGCGGCCACGGTCCCGAAGGCAGCGACACCCGCCGACCCGAGACCGTGAAGGAACACGGTGGCTCGACGACGTTCGCCCGGCAACACCGCCGTGTGGAGGGTCATGACGCAGACGCTACCGGGTCTCGCTGATTCCGCGGAACGTCCGATTCGTCGTAAATGATGGTGCGGCCGGTGTTTTCAGCGCACTCTCAGGTCACGAGCCGTCGAGAAACGTACTGTCGACCGGGGTGCGCAGAGCGCGCATCGGTCGACAGGAGGACGTCATGGCAGGCATCGCCGACAAGTTCGACAAGGCATACGCGGACAAGTCCATCGAGGAACTGGCCGACGCGCCGGTCGCGGCTCTGAAGGGCGTCAGCGACGGCGACGCGGAGAAGTTGAAGGCCGCCTTCAACATCACCACGGTGCGCGATCTCGGCACCAACAAGTATTTTCTGTGGGCCCAGGCTGCGGCGACGCTCGCGCAGTAGGGCAGTCACACCCTCGCGAGTACGTCCGAACTGTCGTGATTGCGGGCCGCACAACGACAATATCGGCGTACTCGCGGGGGGGTCGGGCGAGGCGGCGGTGCGGGGGCCGGTGACGGGTGCGGTCAGGCGTCCGACCGTCGGCGCCGTCGGACTCGCTTGGTCACCAGCACCACCACCGCCACCGCGATGAGCCCGATGACGACGTACTGGAACACCGAGGCGTAATCCTCGACGTAGTGCCAGTTCTCCCCGAGGAAGTAGCCCGCGAGCACGAAGATCGTGTTCCACAGGAGGCTGCCGAGCGTCGTGTAGAGCAGGAACTGCAGGACCGGCATCTCGGACACGCCTGCGGGCACCGAGATGCCGGATCGCACGAGCGGAATCATCCGACCGAAGAACACGGCGGAGCGGCCGTGGCGCACGAACCATTCGTCGGCCTTGGTCAGATCGTCCGTGCTGACGAACGGCATCCTGTCCACGGCGGCGTACATCCGGTCGCGGCCCAGCTTCTTGCCCAGCCAGTAGAGGCCGAGAGCGCCGAGCACCGATCCGAGCGTGGTCCAGAACAGTGCGCTCGCGAGGGAGAAGCCACCCTGCGACGCGGTGAACCCGGCCAGCGGGAGGATGATCTCGCTGGGCAGCGGTGGGAAGAAGTTCTCGGCGGCCACGGCGATGCCGGCGCCCGGCCCGCCGATGCTCTCCATCAGGCTGACGGCCCAGCCTGCGATTCCACCCAGTTCCGTACTGGCGGCAGCGGTGACGGTGTCGCTCATGCCCGCACTTTACCGGGGGTTTACTCCGCGAGAGCCCGCGCGAGGTGGGTGCCGGTGTGCGTCCGGGTCAGAACGAGCTCGTCGACGGTGCCCGTGAACACCACCTCGCCGCCGTCGTGACCCCCGTCGGGACCGAGGTCCACGACCCAGTCGGCGGCCGCGACGACGTCCATGTTGTGCTCGATCACGATGACCGATCGACCCTCGTCGACCATGCCGGACAGCAGTCCGACCAGGTTGTCCACGTCGGACGAGTGCAGTCCGGTGGTGGGCTCGTCGAGCACCAGGACCGGGGAGTTGCCCACGAGTTCCGTCGCGAGCTTGAGGCGCTGACGCTCGCCGCCGGACAGGGACGTCAGGTTCTGGCCCAGGGACAGATAACCGAGACCGACATCACTGCACCGCCGGAGTACGTCGCGCACCTTCTTCACGGTGAAGAATTCGCGGGCCTCGTCGACGGACATGTCGAAGACGTCGGCGATCGAGACGCCGTCGACGGTGTGCTTGATCGCGCCGGAGCGGAAGCGTCGACCCTGGCAGGTCTCGCACGTACTCGACACCGGGTCGGTGAAGCCGAGGTCGGTGAAGATCATGCCGGTGCCCTGACAGTCGGGGCAGGCTCCGTCCGAGTTCGGCGAGAACAGCGCTGCGGGTTGTCCCGTTCGCTTGGCGAAGTGTGCACGGATCGGATAGAGCAGTCCGGTGTAGGTGGCGGGGGAGGAGCGGCGCGAACCGCGGATGGGTGCCTGGTCGTTGACCACCGCGTCGGGCCGGACGTCGCGGAGGTGGCCGTGGATCAGACTCGACTTGCCCGAGCCCGCGACACCGGTGACCGCCACGAGAACGCCGAGCGGGATGTCCACCGACACGTTCTTCAGATTGTGGCTGTCGGCGTTCTCTATGCGCATCCACCCGTTCGGAGTGCGCGGGGTGCGCCGCGATCGACCGTCTCGACGCAGCGCCGTCCCGGTACGCGTCTCGGACTGCCGCAGTTCGGGCCAGGTGCCCTCGAAGACCACCGTGCCGCCGTGCTTTCCGGCGCCTGGGCCGATCTCGACGATGCGGTCGGCGATGGCCATCACCTCCGCGTCGTGTTCGACGACGAGCACGGTGTTCCCCTTGTCGCGCAACGCGAGCAGCATGTCGTTCAGCCGGTGCACGTCGCGCGGGTGCAGCCCGGTGGTGGGCTCGTCGAAGACGTACAGCATGTCGTTGAGGGTGGCGCCGAGGTGGCGCACCATCTTGATGCGCTGGGACTCGCCGCCCGACAGCGAGGACGTCGCACGATCGAGGCTCAGGTACCCGAGTCCGAGATCGACCAGTCGACGGAGCTGTGTCACCACCTCGCGGCGTGGGCCGTCCAGGTCGCCGAGCGCCCACGTGTCCATGACGTCGGCGAGGTCGGAGACCTGCATCGCGAACGCGTCGGGGATCGAGAGTCCCTCGAGCGTCGCGGCGTGCACCGTCTCGTTGAGTCGAGTTCCCCTGCAGGACGGGCACACTCCCCGCGTGACGATACGGTCGTACGCCTCCTTCGACTTGCCCTTCAACGCGTCGGCATCCTTGGAGAGATAGCTTCGACGGAACCGGGAGAGCAGCCCCTCGTACGTCTTGAACACGGCGTCCGGGTTGACCATCTCGACCTCGCCGGGCGACGCGTCGAAGAACAGGTGCCGCTCGCGCGGGGAGTACTGCTCGAGGGGAACGTCGAGATCGAACAGTCCCGAGTCCGCGTACAGCCGGTAGGGCCACTTGCCGGGCAGGAAGTCCGGGTGCTTCACGGGGCCCTCACGCAACGACTTCGACTGATCCACCAACTCGTCGATGTCGATGACCTTCGCCTCGCCCAACCCCTCGCACTCGGGACACATGCCGGCAGGATCGTTGAACGAGAACGCGTTGGCATAGCCGATGGACGGGGTGACTCCGCGCGACCACAGCATGCGGAGCCAGTCGCCGATGTCGGTGATGGTGCCGACGGTGGAGCGAGGGCTGCCGAAGAGGCGCTTCTGGTCGACGATGACGACGGCCGACAGGTTGGCGATGAGATCGGCGTCCGGCCGACCGTAGGACGGCAGGAAGGTCTGGGCGAATGCGCTGAACGTGGAGTTGATCTGCCGCTGCGCCTCCGCGGCTATCGTGTCGAACACGAGCGAGCTCTTGCCGGACCCCGACACCCCGGCGAACACGATCAGCGACCGTTTGGGGAGATCGATGTCGATGTCACGCAGATTGTTCTCCCGCGCGCCGCGCACGGTGATGGTGGACAGAGCGTCGTTCGGTGGCGTCGTCACGCCGTAGGGATACCAGACCGAGCGGACACCCGTCAGCCGGACTGGCCCTGCAACTTGCTCAGTCGGTAGCGCAACTTGCCCGGACGGTCACGCTCGGTGGTGAGCGAGGAGGTGCGCGCGATGTGGGCCTCGCCGAAGCGGTCCAGCAGGAGGTCGTCCACCATCCGCACCTGACCTGGGCGGTACTGGTAGTCCATGGCCGCCGTCACGTACTCGACTCGTGCGGGGTCGAGGGCCTCCTCGAGTTCCGCGCCCGTCGTGATCCCGTTCGCGTTGACGAGAGTCAGCAGCCACTCGTAGTGACCGCTCCGACTGGGGGTGTAGTCGGGAAGGAGGTCGGTGACGATGGTGCGCAGCTGATCGGCGGTGAGCTGGAGATCCATCCCGCGTGCGGCATCTGCCGCGCGCAGTTCCGTGATCTTCTCCTTGTGGTGCCGATCGGCGAGTTCGAACTGGGCGTCCGCGAGTTCGATCAGCCCCGCCGCGAGCGTGAACGCCCGGTCGATGGTGGGCGAACCCTGCGTGCGGGAGTTCTTGAACCGGATGTCGTGTTCGATCTCCGCCCAGGCGTGCTGCAGCACGGTACGGATCTGCACCTCGAAGCCGAGGCCGGTGAACTGCTCGCATCCCGCCGGGACGCGGTCGCCGTCCGCACTGAGGATGAGGTGCCGTCCGGCATAGCCGAACACGCCGGACTCCTGGGCGAGGGACGACTTGTCGATGGTTTTGAGCAGCACGAAGTGCTTCGAGATGGCGTCCGCGACGCGGTCGATGTCCGACGTCAGATATGTGATGACGCGGATTCCGACGAGATCGGTGACCTCGGCGAGCGGATCGGTGAACTCGAGCGACCCGTCCTCACGGAGGCGGGCGAACTTGCCGGCAGCGGACTCCACGGACTTGGTACGTGCCTCGACGGCGTCGATGTCGATGTCCGCCTCGGAGACGAACGTCTCGACGGCGGCCGACAGCGCTGCCGTGGCCGCGGCGAAGTGATCCCACCGCGCGCGGTACTCCTCGACGGAGCTGTGCAGCCCTGACGGTGAGGGTGGGGACGACGTGGGGCGCATGGTGGAGATTCTGCCCCACCATGGTCCAATGCTCGCGTGACGCTCCGTAGCGGCCCGACCCGACCGGCCTCCGGCCTTCCCGCACGCGTGGTCGACTGGGACGCGACGCTCCTGATCCTGGCGTCCGCACTGATCCTGTTGGCCGCGTTGATCCTCGGCGTCTGGAAATTCCGCCAGATGGCGACGTCCGAGAACGGGCAGGCGCATCCGTACGTGGACATCGCTCACCGGGCGGCGCTGATGTACTCGTTCGCGACTCTGGTCCTGGTGCCGCTGGTGCACTTCGGCGCGTGGCCGACGTGGGTGAATCTGGTCGCGTCGGGGGCTGTCGTC
This sequence comes from Rhodococcus sp. MEB041, assembly GCF_030208955.1. Lineage (NCBI taxonomy): Bacteria > Bacillati > Actinomycetota > Actinomycetes > Mycobacteriales > Nocardiaceae > Rhodococcus > Rhodococcus sp. MEB041. The sequence continues at coordinate 742,562 of NZ_JARVSZ010000001.1, forward strand.
TTCTTCTTCGTCGCTGCGATCGTCAGCTACGTGGTGCACGGATTCCTGCGCGACACCGACAACCAGTTCGTCCGCCCGGTGCCGGGAACGCATGCGTTCATGTATGCGCTCGCGGCCACCGAGATCGGCGGACTACTGGTGTTGATCGTGGGTTTCGTGCGCGGGCCGCTGTTCGTGAGTTAGCGCGCGAGCTCCACGTCGTCGACGAACGGGTCGCCGTTGCGCGGGGCGTCGAACCGCTCCTGGTCCAGGATGCCTTCGCGCTTGGCGACGATGGCCGGGATCAGCGCCTGGCCGGTGACGTTGACGGCGGTGCGACCCATGTCGACGATCGGCTCGACGGCGAGCAGCAGGCCGACACCGGCGAGCGGCAGGCCGAGCGTGGACAGCGTCAGGGTCAGCATGACCGTGGCACCGGTGGTGCCCGCCGTCGCCGCGGAGCCGATCACGGAGACGACCACGATGAGCAGGTAGTCGGTGATCGTGAGGTCGACGCCGTAGAACTGGGCGACGAAGATCGCGGCGATGGCCGGGTAGATGGCCGCGCAACCGTCCATCTTGGTGGTGGCGCCGAGCGGAACCGCGAACGACGCGTACTCGCGGGGCACACCGAGATTGCGCTCGGTGACGCGCTGGGTCAGCGGCAGGGTGCCGATGGACGAGCGGGAGACGAAGCCGAGCTGCGTCGCGGGCCACACGCCCGAGTAGAAGTTGCGGATCGAGAGACCGTGCGCCCGAACGATGATCGGGTAGACGACGAAGAACACGATGGCGAGTCCGACGTACACCGAGACCGTGAAGACGCCCAGTGAGCCGATCGCGTCCCAGCCGTACGTGGCGACGGCGTTGGCGATGAGCGCCGCCGTACCGATGGGGGCCAACCGGATGATCCACCACAGCACCTTCTGCACGATCGCGAGCAGAGAGGCGTTGAACGTCAGGAACGGCTCGGCCGCCTTGCCCACCTTCAGCGCGGCGATACCGATCGCCGCGGCGACGACGAGCAGCTGCAGGATGTTGAAGTTCAGTGTGGTGCTCAGCGCACCCTCGGTCTCGCTGGTGCGGGCGCCGAGCGCCAGGAAGTTGTTGGGGACGAGGCCGGTGAGGAACGACCACCACGACCCTGTGCTCGACGGTTCCTTCCCGAGATCTGGCGAGACGCCGGTGCGCGAACCCGGTTGCGCGACAAGCCCGATGATGATGCCGACGATCACGGCGATGAACGCGGTGATCGCGAACCAGAGCAGGGTCTGGCCCGCCAGGCGTGCCGCGTTGGTGACGGCGCGCAGGTTGGCGATGGAGCTGACGATGGCCGTGAACACGAGGGGCACCACGGCGACGGTGAGCAGTTTGACGTAGCTCGATCCGATGGTCGACACCGTCTCGACGAGCCAGTTGGGGTTGCCGTCGGCGGCGTCGGGCATGGATCGGGCGATCAGTCCGACGATGACGCCGAGGATCAACCCGGCGACGATCTGGGGCCCGAACGACGTGAGCCAGTGCGGCAGTCGACGGGTGGGGGCAGCGCTGGGCGCGGACATGGTGGTGCCTTCCGAGAATGCTGGGGCGGCCGAGAACAACGGCCGAGAAAAAGGGTGCGCGGTGGACGAGTGGACCGGGGAGGAACACGGTCTATCGACAGATGGCGCTGGCCTGCAGGCGAAGGTCGACGTAGCGACGCGAGGTCAGGAGCAAGGGCACTCGGACGATGCTACGCCCGTGCCCGGGTCAGCTGACGCCGAGCCAGCGCAGGCCCGCGGTGACTGCCGCTGCGGCGACGACCACGAGCACGAAAGGCGCTCTGCGCCAGGCGAGAACAGCGGCGACGAGGACCCCGGCGGGGAGTGCGAGGCCCGCGTCACGGGGAAACGTCGAGGTCGCGACGAGGGCGACGAACACGACGGCGACCGCCGTGGTCATCGACTTCTCGGCCGGCGCGGACAGTTCCCGGCGCCCGCGCAGCGTGATCCCGATCAGGCGGAACGCGAACGTGCCGACGGCGAGTGCGGCGACACCCGCGAGAATGGCCCCGGTGCTCACGAGGCGTCGTTCCTACGCCCGTGTCGGAGCACGAACGGCATGACGGCGATCAGGGCGAGCACCACGGAGACGCCGGCGGGCACCACGACCCCAGCGGCGACGGCGACCACGGCGCCGACACCCGCGGCGATGCGTGTCACGCGATCGCGCAGGGAGGGCATCACGAGTGCGAGCAGGACGGCAGGAAAGGCGGCGTCGAGTCCGAGCGACTCCGCGCTCTCCACGCCGGCGCCGAGGCCCACACCGGCCAGCACGCCCAGATTCCACGCGAGGAAGAGGAACGCGCCGCAGAACCAGAACGAGAGGGTCCTGCCCCGCCTGGTGGTCGAGGCCATCGAGAAGGCGACCGACTCGTCGGTGACCAGATGGGCCCCGAGCAGTCGTGCGGCAAGTCGGTCACCGAGCAGCGGTGCCACCGAGAAGCTGAGCGGAAGCAGTCTGCCGTTGATGAGGAGCGCGCTGGACACCGCGGCCACAACGCTGCCGCCGCCGGTGAGTACTCCGACGAAGACGAACTGCGAGGCGCCCGCGAAGACCGCGATCGACAGGAGGCAGGGGAGCCACCACGGCAGATCGGAGGCGACGGCGATCGCACCGAGCGAGGCACCGACCAGGGTGTCGGCCAGGCACACCACGGCAATGTCCCGCACCGCCACGTCGGGGTCGTCCCGGAGCGTGAGCCACAGGGGTGTTCGCCATATCGAACGCATGGTGCTCATGGTGAACGGTCGCGGTGCCGTTCGTCAAGGCGAACGAGGGGAGTGTGAGAAGAACACTGTGGCATCATGCAGTCATGTCCGACAGCGCACCCATCGCCGCGATCGCCGCGTCGCTCGTCCGGGAGCGTCGACGTACGGGCCTGTCTCTCGCCGAGGTGGCCCGGCGCGCGGGTATCGCGAAGTCGACCCTCTCCCAGCTCGAGTCGGGAACGGGCAATCCCAGCGTCGAGACGCTGTGGGCTCTGAGCGTGACGCTGAACGTGCCCTTCGCGCGCCTGGTGGAACCGCCGCGGCAGGAGGTCCGCCTGGTACGACGCGGTGAGGGTCCGTCGATCGCCGCGGAGTCGTCGGACTACACCGCGACACTGCTGTCGTCCTGCCCACCGACCGCCCGCCGCGACCTGTACCTGCTCGCCGCCGAGGTGGGGACGCCCCGGCTGTCCGATCCGCACATGCACGGGGTGATCGAACACGTGGTGGTGTCGTCCGGCCGGGCGGTGTGCGGGCCGGTGGACGCGACCGAGGAGCTGGGGCCGGGGGACTACCTGTCGTACCCCGGCGACGTGCCCCACGTGTTCGAGGCACTCGAGAACGGGACGACTGCGGTGATGGTCACCGAGCAGTACTGATCGAGGCCAGATCCGCTGTGACCGGCAGGCGGTTGCTCAGCAACGCGCACAGCAGGATTCGCGCCTGGGCGGGACTGAGGTCGCCCGCGGACACCGCGCCGGCACGTACCAGGTCGGCGCCCCCTCCGCCGCCGCCGTAGGTGGTGACGACACCGCCGGACGGCACCCGCGTCGACAACATCACCGGGACACCGGCATCGGTACACCGGTGCACAGCGTCGACGACGGCGGCGTTCGCATTGCCCGCGCCCATCGCCTGCAGCACGATCCCGTCGGTGCGGGCGGACCGCAGGGCGTCGATGACGAGTCCGTCGACACCCGGGTAGAGCGCGACCACGTCGACCCGGATCCCGTCGATCGAACTGTCCGGCAGCGTCTCCCGCGGAACCGGGTCCACCGCCGGCGTTCCGGAGTAGGCATCGAGCGCGGTCGTGTGCGATTTCCGTACCCCGCGGGCCCGGAGAATTCGCGGGCCGAAGGCGACGAGTACACCGTGGCCCCGTCGCTCGGGATCGGCGGCCACGCGGAGCGCCGACTCGACGTTGTGCGGGCCGTCGCTCTCGACGTGGTCCGCGGTGCGTTGGGCGCCGGTGATCACGACGGGGCGAACGTCGGTGTGGGAGAGATCGATCAGCATCGCCGTCTCCTCGAGGGAGTCGGTGCCGTGCAGGACGACGACACCGCTCACCGCGTCGTCACGCAGCGCCGCGGTGACGGCGCCGCGGACGGTGTCCATGTCGAGGAGCGACATCGCGGCACTGTCGACGCACAGGACGTCGGTGACTCGGACCCGGACTCCCACGCGGAGTCCGGCATCCACCAGGACGTCGTGGGCGTGACGGCCCGTGGTGCTGACACCGTCGGGGCCGACGCGGCTGGCGATGGTTCCGCCGGTGGTCAGGACGACGACCGTCGGCAGTGCGGGTGAACTCATCGGGCGACCGTTCCCCCTCCCGCACGGGCGCGCTCGCGGGCGAGCCGCTCGATGCCCGGGCGCGCTGCGCGCCAGCCGATGACCAGCGCGGGAACGATGACCAGGAGGGAGGCGAGCGTCCAGGTGCCGATCGGGTAGTCGAAGCCCATCAGGACCAGGACGACCACCAGGAAGACGAGGGTGGCGATGCCGGTGTACGGGGCGCCGAACAACCGGAAGGACGGCCGCGTCACCACGCCCTCCTTCGACAGGTGCCAGAGCTTGAGCTGGCACAACACGATCATGGCCCAGGCGCTGACGATGCCGAGCGCGGCGAGATTGAGCACGATCTCGAACGCCTGCTCGGGCACCACCGCGTTCAGCACCACTCCGAGCAGGGTAACCGCTGCCGTGAGCAGGATCCCGCCGTAGGGCACGCCGGCCTTGCTCATCTTCATCGCGAAGCGCGGCGCGCTGCCCGCCGCGGCCATCGATCGGAGGATGCGACCGGTCGAGTAGAGCCCGGCATTGAGCGAGGACAGCGCCGCCGTCAGGACGATGAGGTTCATGGCGGTGTCCGCGCCCTCGACTCCGATCGAGCCGAAGAACGTGACGAACGGGCTCTCACCCGCGCGGTAGGCGGAGTAGGGCAGCAGGAGCGACAGCAGCAGCACGGACCCGACGTAGAAGACCGCGATGCGGATGATGACGGTGTTGATCGCCTTCGGGATGACCTTCTCGGGGTTCGGCGTCTCGCCCGCGGCGGTACCGACCAGCTCGATGGAGGCGTAGGCGAACACGACGCCCTGGATGATGACGACGGCGGGCAGCAGACCGTTGGGGATCAGCCCGCCGTTGTCGGCGATCATCGACAGGCCCTGCTCCTGGTTCGGTGTCCCCCTGACGAGGAGGTAGAGGCCGATGCACAGGAACGCCACCAGGGCGAGCACCTTGATCAGGGCGAACCAGAACTCCAGCTCGCCGAAGACCTTGACCGACACCAGGTTCAGCGACAGAACCAGCAGCAGTGCGGCGAGGGCGAAGACCCACTGCGGTACCGACGCGATCGGGTCCCAGTAGCGGCCGAAGAAGTTCATGTAGAGCGCCACGGCGGTCACGTCGACGACGGCGGTCATCGACCAGTTGAGCCAGTACAGCCACCCGGAGACGAAGGCGGCCTTCTCCCCGAAGAACTCGCGAGCGTAGGACACGAAGGACCCGGACGTGGGCCGGTGCAGCACCAGTTCGCCGAGCGCCCGAAGGATGAGGAAAGCGAAGAACCCGCATACCGCGTACGCGATGACGAGTGCCGGGCCGGCCTGCGCCAGACGTCCGCCTGCACCCATGAAGAGGCCGGTTCCGATGGCGCCGCCGATGGCGATCATCTGGACCTGCCGCGTTTTCAGGCCTTTGTGATAGCCGTCGTTCTCGGCGGCGTGGAGGGCGTCGTCGGCGCCGTGCTGATCGGTGGTCGTGGTCATCGGGTCCTCAGTTCTGGAGGTTCGCGAGATGTTCGGGGCGGAGCAGTTCTTCGAGACGTGTCGCTGTCAGGAGGCCGCGTTCGAGCACCAGCTCCGCGACTCCTCGTCCGCTCTCGAGTGCCTCCTTGGCGATCTCGGTGGCGGCCTGGTATCCGATGTGCGGGTTGAGTGCCGTGACCAGTCCGATGGAGTGTTCGACGCTGTCTCGCAGGTGGGCCTCGTGCGCGGTGATCCCCACGACGCACTTGTCCGCGAGCGTCCGGCAGGCCGCACCCAGGTGCGTCATGCCGGAGGTGAGCGACTCCATGATGATGGGCTCGAAGGCGTTGAGCTGCAGCTGACCTGCCTCGGCCGCCATCGTGATGGTGACGTCCTGGCCGATGACCTGGAAGGCCACCTGGTTGAGCACCTCGGGGATGACGGGGTTGACCTTGCCGGGCATGATCGACGAGCCCGCCTGTACTGCGGGCAGGTCGATCTCGCCGAACCCTGCACGCGGTCCCGAGGAGAGGAGGCGGAGGTCGTTGCACACCTTCGACAGCTTCACGGCGCACCGCTTGAGTACTCCCGAGAGATGCACGAACTGACCGACGTCCTGCGTGGCCTCGACGAGATCCGTCGCGCTGACGAGGGGGAGTGCGGTGATCTCGCGGAGGTGCCGGACCGCTGCCTCGCGGTAGCCGGGGGCGGCGTTGAGTCCGGTACCGATCGCGGTGGCGCCGATGTTGATCTCGTGCACCAACAGTGACGCCTCCTCGAGGCGGGCGCGGTCCTCGTCGATCATGACGGCGAACGTGCCGAACTCCTGGCCCAGTGTCATCGGCACGGCGTCCTGCAACTGGGTCCTGCCCATCTTGACGATGGCGCGGAACTCCTCTGCCTTCGCGCGGAAGGCGTCCTGCAGGATGCGCATCGACTCGGACAGGTCGGCCACCGCGAGGATCGTCGCGATGTTGCAGGCGGTGGGGTAGACGTCGTTGGTCGACTGGCCGAGGTTGACGTGCTCGTTGGGGTGCAGGTGCGCGTACTCGCCGGGACGGTGGCCGAGCAGCACCAGCGCGCGGTTGGCGATGACCTCGTTGGCGTTCATGTTGGTCGACGTGCCGGCGCCGCCCTGGATCACGTCGACGACGAACTGGTCGTGCCACCGGCCGTCCAGGATCTCGCGGGCGGCCTGCAGGATCGCGTCGCCGCGCACCTCGTCGAGAAGACCCAGTTCGATGTTGGCCGCCGCGGCCGCGTACTTCACGGCGGCGAGCGCGCGGATCAGCTTGGTGTTCGACGAGATCGGTCGTCCGGTGATGGGGAAGTTCTCGGTGGCGCGCAGAGTGTGGATGCCCCACAGCACGTCGGCGGGCACCTCGCGCTCTCCCAGCAGGTCGTGCTCGGTACGGGTGGCGGCCACGGCGTTCTCCTTCGCTTGCTGTCAGGCTGTCTGACAGGTTGAGTGTGAACCACGGCACAGTGGATGTCAACGGTGATCTGTCGGAGCCGGGCGCTACGGTCGGGTCGACACCGGACCTCACGGTCGGTGGGACACCACGACGTTCCAGGAGGGCCACGTGCTCGAGCTCCACCGCGCCGAACGCGCGAGCACGTTGGCCACCGGTCTCGCGACGCTGCTCGCCGAGCCCCTCGCGGACGCCTTCGCCGCAGACGTCGTCGCGGTCCCGGCGAAGGGCGTGGAGCGGTGGCTCCGACAACGGCTCTCCCTCTCGTTGGGGGCGGCAGGAGTGTCGGACGGCATCGCGGCGAACATCGACTTCCCGTCGCCCGGCCGCCTGGTCGACGACGTCCTGGCCGTGGTGACGGGCGTGGACGCCGACTCGGATCCGTGGGCCGCGGGCCCGTTGCTGTGGACTGTCCTACGCGTGATCGACGAGTGTTCGACCGAACCCTGGTGCTCAGTTCTCTCCCGGAGCATCGGCGGTGCGGCGGCGGCGCCCGACGATCACCGCCGTGGTCGACGCTGGTCCACCGCGTCCCACGTGTCCGGGCTCTTCCGTTCGTATGCCGCACAACGGCCCTCGATGATCGTCGACTGGGCGGCCGGTGCCGAAACGGACGGCGCCGGTGCCCCGCTCGCGCCGGATCTCCTGTGGCAGGCGGAGCTGTGGCGCCGGGTGCGGGAGCGCATCGGGGTGCCCGGCCCCGCGGAGAGACTGGACCCGGTCTGCGACGCCCTCGCCGAGGACGGGTCGATGCTCGATCTTCCGTCGCGCCTGTCCCTGTTCGGGGCGACCCGTCTCACCACCCTGCAGCGACGCGTGCTGCGGGCGGTGGCCGATCACCGCGACGTCCATCTGTGGCTGCCACACCCCAGCCCGGTCTCGTGGGCTGCGACGTCCCGGCGTGCGGGCGCCGGGTCGGTGCGGCGTGTCGACGCGCCGCCGGTGTCGACGGCGGGTCATCCCCTGCTGGTGAGCCTCGGCCGCGACGTGCGCGAGTTGCAACCGCTTCTCGAACCGACGGCCGATGCGGACCGCCATCTCCCCGATCCGGAGCGGTCCGACGCGCGGCGTGTCGAGGCGTCGACGACGGTCCTGAGGCGGATGCAGAACGACATCGTGGTCGACCGCGCCCCGGCCGCGCCCGACGTCCCGGGGATGGACGACAGCGTGCAGATCCACGCCTGCCACGGCCCCGCCCGGCAGGTCGACGTGCTGCGCGACACCTTGCTGCATCTCTTCCAGGACGATCCGACGCTCGAACCGCGCGACGTCCTGATCATGTGCCCGGACGTGGACACCTTCGCTCCGCTCGTGCGAGCGGCCTTCGGGAACGAGGGCGCGGTGGGCGATCCCTCGGCGCACCCGGCGCACGGACTCCGCGTGCGGCTGGCGGATCGGGGGCTCCGGCGCACCAATCCCGTGCTCGACGTGATCGCGGCGATGATCGAGATGGCAGGGGACCGCGTCACCGCGTCGCAGATGCTCGATCTCGCTGCGTCCGAGGCTGTGCGGACCCGGTTCCGCTTCTCCGACGACGATCTCGAACGGCTCGCCGAGTGGACACGGGTGTCCGGTGCGCGATGGGGCATCGACTCTGTGCAGCGAGAGTTGTTCGGTCTGGGCGACTTTCGTCAGAACACATTCACCGCGGCCATGGACCGACTGCTGCTGGGCGCCGCTGCCGACGAGACCACGGGGGACTGGCTGGGCCTGGCCCTTCCCGTGGACGACGTCGACGGGAACGACATCGATCTCGCCGGTCGGTACGCAGAACTGGTCGACCGGGTCTCTGTCGTGTTGCGCGGTATGCGGGGCGAGCATCCGGTCCGGACGTGGCGCGCGAGCCTGATCCGAGCGATCGACCTGCTCACCGAGGTCGGGCCGGCCGACGTCCGACATCGGGTCGACGCGCTGCGGGAACTGTCCGCCGCGCTGGAACACGGTGACGACATCTCCCTGCAGCTCGCCGACATCCGGTCGATGTTGCGCGATCGCCTGGCCGGGCGCCCGACGCGATCGAACTTCCGCACCGGAGAACTGACGGTGTGCACCATGGTCCCGATGCGGTCGGTGCCGCACAGGGTGGTGGTGTTGCTCGGGCTCGACGACGACGTCTTCCCACGCGCCGGCCACCTCGACGGCGACGACGTCCTCGCACGCGGTGCGCTGATCGGCGAGCGTGACATCCGCAGCGAGGACCGTCAGCTGCTGCTCGACGCCCTCATGTCGGCCGGCGAGAAATTGGTTCTCTTCCACACCGGGGCGAATCCGGTGTCGGGTGCCCACGAACCTCCCGCCATCCCGTTGTCCGAGGTCATCGAGGTCGTGGCGGCCACGGCGGGGGTCGAGAACAACCGCGCGGTCACGCGGCACCCGCTGCAGCCGTTCGATCCGTCGATCTTCGACGGCAGCGCTCCCGCCGGGTTCGACAGTGCCGCGCTCGCGGGCGCGGTGGCGGCGAGCGCTCCCTTCGTTCCGCGGCAGCCGTTCCTCGATGGTCCGCTTCCAGCGCGAGACTCCGCGGACGTGGCGTTGGCGGAGCTGGTGGCGTTCGTGCAGAGCCCCGTCACCGCGTTCGTGCGGCAGCGACTGAAGGTGGGTCTGTCGGGGCGGGACGACGACGTCGTCGACGCCCTCGCCGTGGAGCTGGACGCGCTGTCGGCCTGGGACATCGGAGAGCGCATGCTGTCGGCGCTCCTGACCGGTGTGGAACTGGCCGACTTCCGGGCCGCGGAGTGGCGCCGCGGAACGCTGCCGCCCTTCGCGCAGGGTGCGCGCCTGCTCGAGCAGATCGAGAACGACGTGGTGCCCATCGCCGACGCGGCGGCCGAGATTCACGTCGGGCCTCCGGAGAGTGTGGACGTCGTCGTGGATCTGGACGGGGGGCGGCGGCTCACGGGCACCGTTCCCGGGGTGCACGGCACCACCGTGGCGCGTACGTCCTATTCGAGGATGGCCCCGAAGCGGCGACTGGAGGCCTGGATCCACCTGCTGGCGGTCGCGGCGCAGAGCGGCTCGGACGGGTGGACGGCGGTCACCACCGCGCGGGGTCGGTCCTCACGGCCCGTGTCGCGGTCGACCCTCACGACACCCGAGGACGCCCGCGCGGTTCTGGCAGAGCTGGCGGACCTGCGCGACCGCGGTCTGCGCGAGCCACTGCCCCTGGCGCTGAAGTCCGGGGAGGCGTACGCCGCCAGAGTCGTTCGGGGAAGCAGCGAGGAGATGGCCCTCGCGGCGGCAGCTCAGCAGTTCTCGGATCGGTTCGGCGACGTCACGGAGCCGGCGGTACTTCTGGTGCACGGAAGCGGAGTCGACTTCGGGCAGTGGACAGCGATTCCTCCGGCCGCCGACGAGGCGAAGTGGTCGGCCGACGGCACGCGCTTCGGTGTGCTCGCGCGACGAGTGTGGCAGCCGTTGCTCACCCACGAGAGCATGGAGCAGCGATGAGCGCTCCCGAAGGTGTGGAGCAGCGATGAGCGCTCCCGAAGGTATGGAGCAGCGATGAGCGCTCTCGAAGGTATGGAGCAGCGATGAGCACGTTCGATCTGACCGGGCCGCTCCCGCTGGGCACCACCGTGCTCGAGGCGAGCGCCGGCACGGGCAAGACCTACGCCATCGTGGGCCTCGCCGCCCGCTACGTCGCCGAGGGCGTCACCGACATCGCGGGCGTACTGCTGGTGACGTTCAGCAAGGGCGCGACGCGCGAGCTTCGCGAACGCACGCGTGCACGCTTCGCCGAGGTCGCGGCCGCCCTGGCGGATCCGTCGGCGGCCCGTACGGGCGGTGACGAGCTGATCGCACTGCTCGCCGACGTCGGCGACGACGAGGTGGCGCTGCGGCGCACTCGGCTGCTGACGGCGCTGTCGGAGTTCGACGCCGGGACGATCGCCACGACGCACAGCTTCTGCCAACGCATGCTCGACGGACTCGGGATCGCGGGTGAGCGGGAACCGGACGCGACCTTCGTCGAGTCCGTGGACGATCTCGTCGACGACGTGGTCGACGACCTGTATCTGCGTCGGTACAGCGCAGAGGTCGGTTCGCCGCCACTGACCGTCGCGCAGGCGCGCACGGTGGCCCGGGCCGCGGTCTCGGACCGGCGGGCCGTGCTCAGTCCCGACGCTCCCGGCGACACGGCGGCCGGTCAGCGGGTCGCGGTGGCCCGCGAGGCGCGGGAGGAGACCGAGCGCCGGAAGCGGCGGCTCGGGGTCCGTGACTTCGACGACCTCCTCGAACTCCTGCACGGCGTGCTGTCGGACGAGACGCACGGCCCGGCCGCGTGCGCGCGTGTCCGCGAGAAGTTCACGGTGGTGCTCGTCGACGAGTTCCAGGACACCGACCCGCTGCAGTGGTCCATCCTGCGGAGGGCGTTCCACGGGCACTGCACCCTGGTTCTCGTCGGTGATCCCAAGCAGGCCATCTATGCGTTCCGCGGCGCCGAGGTGCTCAGCTACCTCGACGCGGTCGCGGTGGCGGACCGGCATCTGGCACTCACCACCAACTGGCGGAGCGACGCGGCCGTGATCGGCTCGCTCGCGCACCTGTACGAGGGTGCCGCACTGGGACATCCCGACATCGTCGTCACTCCGGTGACGGCATCGCACCGGGAACCTCGTCTGCTGGCCGCCACGACGCGGGACCCGCTGCTTCCAGTGCGCCTGCGCGTGTTCGGTCGAACGGGCTCCGGTCCGCTGAACAACAAGGGCCTCCCGGCCACCGAGAAGGTTCGACTGCGTATCGCCGACGACGTCGCGCAGGACATCGTCGCGCTTCTCGACGGCGACGCGACGCTGACGGTCGACGGCGCGTCGCCGAGGCCTGTCGCTCCCGGAGACATCGCCGTGCTCGTCCGGTCGGGCAGACAGGCCGAGCAGGTGCGGTCCGCTCTCGAGCGCGCCGGCGTGCCGTCCGTGCTGTACGGCGGCTCGTCGGTGTTCGCCACCGAGTCCGCGGTGCACTGGCTGCTGCTCCTGCAGGCACTGGAGCAACCGCACCGTGCCGACGTCGTGCGGCGCGCCGCGCTCACACCGTTGCTCGGATGGTCTGCTCGCAGCCTCGACGAGGGTGGCGACGCCGCGACCTCCGCACTGAGTGCGCGCTGCCGCGAGTGGTCCGCGCTCGTCACGGGGGTGGGCTTCGCGGCAATGGTCGAGAATCTCACCGGATCCACCGAGCTCCAGAAACGTCTGCTGGCAACCGAATCCGGTGAACGCGATCTGACGGACCTGCGGCACGTCGCGCAACTCGTCCAGCGCGAGTCGCTCGAGGGCGGACACGGGGTGACCTCGTTGACCCGCTGGCTGGCCGACCGGATCCAGGACCCCACGAGCGGCGCTGTGGCCGACCGCAGCCGACGGCTCGACAGCGATGCCGAGGCCGTGCAGGTGGCCACGGTGCACGCGATGAAGGGGTTGGAGTTCCCGATCGTGTACGTCCCGTTCGCGTGGGGTGCCGCCGGATCGTTCGATCCGGACACCCTGCTCTTCCACGACGACGAGGGTGCGCGTGTGCGCGACGTCGGTGGGTCCTCCACTCCGGGGTACCGCGAACGCAAGCAGCGCCACGACGAGGAGGCGGCGGGCGAGGAGATGCGCCTCCTCTACGTCGCTCTGACCCGCGCGCAGTGCCGTCTGGTGCTGTGGTGGGCACCGACGGCGATCACGGCGGCGTCCCCGTTGCATCGACTGCTCTTCGGCAGAGTGCCCGGCATCGCGGAACCGGAGTCGACGGTGCGCCTGCAGGACGATGCCTCCGCGGCGACGACCCTGCAGTCGCGCTGCGGCAGCGCGATCGGCGTCGAGGCGGTGCAGGACGTGACGGTGGTGGCCCGGCCCGCGCGGACGTCCGAGAGAAGCGGTGGCGCACTGGCCGTCGCGCACTTCGACCGGAGGCTGGACACCGCGTGGCGGCGAACGTCCTACTCCGCGCTGACCGCGGGCGCGCACGATCAGCCGGTCGAGGTCGTCGAATCCGAGGACCCGATACTCGGCGACGAACCGGTGGAGGACCCGTTCGCGGCAGGTGTGGGCGCGGGGGCCCCCTCGCTCATGAACGGTCTGCCCGCGGGAGCCGCGTTCGGCACCCTGGTGCACGAGATTCTCGAGTACGTCGACACCTCCGTCGACGATCTGCCTGCAGAGGTGCAGCGCCGGTGTGTCGAGGCCGTCTCGGCACACGGTGCCGACATCGACGCGGATCATCTCTCTCGGGCGCTGACGGCCGTCCTGCGCACGCCCCTGGACTTCGGCGCGGCGGGCACCGGCACGCTCGCCGAGGTCCACCCGTCGAACAGGCTCGCCGAGATGGACTTCGAGATCCCGTTGTCGGGCGGTGACCACGCCGCGACGGCGCACGTGACCGTGCACGCCGTCGCCGATCTCGTGGCGCACCACCTCGCTTCGGACGACGTGCTCGCGGCCTATCCGCAGCGGATGCGCCGACTCGACGACCGGACGCTCCGGGGCTACCTCACCGGCAGTGTCGACACGGTCCTGCGTGTCGGGTCGTCCGACGATTCCCGCTACGTGGTGGTGGACTACAAGACCAATCGCATCAGAAGTGGCGACCTCACCGTCGACGACTTCACGGTCGAGGACATGGCCGGCGAGATGATGGAGTCGCACTATCCGCTGCAGGCACTGCTCTATTCCGTTGCGCTGCATCGCTATCTGCGGTGGCGTCGACCGGGATACGACCCCCGGGTACACCTCGGAGGAGTGCAGTACCACTTCGTCCGAGGCATGATCGGCCCGGACACTCCGCCCGGGCGCGGGGTCTTCTCCTGGGCGCCGTCCCCCGATCTCGTGACGGCGCTGTCCGATCTGCTCGCAGGAGTCCGGTCGTGACCGCGGTGTACCCGGGCGCTGTCGCGCAGCGCGGCAAGGGAGTGCTGCGCGCGTTCAACGACGTCGGCGTCCTCACCGCGGCCGACGTGCACGTCGCCCTCCGACTCGGCGCGCTCGGCGGGGAACGGGACGAACTGGCGCTGTTCGCCGTGGCACTCGCCGTGCGCGCGGTGCGCGTCGGCTCGGTGTGCCTGGACCTGACCCGCCTGCGCGACGTCACGGCCGACGACGGGGTCGACACGGACGCTCTGCCGTGGCCGGACGACGCGGCGGTCGTGGCCGCCCTCCGGGCGAGCCCACTCGTCCTGGGCGGGGAGAGCGGTCCGCTGCGACCGGTGCTCGTGGTGGACACCGCGGACGGCCCGTTGCTCTACCTGCAGCGGTACTACCTGCAGGAGAAAGTGATCCGGGACGTGCTGGCGGCGCGCGCACTCGACGCGCCGGCCGTCGACGTGGAGGCGGTGCGGCAGGGACTGGCCACCTACTTCCCGAGCACCGAGGTGCCCGACAGGCAGCGCATCGCGGCGGCACTCGCGGTGACCGGGTGGACCACCGTCATCGCGGGCGGCCCCGGAACGGGCAAGACGCACACGGTCGCGCGCATTCTCGCTCTGCTCACCGCCGTGCACGGCCCCGGTCTACGGATCGGGCTCGCCGCGCCGACCGGGAAAGCGGCTGCGCGACTGCAGGAGTCGGTGGCCGAGCAGGCACCGGAACTCGGACTGCGAGACGACATCCCGGCGATGACGGTGCATCGGCTGCTGGGCTGGCAGCCCGGCAGCCGCAGTCGGTTCCGCCACGACGCACACAACAGGCTCCCATACGACGTGGTCGTCGTCGACGAGACGTCCATGGTGTCGTCCACGCTGATGAGCCGACTCATGGAGGCGGTCCGCGCCGACACCAGGCTCGTACTGGTCGGCGATCCCGACCAGCTGACCTCGGTGGACGCGGGCGCGGTGTTGGCCGATCTGGTCGCGCGGCCGGTGACGGCGGCGTTGCCGGAGGTGGTCACCGCCCTGGTGGGCGCCGACCTCGGGTCCGTCCCGGCGGCGGGGGACTCGTCGGAGAAGAGTCTCTCGACGGGCGAGGTGCGCCGACTCGCCGCGGGAACCGTGCGACTGAGCCGCGGGCGTCGGTTCGGCGGTGTCATCGCCGATCTCGCCGTCGCTGTGCGTGACGGCGACGAGGACGAGGTGGTGCGCCTGCTGAACTCGGGCGATCCCGCCCTCGAGTTCGGTGCGCGGTCCGACGTGTCGTCGCTCGAACGCGATGTGGTCTCCACTGCCCGGGCCGTGACCGCGGCCGCCGCGTCCGGTGATGCGGCCGCGGCCCTCGCCGCTCTCGAGCGGCACCGCCTGTTGTGCGCGCACCGTGAGGGCCCCTCCGGCGTGGATCACTGGGCACGGTGGGCGATGGACCGCGTGGGCGCCGACACCTCGACCTTCCTCGACTCCGCACAGTGGTATCTCGGGCAACCGCTCCTGGTGACGACGAACGACCACGACAACCGTATCTACAACGGCGACACCGGCGTGGTCGTCGACGACGGACACGGCGGCGTGGTCGCCGCGTTCGCGCGCGGGTCGACTCCGTTCCTCGTTCATCCCAGCAGGCTGTCGGCCGTGCAGACGGTGTACGCCATGACGATTCACCGCAGTCAGGGAAGTCAGTACGACACCGTCTCGGTGGTCATCCCGGACGAGACGTCGTCGCTGTTGACGAGGGAACTGCTGTACACGGCCATCACGCGCGCCCGCCGCACCGTGCGCATCATCGGCAGCGAGGAGTCGGTGCGCGCCGGTGTCCGTCGCCGGGTGCTGCGGGCCAGCGGACTACGTCGCGACTCGCCGGTGCCCTTCGGTCACTCCTGATCCACCGCGCGCGCGGCGTCTCGTGGCAGTCGGTTGTCCGAGCACTGCCCGCACGTCGTGCGTGTGCGCTATATTCTCCTCGACTGCGGTCGGGGGGACCGTTACAGGCGGTGAAAACAGGACGGGGGACAGGGTATGAGGAGTCGTCACCACCTGCCCGTCGTCCGGTCCACCTCGGCACCGAGCCGCGACGAGCTCGCCTAGTGTCCACATTCCTCACCCCGGGCGTCGAACACGAACCGCGACCGCACCGCCGCGGGTTGTTCGGCTCGCACCCCGGGACCACCGAGAGCGAGGATCGGCGGGTCCTGTCCGGCGCTCTCCCCGTCCGACACCGCATCGTGATCGCCGACATCGGTCTCGGCGAGGATCTCGGCACCGATGCGTTGGCCGGGATGTCCGCAGCGGTCGGCGAGCGTCGGCCGGGGGGCGTGATCGCCTGGGATCTGGCCGGTGAGGCCACCGGGCACGGTGCCGCCGCGCAGATCGCCGAGGACGTCGAGGCCCTGGTGGCACCCGAGTGCGATCCGCGAGCACTGTCCCACTACGTCGACACCCGGCCCGAAGGGCACGATGCTCTCGGAGCGGATGCGTCGCTGCAGGACCCGCACGCCATCGAGGCCGTTCTGACCGTCCTGACGCACCACCGGCAGACCGTCGTCGTGCACGCCCGCAGCGACGAGCCGTACTTCGTCGCGATGATCGACGACGCGGACTCGATCGTCGTCCCGATTCCCCATTCCGAGGCCGCCGCACTGAGCGTCGTGGCACTGATGGACTCGCTCCGCGGCAGCGGCCGCGACTCCTGGTCGGATCGCATCGTCGTCGTCAAACACGATGCGGTACATGCCGGTTCGCGGTCCGGCTCCACGGATCTGCGACGCGTGCTCGGGGATGCGGGCGTCCGCACCGTGCTGGACGTGCCGTCCACGTCGGACTCCGATGCGGACGTTCGCCGCGCCTGGTCGCACGTCGCCGCCGTCGTGATGCGGACGCGCGGGCCGGTACGCCCGATCGTTCCCGACGCGCACCCGGGTCTGCACGCCGACGACCACACACCCTCCTTCGACAGCACGACGGCGACACTGCGCGCGCGCTCTGCCGACACCCGGCCGAGTCGTCGCAGCGGGCGACTTCCCGCCCTCGCCGCCCTCGGTGCCCTTCTCGTCGCGGGAGGACTCGGCACCGCCGTCATGATGCAGCGCGCCCCCGCGGATTCCGCACCGGTGCCGGTCGCCACCGCGGGTGTCGGTGCGGACGCGGCCGATCAGACCGCGTCGGCGGCGCCGCCGATCGATGCGGCCCGCGCGAGTGGTCCCGCAGTGATCGTGCGCTACGACGATCTGTACTACCGAGATCGCGACGCCGCAGCGGCCGCAGCGCTCTGGGATCTGTCCGACACGGCCGGTGTGGACGCCACGGTGGCCGATCTGCAGCGATCCATCGACGCGGTGGACCCGGCGATACGGCACCGCATCGACGTGGCGTCCACCTCCGACCCGCTCGTCTTCGACGCCGTCCTGACACTCACGGTTCCGGACGGCCGGGAGTTCCGGTACGACCAGCAGTTCACGGTGCGGGAGGACGACGACGGCTTCGCCATCGTCCGCAAGATCGACTGCACCGGCGTCTGTCCCGCTCCGTGATCCGTCTTCCGGCCCTCCTCCCGCCACGACTCGAGAGAGACACACGATGACGCACCGCGCGCCCGTACGCCGCCGACGCACAGTGGGATCCGGTCTCGCCGCGAGTGCGATGGCCGTGGGTGCCTGGGGGCTGGTGACCTGCGCGTCCGTCCTCGTCGCTCCCGCGGCGTCCGCTGCCCCGACATCGGTGAACGACGAACCGAACACGGCGGCGGAGAAGGTCGCCGAGAGCAGGCGTCGCGACGAGTTGTCGCAGAAGGAGCGTGCGGCAGAGGACGCGGAACGCGAACGCCAGGAGAAGGAAGCGAAGCAGGCAGCCGACGACCTCGCGGCGCAGGAAGCCGACGAGCGGAGGGAGCGGCGAGAGGACCAGGCCGCAGCCGTGCAGAACGGCACCGCGCCGGCGCCGGCGCCGTTCGTCTTCCAGCTTCCGCCGCTTCCGTTCGAGATCCCCGGCGTCACGCCGCCCGCCCCGGCGGTCACGGCACCCGAGCCGGTCGCGCCGCCGGTCGACACGGCACCGCCGCCCCCCGGGACGGCCCCGGCTCCGGTGGTGGACGACGTCGCCGACGTCGTCGAGGTCGAGGAGGCTCCCGCGCCGACGCCGGCCGTCACGGCACCTGCCGCGCCGGCACCGGTTCCCGAGCCGGACCCCGCACCGTCGCGCCCCGACCCGACACCGGGTCCCGGCCCCGCGCCGCTCCCCGCCACTCCCCAGGTGCAGTCCGGTGGTCATGGGCCGCACACCGGCCCCGATCCGGATCGCGACCCGATCGATCCTCCGTCGCCGCCTCCCGGTGACGACGACGAGCCCCGTCAGCCGTCGCCGAGAGCTGCGACGATGAGCAACCCGGCTCCGCCGTCGGTGAGCAACCCGGCTCCGCCGTCGGCGAGCGACACCGCGCCGCAGTCGGTGCAGCCGTCCGGAGAAGGTCGGCACGCGGCACCCGACCCGGGCTGGACGAATCCCGTTCCCGGACGCTGACCCGTCACCGACGAAGTACGAGAATGCCGTTCACGTCGGAGACGACCGAGTAACCGTCCGCGAGAGCTGCACTGATCGCCGTGTTGTCGCCCGACTCGTCCTTGGGCCACCCGGCGGGCCGGCCGATGTTCACGACGATCCAGTCCGGTGTCGTGGAATCGGTCTCCCGCTGCGGGAACACCGAGACGGGGTGGTCGGACACGAACTGCGGGACCAGGTTGTTGGAGGCCGACACGCGGTCCCCTGGCGGTATGGATGCCGACACGGCTCTCGCGGTGGTCACCTGCGGGTCGACGCGCCACCCGTCGGCGTCGGCGAGCCGAGCCAGCGGCTGGAAGGGCAGCGCGACCAGAGCGACGGCGGCGACGGCGGCGAGCACCACTCTCTGGGCACGCGGTGACAGGTGCATGTCACGCCGACCGCGGATGAGTGCATCGATCAACGCGGCGAACAGGATCGGCATCAGGATCGCGTTGTAATGGAAGATCGGCTTCCAGAAATTGGTGTTGTCGCTGAGGAACCGCCATGCGACGGTGGGTACTGCCACCAGCGTCAACGGTGACCGCAGTGCTGCGAAGCCGGTGACGGCCAACAGCAGCAGCACGGTCGCGGCGCGCGAGTCCCCGCTGACGAGACCGTGTGTGGTGTCGGCGATGCCCTCACCGAGGGGCGGAAGTTTCGAGCCCTGACCGTAGGCGTCGTCGGCGCTCAGCAGCGGTATGACCACCGTGATGGCCAGCACGATCCACGCCGCGCCCCACGCGGCCGTCGCCAGGCCCAGAATCCGTGTGCGACCCGTGGTCCACCAGGCGATCAGGGCGCCGATCACGATGACGGTCAGCCCCATGTCCTCCTTGACGAAGACGAGCGGGAGCGTCCACGCCACCGCGGCACGCCAGTGCCCCTGGCCGAGCGCTGCCATGGCGAAGGCCAGCATCGGGACGCCGAAGGCGATCTCGTGGAAGTCGAAGTTCAGTGCCGACTGCAGGCCCCACGACAGTCCGTAGCCGAGGGCCACCACGATGCCCGCGACGGTGCCGAGGCTGCGGCACGCCCACCGGGAGAGGGGCACGACACCCACGGCGAACAGGACGCCCTGGGCGATCAGCAGGGTCTCGGGGACAGGGGCGAGTCGGTAGAAGGGCGCGAGCAGTGCGGTGATCGGAGAGAAGTGATCACCGAGCGTGTTGTAGCCCGTGCCCAGCAGATCCGACGTCGGCGCGTCGAGGCGTGCGTACGAGGCGATCTGTTGCACGAAGATGCCGAGGTCGAAACCGGAGGTGCGCAGCTGGTGCTGACCGACCACGGACAGTGCGCTGTAGAGCGGGGCGAGAAGGAGGAAGGCGATCGCCGGGACCGCGATGTCCGCGCGGCGGGCGCGACGCAGCATCTCCTGCGGTCGGCGCGCCCCGCCGGACGGGGCGGCCGCTGCAGTCTCCGCAGAAGGTCTGGTTGCCGTCACAGGAGATAATTTCTACACGAACTTCGTGTGATCAGGCTGTGAACGCGAGGTGCGGCCGCCCCGGCTCAGCACGTCAGCGGCTCACCGCCTTGGTGTAGCGGTGGATGGCGAACGGTACGAAGACGATCAGGATGAGGATCGACCATCCCACCGTCGCGAGCACCGGGTGCTGGAGTGGCCACGCGTCCGGAGGCGGCATCGTCGGGTTCGTGTTCCCGAACAGCACCCGGCTCGCCTGCGTGATGGCGGAGACAGGATTCCACTCGGCGATGGGTTGCAGGATCCCGGGCAGATCCTGACTCTGCACGAACGTGTTGGCGATGAACGTCAGCGGGAAGATGACGATGAAGCTGGCGTTGTTGAACACCTCGGGCGTCCGGATCCACAGCCCGATCACCGCCATCACCCAGGACAGTGCGTAGGCGAAGAGCAGCAGCAGACCGAATCCTGCCGCGGCCTCCCAGAACGACGACCGGATGCGCCAGCCGACCAGCAGACCGGTCAGGGACATCACGACCAGGCTGATGACGTTGATGACGATGTCGCTGCTGGTCCGTCCGACGAGCACCGCGGACGGAGCCATGGGCAGGGAGCGGAAGCGGTCGATGATGCCCTTCTGCATGTCCTCCGCGAGCCCGAGGCCGGTCCACGTGGACCCGAAGATGACGGTCTGCGCGAAGATGCCGGCGATGAGGAACTCGCGGTAGGACATGCCGGGGATCTCGATGGCCGACCCGAAGATGTACGCGAAGACCAGGACGAACATGATCGGCGACAGCAGCGTGAAGACGATGAGGTCGGGGACGCGCTTGATCTTGATGAGGTTGCGTCGGGCGATGGTCGCGCCGTCGCTCAGCGCCGTGGTGGGTGAGTTCATCGGGCCGTCTCCTGTCCGCTGGGCTGCTGATCGGCCGCGTCGGGCCGGGTCGACGTCTGGCCGGTGAGAGTGAGGAAGACGTCGTCGAGGCTGGGCTTGCCCAGCGAGGCGTCGGCAGGGGTGACGCCGTTCTCGCGGAGCAGGACCAGCGCGTCGACGAACGTGGTGGTCCCGTCGTCCGCACCGACCGTGAGCCGCCGGGACGCGGCATCGGAGGTGACCTGACCCGGTGCGAAACGCTCCATGACGCCCTGCGCCGTCGTCAGATCGCCGTCCGTGTCGAAGGCGAACTCCAGCCTGGCTCCGCCCACTCGCGACTTCAGTTCGTCGGCGGTGCCGCGCTCGATGACGCGACCACGATCGATCACCGCGATCTCGTCGGCCAGCTGATCCGCTTCCTCGAGGTACTGGGTGGTGAGGAGCAGGGTCGTCCCGCCCTGCACCAGTTCCTCGATCACCGACCACAGCTCGAGGCGGGCACGAGGATCGAGCCCGGTGGTGGGCTCGTCGAGGAAGAGGACCGGTGGATCGGCGACGAGGGCGCCCGCCAGGTCCAGGCGTCGGCGCATCCCACCCGAGTAGCCCTTGACCGGCCGGTCGGCCGCCTCGACGAGGTCGAACCGTTCGAGCAGTTCACGTGCCCGATCACGGCTGCGCTTCTTCCCGAGGTGGTACAGCCGACCGACCATGTCGAGGTTCTCGAAGCCCGTCAGATACTCGTCCACCGCGGAGTACTGCCCCGAGACGCCGATGCGTGAGCGGAGTTCCGCCGCGTCGGCGACGACGTCGAGGCCCGCCACCCGTGCGGTGCCGGCGTCGGCCCGCAGCAGTGTGGTGAGCACGCGGATGGTGGTGGTCTTCCCGGCTCCGTTGGGCCCGAGCAGTGCCATGACCGTGCCCTCGGGCACCTCGAGATCGAGACCGTCGAGTGCGTCGACGCCCCCGTACCGTTTGACGAGGCCGACCGCGCTGATGGCGGTGGCACCCGAACTGCGTGAGGCCATGAGACTTCCCTTCCGGACGTGACACGACGATGCGCCCGTCGGATGTGACTCGGCCGAGCGTCGGAACTCATCACAGCACGCAGGTACGACACGGTCGGGTTTCCGCGGAGTCCGCATCGGCTACTCCCTGTGCAGGTGACGCGCGGCCCGACTCGGTCGGCGCGCACGGCTCATGAAGAGGGGTACAACGTGTCCGAGTACGACTACGTCATCGTCGGTGGAGGAATGGTGGCCGACAACGCCGCCAAGGGGATCCGCGAGCACGACGAGAACGGCAGCATCCTCGTCGTCGGCTCCGACGTCGACGGTCCCTACACCCGCCCCGCGCTGAGCAAGAAGCTGTGGACCGACGCGGAGTTCACCACCGACGAGGTGCCGTTGGGCACCGAGGAGACGGGTGCGACGCTGGTGCTGTCGACGACGGTCACGTCGATCGATCGCGACGCCCGCACGGTGACCACCGACAAGGGGGACACCCACCACTACGGATCGCTGTTGCTGGCGACCGGGGCGACCCCGACGACGCTGGACCTGCGTCCGTCCGAGCGGGTCGTCTACTTCCGCACCTTCGCGGACTACCGGCGCCTGCGGGCGCTGGCGACGGAGGGCACCCACATCGTCGTGGTGGGCGGTGGTTACATCGGCACCGAGATCGCCGCGGCGCTCGCGCAGAACAAAGTCACCGTCACCCTGGTGAGCAGTGACGACGTGGTGGGCGGCCACATGTTCCCCGCGGACCTCGCGTCGGTGTTCCAGCAGGACTTCGAGGATCACGGCGTCACGGTCCGCACGGGTGTGAAGGTCGACTCCGGTGCGCAGCAGGGCAATGCGGTGTCGCTGACCCTCAGCGACGGTTCCACGATCGATGCCGACGCGGTGGTCTTCGGGCTCGGCGTGACGCCGAACACCGACCTCGCGGAGAAGTCGGGGCTCGACGTCGACAACGGCATCGTGGTCGACGAGTTCCTGCGCACGGCGGACGAGCACGTCTACGCCGCGGGCGACGTCGCCAACTACCCCGACGCGATCCTGGGCCGTCGTCGCATCGAGCACGTGGACAACGCCAACAGCATGGGAAAGACGGTCGGCAAGATCATGGCCGGCTCCACCGAGCCGTACACGTACACGCCGTACTTCTACTCCGACGTGTTCGACAACGGTTACCAGGCGGTGGGCACGATGAGCACCGACCTCAGGACGGTCGAGGACTGGAAGACGCCGGGCAAGGAGGGCGTCGTGTACTACCTCGACGACGATTCCGTGCTGCGCGGTGTGCTGATGTGGAACGTGTGGGAAGGACTCGACACCGCGCGCGAGATGCTGAAGAGCGGCGAGAAGCGCGACGACGAGTCCCTGCTCGGCGCGATCTGACGACCACCCCTCACCCCGCCGCGTCGGCGGGGTGAGGGCGTCTCAGTACTGCACCAACGGGTCCGCGCGCCGCAGGTCCTCCACCGAGACCGCGCGGCCCGCGGCGTCGGCGAGGGGAACGCGCCAGTTCCGATACTGGGTCTCGTCGGTTCCCGGCTGGTTCTGGATGCGGTGCTCGCCGACCATGTCCACCAGTGCCACTCCGATCAGCAGGGACGGGCTGCGCTGGATCAGCCGGTACAGCGCCGCGACCGTCTCCCCGGTGGACGCACCGTCCGCGAGCAGGCCACGCTCGCGCGCGAGGTCCAGTACGGACTCACGCTGTTTCTCGTCCTGCGCACGCTCCTCGTCGACGGCTCTCTCGAGGAGGCCGAGCCGCGATCGCAGATCGATGTGCTCACCCGCCAGGTACCCGGCGGTGGGCGGCAGGTCGTGGGTGGTCACCGAGGTCAGGCACAGCTCGCGGTACTTCTCCGGGGCGATGGGGCCGTCGTCGTCCCGCTCGAACCACAGGATGGACGTGCCCAGCACGCCCCGCTCGGCCAGGTAGTCCTGAACGACGGGTTCGAAGACGCCGAGGTCCTCACCGATGACCACGGCGCCGGCCAGTTCCGCCTCGAGCGCGAGGATGCCGATGAGCGCCTCGTGGTCGTACGTGACATAGGTGCCGCCCGCGGGAGTCTCGGCATCGGTGGGGATCCACCAGAGCCGGAACAGTCCGAGGATGTGGTCGACCCGCAGCCCGCCCGCGTGCTTGAGCACGGTGCGCAGCATGTCGCGATACGGTGCGTACCCGAGTTCGGCCAGCCGGTCGGGCCGCCAGGGTGGCTGGTTCCACTGCTGCCCTAACTGATTGAAGTCGTCCGGGGGAGCGCCGACGGTCACGCCCTCGGCCAGTGCGGAACCCAGGGACCAGGCGTCGGCACCCGAGAGCTGCACTCCCACAGCCAGATCGTGCACGACACCGATGGCCATTCCGGCCCGGTGCGCGGTGGCCTGGGCCTCGGCCAGTTGCTCGTCGCAGATCCACTGGAGCCAGCTGTGGAACTCGATGCGATGCGCGAGTTTCGCCTGCTGCCGCTGGACCCACGGCGTGCCGGGGGCGGCGGCCTTCGTCTGCCATCGCGTGTCGTCCGGCGACAGCTTCTCCGTCAGTGCGCACCACGTGGCGAAGTTGTGCAGGCCCACGCCCTCCGCGGCGCGGAACTCGTCGAACGCGGCCTGGCGGGACGCGCTCCGCGGAACGAGGAAGATCGCTTCGAGCGCACGGAGTTTCGCGCGCAGAGACTTGTCCCTGTCCAGATCGTCCGTGCGACCGTCGGCGCGGTGCAGTCGGCGCGCGGTGTCGCGGATGCGGGCATACCTGTCGCGCGGCAGCATCGCTGTCTCGCGGATGTTCTCGACGCGGATGTAGAGCGGATTGAAGAATCGACGGGTGGTCGGCAGATAGGGCGAGGCCTCGATCGGTGGCCGCGGCGCCGCGGCGTGCAACGGATTGACCAGGACGTAGTCCGCTCCGTGCTCGCCGCCCAGGATCGCCGCCATGTCGGCCAGATCGGCCAGATCGCCGATGCCCCACGACTGTGCGGACCGGATGGAGTAGAGCTGCGCCAGCACGCCCCATCGTTGACGATCGGACAGTGCCTCGGCGGTGGACAGACGGGCCGGCGTGACGACCAGCGTGCACGACGCCTCGAGACCGTCGTCCCCCTCCGCGCGCAGCATGTGCCATCCGAGCGGGAGATCGACCGGGACGGCGAACGTGGCTCGGCCGACGAGGGCGCCGTCGATCGCGCGGGGATCGACCCAGACGTCCTGCTGAGCCGCCTCGCGCGTGCCGCCGTCCTCGAGCTCGACGGTGACCGTCACGGACGTCCCGTGCGGCACGTGGACGGGAACGTGGTGGTCCTTGCCGGACGTGACCACGACGACCGCCGGCACGGTGCGCCGCCAGGGTGCCTCGTCGTGATCGACGATCGCGGTCTCGATGTCGTCGTCGCTGTCGACGGGCACGTCGAGCGCCGTCAGGACCGAGCGGAGGGTGGATTCACCGACGTCGCGGCGGGCCTTGTCCCACCCCTCGTACGACGTGGCGACGCCGTGGAGCCCGGCGAGGTGGCGTAGTCGTTCGATGTTCGTCACGCTTCGATGGTAGTGCCGCGCGGGGGTGGCCGCGGACGTGAGAACCGTGTCCCGACTCGATCTGGAACACTGGTGGCACCTGCAGAATCGGTGGGGGAGGTGGAGAACGGTGACGAGTGACCCCGCGGACGTGCGTGCCCGTCGAGCGGACACCGTGCGGACCATCGCCGAGTCGACGCGCATCGAGTCGGACCGGTCCGGACGCGCTCACGAGCCGCTGTCCGACCGCGCCGCGCTGCTCGTCGCGCTGGGTCGTCTCGACGAGGAGACGCGCGGCATCGCGCTCGCGCGCCTGCGCGCCGGCCGGAAGTTCCCCGCACTGGGCGGATTCGGCACCCTGCGGCTGATCACGGAGGAGCTGCACTGGATCGACGGTCGCACGGCCGTACTGCGCACCGGGCCCACGCGCCTGGCTCTGCTGCAACGGCACGTGCTGCTCGAACGTCGACTGGGGTCGTACCGCACGCGGTTCGTGATGAGTTCCGGTCACTACGCGTCGGGGGTCCGCGCGATCCGCCGGGAGCGGCGCGAGGGCATCCACCTCGACGTCGACCAGCGCACCGCCCTCTTCGAGGCGTTGCGGCACACGCCGACTCCGCTCGGTGTCGGACCGGGTCCACTCTCGCGAGCCCGAGGGATCCTCGGCGGCGCCGCGGCGGAGCGCCTCGACACGCTGCACGCGCGGGGCGCCGACGTCGTCCGCACCCTGGCGGGCACGGACGCGGATCGGTTCGCCGATCGCTACGACACCCTGCTGTTCCTCGCCGGGATGTACCACGACCGGATCCTCTCCTCGCGGATCTGGCGCTCGGACCTGTTCGCGGTGGCCCGGGCGCAGCTCGACCCGGGAACCGAACTGGTGCAGATCGCGGTGGACGTGGTCGCACTCGCCCAGTTGGACGCGGAACTCACCGCGGCCTTCGAGGCGCAGGGGGACACGGTGGACGAGGAGGGTCGACGCGAGGTGCTCGTGCGCCGAGCCGATCTCATCCCGGTGTGGGATCAGGTGATCGACCGGGTCGCAGCGTTGTCACGCGTGGTCGACGAGATCGCGGTGGCGGAGATCGAGCACCGGAGCCTGGACGCCGTGCAGCGCACCGTGGGCCTCGACCAGCGCATCGACGATCTCATCTCCCGGTCCGGTACGCGGGAGATCTCGGCCGACAACACCCATTCGGTGTCCGATCAGATCTCGCGGGACACGCTCTGACGTGCGCCCGTGCCTTCGTCCTGTTTGGAACGAGTCGGATCGGTGAAAGCACGGTAGTACGCGGTCGACCTCTGAGCGCGTGACCCGCGCCGGAAGGACGACCTCCATGCCAGCAGTACTCGAACGCGCCCGTATCGTCGCGCCACCGGGATGGAGCCGCTGGCTCATTCCGCCGGCCGCCCTCGCGATTCATCTCGCGATCGGCCAGGCCTACGCGTGGAGCGTGTTCAAGGCCGCCATCTCCTCCGACACCGCCATGGGACTGAGCGGGACGATGACCGCGATCCCGTTCCAGCTGGCCATCGTCATGCTCGGCCTCTCCGCAGCCGTGCTCGGGACGAAGGTGGAGACGCACGGTCCGCGGTGGGCCATGACGATGTCGCTCCTCTTCTTCTGCTCCGGGCTGCTCATCTCCGCCCTCGGCATGAGCCTCGACCAGTTCTGGTTGGTGATCGTCGGATACGGACTCGTCGGCGGCATCGGCCTCGGCATCGGGTACATCTCCCCGGTCTCCACGCTGATCAAGTGGTTCCCCGATCGCCCGGGCATGGCGACGGGTATCGCGATCATGGGATTCGGCGGCGGCGCCCTGGTGGCCTCGCCCCTGACCACCAAACTCCTGTCCGCGTACGGCGGCAACACCGATGCCTCGATCGCCACGACGTTCCTCACGCTCGGCCTCGGCTACGCCGTCTTCATGGCGCTCGGCGTCGTGCTGATCCGGGTTCCCGCCGACGACTGGAAGCCGGCCGGGTGGACGCCACCGCAGACCCCGGCGGGTCAGCACACCGCACGCGTGTCCGCGGCGAACGCCGTCAAGACCCCGCAGTTCTGGTTGCTGTGGATCGTGTTGTGCTTCAACGTCACCGCCGGCATCGGCATCCTCGAGCGCGCCGCGGGCATCTACACCGACTTCTTTCCCGACCCCACCGCCCCGGAATCCGTGGTGGCAGCGGCCGCTGGCTTCGTCGCGTTCCTCTCGCTGACGAACATGCTCGGCCGGTTCGTGTGGTCGTCGGTGTCCGACCTGGTGGGTCGCAAGAACATCTATCGTCTCTACCTCGGTGTGGGCGCGCTTCTCTACCTGTACATCTCGCTCTTCACGAACACGAACAAGGTCTTGTTCCTCGTCAGCGCGATGGTGATCCTGTCGTTCTACGGTGCAGGCTTCGCCACGGCGCCCGCCTACCTGCGTGACCTGTTCGGCACCTATCAGGTCGGTGCCATCCACGGACGACTGTTGACGGCCTGGTCGGTCGCGGGCGTGCTCGGACCACTGATCGTCAACGCGATCGCCGACCTCGGCGAGGAGGGAACCACCGGACGGTACGTTCCCGCGTTCGTGACGATGATCGTCCTGCTGTCCATCGGCTTCGTCGCGAACGAACTGATCAAGCCCGTGGATCCGAAGTACTCGGAGCCGGACCCGGAGGCGACGACGCCGGGCACTGCGACCGACGAGGGTACGAACGACAAGAACGAGGCGACGGTATGAGCGAGACGAAGCAGGGCGCGCGTGTGCCCGTCGTGGTGGTGTCCTGGCTGTGGGTCGGGGTTCCCTTCGCCTGGGGTGTCTACGAGCTGATCCTCAAGGCCAAGAACCTCTTCGGTGCGTGATCGGAGCGTAGATCTCTGGCCTCGCCCGCCTGTGCTGCCGCGCCCCGTGATCATGGACCAGCGGTGGGAACGCCTCGTGTTCCTGCACTGGCGTGTCGCCCCGGACGTCGTCGCGCCGTTGCTGCCTCGCGGCATCGTCCCCGACACGATGGACGGGTACACCTATGTCGGACTGATCGGCTTCGAGATGGTGGGGGCCGGGTTGGGGTACGGCCGACCGGTACCGCGACTCGGAACCTTCGGCGAGATCAACGTGCGGCTCTACAGCCGCGACGGTGACGATCGCCGAGGGGTCGTGTTCCGTTCTCTCGACGCCACCCGTGCCGCAGTGGTGCTGGCCACGAACGCGGCGGGGGTGCCGTATCGCTGGTCGCACATCGACATCGTCGACGACGGTGATCCTCGGAACCGGGTCGTCGGCTACCGCTCTCGGCGACTGGCACCGCCGCACCGTGGTGCGACGACCGACTTCACCGTGTCCCCCGGCGACACCGACATGTCCGACGATCCGCTGTCGGTGTTCCTCACCGCTCGGTGGGGGATGCACACGTCCGTCGCGGGCCGACCCGTCTACGTCCCCAACACCCACCGCCGGTGGCCGCTGCGCGCGGCGACCCTGGTGCGCTGCGACGACCAGCTCATGGCCGCGGCGGGCGTGGGGGACCTGGCCGCCCGCCCGCCGGACTCCGTGCTGTATTCCGACGGTGTGCGAACGCAGTTCGGGCGTCCCTACGCCGCGACACCGGTACGCGACTAGATCAGTCCGTGGCGCGGCGGGTGCGCCCCGGTGAGCGCGTACCGGCCGACGTGTTGAGTCTTCCATCGCACAGGGTCGTGGAGCGTGTGGGTCCTCGCGTCGCGCCACAGCCTGTCCAGCCGTAGAGAGGCTGCGGCACTGCGAGTTCCGCCCGCGTCGAACAGTGCCGTGGTGGCGTCGAGGGACGCACGCGCCGAGGCTACCTTGGCCGCTGCTGTCGCGATGGAGGCCGCCGCGGCGCTGTCCGGTGTGAGCTCGCGCTCGGCCACGTCGATCGCCTCGCCGGCCTCGCGCACGAGCGCCTCGGCCCCGCGCACCCCGATCTCCACCTCGCCGAACTGCTGCAGCAGCAACGGATCCCGGTCGGCCGTCGCCACGTCGGCGTCCACCGGAGGGCGAGCGACGACCACGACGTCGCGAGCGGTGTCGACGGCGGCGCGGGCGATGCCGGCATCGATGGCGGCGTGCAGCAGCTGAGCGCGCGCCCCGTAGGTGGTCGCGTCGTCGAAGAGGGCGGAGTACGGCACGAGGGAGTCGGCGGGCACCACGACGTCCGTCAGGGTCACGGTGCCGCTGGCCGTCGTGCGCTGCCCGAGCCCGTCCCAGTCGTCCTCGACGAGCACTCCGGGCGCGTCCGCCGGGATGTAGGCCAGCACCTTTCGGCTCTGATCACCCTGCTCGCCGGGGCCCGCCTGCACGCCGCGGACCACCAACCAGTGTGCGAAGAGCGCGCCCGTCGAGTAGTACTTGGTGCCGTTCAGCGACGAGGTGCCGTCCGGACGGGACGTCACCGTGGTCCGGTCGACCGCGATGGAGGGTGTGCCGCGCTCGCTCTGGGCGTTGGCGAAGCGGCGACCGGCGAGGGCCTCGGCGAAGAAGCGTCGCTGTTGCTCCGTCGATCCCTGTCGCCGCAGCGCGTCGAGGAAGGTCATGTGGCTCTGCGGTATCTGCGCGATGCTGGCGTCCCCGCGAGCGAGCGAGAGGAACACCGAGGCGAGGGTGCGCGCCGAGACCGGCCTGCCGCCGAACTCCGCGGGCACGGTGATGCCCAGCAGGCCCGACGCGGACAGCAGGTCCAGTTCCGGGCCGGGCAGCCGTCGATCGCGGTCACGTTCGATCGCGGACGGGGCGATCTTCGCCCCGAGCGCGGTGGCGACGGCCAGCGCAGCGTCGTCGTCGAGCACTGGCGGCAGGGTCTTCGGGCCGGGTTCGGTGGTCATCGGGCGGGGAGGAACGGGGTGTGGCCGGTGGCGCGTGCCGCGGCGCCGCCGGAGAACAATCCGCGGCTGCGCAGCTGGGGGATGACACCCTCGCCGAACCAGTACAGCTCCTCGAGGTGTGGATAACCGGAGAGAACGAACTCGTCGATGCCGACGGCCGCGTACTCCGCGATGCGATCGGCCACCTCGGTGTGGCTCCCGACGAGGGCCGTTCCGGCTCCGCCGCGCACCAGGCCGACACCGGCCCACAGGTTGGGGGAGATCTCGAGTGCGCGCGGGTCCTTCCAGGACCCGGTCCTGCGGCTCTCCTCGTGCAGGGCGAGCATCGCGCGCTGGCCCACCGACTCGCTCCGCGCCAGGTTGGACTGCGCCGTCGCGACGGCGTCCTCGCCGAGCGCCTCGACGAGCGCGCCAGCCTGTTTCCATGCCTCCTCGGACGTGTCGCGGGTGATCACGTGCAGGCGGATGCCGAAGCGCACGGTGCGTCCGCGCTCGGCCGCGAGTCCGCGGATCCACTCGATCTTCTTCGCCACGGCCGTGGTCGGCTCACCCCACGTGAGATAGACGTCGGAGTGGTCCGCCGCCACCGGGCCCGCAGCGGGAGAGGAGCCGCCGAAGTACAGCGGAGGCGTGGGGTCGGGGAGGAACGGCAGCGACGCGTCCTCGACCTGGATGTGCGTGCCCTGGTGCGTCACCGACTCGCCGCGCCAGAGGCCGCGGACGATGGTGAGGAACTCGTCCGTGCGGGCGTACCGCTCGTCCTTGGACAGGTGATCGCCGTACTGACGCTGCTCGTGAGCCTCGCCCCCGGTGACGACGTTGAGCAGGAGTCGGCCGGGCGCATGGTTGCTGAACGTCGCCGACATCTGCGCCGCGAGGGTCGGGCTGATCAGACCCGGTCGGAAGGCGATGAGGAATGCGAGCTTCTCGGTCTCGCGGGCGAGCATCGCCGTGGTGAGCCACGCGTCCTCGCACCACGCGCCGGCCGGGGTGAGTGCACCGGTGAAGCCGAACTCCTCGGCCGCGCGGCCGATGGACGACAGG
The DNA here is from genome assembly GCF_030208955.1 of Rhodococcus sp. MEB041. NCBI lineage: Bacteria > Bacillati > Actinomycetota > Actinomycetes > Mycobacteriales > Nocardiaceae > Rhodococcus > Rhodococcus sp. MEB041. The sequence goes on from NZ_JARVSZ010000001.1 coordinate 773,849, forward strand.
TACCCGATGCTCGCGCGACGATCTCCGCCTGCGGCGCCGACTCGCGTGCCGTGTCCGCCGCCGACGATCGCCCTGCTGTCGCCGTAGGTGGGAAGGAACCAGTGCAGGGCGAGAGAAGAGTTGTCGAGGGTCACTCGTCCCACCGTAGGACCGTCGCGGCGCCCCGCGAAGCGTTGGAATCAGGGCGATTCTTGGCGTGTCAGCCCCGTGCCACGAGGAGAGGAACGGTCATCTCGACGTCGGTCAGGGAGCCGTGATGGCCGGGCAGCGCCGACTGGTTCGGTTCGGCCCCGCGGCGGATCAGGGCGCCGTCGCCGAGAGCCAGAGCCAGGACGTCACCGATGCACGCCGCGACGTCGGGGCGCACCGACGGCCCGAACCAGCCCCGGGAGACCGCATCGTCGCGGCCCACCACCAGGTGGTCCGGACCCAGGGTCTCCCGCCAGGCATCGAGCACCGTGGCAGCGGCGCCGGCGTCGGCGAAGACGTGGCGCGCGCGGGGTTCGCCGCAGATCATCCGGACGTCGGCGGTGAGCGCGGGCGTCGCGTCGATGTCCACGCGGGTGCCGATCTGCACCATCCCGTGATCGGCGGTGACGATCAGCGCTGCGTCGGAGGGCAACTCGCCGAGGATGCCGGCGACGATGGTGTCGACCTGAGTCAGCTCGTGGCGCCACGCGTCGGAGTCCGGCCCGCGCACGTGGCCGGTGAGGTCGAGTTCGGACCAGTACGAGTAGACGAGGGACCGCCGGCCGCGCCGCAGCGCGCGCGAGGTCTCGGCGACGAGGTCGCCCGCGGACACCGACGCGGAGAAGTCCCCGCCGCGCAGCACGGCGCGGGTGAGCCCGGACTCGCGCTGGTAGGACGGCGCGATGCGAGTGACGGACACCCCGTCCGCCGCGGCGCGCTCGAACACGGTGTCGCGAGGTTGGAACTGTTCAGGAACGAGCTCGGCGAGCAGATCGACGCGGGGTCCCTGACCGTGCAGACGCCAGTGCAGCGGATTCATCGGACGGTCGAAGCCGGGCACGGCGGTGAGGTAGCCGACGATGCCGTGCTCACCGGGCGTGCGTCCGGTGCCCAGTGACGCCAACGACGTCGCGGTGGTGGACGGGAACGTGGCGGTGACGACCCGCTCGGTGAGCGAGGAGAGTGTCGGCGCTGCCGAGGCGTGCGCCGCCAACTGTCGAGCTCCGAGGCCGTCGATCAGCAGTACGCAGACCCGCCGGACCCCGGACAACCCCAGCCCGACGGTGTCGGACTCACCGGGGACGCCGAGTGCGCCGAGCACCGACGGCAGAAGATCGGACAGGCTGTCGCCGCCGTAGCGCGGAGTGGTCACCACACATCGAAGGCTATCGGCAGCACCCTTCTCGTCAGTCGAAGAGGCTGTCACCGGTTCCGCCGGCGAGGTCGGTCCCGAACAGGTCGAGCTGGGAGCCGGACGACCGCGTCGGTCCGTCGACGCGGTCGGCGGCCAGACGCCGGTGCGCGGAGGTGAGGAGCGCGGAGGTGGTGCGCCAGACCCGCGCATCGAGACCGGCCGACGCGGCGACTCGCGGATCGGTGTCGTCGAGCGTGCGATCGAGGGCGGAGAGCTCGCACTCGCGTGCCACGTCCAGGAAGCGGACGACGCGCGTGCGATCGTGTCCGCACGCGTTCAGCACCTCCTCGACGTCGATGTCGGCGCCGCGCTCCCACACCGCCTCGGCGATCGTGCGCAGTGCCTCGGGAATCACCGGACCGCCGTGCTCGTCCGTCCCGTCACCCGCGTCGTACTCGGGGGTCGGTTCACCGAACGCGTCGAGGTAGGGCCGCGCCCCGAGCCCGGCCCGGAGATGCTCGGCGGCCTCGCCGGCGAACTTCTCCATGACGGCCAGCATGTCGGCCACGTGCTGCGGGACGAACGGCACCACCGTGACGTCGATGGTGGCGACGATGCGATCCTCGTCCAGCAGCACCTTGACGTGCGGCCACCGGCGGTTGACGTCGTTGACGACCGACAGTGCTCGCGCCTCGTCGGTGACGCCGGCCGCGAGCGGCGCGAGGATCTGTACGAACGGCGCCTCCGGGGTGGGGCACAGGTAGAGCCAGGCCGGCCCGAGACGGAACGGGTAGTCGCCGTCCTCGTCGGGGTGCGGCACGAACCCGAGGATGTGCAGGAGCGTCTGCTCGATGATCTCGAGACGGGCCTCGGGACCGGACGTGCGGACCGGCCGCAGCGGGTCGAACGGGACAGGGTCGGACGGCGGCGCGTCCTCGGGGTCCGTGGACGACGCGCCGAACCGGTCCTCGATCACGGGGCCGCACAGGTCGCCGTCCAGCTCGAGGAACGACGGGTGCGGGACACCCCACACCGAGTGCAGGACGCGGACAGCGGCGTCGGCGAGTTGGTCGGCGTAGCGCCGCGGGCGATCGACGAACCAGTTCACCGGCTCGTCGTCGCGGCGCGTGGTGTGAGGGAGCGACGGCGGCGGGGCGAACCCGAACTGCTCCAGCAGTGCGCGCCCTTCGGACGTCCACCGGCGGTGCTCGGCGAGGTACTCGTCCGCGAGCACCTCGCACCGGACCGTCTCGTCGTCCCATCCGTAGAACTGCAGGCAGGGCGGAACCGGATCGGAGCCGGCGTGCGGGCACGCGAGCACCAGTGAGTGTCCCGCCGGCATCCCGTCGAGGTGATCGGCGAGCAGGGTGCGGAACCGGCTCCAGGCGGCCTCGGGCGAGAGGTCGACACTGTTCAGGTCGTTCATGGGGCGACCGTAACGCGGCCCACCGACACGGTGTCGCGAGTCCCGGCTCACACGGTCAGATCGGCGTACTCCTCGTGCGTCTCGACGAAGTGGTGCACGTAGGAGCACGACGGGACGATCTTCAGCCCCGCGGCGCGTGTGTCGTCGAGTGCGTGACGCACCAGGACGGCCGCGAGTCCGCGGCCGCGGAACTCGGGAAGCGTCACGGTGTGGTCGAAGTCCCGGACAGTCGGATCGGTCTGCCGATACTCGGCGTAGCCGGCGACCTCCTCACCGACGAGGATCTCGAAACGCTGACGATCGGGATGGTGCTCCACGCGGGTGTCGTCTGTGTCTGCCATGGACCGAACCTACTCGCCCGCGCCGGGACGAGGGCCTGTGCTTCCCAGAGCGTCCAGTAGTGCGCGTTCGTAGGTCGCGAACTCCCGCGTGGTGGCGGTCTCGGCGCGTCGCGGCCGCGGCAGATCGATGCTCACGTCGGCGACCACCCGCGCGGGCCGCGGCGACAGCACGACGACCCGGTCCGACACCTGCACCGCCTCCCGGATGTCGTGGGTGATCATCAGGACCGTCCAGCGGTACCGCTGCCACACCTCCTGCAACCAGTCCTGCATGGCCGTCCTGGTCAGCGAGTCGAGAGCGCCGAACGGCTCGTCCAGCAGCAGGACGTCGCGTCCCTGCACGACGGTCCGGAGCAGTGCGGCCCGCTGCCGCATCCCGCCGGACAGCGACGAGGGGCGTGCGTTCTCGAAGCCGTCGAGGCCGAAGATCGGGAACAGGTCGCGGGCCCGGCGCCGCGCCTGCGCCTTCGGAACCCCCTGCACCTCCAGCCCGAGTGCGGTGTTCGCGAGAACCGAACGCCACGGGAACAACAGATCCTTCTGCGGCATGTACGCGCAGCGCGGTGTCACCACGGTGCCGCTGTCCGCGGTGTCGAGACCGGCGAGGAGGGTCAACAGCGTGCTCTTGCCGCAGCCGCTCGGGCCGACGATCGACACGAACTGTCCCCCCTCGACGGCGAGGTCGATCCCGTCCAGTGCCGGTGTCCCCGGGTAGGACTTGCGCACCGAGGTCAGCTCCAGAACAGGATCCGTCATCGCGTTCCCTCCTTCGCCGCGAGCGCCCACGGCGCGAGAAGCCGCTCGGCCACGAACGTGAGGAGGAAGAGTGCGATGCTGCACACCGCCGTGACCACGACCGCGGCCAGGACGAGATCCGTGCGGAACGCGTTCTTCTGCTGCGCCATGTAGATGCCCAGACCCGACGTGGCGCCGACGTACTCGGAGAAGACGGCACCGACGACGGCGTAGGTGATCCCGATGCGGAGCGCGGTGAAGAAGCGCGGCAGCGCGGACGGGAGCCGGACGTACCGGAACTGTTGTCGCCGTGACGCTCCCATGCTGCGCAGCAGTGCGTCGGACTCCTTGTCCGCGGAGGCGAATCCCTCGATCAGGCCGAGGGTCATCGGGAAGAACGTCACCAGCGCGATCACCAGGAGCTTGGGGAGGATGCCGAATCCGAACCAGATGATCATCAGGGGAGCGACGGCGATGACCGGCAGTGTCTGCGACACCACGAGCAGGGGAACGATGGCGCGGCGCAGCCACGGCGAGAAGTCCACGGCCGTGGCGATGATCCACGAGATCGTCAGGGAGACGGCGAAACCGAGCAGAGTGACCTGAACGGTGGACGATGCGTGACCCGCGATGACGGCACGGTTCGTCCAGCCCTGATCGACGACGCGGGCGGGGGAGGGGAGTACGCGCGGCGAGATGCCGCTGACGACCACGTACACCTGCCAGGCCGCCACGAGGCCCGCCGCGAGCAGCAGCGCCGGCGCGTACCGCCCCACCCGTCCGCCGCGCTCAGCCCTGATCGAGGTACTCATCGGTGAAGTAGGTCGACCAGTCGGGCTCGGTGGTCAGCGGTGCGCCGTCGGGCCCGGCCAGGACACCGGCGTCGAACAGGAACTTCGAGTACCCGGACCATCGCTCCAGGGTCTGCGTCCCGACGCGGCCGTTCTCGTCGAGCATGTAGTCCTCCGCCAGCATGCGCTGACTCTCGACGACCAGGTCCTCGTCGGGAAATGCTCCCGGGTTGGCGTCGATCAGATCGCGCGCGCCCGCGTCGGGATCGTCGGCGGCCTTCTGGTAACCCTTCTGCAAGGCCTGCACGAACTGTCGCGCCTGTTCGGGGTGCTCGGCCATCCACTCGTCACCGCCGTCGACGACGATCGCGTACGAGTCGGGGAAGCCGAAGTCGGTGTAGTCGAAGTACGTCATCGGGGTTCCGGCCCGCTCGGCCTCGAGACCCTCCCACGCGAAGTAGGAGACGGTGAAGTCCGCGGTACCGGAGTAGACCGCCTCGTACGCGGACGTCCCGAGCACCACGGTCTCGAAATCGCCGGTGCCACCGTCGTTCTCGATCACCTTGCGGAGGGTGGCCTCCTCGCCCGCATCGCCGAACCCGGCGTAGGTCCGCCCGTCCAGGTCGCGAGGGCTCCGGATGTCCTGCCGGTCGGCGCGGACGCCGATGCCGGTGGCCCAGTGCTGCAGCGGCGCCATCACCGAGGTCACCTTCGCACCGGCGGCGCGGGCGTAGGTGGCGGAGCTGTGGAAGCTGATCCCGAACTCGGCGTTACCGGAGTCGATCAGCGTGTCGGGGGACGTCGAGTTGTACGGCAGGATCTCGACGTTCAGCCCGGCGTCCGCGAAGTAGCCCTCCTGCTGGGCGACGAACAGGCCCGTGTGGTTCGTGTTGGGTGTCCAGTCGAGCGCGAAGCGGATCGTGTTCGCGTCGGAGGCATCGGACGTGGCGCAGCCCGCGAGACCCGCGGCGGCGACGAGCGACACGGTGAGCAGAGCCGCGACGCGCCCGACCCTCGTGTGCCGCGCCCTCATGCGTCCGACCCCGAAGCAGGCCAGGGCGCGGTGTTCAGGGCGGTGTCCCAGAACAGCAGTTCGTAGCGCATCGCCACGACGAACGCGTCACTCATCCGCTGTCGTTCGGCCGGGCCGGCCACCTCGGCAGCCGCGTCGACGAGCTCGCGGGCGCGCGCGGCGGAGGTCTGGAAGTCCTCGGCGTCGTACGTCGTCACCCACCGGGCGTACGGGTGGTCCGGATCGGCGTCGAGCACGGCGCGGGCCGAGGCCGCGAGTCCGCGGCCGACCTCGGCGTAGATCCAGAAACAGGGGAGCGCGGCCGCGGCGCCGACGGCGTAGGAGTCGGTCGCCGCCGTCGCCGTGAGGAACGAGACGTACCCGAGGCACGCCTGGCTGTGCTCGACCGGCGTCTCCGACGGACCGCCGAGTGCGACGTCGGCGAGAAGGCTGGTGTGCAACGACTTCTCGACCGTCGCGGCCGTGGCCGCCGACGTGGCCCAGAACGCTCCGGCCTCCGCATCGACGGCGCGCGAGGACAGGAGGGCCAAGGCCTTCGCGTATCCCTCGAGGTAGAGGCCGTCCTGCTCGATGTACGTCCGGAACGACGTGGTCGGCAGGGTGCCGTCGCCGAGTCGGGTGAGGAACTCGAGGTCGTCGATCCGGGCCCGCAGGCCTGCCGTGCGGTCCCAGAGGAGGTCGGTGAAGCGTGTGAGGTCGGCTGCATCCGTGGTGGAGGCAGCGTCGACCGCATGGTCGTACGGCGTCATGGCCGTGACATCCCTTCGTCAGAATTACCTGCATCAGGTTCTCGGGTGTGGTCTCAGCCTCGCGACGCGAAGCACCCCGTGTCAGAACTCGCCGACCATAGCACCGGCGGTCGTGCGGCTACTTCATGTCCTCCAGTTCCATGCCCTTGGTCTCGGGGATCTTGGACTTCACGAAGAAGAACGACAGGGCGGCGAAGAGTGCGAAGCCGCCGTAGACGATGGAGAGTCCGACCATCTCGGTGAGCGACGGGAACAGCAGCGAGATGACGAAGTTGGCCACCCAGTTCGCGGCCGTACCGATGCCGAGAGCCATGGCGCGCATACGGTTCGGGAACATCTCGCCGAGCAGGACCCACATGATCGGTCCCCACGTCGACGCGAAGAAGATCACGAACAGGTTTGCGCCGATCAGCGCCACGACGCCCCAGGGATCGGGCAGGGAGACCTCGTCGCCGGTGCCGATCTGCTGGGAGAACGCGATCGCCGCCATGAGGAGACCGACGAACATACCGATGGAACCGGCCATGAGCAGGTTGCGCCGACCCACCCGGTCGACGAAGAGAATGGCCACGAACGTCATGGCCACGTTGATCACGGAGGTGATGACCGACGTGGTGAAGGACTGACTCTCGGTGAAGCCCACCGACTTCCACAGTGTGGTGGAGTAGTAGAAGATCGCGTTGATACCGACGAACTGCTGCAGGACGGCCATGATGATGCCGACCCACACCAGCGGCTGCAGACCGAAGCGCGGACCGCGGATGTCGGCGAACGACGAGCGCTGCTCCTTGCGCAGGGTCAGGCGGATCTCGTGGATGCGCTCGTTGGGGTGCTTCTCGCCGGTGATGTTCGCGAGAATCTGCGCGGCCTCCTCGTCGAGGTGCTTGCCCACGAGGTAACGCGGCGACTCGGGGATGAGCAACGCGAGGACGCCGTAGACGACGGCGGGGATCACGCCGACGATGAACATCCACCGCCAGGCCTCGAGGCCGAGCCACAGGTCGTTGGACGCACCGTCCGCACGATCCGCCAGCACGGCGTCCGAGAGCAGTGCGGCGAAGATGCCGATGGTGATGGCCAGCTGCTGCAGCGACGCGAGGCTGCCGCGCATCCGGGCCGGCGAGATCTCCGCGATGTACGCGGGGGCGATCACCGACGCGATGCCGATGCCGAGACCGCCGAGCACACGCCACAGCATCAGGTCGGGAACGCTGAAGGCCAGACCCGAGCCGACCGACGAGATGATGAAGAGCGCGGACCCGAGCAGCATCACCTTCTTGCGTCCCCACCGGTCGGCCAGTCCGCCGGCGAACCAGGCGCCCGCCGCGCACCCGAGCAGGGCGATCGCGACGGTGAAGCCGGTGAGGAACTCGCCGAGGGCGAATCTGCCCTGGATGGAGTCGACGGCGCCGTTGATGACGGAACTGTCGAAACCGAAGAGAAAGCCGCCGACGGCGGCCGCAATGGTCACGCCGATGACTTTGGCCGTGTGATTGGCCGATGCCTGTGTGGTCATCCTTGTCCACCTACATGTCGGCCACCGGCCGCGCCGGTCGATGGCGGAGGAGTTTCGCTTGGTTCGGACCCTACGCCCGGCGCGACCGCTGTGGAGCGGCGACCTGACGGCAGTTTGAGCAGCGTCGGAACGGTGAATCCCGCCGGTCATGAAGAAGACTCTGCGACGCACCGGCGACGCCTCCGCCGACGTCGCGTGGGAGCGGTACATGGACCTGTCGCTCTGGTCGACGTGGGCACCGCAGATCATGGGGGTCGACGCGTCCACCGACCGTCTCGCCGCCGGCACGACCGGCACGGTGCGCGGGCCCCTCGGCGTGCGGGTGTCCTTCGAGGTCCACTCCGTGGACGAGGCCGCACGGGTGTGGTCGTGGCGCGCGTGGATCGGCGCTCCGAGTGCCGGGCTCACCCTGGAACACGGTGTCGACAGCGCGGGGTCGGGCTCGTCGACGTGGTTGGTCGTGGACGGTCTGGCACCGCTCGTCCTCGGCTACTCTCCAGCGGCCCTGTTCGCGCTCGGTCGACTGGTGACAGCGTGACGACCATCGGGGTCCGATCCCCGCACTCCCTGTAACGTCGGTCCTCGTGGGGGCAACCGAGAGCAGCCATGTCGTCTCGTCGCGCGACGGTGAGATCCGCGGCTACGGGCACGGCGACGTGGTCAGTTGGAAGGGCATCCCGTTCGCGGCGCCACCCTTGGCGGAGCACCGATTCCGCGCACCACGCCCACCGGAGCCGTGGGACGGGGTCCGCGACGGCAGGACCTTCGGTGCGATGGCACCGCAGGGCCGCGACGGCCCGATTCCCATGGACTCGTCCATCCCGATGGACGAGGACTGCCTGACTCTCAACGTCTGGGCCCCGACACCGGACGGCATCTCCCGTCCGGTGATGGTGTGGATCCACGGCGGCGCCTACGTCCTGGGATCATCTGCGCAACGGATCTACAACGGGCGCAACCTGTCCCGCCTCGGTGAGGTGGTGGTGGTGACCGTCAACTACCGGGTGGGAGCGCTGGGGTGGTTGGACCTGTCGTCGTTCGACACCGACGGCAGCGTCTTCGAGACCAATCTCGGGCTCCGCGACCAGATCGCGGCGCTCACGTGGGTGCGCGACTGCATCGCCGCGTTCGGCGGCGACCCGACCAACGTCACCGTCTTCGGTGAGTCGTCCGGTGGCGCGTCGGTGACCACTCTCATGACGTCACCGCACGCGGAAGGTCTGTTCCACAAGGCGATCGCCCAGAGTTCCCCGGCCACCTCGGTGTACGGCCCGGAACGCGCGCGCACCGTCGCGCAGCGATTCCTCGAACTCGTCGATCTGCCCGCGGAGCGTGCGGAGGAGCTGCGGACGATGCCGGTGGAGAGGTTGGTCGACGCAGCCGAGAAGCTGGTCTACGAGGTTCCCGAGAAGGTGCCCGGCACATTGGGATTCGCACCCGTCGTCGACGGTGACGTGGTGCCCCGGTATCCGGTGGCCGCGTTCCAGAAGGGCTTCTCGCACGACGTCCCGCTCATCATCGGGTCGAATCACGACGAGGCATCGGTGTTCCGCCTGATGAAGTCACCGTTGATGCCCGTCACCTCGGACACGGTGAGCACGATGTTCGAGGCGATCGCCGTCGATCATCCCGATCTCTCACCGGCTCGTATCGCCGACATCCTCTCCGCGTACCCGGATCTGCCGAAGAGTGCGGGCGCGCTGGCCCTCTCGCGCGACGCAGGGTTCCGGATGCCGAGCCTGTGGATCGCGGAGGCCCATTGCCGACGAGCGCCGACGTTCGTCTACCGCTTCGATCACGCGACACCCGTGCTGCGCGCGGCGCGTATCGGCGCCGGTCACGCCACCGAGTTGCCGTACGTCTTCGGCAATTTCGGGACCTTCGACCGGGACCCGACCTTCTGGCTGGGTGGGCGCAAGGCAGCGCAGCAGGTCTCCCGGCGAATTCAGCGACGCTGGGTGGCGTTCGCGTGGCACGGGGTTCCTGCTGCGCTGGACGGGTCGAAGCACTGGGCGCCCTACGACGAGCGTCGTCGCACTCTCGTCATCGACGGGCGTGATGCTCTGGTCGAGGATCCGGACCGTGAGCTGCGCGAGATCTGGGGCGAGAAGGTGCTCGGCTTCAGCTGAGGTTCGTCAGGCCTTGCTGTAGGTGAGGCAGTTCGCGGTGTCCGAGGACTCGCCGGCGCCGATGCGGACCGCTGCCGCGCTGCACTCGAGGTTGTCGTTGAACGAGCAGTCGACGCGCTGGCACGCACCGACCTGGGTGGAGACGGTGTCGAGACCGCCCTTGGTGCTCAAGGGAATGAACGTGCCGCAATCGGCCGTTCCGTTCGAGCCTCCGACATTGATGGCGAAGGCGTGGCATCCGTCGTGGTTGTACGAACAGGCGCTGACACTGCACTCACTGACGCGGGGCATTTCGAGGGAAGTCATGACGATGACGGTAATACGCGAAAAGCGTCTCCACCAGCAAGGTCAGGCTGACCTAGATATGGTCACCCTTTCTACAACAATGATGTTTCCTATTCTTTCGGGTCACGGATCGATGACGAATTCGTCGACGACGTAACGATCGGTCTGTTCGCTCGGATGGACCGATCATGAGACGAACACTTCTCGCGACCCTGGCCGTCACCGTGCTGTTCGCGAGCGGGTGCTCCGACTCCGGCCAGGGCTCCGCGGCGCCACCTCCTCCGACCACCACCACGACCTCGACCGCGGTGGGTCCGGCACCGGGTACGGAACCCGCGTCGTCGGCCGCGCCGGAACCGTCGACCGCGTGTGTGGAGGACTCCGTCGTGGCGGCGGGCATCGAATCGCTGCCCCAGTTCTTCGGCAGTGGTTGGCGGCTCGTCCGCCAGGGCGATCCCTGCGCGACGCTGTCGTGGGCGCTCGCGGCGCTCGACGGGGGCACGGGGTCGAGTCCGTGGACCGTCTTGTTCTTCCACGACGACACCTATCTCGGTACCGCCACCGCGTTGCCGTACTCGTTCACCGACGTCGCCTCGCAGACCGACGACACGGTCACGGTGTCGTACGGGTGGCTCCGGGAGGGTGAGTCCACCTCGCAGCAGTCCGGGGGACCCGGGTTAGTCCGCTACACCTGGAACGGATCGTCCGTGGTGATGCTGGACGACCTGCCGCAGGAGGTGGTGGACGGCAACAGGCAGACTCCTGCCGATCCGTGCCTGGACGACTCGGTGGTCGCCTCCGCGATCGACTCTCTGCCCACCTTCTCCGACAGCGCCTGGAGCCTGTACAGCCAGGGCGATCCGTGCGCCACGCTGGCCTGGGCGATGGCCGTGCCCGACGGTGCGACCGGTTCGAGCCCCACGACGGTGCTGTTCTTCCACGACGGCGCGTATCTCGGAACGGCGACCGCCCGTCCGTACGCGTTCACGGATCTCGACCCGTATGCGCAGACCGACGACACCGTGACGATCTCGTACCGGTGGCTCGTCGGCGACGAGGCCACCGCGGAAGCCTCCGGCGGTCCGGCACTCGTTCGCTACCGGTGGAACGGATCCTCGGTGGACATGCTCGATCCGCTGCCTCCCGAAGTGGCGAACGGCTGATTTCCACCGGTGGACGACCCGGCCGATCGGGTGCAGGATCACCGGTACGGGGCCGACGCGGAGGTGTCATGTCATGACTGTCGTTCGAGCAGCACTGGTTCAGACCACCTGGACCGGCGACAAGGAATCGATGATCCAGGCCCACGAGGAGTACGCCCGCCAGGCAGCCGAGCAGGGCGCGCAGGTGATCTGTTTTCAGGAACTGTTCTACGGCCCCTATTTCTGCCAGGTGCAGGACGCGTCCTTCTACGACTACGCCGAATCGGTTCCCGGACCCACCGTCGAGCGTTTCCAGTCTCTCGCGAAGGAACTCGGCATGGTGATGGTGCTGCCGGTCTACGAGAAGGAACAGCCAGGCATTCTGTACAACACCGCTGCCGTGGTGGACGCGGACGGCACGTACCTGGGCAAGTACCGCAAGCACCACATTCCGCACCTGAACGGCTTCTGGGAGAAGTTCTACTTCCGCCCCGGCAACCTGGGCTGGCCCGTGTTCGACACCGCCGTCGGCAAGGTGGGGGTCTACATCTGTTACGACCGCCATTTCCCGGAGGGCTGGCGCGCACTCGGACTGGCCGGTGCGGAGATCGTGTTCAATCCGTCCGCCACCTCGCGAGGCCTGTCGAACTACCTGTGGAAGCTCGAGCAACCGGCGTCGGCCGTGGCCAACGAGTACTACATCGGCGCGATCAACCGAGTGGGAGTCGAGGAGTTGGGCGACAACGACTTCTACGGTACGAGCTACTTCGTCGATCCCGAGGGGAAGTTCGTCGGCGAGGTCGCCTCGGACAGCGCGGCCGAAGTGATCGTCCGCGATCTGGACCTGTCGCTCATCGCGACCGTCCGCGATCGGTGGGCTTTCTACCGCGATCGCAGACCCGACGCCTACGGTCCCCTGGTGACACCGTGACGACCACGTTCGTCCACGGGGGCATCGTCGTCTCGCCGACGGGGTCGCAGCCCCTGGACGTCCTGATCGACGGTGAGACGATCGTCGCAGTGCTGCAACCGGGTTCGACGCTGCTGGGCGCCGACCTCGCCTCGTCGAGCGACGTCGTCGTCGACGCGACCGGGAAGTACGTGATCCCCGGAGGGGTCGACGGCCACACCCACATGGAGATGCCGTTCGGCGGCACCTTCGCCTCCGACTCGTTCGAGACGGGGACGCGCGCTGCCGCGTGGGGCGGAACCACCACGATCGTCGACTTCGCCATCCAGAACCCCGGGATGCGCGTGCAGGACACCCTCGCCACGTGGCACGACAAGGCTGCCGGTTCGTGCGCCGTCGACTACGGATTCCACCAGATCATCGGAGACGTCGACAGCGACTCGTTGAAGGCCATGAGCGAGTTGGTCTCCGAAGGAGTCACCAGCTTCAAGCTGTTCATGGCCTATCCCGGCGTCTTCTACTCGGACGACGGGAAGATCCTGCGGGCGATGCAGACTGCCGCGGCGACCGGCGCGCTGCTGATGATGCACGCGGAGAACGGCATCGCCATCGACGTCCTGGTCGAGCAGTCGATCGCACGCGGTGACACGGCGCCGTACTTCCACGGCACGTCCCGGCCGTGGCAGCTCGAGGAGGAAGCGACGCATCGCGCGATCATGCTGGCCGACGTGACGGGAGCGCCGCTGTACGTGGTCCACGTGTCGGCGAAACAGGCGCTCGAGCAGATCGCGACGGCACGAGGCACGGGGCAGAACGTCTTCGCCGAGACGTGTCCGCAGTATCTGTACCTCTCGCTCGAGGAGCAACTCGGTGCGCCGGGCTTCGAGGGCGCGAAGTGGGTGTGCTCGACCCCGCTCCGGTCCCGTGCCGAGGGGCACCAGGACGAGTTGTGGCGGTACCTCCGCACAGGGGACGTCTCGACGGTCGGCACCGATCACTGTCCCTTCTGCATGAAGGATCAGAAGGAGATGGGTATCGGCGACTTCTCCAAGATCCCCAACGGAATCGGGTCGGTCGAACATCGGATGGACCTGATGTACCAGGGTGTGGTGTCGGGGAAGATCACGCTCGAGAAGTGGGTCGAGGTGTGCTGCACGACGCCGGCACGCATGTTCGGGATGTACCCGCGCAAGGGCATCGTGTCGCCCGGTGCCGACGCGGATCTGGTGGTCTACGACCCGAACGGCCGCACCACCATCGGAGTCGAGACACACCACATGAGAATGGACTATTCCGCCTACGAGGGCATGACCGTGGACGGCCATGTCGACACGGTGATCTCCCGCGGAACCGTCGTCGTCGACCGCGGCGAGTACCTGGGCCGCGCCGGGCACGGCCGTTTCGTGCGCCGCGACCTGTCCCAGAATCTGGTGTGAGGGATGGACTTCGGAGTGGTGCTGCAGTGCACCCCACCCAGTTCGCGGGTGGTCGAACTCGCTCGCATCGCCGAGACGCACGGCTTCTCCCATGTGTGGACCTTCGATTCACACCTGCTGTGGCAGGAGCCCTACGTCATCCACAGTCAGATCCTCGCGAGCACCCGCACGGTGGTCGTCGGACCGATGGTGACCAACCCGTCGACGCGGGACGTCACGGTGACGGCATCGACGTTCGCCACACTCAACGAGATGTACGGCAACCGCACCGTGTGCGGGATCGGCCGCGGCGACTCCGCGGTGCGCACTCTGGGTGGGAAGCCCACCACGATCGCGCGGCTCGCCGAGTCGGTGGAGATCATCCGCGAACTCGGCAACGGGCGGTCCGCCCGCATCGGCGAGACCACCGTGCGGCTGCCGTGGGCGTCGCGGTCCGAGCTCGAGGTGTGGATCGCCGGATACGGCCCGCGGGCACTGGAACTCACCGGGCAGGTCGCCGACGGGTTTATCCTGCAACTCGCTGATCCCGACATAGTCGAGTGGACCGTGGCCACCGTCCGCGACGCCGCCGAGAAGGCGGGGCGCGACCCCGATGCCGTGACCATCTGCGTCGCCGCCCCCGCCTATGTCACCGACGGTTCCGCGGCCGCCGCCGCGCATGCCCGTGATCAGTGCCGGTGGTTCGGCGGCATGGTGGGAAACCACGTGGCGGACATCGTGTCCCGCTACGGAGCGACCTCCGGTGCCCCGGCCGCTCTCACGGACTACATCGCCGGCCGCCAGGGGTACGACTACAACCAACACGGCAGAGCCGGCAACACGCACGCCGACTTCGTGCCCGACGAGATCGTCGACCGGTTCTGCATCCTGGGCTCGCCCGAGCAGCACGTGCAGCGACTCCGGCAGCTCGAGTCGCTCGGTGTGGACCAGTTCGCGGTCTACCTCCAACACGATGCGAAGACCGCGACGCTGGATGCCTACGGCGAGTCGGTTCTTCCTGCCATGATGACGTCAGAGGTGGCGACGGAATCCGGAATCGCCCGATAACGGAGGTGGTACATGACCGACCATGTCTTCTATTCCTGGTCCGCCCAGGCGGAGCTGAACCCGGTCACCATCACCGGGGCGTCCGGGTCCTACTTCTGGGACGACCAGGGCAGGAAGTACCTCGACTTCTCCTCGCAGCTGGTCAACGTCAACATCGGACACCAGCACCCCGACATCGTGGCGGCGATCGTCGAGCAGGCCGGTGTGCTCACCACCATCTCCCCGACGGTCGCGAACGACAAGCGCAGCGAACTCGCTCGACTGATCGCCGAGCGCGCTCCCGGTGACCTGAACCGGGTCTTCTTCACCACGGGCGGGGCCGAGGCCGTCGAGCACGCCGTGCGGTTTGCTCGCCAGCACACCGGGAGGACCAAGATGCTGGCCGCGTACCGGTCGTACCACGGCGGCACCGGTGTGGCCATCGGTCTGACGGGAGAGCCGCGCCGGTGGGGAACCGAGCCGACCAACGTCGACGTCGTCCGGTTCTTCGGGCCGTATCCCTATCGGTCACCCTGGAATTCGACCGGCCCCGAGGAGGAGACGGCCGCGGCGCTGGCCCACCTCGAGATGGTCATCACGCTGGAGGGACCGCAGAACATCGCGGGGCTCATTCTCGAGTCGGTGGTCGGCACCAACGGCGTACTGGTCCCGCCGCCGGGATATCTGGCCGGTGTCCGCGAACTCTGCACTCGCTACGGCATCGTGTACATCGCCGACGAGGTGATGGTGGGCTTCGGCCGGACCGGGCACTGGTTCGCGTGCCAGGCGTGGGGCGTCGAGCCCGATCTGATCACGTTCGCGAAGGGTGTGAACTCCGGCTACGTCCCGCTCGGCGGAGTGGTGATCTCCGAGGAGATCGCGCAGCGGTACGACCACACGCCGTATCCGGGAGGTCTGACCTACTCGGGCCACGTGCTCGGCTGCGCCGCCGGTATCGCGTCGATCCGGGTGTTCGAGCGCGACGACATCCTGGGCCACGTCCGCGCCGTGGGGGAGGACGTCCTCGGGCCGGGGCTCACCAAGCTGGGTGAGGCGCATCCGAGCGTGGGTGACGTGCGGGGCATGGGGTTCTTCTGGGCCGTCGAACTGGTGACGGACAAGGGCACCCGCGAGCCGCTGACACCGTTCAACGCCACCGGCGCCGCCGCAGCTCCCATGGCGGCCGTCACGAAGGCGGCCAAGGAGCGCGGGCTGTGGCCGTTCGTGGCGGGCAATCGGCTGCAGATCGCGCCGCCGCTCGTCACGACGGAGGAGGACATCCGTCGGGGACTCGAGATCCTCGACGAGGTGCTCCAGGTCGCCGACGGGTACACCCGGAACTAGAGCACGGCACCGGGATTCAGGATGCCCGCGGGATCGAGGGCGTGCTTGATGCGCCGGGTCAGCTCCATGACGTCCTCGCCCACCTGATCCGGCAACCACGCCTTCTTGAGCCGGCCGACACCGTGTTCCCCGGTGATGGTGCCGCCCAACGAGATCGCGAGCGTCATGATCTCGCCGAATGCCTGGTGCGCACGCTCCTCCATGTCCGCGTCCTCGGGGTCGAACACGATCAGCGGGTGCGTGTTCCCGTCGCCCGCATGGGCGATGACGGCGACGACGACGCCGCGGGCATCGGCGATCTTCGCGATTCCCTGCACCAGGTCCGCGAGTGCGGGCAGCGGAACTCCGACGTCCTCGAGCAGGAGGGATCCGGTGCGTTCGACGGCGGGGATGGCGAAGCGCCGGGCTGCGGCGAACGCTTCGCCCTCGTCGGGATCGTCGGTCACGAACACCTCGTCGGCGCCGGCGGCCGTGCACGCCGCGGCCATGGTCTCGGTCTCCTCGGTGCGGTGCGCGCCGGGTGAGTCGGAGCGGGCGATGAGCATCGCTGCCGCCGTGCGGTCGAGGCCCATCTTCATGGCGTCCTCCACGGCGTTGATCGACGTGGAGTCCATGAACTCGAGCATGGCGGGCCGCAGCGAGCGGGTGATCGCCAGAATGGCGTCGGTCGCGTCGGACAGGCGGGTGAAGGTGGCCACGACCGTGCTCGCGGGTGGTTGAGCCGGGATCAGTCGCAGCGTCACTTCGGTGATGATGCCGAGGACACCCTCGCTGCCGACGAAGAGTTTGGTCAGCGACAGGCCGGCCGAGTCCTTCAGACGCGGGCCGCCCAGGTTCACGACGGTGCCGTCGGCGAGGACCACCTCGAGACCGAGGATGTAGTCCGTGGTCACCCCGTACTTGACGCAGCACAGGCCGCCGGCGTTGGTGGCGGCGTTGCCGCCGATCGAACACATCTCGAACGACGACGGATCCGGTGGGTACCACAGGCCGTGTTCGGCCGCAGCGGCCTTGACCTCGACGTTGAGCAGACCGGGTTGGACCACGGCCGTCCGCGTCACCGGGTCGACGGTGACGGCGCGCATCGCCTCGGTCGTCAGCACGATGCCGCCGTCGACGGCGGTCGCACCACCGGACAGACCGGATCCCGCGCCGCGCGGCACCACCGGGACGGAATGCTCGGTGGCCCACAGCATGACGGCGCGGACGTCGGCCGTGCTGGTGGCGCGCACGACGGCGAGGGGAGTGCCGGCGTTCGGATCACGGGCCCAGTCCTGGCGATAGCCGGCGGTGATGTCCGGATCGGTCACCACGATGGCGGCTCCGACCGCGTCTGTCAGGGACGTCACGAGATCGTCGATGATGCTCACCTTCCTCGACCGGCGGGTCCTACGTCTCGACGCTACCCCCAGCCCCGCCCGTGACCTCGCCGGAATGACGAGACACGGTGCGGGACAGTGGGAGACCGCGTCGAACGGTGGCCGGGTCGACATCCGGCCTATGTTCACATCAGTCACACGAGCAACTCTGTTACCAGATCGTGCCCCGATGGGTGCCGACAAGAGCACGTCGGAGGATTAGCGTCCGGATGACGGAGATCGGCACGTGGGCCGAGACCGAGGGGGCGAGAAGGAGGCACTCATGGCACCGTCACACGACATCACACGGTCGGCATCTGCACCATCGACTACAGCGTCGCGCAGACCGACAAAGAACACCCCGTTCGAGTGCGCGGCGGCGCTGTTCTCCTACGACTTCGTCTCCGGCGGCGTCGACTACGACACCCTCGAGTCGCTCCATCGTGGCGAGGTGACCGAGTGGACGTCGGCGCTACGACGCTCGGGACTGTTCACCGATGCCGAGATGGACGCCCTCGCCGCCCAGTGGTCCGAACGTCCGGGCTTGCTGCTCGATGCGTTGCTCCGTGACGCCGACGAGATGACCGTGCGGCGTTGCCGGCTCGCGTGGTCGGCGATGGACCGGCTCGCGCCGTTTCAGATGCCCATCGCGCACAGCGGCTGACAGTCAGATCACCGCGGCATCGCCGCCGTCGACGACGTAGACCTGGTCGTCGGTGAGCGTGCGGTACGGCGTTCCCGCCGCGTCGCACGCCGCGGCCATCGCGGCCGACGCTCCGTCGGGATCCAGAGTGTCCGACGCCCAGTGCGGCACGAGCACGTGGTCGATGATTCCCAGGCCGGTCCACAGCACGTCCTCGCCCGTGGTCGGCTCCACCTCGCCAGGCGGGTCGGCGTACTCCACGCCCCGCAGTGTCGGACCCAGGACGCAGGCTCCGGCGCTGTACCCGCCGTACACGACGGAATCCTCCGCGAGCAGTCGAGCGATCGCCTCGTCGGCACCGGACGAGGCCATCCTGCGCCGGAGCACGAAGGTGTTCCCACCGCGGACCCACACGGCGGGGAAGGCGGCCAGGACGTCGTGCGCCGTGCTCGGCATCAACTCGCGCAGGTCGACCTCGACAGGGAGGAAACCCGCCGAGCGCAGGAGGGTGAACTCACTGGTGACCGCGGACGCGCGCGCGGCGTCGGGCCAGGAGTCCGCCGCGTTGGCGATGACGGCGATGCGGCCGGGTGGTCCGGTCAGTTCGAGGAACCGGTCACGGGCGAGCCCGAATCGGTAGGACGCGAGGAACAGGCGCATGGCGGGAGCGTAGGTCAGTACGCACGCGTCGGGTGTGCAGACGTGGTTAGTGTCGGGTGCATGTCGCTGCACAAGATGATCGATGATCCGTCCCGCGTCATCGTCGACGCCTGCCGCGCCGCCGCCCGGCGCAGCGCCGACCTCCGCTTCGTCGAACGGCCCGGATACTTCACGCGCCGCGGCCGCACGACGGACGGGCGCGTGGCCGTGATGTCGGGCGGTGGTTCCGGCCACGAACCGCTCCACTCCGGCTTCGTCGGCGCCGGGATGTTGGACGCGGCGGTGCCGGGGTCTGTGTTCACGAGCCCGAACGCGCTGCAGATCGAGGCGGCGACGCGGGCCGTCGAGGCCGGCGCCGGCGTGATCCACGTGGTCAAGAACTACACCGGCGACGTCATCAACTTCCGCATCGCGGCCGATCTGTGTGCTGCCGACGGCATCACGGTCGAGACGGTGCTCGTGGCCGACGACGTCGCGTCCGAGAGCGAGGACGGGCCCGGCCGACGCGGAACCGCCGCGACGGTGGCCGTCGAGAAGATCTGCGGCGCCGCCGCTGCTCGCGGCGACGACCTCGCCTCCGTCGCCGCGCTGGGGCGGCGGGTCGCCGAGGGCGCTCGCAGCATGGCGGTGGCCTTCCGTCCGTGCACGGTTCCGGGCGCGTCGTCCCCGTCCTTCGAGCTCGGCGACGACGAGGTCGAACTCGGTGTCGGTATCCACGGCGAGCGCGGCACCGCGCGCGTCGCGACGCTCACCGCCACCGAGATCGCCGAGGCGCTGCTCGGACCCGTGGCCGATTCGCTGGGACTGTCCGGCGGCGAGGACGTCGTGCTCATCGTCAACGGACTCGGCGCGACCCATCCGCTCGAACTCGACATCGTCTTCGGTGCCGCGCTGCGGTATCTCGAGGGGCGCGGCATCACCGTCCGACGCACGCTCGTCGGGAGCCTCGTGACGGCGTTCGACATGGCGGGGGTGTCGTTGACCGCCGTCCGCTGCGACGACGAGATCCTCGGCTTGTGGGACGCCCCGACCGAGGCGCCCGCGTGGCCCCGCTCGCCGGCGCAGGACCTGCACGACGACGCCGTGGACGACACGGACGCGGCAGCGGCGTCGGAGCTTCCCGGCGGCGCGGCCGACCCGTTCGTCACCACCTGGGTCTCGTCGTTCGTCGAGCGTGTCCGGTCGTCGATCGACGAGCTCACCGACCTCGATCGCCGAGCCGGTGACGGCGACTTCGGAGTCAACATGGAGATCGGTCTGGCCGACTTCGCGGTGGACGAGAGTGCCTCGCCCGCAGCGGTGTTCGAGATCCTGGCTCGTGGATTCCTCGGCAATGCGGGCGGAACGTCCGGCGCTCTCTTCGGTGCGTTCTTCCACCGGGTCTCGGTCGCCCTCGACGGTCCCGGGGCGAGCACCGCGAGCATCGCCGCGGGAGTGGCCGACGGACTGGCCGCCATCACCGATCTCGGCGGTGCGCAGCCGGGGGACAAGACCATGGTGGACGCGCTGGACCCGGCGTCACGAGCTCTGGGGGACGCCGGATCGGTCGAGCTCTCGGCGGCCCTCGCCGCGGCTGCCGAGGCTGCGACGCGCGGTGCCGAGTCCACGACGGACACCGTCGCCCAGCGTGGCCGCGCCAGCTACATCGGCGACGCGGCACGCGGCGTCATCGACCCCGGTGCTCTCGTGGTCTCCTGGTTCTTCGCCGCCGCCTGAGCGGCTGCATCGGACCTCAGGAGGCGAGTGCGGCCCGAATTGCCCGGGCGGTCGCCTCGGGCTCGCTCTGACGCCGCGTGATCATGCCGGCGACGAAGCGGATGCGATCGCCGTGGTGGCGAGGTACGACATGCAGGTGCGAGTGGAACACGGTCTGGAAGGCGGCGCGTCCGTCGTTCATGGCGAGGTTGACCCCGTCCGCCGCCAGGGTGCTGCGGCGCATCGCGCCGGCCAGGGCCTGGCCGGCGGCGAAGACCTGCCCACCCACGACCGGGTCGAGTGTCTCGAGCCCCGAGGAGTGCACCTTGGGAACCACCAGGGTGTGCCCGCGGGTGACGGGCCGGATGTCGAGGAACGCGAGCACCGAGTCGGTCTCGTGGACGATCGTCGCGGGGGCGCGGCGGGCGACGATGTCGCAGAACACGCACTCGGTCATCGCTGCTGCTCCGTGACGGCGGCGACGAGTGCAGGCAGGGAGTCGGCCGCGGTCGCCCGCCAGACGTGGTGGGCCATGTCGGAGACCGCGGTCTCGTCCGGGTTGATCTCGATGACGACGGCGCCCGCGCTGCGAGCCTGAGCGGGAAGCCCCGCGAAGGGGTAGACCACGCCGGACGTTCCCACGACCAGGACGGCGTCGGCGGCCTCGACGGACGCCGCAACCGCTGCCCACTCCGCTTCCGGAAGCGGCTCGCCGAACCACACGACACCGGGGCGGACCGGACTCCCGCAGAGACCGCACGCAGGCGGCGCGATGCGTTCCGCGCCGTCCTCGACGTCGTCGACCGGTCCCTCGAAAGGCTCCTCGCAGATCGAGCACCGCACCGCGGCCAGAGTGCCGTGGACGTGGGCCAGCACGGTGGACCCGGCGCGCTCGTGCAGGTCGTCGACGTTCTGCGTGGCGATCTCGACGGTCTGCTGCGGTGCGGACCTCTGCCACTGCGCGAGGGCCACATGACCGGCGTTCGGGCTCGAGGCGGCCACGAGCTGCGCTCGTCGGCGGTACCAGGCCCACACCAGATCCGGATCGCGGACGAACGCGTCGGGGCTGGCCAGCTCCTCCGGGGAGTACCGCTCCCACAGCCCGGTCTGCGCGTCGCGGAACGTCGGCACGCCCGACTGCGCGGACATCCCGGCCCCGGTGAGCACGGCGACGCGGGACGCGGACCGGACGGCCTCCAGCACGGGCTGCGGAACGTCGGATGCGGGGTCGGCACTGTCGGTGGTCATGAAGCGAGTGTGCCAAGTCGCACCGACACACTCGGTCCGTTATGACCTCCGCCTCACATTCGACCTCGACGCTCGGTATGTCTGTGTCGTGCGTTACCTTGCGGTGGGCCCACCCGGCCGACTCCAGGACCTCTCACGCGGGCGAACATGAGCCACCGTCGACGAGGTCGTTCTCGGAACCGACGACAGTCGGCGGCAGTGCAGCTCCGCGGGACGCGGACGTGCCGCCATTCACAGGAAGTACAGCTGGTGGAAGATTCTCGAGAAGCAGGGACGCTGGTCGGCGTCGTGCGTGAGACGAACGAGGGGGAGCGCCGGGTGGCGCTGGTCCCCAAGGTGGTCGCCGCGCTGACGGGCAAGGGTGTGCGCGTGGTGGTGGAGGCGGGTGCCGGTCTGGGCGCTCTGATCCCCGATCAGCTGTACGTCGACGCCGGTGCGAGCATCGGCGATCCGTACAGCGCCGACGTGGTGGTCAAGGTGGCGCCGCCGTCGTCGGCCGAGGTGCGCAAGCTGCGCCGCGGATCGACGCTCATCGGCTTCCTCGCGCCGCGCAACGCGGACACGATCATTCCGGAGTTGACCGCTGCGGGCGTGCAGGCCTTCGCGGTGGAAGCAATCCCGCGGATTTCTCGCGCGCAGGTCATGGACGCGTTGTCCTCGCAGGCCAACGTCGCCGGCTACAAGGCGGTGCTGCTCGCGGCGTCGGAGTCGACGCGGTTCTTCCCGATGCTCACCACCGCGGCGGGCACCGTGAAGCCGGCGACGGTGCTGGTACTCGGTGTGGGTGTGGCGGGGCTGCAGGCGTTGGCGACGGCGAAGCGTCTCGGTGGCCGCGCCACCGGGTACGACGTGCGTCCCGAGGTCGCCGATCAGGTGCGGTCGGTCGGCGCGCAGTGGCTGGATCTGGGGATCGACGCCGCCGGTGAGGGCGGCTACGCCCGTGAGCTCACCGAGGACGAGCGTGCCCAGCAGCAGGCGGCGCTGGAGAAGGCGATCTCGACGTTCGACGTCGTCATCACCACCGCTCTGGTGCCGGGTCGTCCGGCGCCGAAGTTGGTCACCGCGGCGGCTGCCGCGGGGATGCGACCGGGCAGTGTCGTGGTGGACCTCGCGGGGGAGACCGGTGGCAACTGCGAGCTCACCGAGCCGGGTCGCACGGTGGTGAAGAACGACGTCATCATCGCCTCGCCGCTGAATCTGCCGGCGACGATGCCCGAGCACGCGAGTGAGCTGTACTCGAAGAACATCTCGGCACTGATCGAACTGATGCTCGACGATGCCGGTGCCCTCGCCCCCGATTTCACCGACGAGGTCCTCGCGAAGTCGTGCGTGACGCGCACGGCCGACACCACCGTGAAGGCGGACGCTTGATGTACACACCGTTGCTCGCGAACATCGCGATCCTGGTCCTGGCCGGGTTCGTCGGTTTCGCTGTCATCTCCAAGGTGCCCAACACGCTGCACACGCCGCTGATGTCGGGTACGAACGCCATCCACGGCATCGTCGTGCTCGGCGCCCTCATCGTGTTGGGCCGGTTGCCGGAGGACGCGCCGTGGGGTGTGCGGATCATCGCGTTCGTCGCGTTGATCTTCGGCACGCTCAACGTCGTCGGTGGGTTCCTGGTCACCGACCGCATGCTCGGCATGTTCAAGGGCAAGAAGGCGCCCGCTGCTGTGTCGACGGCAACCGGCGAGAAGGGTGCTGATTCCTGATGAACAATCTCGTCAACATCCTCTACATCGTCGCGTTCGCGATGTTCATCTACGGCCTGATGGGTCTGACCGGCCCGAAGACGGCGGTGCGCGGCAACTGGATCGCCGCTGTCGGTATGGGCATCGCCGTGGTGGCGACTCTGATCGAGGTCCGCGACACGGCGGCGATCAACTGGATCCTCATCGCCGCCGGTCTGGCCATCGGTGTCCTGCTGGGTGTCCCGCCGGCCAAGCGCACGAAGATGACGGCGATGCCGCAGCTGGTGGCGCTGTTCAACGGCGTGGGCGGCGGCACGGTCGCATTGATCGCCTGGTCGGAGTTCATCGAGACCGACGGTTTCTCCGCGTTCCAGCACGGTGAAGAGCCGACGGTGCACATCGTCATCGGGTCACTGTTCGCGGCAGTCATCGGGTCGGTGTCGTTCTGGGGTTCGCTGGTGGCGTTCCTGAAGCTGCAGGAGCTGCTGAACAAGAAGGTCGAGAAGGCGTTCGTGAAGAACGCCCGCATCTTCCAGCTCACCAACATCGTGTTGCTGCTCATCGCGGTGGCGGTGTCGGTCTACATCGGTCTGCGCGCCACCCCGGGTGAGGGCACCTCGCAGTGGTGGATCGTGCTGGTGCTCGTCGCGGCGGCACTGATGGGCCTGTTCGTGGTGTTCCCCATCGGCGGCGCGGACATGCCGGTGGTGATCTCGCTGCTGAACGCGTTGACGGGTCTGTCGGCTGCGGCGGCGGGGTTGGCGCTGAACAACACCGCGATGATCGTGGCGGGCATGATCGTCGGCGCGTCCGGCACCATCCTCACGAATCTGATGGCGACGGCAATGAACCGGTCGATTCCGGCGATCGTGTTCGGGTCCTTCGGTGGCGGCGGCGCGTCCGCGGTCGGTGGCCCGGACGATGCCGGCGGCACGGTGAAGTCCACCTCGGCGGCCGACGCGGCGATCCAGATGGCGTACGCCTCGCAGGTCATCGTGGTGCCCGGCTACGGTCTCGCGGTCGCCCAGGCCCAGCACGCGGTCAAGGACATGGCGTCGATCCTCGAGTCCAAGGGCGTGGAGGTGAAGTACGCGATCCATCCGGTGGCCGGGCGCATGCCGGGTCACATGAACGTGTTGCTCGCCGAGGCGGACGTGGAGTACGAGGCGATGAAGGAGATGGACGACATCAACGGGGAGTTCTCCCGCACCGATGTCACCCTCGTCATCGGCGCGAACGACGTCACCAACCCGGCGGCGCGCAACGATCCGAGTTCGCCGATCCACGGGATGCCGATCCTGAACGTGGACGAGTCGCGGTCGGTGATCGTGCTCAAGCGGTCGATGAGCTCCGGGTACGCAGGTATCGACAATCCGCTGTTCACGGCGGACCGCACGTCGATGCTCTTCGGCGACGCGAAGAAATCCGTCAACGCCGTCATCGAGGAACTCAAAGCCCTCTAGGTGTACCCGGCCCTGATGCCCCGCCCGCTCACCGGCGGCGGAGCATCAGGGCCGCGGTGTCGAGAGGGTTCTTCGCCTCGCGGGCAGCGGCGACGGGGGAGTGCGCCATGACGACACCGGCGGCGCCCCACCACATCCCGGTCACCAGCAGCGCCCCGACGATGCCGATGCCTGTCGCACCCGCGGTGACCACGGCGGCGAGGGCCACGCCGGCGACCAGGGCCGAGCCCAGCCCCAGGACGACGGGACGCAGCCGACCGGGCACGACCAGCGCACCCGACGCGATCACCGAGGATGCTGCGACCACGCGGCCGTCGGGAAGTGCCGACGTCGCGATGTGATCGGACAGCCATGCCGACCCGGCTGCCGCGGTCAGGGTCGACCCGAGGCACAGCATGAGGATCGCGCCGATGCCGTACGGCAACTTGCGCACCACTGCGACCACCGTCAGCGCGGCGACCACCACCAGCACGGTCGTCACGTCGATGACGTCGAGCACCGTGTCGGCCGGGGCGTACAGGGCCTCGAGCGCGACCGACGCCGGTGGGTAGCGCACGCCCAGCAGCGGCAGGACGGCGTAGAGCACGAACAGTGTTGCCGCGGACACTCCTGTCAGTGCCCACCACCGAGGGGTGGTGCGTCGGGCGCGAAGCGCGATCTGTTGCGTCGTCGTGGTACTCACGGGTCCCCATGATGGCGCACGAGGCTGGCAGAATCCTGTGACCCGGCGCAGTGATTCCCGTGCGGCGCGTCAGCCTGCGAGAACCGTGTCGACTCCCGTGAGAATTCGATCGACGTCCGGGAGGTGGTGCCGCTCGAGGCGTGCCGGCGGGTACGGAACGTGGAAGCCCGTGACCCGCTGGACGGGTGCCTCCAGCGAGTAGAAGCACTCCTGCGACACCTGGGCCGCCACCTCCGCCGCGATGCCGAGGTAGCCCGTGTCCTCGTGCACGACGACGAGGCGCCCGGTCCGACGCACGGACCGACAGACCGTGTCGGTGTCCAGCGGTGAGAGGGACCGGAGATCGATGACCTCGAGGCTGTGGCCCTCGGACTCCGCCACCTCGGCTGCCTTCAGTGCGGTCTGCACCATCGACCCGTAGGCCACCACTGTCGCGTCGGTACCGGTGCGGCACACGCGAGCGGCGTCCAGCGGCAGATCGGGCGCATCGGTGGCCCATTCGCCCTTGTCCCAGTACCGACGCTTGGGCTCGAGGAAGACGACGGGGTCCTCCGAGTGCACGGCCTGCTGGATCATCCAGTAGGCGTCGTGAGGCGTGCTCGGGCTGACCACCCGCAAGCCGGCCGTATGGGCGAAGTACGCCTCGGGAGATTCCGAATGGTGTTCGACGGCTCCGATGCCACCACCGAACGGGATGCGGATGACCATCGGGGCGCCGATGCGACCGGCGGTGCGGTACCGGATCTTGGCCACCTGGGACACGATCTGGTCGAAGGCCGGATAGACGAACCCGTCGAACTGGATCTCGACGACGGGGCGGTAGCCGCGCAGCGCCATGCCGAACGCGGTACCCACCATGCCGGACTCGGCGAGGGGCATGTCGAGCACGCGCTGATCGCCGAAGTCCTTCTGCAGTCTGTCGGTCACGCGGAACACACCGCCGAGCTTGCCGATGTCGAGGCCCATCAGCACGACCTTGTCGTCGGCCTCGAGGGAGGCGCGGAGACCTGCGTTGATCGCACCACCGAGGGTGCCCTTGACGTGGAGATCGGACGACGCGGTGGTCGCGCCGGCGCGGGAGAGGGTTCCGGTGGTCATCGCAGTGTCTCCTTCTGGCGGTCCACCACAGCGTGGGGTTCGGCGTAGACGTGGTCGAGCAGGGTGGACGACTCCGGATCGACGGCGGAGATCGTGGCGGAGCGGAGCCGGGCGGCGACGTCGTCGGCGGTCGCGGCAATGCCCTCGCGCACGGACGGTGTCAGGGCGCCCTCGCGGGTGAGCAGTCTGTCGAGGCGGTCCAACGGATCGCGCGCCGCCCACACGTCGCGCTCGGCGTCGGCGCGGTACCGCGTCGGATCGTCCGAGGTGGTGTGCGGGCCCATGCGGTAGGTCATGGCCTCGATGAACGTGGGGCCTCCGCCGGTGCGGGCTCGATGCGCGGCGGCACGGGTGACGGCGAGGACGGCGAGGGCGTCGTTGCCGTCGACCCGCAGGGCGGGCATGCCGAAGCCGGCGGCACGGGAGGCGAGCGGCAGCGGACTCTGCAGCGCGACGGGCTCGCTGATGGCCCAGTGGTTGTTCTGGCAGAAGAAGACGACGCCGGCCCCGAATGAGACCGAGAACGACAACGCCTCCGAGATGTCGCCCTCGCTCGTGGCGCCGTCACCGAAGTAAGCGACCGTGGCGATCTCGGCACCGTCGAGTCGCGCCGCCATGGCGTAGCCGGTGGCATGCAGACCCTGCGCTCCGACGATGATCGCCGGGTTGGTGATGTTGTACTCGTCCGGATCCCAGCCGGAGTGTGCGGTGCCGCGCCACAGTGCGGTGAGCTTCTCCACCGGCACGCCTCGGCAGTACGCCACCGCGTGCTCGCGGTAACTCGTGAAGATGTAGTCGTCCGCGGTGACGGCGTGAGCCGAGCCCACCTGGGCTGCTTCCTGACCCAGCAGCGGTGCCCACAGTCCCAGCTCACCTTGGCGCTGCAGCGCGGTCGCCTCGGTGTCGATGCGGCGAGCGACCACCATGTCGCGGTACATGTCGAGCATGTGAGCGGCGTCGACGTCGGCGACGAGTCGCCAGTGCTCGGGGTCGTGCACTCGCCGGCCGTCGGGCTGGACGAGCTGCACGGGATGCGCGATGCGATCGCCCCGCGGTGATGTGTCCGATCGGGTCATGGCTTCCTCTCCGCCGGTGCGCGGACCTCGTCGTGAGAGGAGGGCGCACAGTGTGGACGAACCGGGTGTGGCTCACCTCACAGCATGCTCGCCTGACCGCATTGCGCAAGTGATGTGTACGAGAGTGAGCAACTCGCTCGGCGATTGCCTCACCGACACGCACAGAACGAGCAGGATGGGCATCGGATGGCGGTGGCGGACGGTCACGCGTAGCGGTGCCCGGCCGGTTGGCTCCGCGGAGGACGGGGAACAGCAGAGCATGTCCTCTCCCGCTCCGCTCTGGGTGTTCGCCGATCAGCTCGGCCCCCATGTCCACTCGTCCGAGGAGATGGTGGACCGCGACGTCGTCATCATCGAGTCGGCGCGTGCGTTGGGCCGTCGACGGGGTCATCGGCAGAAGGCGCATCTGTTGCTCAGCGGCATGCGGCACCTCGCGGACGAACTCGGCGACCGTGCCACGTACATCCGAGCCGACACCTACCGCGAGGGCCTCGCCCGCGTCGGGCGCCCGGTCGTCGTGCACGAACCGACGTCGCGGCGTGCGGAGGCCTTCGTCCGTCGGCTGGCCGACGAGGGTCTGGTCGAGGAGATCGTGCCGACTCCGACGTTCGCCCTGTCCCGTGCGGACTTCGCCGAGTGGGCGGGCGGCAAGAAGTCGTTCCTGATGGAGAACTTCTACCGAGAGCAGCGCCGCCGGTTCGACATCCTGATGGACGGCGAGAACCCGGTGAGCGGCACCTGGAACCTCGACGCGGAGAACAGGGAGAAGCCGCCCAAGAAGCGGACGACACTCGGTGTTCCCGAACCGTGGTGGCCGGAGGAGGACGACATCGACGCCGGTGTGCGCGCGGATCTCGACGCCATGGACGTCGACTGGTCCGGCGAGGACGGACCGCGTCTCTTCGCCGTCACCGCAGCCGAGGCGGCGTCGGCGCTGGAGACCTTCGTGGCCACCCGTCTCGCCACGTTCGGTCCCTACGAGGACGCCGTGATGGCGGCGGAC
Source organism: Rhodococcus sp. MEB041 (assembly GCF_030208955.1). Classification (NCBI taxonomy): domain Bacteria; kingdom Bacillati; phylum Actinomycetota; class Actinomycetes; order Mycobacteriales; family Nocardiaceae; genus Rhodococcus; species Rhodococcus sp. MEB041. The sequence goes on from NZ_JARVSZ010000001.1 coordinate 802,653, forward strand.
TGGACCATGTCGCACTCGCTGCTGTCGGTGCCGTTCAACCTCGGTGTGCTGCACCCGTTGGACGCGGCGCGCGCCGCCGAGCAGGCCTACCGGGACGGGACGGCACCGCTGGCGAGCGTCGAGGGGTTCGTACGCCAGATCCTCGGGTGGCGCGAGTACGTGTGGCACCTCTACTGGCATCTGGGCGAGGACTACATGCGCACCAATGCCCTCGATGCCGACACCCCGCTGCCCGGATGGTTCCAGACCCTCGACGCGGAGGAGGTCACCGCGGCGTGCCTGTCCGACGCCCTCGCCGGCGTGCGCGATCGCGGGTGGGTGCACCACATCCCGCGCCTGATGATCCTCGGAAACCATGCGCTGCAACGGGGGTACGACCCGCGGGCGCTCACCCGGTGGTTCACCGAGCACTTCGTCGACGGGTACGAGTGGGTCATGCCCGTCAACGTCTTCGGCATGAGTCAGCACGCCGACGGGGGAGTGATCGCGACCAAGCCCTACACGTCCGGCGGCGCGTACATCGACCGCATGACCGACCACTGCAAGGGCTGCGCGTTCGACCCCAAGACGCGGGTCGGGGAGGACGCGTGTCCGTTCACGGCGGGGTACTGGGCGTTCACGCACAAGCACCGCGAGCGGCTGGCTAAGAACATGCGCACGCGCCGAGCAGTCAGTTCGATGGAGCGGCTCGGCGACATCGACGAGATCGTCGAGCAGGAGCGGCACCGGACCACTTTCTGAACTCGAGGTCGACCTCGAGTTCGTTGACCCTGAAAGCCCGTCACCCACTGCGCATGCCTACTATCTGAATGATGCGGGTCACAGACAAGGTCGCCATCGTCACGGGAGGTGGCGCCGGTATCGGCGCCGCCCTCGCCACTGCACTGGTCGAGGCCGGGAACTCGGTCCTGGTCGCCGATCTCGACGGGGCGGCCGCCGATGCGGTCGCCGCGCGACTGGGGGAGCGGTGCATCGCCGTCGGCGGCGACGTCGCCGACGACGCGATGATCGCCCAGATGATCGAGCGGGTCGAGGAGGCGTTCGGGCCACTCGACATCTACATCGCCAATGCCGGGACGACGGCAGGGATGGGGCTCGACAGCACCGACGCCGCCTGGGACACCGCGCTGTCGGTCAACGTCCTCGCCCATGTGCGCGCTGCGCGCGTGGTGATCCCGCGATGGATCGAGCGCGGAACGCACGGCTACTTCCTGTCCACCGCGTCCGCGGCGGGCCTGCTCACCCAGATCGGATCGGCCACCTACTCGGTGTCCAAGCACGCCGCCGTCGGCTTCGCCGAATGGTTGTCGGTCACCTACGGCGACAAGGGCATCGCGGTGAGCTGCCTGTGCCCGATGGGCGTCAACACGGCGCTCCTGAACTCGGGCTTCGACAGTGACGCCGAGGGTGCCTCGGTGGCGGCCTCCGCCGTGACCGGCGCCGGCACCGTCCTCGAACCGGAGGACGTCGCTCGCATCGTCCTCGAGGCGATGGAGACCGAGAAGTTCCTCGTTCTCCCGCACCCCGAGGTGCTCACGTTCTACTCGCACAAGAGTGCCGACTACGACCGGTGGATCGCCGGGATGCGTCGGTACCGAACATCTCTCGAGACGGCCGCACGGCCAGGACAGGATCGCTGACATGGATTTCGCGTACTCGGATCGGTGCAAGGACTACCAGCAGCGCCTGCTGGCGTTCATGGACGAGAAGGTCTATCCGGCGGAGGCGGTCTACGCCCAGCAGATCCTGGAGTCCGGTGATCCGCACTTCCAGCCGCCGATCCTCGAGGAGCTCAAGGCCGACGCGAAGTCGCGCGGCCTCTGGAACCTCTTCCATCCGGATCCCGCCTACGGCCCCGGTCTGACCAACGCCGAGTACGCGCCGCTCGCGGAGATCATGGGCCGCAGCCCCGCGATCGCGCCCGAGGCCTGCAACTGCGCCGCACCCGACACCGGCAACATGGAGGTGTTCACCCGCTTCGGCACGGACGAGCACAAGGAGAAGTGGCTCGCACCGTTGCTCGAGGGCACCATCCGCTCCGCTTTCGCCATGACGGAGCCCGATGTCGCCAGCTCCGACGCGACGAACATCGCGATGTCCATGGTGGCCGACGGCGAGGACTGGATCCTGAATGGTCGGAAGTGGTGGACTTCCAACGCTTTGCACCAGAACTGCAAGGTCTTGATCGTCATGGGCAAGACCGCGCCCGAGGCGTCGACGTACGAGCAGCAGTCGATGATGGTCGTGCCGATCGACGCGCCGGGCGTCACCGTCCTGCGCGGACTGCCCGTGTTCGGGTACCAGGACCGCGAGGGTCACGCCGAGGTCCTGTTCGAGAACGTCCGCGTCCCCGGCAAGGACGTGCTCGCCGGACCGGGTGCCGGCTTCATGATCGGCCAGGCACGTCTCGGCCCCGGCCGAATCCACCACTGCATGCGGGCGATCGGCATGGCCGAGCGCGCACTGGAACTCATGTGTGACCGTGCGTCGTCCCGCGTGGCGTTCGGCAAGCCGATCGCGGCGCAGGCCAACATCCAGGACTGGATCGCCGAAGCCCGCATCGACATCGAGATGGCGCGCCTGCTCACGCTGAAGGCCGCCTGGATGATGGACGAGTTCAGCAACAAGGAAGCGCGCGTGGAGATCGCGGCCATCAAGGTCGCCGCGCCCGCGATGGCCCTCAAGATCGTCGACCGCGCCATCCAGGTTCACGGCGGCGGCGGTGTCTCCGACGACTTCCCGCTCGCCAGCATGTACGCCCACCTGCGGACCCTGCGTCTCGCCGACGGTCCGGACGAGGTGCACAAGCGGACCATCGCACGCACCGAGCTGGCGCCCTACCGGAAGATCGACAAGTGACGACGGGAACGACACCGGGCCTCGACGACGGTGCGGTCACGACGTGGATGGAGAGCCTCGACATCGGGGTCTCGGGGCCACTGACCTTCGAGCGCATCGGTAACGGGCAGTCGAATCTGACTTTCGCGGTGACCGACGCCGCGGGCAGCAACTGGGTCCTGCGGCGTCCGCCGCTGGGCACGTTGCTGGCGTCGGCACACGACGTCGCTCGCGAGTACCGCATCCTGTCGGCGTTGCAGCACACCGCCGTTCCGGTGCCGACGACGATCGCACTGACGGACGATCCGTCGGTCACCGATGCGCCCCTCGTCCTGATGAGTCATGTCGACGGGTTGGTGGTCGACAGCCCGACTGTCGCGGAGACACTGTCGCAGGCACGTCGTCGGACGATCGGTGAGGCCATGCCCGCCACGCTCGGCAAGATCCACGCCGTGGATCTGGAGAGCACCGGCCTGGTGGATCTCGCCAGCCACAAGCCCTATGCCGCAAGGCAACTGAAGCGATGGTCGTCGCAGTGGGCGCAGTCGAAGACGCGGGACGTTCCGGACATCGAGCGCCTTGCCACCGCGCTGGCGGCGTCGGCTCCGGAGCAGGCCGAGGTCTCGTTGGTGCACGGCGACTTCCATCTGAGCAACATCATCACCAGCGGAGCCGGTGAGGGAAGTGTCGACGATGCGATCGTCGCGGTGGTCGACTGGGAGCTGTGCACGCTCGGCGATCCACTGGCGGACGTCGGTGCGTTGCTGGCCTATTGGTCGGAGGCCGACGACGACAACGCGGGCATGTTCATGTCCTCCACGTTGCCGGGCTTCCCGACGAGGAACGAGCTGGTCGAGCTCTATGCCGCCGCCACCGGCCGCGACGTCTCCGCGGTGGGGTACTGGCACGCACTCGCGCTGTGGAAGCTGTCCGTCATCGCCGAGGGCGTCATGCGCCGGGCCATCGACGACGAGCGCAACCGGGCACGCGACGGTTCGCCGACGACGGATCTGGTGGACGGCATCATCGGCCGCGCCGTCGCCACGGCGGAGGAGGCCGGGATCCTCTGAGTGGGCTCCGCCCCCGTGCGCCTTTCGCGTACCCCTGGATACGCGAAAGGCGCACGAGGAGCGCCGGTCCTCAGGCGCGTCGGGTGAGGCCCAGTCGGACGACGAGACCGAGCACGAGCGCCCAGAAGGCCGAGCCGATCCCCGCGATCGCCACACCCGAGGCGGCGACCACGAACGTGATGGCTGCCGGCACCCGGTCCGCCTCGGTGCTCAACGCGGCGGCCAGCGATGCCGCGAGGGTGGCCAGCAACGCCAGTCCGGCAACGGTTTCCACGATGCCGGCCGGCGCGAGGGCGACGAGGGTCGCCAGCGCCGCCGAGGCGAGCGCGAGGGCCAGGTAGGACGCCCCGGCAGCCACCGCCGCGATCCACCGACGATCCCTGTCCGGGTGCGCGTCCGGGGCGGCCGCGAGCGCTGCGCTGATGGCAGCGAGGTTGACGGCGTGAACGCCGGCGGGTGCGGTGATCGCTGTGCCGACACCGGTGACGGTCATCGAGGCTCGCCACGGTACCGCGTAGCCGAAGGAGGCCATGACGGCCGTTCCCGGGATGTTCTGCGACGCCATCGTCACGATGTAGAGCGGCAGTGCGATGCCGATCAGCGCCTGCCACGTCCAGGTGGGTGCGACGAGGTCGAGGCTCGGGAGCAGCGATCGGGCGCCGATCTCGGTGTCGCCCGTCGTGAGCGAGATGCCGATGACCACTGCGGCGACGGCGAAGGCCGCCGGTACCGCCCAGCGCGGGGAGAAGCGCAGCAGCACGACCCATGTGACGACGACGGGGGCGACCGCCGCGGGATTGTCCGCGAGGGCCCGCACGGGTTCGAGACACAGTGGCAGGATGACGCCGGCGAGCATCGCCTGTGCCAACGACACCGGGATCGCCGCGATGACGCGGCCGAGGCCGGACCACACTCCGGTGAGCACGATTGCGATGCCCACGGTCACGAACGCCCCCACGGCCGCCGGCCATCCGCCGACCACCGCTCCGGTACCCGCGAGCAACGCGGCACCGGGTGTGGACCAGGCCAGTGTGATCGGAATGCGGTAGCGCAGTGCGAGACCCGTGATCCCCAGCGCCATCACCAGAGACATGGCGAAGAGCCCGGAGGCGGCCTGCGCCTCGCTGGCACCCACGGATCGGAGGCCGGTGAGGACCACCGCGAACGAGCTGGTGAACCCGACGAGCGCGGTGACCACCCCCGCGCCGATCGGCACGGCGAGGGACACCCGGCCGGGGGCTGTCACTGTCCGAGTGCCTCGACGACCGCGCGGATCTCGTCGGGGACCGGTGTCGGGCGGCGGGTCTCGGCGTCGACGTAGACGTGCACGAACCGTCCCGCCGCCGCCGGGGTCAAGTTTTCGCCGTCCACCCGGAAGATGCTCAGCGCGTACACGATCGAGGTGTTGCCGAGCCTCTCGACGGCGATACCCACCTGCAGGTCGTCGGGAAAGCTCAGTTGGCTGAGGAACCTGCAGGACGTCTCGGCCACCACGCCGATGGCCGGGAGTGTGCGGATGTCGAGGCCGGTGCTCTGCATGAGCCACCCGTTCACCGCGGTGTCGAAGTACGAGTAGTACGTGACGTTGTTGACGTGCCCGTAGTGGTCGTTGTCCTCCCAGCGGGTGGCGACGGGCCACAGGACGGGGCAGTCGGCTGCGGACGGGACGGTGCTCTCGGTCATGCGGGTGAGGATTCCATCCCCGTGCGCCTTTCGCGTATCCCAGGGTGCGCAAAAGGCGCACGGGGCGAAGCCACGGTAGTAAGTTGGACGGGACCAGTCCGTACCGCTCGCGCCACAGATCGCTCCGGTCGCGCCGATTCTCGGGAGTACACGCCGTGGTGATGCCCGTCCACCTTCGCGACAGTGCCGTACCCAAGCACGAGCAGCTCCGCGCGATCCTGCTGCACCGGTGCACCAAGGAACTCCAGCCCGGCGATCTGATGCCGAGCGAACGGCGCCTCATGGAGGACTACGGGGTCAGTCGGATCACCGTGCGCGAGGCCATCGGTCAGCTCGTCAACGAGGGCCACCTGGTGCGGGTGCGCGGCAAGGGCACGTTCGTCGCCAGTCGGCCCGTCCAGTCGAGGCTCCACCTGGCGTCGTTCTCGGAGGAGATGCGCGCGCAGGGTCTCGAACCCACCACGGTCGTTCTCTTCGCGCGGCTCGAGGATCCGTCGGTGGCCACCATCCGTGCGCTGGACATCGCCGCGGGCGGCAAGGCGTACCACATCAAGCGGCTGCGACTGGCGGACGGAGAGCCCGTCAGCGTCGACGACGGGTGGTACGACGCCGCCGTGCTGCCGGGCCTGGTCGATCTCGATCTGAGCAAGTCCATCTACGACGCGGTGTCCTCCCACTACGGGCAGACCATCGATCGCGCCGAGCAGACGGTCAGCGCGACGGCGGCCGACAACGACACCGCGACGCTGCTGGGGACGAAGCGTGGGGCGCCGGTGCTGTACTTCGACCGGGTGTCGTTCAGCGGTGACCGGCCGATCGAACACACGGAGAGCTGGTACCGCTGCGATCGGTACCAGCTCACGATGGAGGTCCAGGGCGGGCGGCGGCCACAGCGTCGCTGACGTCCACAGCCGACAGCGTCGCTGACGCCGTCCGCTCGTACACTTCGGTCGAGGCGTTCCATCCGCAGATCGAAAGGCTCCTTCGTGCCCACTCCCCGTTCGCTCACCGGTCGCACCATCGTCGTGACGGGAGCGAGCGACGGGATCGGGCGCATCGCGGCGCGCACCCTGGCGGAACGCGGTGCGGAGGTGCTCGTCGTGGGCCGCTCACCGGAGAAGACCGCCGCCGCGGCCTCGGAGATCGGTGGTCGCGCGTTCGTGGCCGATTTCGCCTCGTTCGACGACGTACGACGGGTCGCGGACGAGCTGCGGGATTCCGTCGATCACATCGACGTCCTGTTGAACAACGCGGGTGGAACGTTCGATCCGTCGAAGCGCACCGCCGACGGGCGCGAGCCGAACGTCCAGATCAATCACCTGTCGCCGTTCCTGCTCACCCATCTGTTGCTCGACCGACTCGGCGGTACGGCGGGCAGTCGCATCGTCAACACGTCGTCCGTGGGCAACCTCGGTGGACGAATCGATCTGCAGGACATCGCCTACGACCGTTCCTCGCCGGCCGAGTTCCGCGCCTACTGCACCAGCAAGCTGATGAACATCGGCTTCACCCGCGGCGCCACGGAGCGGTGGTCCGACCGCGGCATCACGTCGGTGGCCGTCCATCCCGGAGCGGTGCGCAGCAACTTCGGCAACGCCAACGTCCTGTTCCGGGTGATCTACCGGACTCCGCTGAAGTACGTGGCCTCGATCAGTGCCGAGTCGGGCGCCGAGCCGTTGGTGTCGGTGGCCGTCGACAAGCCGGACGCCGAGGTCGCCGGGATCTACTACAGCCGCCACAAGGCTCGCGGTCGCACGAACGGGCAGGTCGACGATCCCGCCGTGGTCGACGGGCTGTGGAGAGAGTCGGAGAAGCTGGTCGGGCTGGCCTGACCCCGGCCCGTCAGAGGACGAAGAGCGGCTCGCCGGCAGTGACGGACGACCCGACCGACGGCGTCGCGAAGGAGTCCGCGGCGGAGTCCATCACGACGACGGGGCACACGTCGTCGAATCCGGCGGCGGCGACGGCGGCCGGGTCGTAGCGCACGACGACGTCTCCAGCCGACACCGAGTCCTTCTCTGCTGCGACGAGTTCGAAACCCTCGCCCTTCATCGTCACGGTGTCGATACCGACGTGCACCAGCACTCCCTTCCTGTCCTCCGTCAGAACCACGAAGGCATGAGGGTGCAGCTTGAGGATGCGCCCGGACACGGGCGAGTGGACGTCCACCATTCCGGTCGTCGAAGCGGGTCTGACAGCCACGCCGGCGCCGACCATCTGCGAGGAGAACACCGGGTCGGGGACGTCGGCCAGTGCGATGACGGTGCCCGCGAGCGGGCTGCCCACGGCGGTGTCGGTCACAGGATGTCGTCGATGTCCTCGGCGAGGGTGTCCGCCTCGGGCCCGACGATGACCTGCACGGCCGTCCCCTTGTGGAAGACCCCGTGTGCTCCGGCGGCCTTGAGAGCGGCCTCGTTCACGAGTGCTCCGTCTCGCACCTCGGTGCGGAGCCGCGTGATGCAGGCTTCGATCTCGACGATGTTCCCGGCTCCTCCGAGCCCGGCGACGATGGCGTCCGCCTTGGACATGCGGTGCTCCTTCCGCTCGGTGACCCGCCCCCGGCGCGATGCGATGCAGGTGGGCGTGCTCACACTTTCTGTTTGACATCAGGCTGCCACCTGGTCAAACTACAACTGGTTATGACCGGACAGTACCCGTGATGGAACCGGTCCACAACACACACGAGAAGAAGGTCGCCATGGCCGGCACGACTGCCACCGGGAACACCGCACCACAGACGCCCACCGAGAAGAAGGACTCCCGCGCACTCGCCGGGTTGCAGCGATTCGGGCGCAGTCTCATGCTGCCCATCGCAGTGCTCCCCGCCGCAGGCATCCTGCTCCGCATCGGCCAGCCCGATCTGCTCGGACGCTTCACCCCGCTCGAGACCACCGCATCGGTGATCTCGGCCGCGGGGCAGTCGGTCTTCACGTGGCTTCCCCTCATCTTCGCAGTCGGCATCGCGATCGGCTGGGCGAAGAAGTCGGACGGCTCCACCGCGTTGGCCGCGGTGGTCGGTTACATGGTGGTCGACGGCGTCTTCACGGCCATGTCGCCGGTGGTGCTCGACGGCGAGGTCGACGCGAACGGCGACCCTGCCGTCATCGACTACGGCGTGCTGGCCGGCATCATCATCGGTCTGCTCTCCGCCGTTCTCTGGCAACGCTTCTACCGTCAGAAGCTGCCCGACTACCTGGGCTTCTTCAGCGGCCGACGCCTCGTCCCGATCCTGACGGCGATCACCGGTCTCGTGGTCGGCGTCCTGATGTCCTTCGTGTACCCGCTGTTCTACAGCGCCCTGAACTGGGTGGGCACCACCGTCGCCGATCACTCCGTCGTGGGCAGCGGTATCTACGGTTTCGCCAATCGCATGCTCATCCCGACCGGCCTGCACCACATCCTCAACTCCGTCGTGTGGTTCCTCGTCGGTGACTACACGGACGCGAGCGGCCAGATCGTCCGAGGCGACCTCAACCGCTTCTTCGCCGGGGACCCGAGCGCCGGAGTGTTCATGACCGGCTTCTTCCCGATCATGATGTTCGCGCTGCCCGCCGCTGCCTACGCGATCTACCGCAACGCGAAGCCGTCGCAGAAGAAGCTCGTCGGCGGCATCATGCTCTCGACCGGTCTCACGGCCTTCGTCACCGGTATCACCGAGCCGCTCGAGTACTCGTTCATGTTCGTCGCCTGGCCGCTCTACATCGTGCACGCGGTGCTGACCGGTACCTCGATGGCGTTGACCAACGCACTGGGCATCCACGACGGCTTCTTCTTCTCCGCGGGCGGTATCGACTACCTGCTGAACTACGGCATCGCCACCAAGGCATGGCTTCTCATCCCGATCGGCCTGGTCTACGCCGTCATCTACTACGTGCTGTTCAGCTTCGTCATCAAGAAGTGGAACCTGCGCACGCCCGGACGTGAGGACGACGTGACCCTCGACGACGCGGCGGTGACCACCGGCGCACCGGCGGCCACCACCGCATCGACGGACGCCACGACCGCGCCGACGGACAAGCCGGCCGGCGGCGGCTCGGCGTGACCCTCCTCCGCGGGCGCGTCGTCCTGGTGGACGGCGTGCTCGAGGACGGGGTGGTGGAGTTCGAGGACGATCGGATCGTCCGGGTGGGCCCGGCCCGCGGGCGGACGGACATCGCCGTCCCGCCGTCGTCCTCGACGATTCTGCCGGGCATGGTGGACGTGCACTGCCACGGCGGCGGGGGAGCAGGCTTTCCCGATGCCACGGCCGACGCCGTCGATGCCGCTGTCGCGCATCACGTGCGCAGCGGGACGACGACCATGCTCGCCTCCCTCGTGTCCGCCCCGCGCGAGGTGCTCGTCGACAGGACGACACTGCTGGCGGATCTGTGGCGCCGCGGCGACATCGCGGGCGTTCATCTCGAGGGGCCGTTCCTCGCCCGTAGCCGTTGCGGTGCACAGGATCCGGCGGCGATCGTTCCGGGTGATCCGCGTCTCCTCGAGGCCGTGGTGACGGCCGGCGGGGGAGCCGTGCGGTCGATGACGCTGGCACCGGAGACCGCGAACCTGGACGCCCTCGCTCGGGTGATGGCCGAGAACGACATCCGTCCGAGCGTGGGCCACACCGACGCCGATGCGGCCACGGTCACGGCAGCGCTGGCGCGGCTGACCGGGCCGGTGAGCGCCACCCATCTGTTCAACGGGATGCCGCCGCTGCACCATCGGTCGCCCGGACCGGTGGCCGCGTGTCTCGCGGCGGCGGGACGCGGCGAGATGGTGCTCGAACTCATCGGTGACGGAGTGCATCTCGATTCCTGGACGGTCGCCATGGTGGTCGACCTCGTCGGACCCGACGGCATCGTGTTCGTCTCCGACGCCATGGCCGCGGCCGGGATGAGCGACGGCCCTTACCGATTGGGCTCGCTCGACGTGACGGTCGCGGACGGGGTGGCGCGCCTGACGCAGGACGGCGACGAGCCGGGAGCCATCGCGGGCGGAACGTCGACAGTCCTCGACATCGTGCGACGGGCGGTGGCCGAGTCGGGAGTCGACCTGGTGTCGGCGGTGCGCATGGGGGCGACCACACCGGCTCGGTTCCTCGGCCTGCAGGACACGGTGGGGCGCCTGGCGGCCGGGATGCGCGCGGACATCGTGATCACCGATGCCGATCTGACCGTGACGAGCGTCGTGAGGCGCGGACGAGTGGAAGTGGGTGTGCCGGATGGAGATCGTCATCCGTGACGACGCAGCGGCGGTGCACCGCACCGTGGCGGACATCGTCGAACGCAGGGTTCGGCAGGGTGCCGCGGTGCTGGGCGTGGCGACGGGGTCCACCCCGTTGGGGACGTACCGGGAGCTCGGTCGGCGGCATCGCGAGGAGGCGTTGTCGTTCGCGTCCTGCCGGGCGTTCCTCCTCGACGAGTACGTGGGTCTGCCGGCCGCCCATCCGCAGTCGTACCGTTCGGTGATCGCCACGGAGTTCGCTGCGGAGATCGACATCGACCCGGATGCCATCGACGGTCCGAACGGCGAGGCGGCGGACGTCGCGGCCGAGTGCGCTCGCTACGACGCCGCGATCGCCGCGTCGGGCGGTGTGGACGTGCAACTGTTGGGCATCGGGTCCGACGGCCACATCGGCTTCAACGAACCGGGGTCGTCGCTCGTCTCCCGCACGCGGGTCAAGACCCTCACGCGCCGCACGCGGGAGGACAACGCACGCTTCTTCCACTCCGCCGACGAGGTACCGCATCACGTGGTGACCCAGGGTCTGGGCACGATTCTCGAGGCCCGCCATCTGGTCCTCGTCGCACTCGGCGAAGGGAAGGCGGACGCTCTCGCCGCGTCGGTGGAGGGGCCGCTGGCCGCGTCCTGTCCGGCGTCGGTGATCCAGATGCATCCGCACGTGACCGTGGTCGTCGACGAGGGCGCGGCGTCGGCGCTGGGGTCGAGTGACTACTACCGGTACGCGTTGTCGGAGAAACCCACATGGCAGCACTTCTGATCGTCGGACGTCCGGTCCCTACAGTGAGCGGATGACCATGTCGACGCTGCGTACGCGTCTCACCGGATCCACCGTCCTCGTCACCGGCGCGAGCTCGGGCCTGGGTGCCGATTTCGCACGACGCTTCGCGTCCCTCGGGTGCGACGTCGTGCTCGTCGCGCGGCGACTCGATCGCCTCGAGGAGCTGGCTGCGGAGATCTCCTCCCGGCACGGTGTCACCGCCACCCCGATCGCCGCGGACCTCGCCGTGCCCGGTGCGGGATCGGCGCTGAAGGCGACTCTCGGTCACCGCGGCATCACGGTGCACTCGCTGATCAACAATGCGGGATTCGGGACGCACCAGCCGTTCGTCGAGGAGGATCCGGTGACGCTCGGCAACGAGATCGCCGTGAACATCGCTGCTGTCGTCGATCTCTCGCGTGCGTTCCTGCCGGGCATGATCGAGCACGGCGCGGGTGTGCTGGTCACGCTCGCGAGCACGGCGGCGTACCAACCGCTCCCGGGAATGGCCGTCTACGCGGCGAGCAAGGCGTTCGTGCTCAGCTTCACCGAGGCGCTGGCCGTCGAGACTCGCGGGACCGGTGTCACCGTCATGGCGGTCTCGCCGGGTCCCACCGAGACCGAGTTCTTCGAGGTGCTCGGCAGCAAGGACGCCGCGTTCGGGAAGATGCAGACGTCGGAACAGGTCATGGACACGACGTTCGCGGCGCTCGCGGCCAAGCGGCCCCCGGCCTCGGTGGTGTCCGGAGTGAACAACAAGCTGCAGTCGGCCGGTGTGCGGTTGCTCCCACGGCGCGCCGCCCTCGAGGTCACCGCCAGAATGTTCCGTGAGTAGTCGGCTGGTCGAACGACCTCAGCGCCGACTGAACTCGGAGGCCCGCTGGATCTGCTCGGTACGCAGGCGCACGCCGGTGTACAGCGCGAATTGCTCCGCGGCCTGCAGTGCCACCACCTGCGCACCGGTGATCACGGGCTTTCCGGCGGCGCGCGCCGCGACGATCAGCGGTGTCTCTGACGGCACCGCGACCACGTCGACGACGGCGCGAGCGGCGGCGATCTGCTCGGTGGCGAACGGCAGCGCGTCGGAGTCCGGACCGCCGGCCATCCCGACGGGTGTCACGTTGACGAGGACGTCGGCCGAGACGTCGTCGGCGGTGGCCGACCAACCGTAGCCGTACTTCTCGGCGAGAGCCGGTCCGGTTCTCTCGTTGCGCGCCACGACAGTTCCCGTGGTGAAGCCCGTGTCCCGCAGCGCGGCGACGACGGCCTTGGCCATGCCGCCACTGCCCGTGACCGCGACCGACCACGACGGGTCGAGACCGGCCTCCCGGACGAGGTCCGCGACGGCCTGGTAGTCCGTGTTGTAGGCGTGCAGCACGCCGTCCTCGTTGACGATGGTGTTCACCGAGTCGATCGCGGCCGCCGAGTCGTGCATGACGTCGACGTGCTCGATGCAGGCCTCCTTGAACGGCATGGACACTCCGCAGCCGCGGATTCCGAGCGCACGGATTCCGGCGACGGCCGCGGGGAGGTCGGTGGTGGTGAACGCCTTGTAGACGAAGTTCAGATCCAGCTCGTCGTAGAGGTAGTTGTGGAACCGGGTCCCGATGTTGCTGGGCCGCCCCGACAACGACATGCAGAGCTGGGTGTCTTTGGTGAACACACGCGACATGACGGGCAGCGTAACGGTTCCGGCGTCGGCTCGGGTTCGGACGGAGTCAGGGGCAGGAGTTCGACACCGTGGTCAGCACGTCCCGGTCGGCCACCGTGACGGGAAGCCCGTACCGGACGGCCACCGTGAGGAACCGCCCCGCGTAGTAGCAGTGGTACGCGCCGTTGGGAGGCATCCAGTCCGAGGGGGTCTTGTCGCTCTTCGACTGGTTCTCCGCACCCGAGACGGCCATGAGGTTGTACGTGATGTCGTTGGCGAAACGGATGCGCTGATCGAGCGGCCACTGCCAGGCGCCCATGTCCCACGCCGCCGCCAGCGGGTAGGTGTGGTCGATCTGCACGTCGCCCGCGCTCTGCTTGCTGAACGGCAGCACCGATCCCGTGAACGGATCGTTCAACGATCCCGCCACGACGACGCAGTCGTTGGTTCCCGGCCGGAACTGCACGTCGGTGAGCGCGAGCTGCAGCACGTTGTCGCGGGTGCCGCAGCCGTCGTGTCCGCCCGGACCGTCGTAGTCGTCGGTCCAGGCGGGACCGAACACGCATCCGTCCCCGGCCTTGCAACTGCGCTCGTACCCCGGCACGTCGGGCCGGGAGTCCACGACGGCGACCTGCGCGAGCAGTGACTCGATCGTCGTCGCGGGGGGACTGCCCGGTGCGGGAGTGGGCGCGCCCAGCAGCGTCGAGCAGCCGGTGAGGACGGCCAGGACCATCGCGGCGACGAGCGCGAACGCGAGACGCCGCGTCGGCCGGGTCGAGGAGAAGGTCACGAGGAGCGAGTATGCCGGGTGGGTCCGACAGGACGCGGGACGTTCTGCACAGGCCTCGCAGTGATTGGATGGCACCATGCTCCACGGCCTCTGGACCCCCGGCCGAGGCCTGATGTTGTGGGAGGACGACGACGCCCCGAGCGGCGACCGTCACTCGGCCGACACGCCGGAGCTCCCTCCTCACCTGGCCAAGGTGATGTCCCGACGGATGCGGCACCGTGCCGACGTCACCCTGCCGACGCCGCGCGGACACGTGGCGGTGTCGATGCCGTCGATCGCGCTGGCGCCGGCGGACGCAGCGGAACTGCTGTTGCGCGTTCCGCCCCGCCATCCCGCGATCTCCGGGGATCTGCGCTATCTCGCCCTCGTGGTGGCCGGGGTGGAGCGGTGGGTCCGTGCCGCGCGGGTGGTCCCGGTGCAGGTGCGGTTCGAGTCGCAGTGGTGGCTGCGGTGGCGACTGGTCGGAGGGGAGCCACAGCGCGCGTGGCGCGCGGAACTGGCGGCCGCGATGCCGCCGGTGCAGAGTGCGGAGGGCGGTGCGCGCGCCGTCCTCGACGACCTGCTCGCCGAGGTGACGGATCCGATCGTGCGCCGCGTCATCGGACGCCCCGGGGTCGAGCATCCGCTCCTGTGGTCCCTCGTCGAGGAGGAGCCGTACGAGGAGGGATCGGCTCGCTCCGAGGCGGCACTGGAGCAGTGGCGGGCGAGCCTGCGCGGCGACGAGCCCGAGCTGGTCCTGCGGCTCACCGAACCGGACGACGACGAGGAGACCGGGAGCCGTTGTGGCCGCTCGAGGTGTTGCTGCGTCCGGACGGTGAGGCGCCGACGCCGGTGGTGGTGCACCGCGGGGGCGCGCCCGGTGCACACGGTGGCGGAGCGCCGGGTGTGCGGGACGCGGAACTGTTCCGGGTCGCGGTGGCGAAGCTCGGCGAGGCGATGGCCGCGTACGAGCCGCTGCGCTCGATGGCGACGGACACCGGCTCGCTCGACATGCTGCTGCCCACGGCGGCGGTGACCGACTTCGTGCTGCACGGGGTCGAGAAGCTGCGTGCCGTGTCGGTCGGGGTGCTGCTTCCGCGGGCGTGGAGTCGCCTCGACGCGTCGTTGCGGCTGAAGGTCGACTCGCCGCCGTCGCCCACCGCGGAGAACCGGGCGGTGGGGTTGGACGAGATCGTCTCGTACGACTGGCAACTGGCCATCGGCGACATGGAACTGACGCCGGAGGAGATGGCCCGGCTCGCGTCGACGAAGGGCGACCTGGTGCGCCTGCGCGGCACCTGGGTGCAGGCCGACGGAACCGCCCTGAGCCGCGCGATCGAGTACGTGAAGAAGCAGAACCGGGACCGCGCCCTGCCGCTCGCCGACGTGCTGGGGCAGTTGTCCGCCGAGAAACCGCCGCCGGTTCCCGTCGAGCGGATCGAGGCCACCGGCTGGGCGCAGAAGTTGCTCGACCCGGACCGCCGGCCGGAACCGGTGGAGGTGCCCGACTCGGTGCACGCGACGCTGCGGCCGTATCAGCAGCGAGGTGTGGAGTGGCTCGCCTTCATGAGTTCGGCCGGCCTCGGGGCGGTACTGGCCGACGACATGGGGTTGGGAAAGACGCTGCAGCTGCTGGTTCTCCTGGCGCACGAGCGATCGGTGACACCGACGTTGCTCGTCGCGCCCATGTCGGTGGTGGGCAACTGGCAGCGCGAGGCGGCGAGGTTCGTGCCGACCCTGCGCGTGCTGGTGCACCACGGGCCGGATCGCGCGACGGGGGACGACCTGACGGCTGCGGTGCGCTCGCACGATCTGGTGGTCACGACGTACGCGCTGCTGGCCCGCGACGTGGGCGAACTGTCTGCGCAGACGTGGCGACGGGTGGTGCTCGACGAGGCCCAGCACGTCAAGAACAGCAGCACGGCGCAGGCCCGCGCGGCGCGGGCGATTCCCGCGGCACACCGGATCGCGCTGACGGGCACGCCCGTGGAGAACCGGCTGGACGAGCTGCGGTCCATCTTCGACTTCTGCAACCCCGGAATCCTGGGCACCCCCGCCACGTTCCGGGCGCGCTTCGCGATCCCGATCGAACGCGAGAAGGAGGAGACCGCCGTGGCCCGGTTGCGCTCCCTCACGTCACCGTTCGTACTGCGACGGGTGAAGACCGACAAGACGGTCATCGCGGATCTGCCCGACAAGTTCGAGATGACCGTGCGCTCGAACCTCACCGCCGAGCAGGCGAGCCTGTACCAGGCCGTCGTCGACGAGATGATGCGACAGATCGCCGAGAGCGAGGGCATGGCGCGCAAGGGTGCGGTGCTCGGCGCGCTGACCCGGCTCAAGCAGGTGTGCAACCACCCGGCGCACTTCCTCGACGACGGGTCGACGGTGTTACGTCGTGGCAAGCACCGCTCCGGCAAGCTCGCACTCGTGGACGACATCCTCGACTCGGTCCTCGGCGACGGCGAGAAGGCGTTGTTGTTCACCCAGTTCACGGCGTTCGGCTCGATGGTGGCGCCGTACCTCGAACGCCGGTTCGGCGTTCCCGTCCCGTTCCTGCACGGTGGTGTGAGCAAGGGCCGACGGGACGCGATGGTCGAGGAGTTCCAGTCCGCCGGCGGTCCTCCGATCATGGTGCTCTCGCTCAAGGCGGGTGGCACCGGCCTCAACCTGACGGCCGCCAATCACGTGGTGCACCTGGACCGGTGGTGGAATCCGGCGGTGGAGAACCAGGCGACGGATCGCGCGTTCCGCATCGGCCAGCGCAAGGACGTCCAGGTGCGCAAGTTGTTGTGCGTCGGCACCGTGGAGGAGCGCATCGACACCATGCTCACCACGAAGAAGGATCTGGCCGATCTCGCGGTGGGCTCCGGCGAGAGTTGGATCACCGAGTTGTCGACGGGGGAGTTGCGCGATCTGCTCACGCTCTCCGAGGACGCGGTGGGCGACTGATGGCGCAGTTCGACCAGTTCGGCCCCCGGCGGCGGATCCCGGACGGCATCGCGGCGAAGACCTCTCGGGGTGCCTTCGGTCGCACGTGGTGGGGCAAGCAGTTCGTCGAGACCATCGAGTCGATCGCCGACGCCGGGCGGCTCTCACGCGGACGGACGTACGCCCGCGGCGGGCAGGTGATCTCCCTCGAACTCCGACCGGGGCGGATCGACGGCGACGTCCAGGGCAGTCAGGTGGAGCCGTTCTCGGCGTCCGTGAGCATCGCTGTCCTGGACCCGTTCGACATGGACGCGCTGATGTCCGACGTGCAGGAGTCGCCCGGCATGCTGACCGAGCTCGCCTCCGGCTCTGTTCCGCGGGCGCTGGGGCCGCGGCTGCTGCTGTCGAGTGCGTCGCAGCTCGATTTCGACTGCACCTGCCCCGACAGCGGGTGGCCCTGCAAGCACGCCGCGGCGCTGACGTATCTCGCCGCGGAGCGGATCGACGAGGACCCGACCCGCCTGCTGGCGCTGCGCGGAGTCGACCTCGATGCCCTGGTCGGGTTCGTCGAGGACGCGGAGGCGACGGTCGATCCGGACGATCACTTCGGTGACGCGACGACGCTGCCGGCGCTGCCGGACCCGCTGTTCTCGCCGGCGTCGGACGATCTCGAGGCGTCGTTGCTGCGCATCGCGTTGCGGACTGCGGACGTCGACGAGCGCGGGGTGCGGTCCGCGATGGCGGAGCTCGATGCGCTCTATCGGCGGATGGGCGGGGCGTGATCCTGGACATACGTGGACGTCCGACTATAGGATCACCTCACTCAACGACGACGAAGGTGGATCCGTGACCCGAGAACTGACGCACTACATCGGTGGACAGCACGTGGCGGGGGAGTCGGGCCGTTTCGCCGACGTCTTCGACCCGAACACCGGCGAGGTGCAGGCCCGCGTTCCGCTCGCCAGTACGGCGGAGGTCGAGGCGGCCGTGGCGAACGCCGAGGAGGCGCAGGTCGAGTGGGCGCTGCAGAATCCGCAGAAGCGTGCCCGCGTCCTGATGCGCTTCCTGGCCCTGATCAACGAGAACATGGAGCCGCTCGCACAGTTGCTCTCGTCCGAGCACGGCAAGACCGTGGCCGATGCCAAGGGCGACATCCAACGCGGACTCGAGGTCGTCGAGTTCGCCACCGGCATCCCGCATCTGCTCAAGGGTGAGTTCACGGCGAGTGCCGGAACGGGTATCGACGTGTACTCGATGCGTCAGCCTCTCGGTGTCGTCTCCGGCATCACCCCGTTCAACTTCCCCGCGATGATCCCGCTGTGGAAGGCCGCGCCCGCCATCGCCTGCGGCAACGCGTTCATCCTCAAGCCGTCCGAGCGGGACCCCTCCGTGCCGCTGCGGTTGGCCGAACTCTTCCTCGAAGCCGGTGGCCCTCCCGGAATCTTCAACGTCGTCAACGGTGACAAGGAAGCAGTCGACGCGATCCTGACCGACCCGCGCGTCAGTGCGGTGGGCTTCGTCGGCTCCACGCCCATCGCCCAGTACATCTACGAGACGGCGGCGGCGCACGGCAAGCGCGCCCAGTGCTTCGGCGGAGCGAAGAACCACGCCATCGTCATGCCCGACGCCGACCTCGACGAGGTGGCCGATGCGCTGATCGGTGCCGGCTACGGCAGTGCGGGTGAGCGCTGCATGGCCATCTCCGTGGCCGTGCCCGTCGGCGAGGAGACCGCGGAGGCCCTGCGCGCCAAGCTGGTCGAGCGCGTCGAGAAGCTCAGCGTCGGACGCAGCGACGATGCGGGCAGCGACTTCGGACCGCTCATCACGGCCGAGGCCGTCCAGCGCGTCACGGACTACGTGCAGATCGGTGTCGACGAGGGTGCGGACCTGGTGGTCGACGGCCGAGGCTTCTCCCTCGCCGGCCACGAGAACGGGTTCTTCACCGGCGCAACGCTGTTCGACAAGGTGACGACGGACATGCGCATCTACAAGGAGGAGATCTTCGGACCGGTGCTGCAGATCGTGCGTGCGGCCGACTACGAGGAGGCCCTGCGCCTGCCGTCGGCTCACGAGTACGGCAACGGTGTCGCGATCTTCACGCGCGACGGTGACACGGCGCGCGACTTCACCGCGCGGGTCAATGTCGGCATGGTCGGCGTCAACGTTCCCATTCCGGTGCCGATCGCGTACCACACCTTCGGTGGCTGGAAGCGGTCCGGATTCGGCGACCTCAATCAGCACGGACCGGATTCGGTGCGGTTCTACACCAAGACCAAGACGGTCACCCAGCGGTGGCCCAGCGGCCGCAAGGAAGCTGTGGCGCAGAACCACTTCGTCATCCCGACGATGGACTGACGGTGGCGGACATCTTCGCGCTCGACGAGGACGAGCGCGCGATCAGCGAGACGGCAGCGGATTTCGCCGCGGAGTTCCTCGCTCCGAACGCCGTGGAGTGGGACCGGACCAAGCACTTCCCGGTCGACGTCCTGCGCAAGGCCGCCGCTCTCGGTATGGGCGGGATCTACATCGCCGAGGACGTCGGCGGCTCCGGTCTGCGCCGCGTCGACGCCGTGCGGATCTTCGAGAAGCTCGCCGCAGGTGATCCGTCGATCGCCGCGTACCTGTCGATTCACAACATGGTGGCGTGGATGATCGACACCTACGGCTCCGACGATCAACGGCGACAGTGGCTTCCGGCTCTGTGCTCGATGGAGACCCTGGGCAGCTACTGCCTCACAGAACCGGGCGCCGGATCCGACGCGGCCGCGCTGTCGACCAAGGCGGTGCGCGACGGGGACACCTACGTCCTGAACGGCGTGAAGCAGTTCATCTCGGGTGCCGGCGAGTCCGCCGTCTACGTCGTCATGGCACGCACCGGCGGGCCCGGCCCGTCCGGCATCTCCGCGTTCGTCGTCGAGAAGGACACGCCGGGACTGTCGTTCGGCGCCAACGAGGCCAAGATGGGCTGGAACGCGCAGCCCACCCGCCAGGTGATCCTGGAGGACGTCACGGTGCCGGCCGAGAATCTGCTCGGCGGCGAGGGCAACGGGTTCCGCATCGCGATGAACGGTCTCAACGGCGGTCGCATCAACATCGCGGCCTGCTCGCTGGGCGGCGCGACGGCGGCGTTCGACGCCGCGGTGTCCTACCTCGCCGACCGTCGTGCGTTCGGATCACGGCTGCTCGACGCGCAGGCACTGCAGTTCCGCCTGGCCGACATGCGGACAGATCTCGAGGCGGCCCGGGTCCTGCTCCTGCGGGCCGCGAGTGCTCTCGACGCCGATGCTCCCGACAAGGTGCAGCTGTGTGCGATGGCGAAGAAGTTCACCACCGACGTGGGGTTCACCGTGGCCAACGACGCGCTCCAGTTGCTCGGTGGCTACGGCTATCTCAGTGAGTACGGTCTGGAGAAGATCGTCCGCGATCTCCGAGTGCACCAGATCCTGGAAGGAACGAACGAGGTCATGCGAATCGTCATCGCCCGATCGGTGGTGGGTGCCGCGTGAGCGACACCGCCGCGGAGAACTCCGACGTCCTGCTGACGGTCGACCGCGGGGTCGCCACGGTCACCCTGAACCGGCCGCGCGCGATCAACGCGCTCAGCCACGCGATGGTGCGCGACATCGACGCGGCTCTCGTGCGGTGGGAGGACGACCCGTCGGTGCGCGCCGTGCTGATCACCGGCAACGGGGAGCGCGGACTGTGCGCCGGCGGCGACATCGTCGCGATCCACGACGACGCGAAGGCGAAGGCGGGCGAGAACTGGCCGACGGGGTCCGCCACCGCGCAGTTCTGGCGGGACGAGTACGTCATGAACTCGCGGATCAACCGGTACGGCAAGCCGATCGTCGCTCTGATGGACGGTGCGGTGATGGGCGGCGGAGTGGGAATCTCCGCTCACGCGACGGTCCGCATAGTGACGGAGAAGTCGAAGGTCGCGATGCCCGAGGTCGGCATCGGCTTCGTTCCGGACGTGGGCGGGACGTATCTCCTCGCCCGGACGCCCGGCGAGATCGGCACTCACCTCGCGTTGACCACCGCGCGCATGACGGCGGGCGACGCCGTCGCTGCCGGATTCGCCGACCACTTCGTGCCCACCGAGGATCTGCCGGCGTTCGTCGAGGCCCTGCACACGGGCACCGTCGACACCGCGCTGTCGCTCGTCTCGCCCGTTCCCGAGTCGGCTCTGGCGGCGCAGCGTGAGTGGATCGACGCGGCCTACACGGGCGACGACGCGGCGAGCATCGTCGCGCGGTTACGTGCCGACGGCCGTGACGAGGCCGTCGCTGCGGCCGACGCGATCGAGGCGAAGTCCCCCACGTCGGTGGCGGTCACGCTCCGCTCACTGCGCCGCGCGGCCGCGGCCTCGTCGCTGGACGAGGTCCTCGACGACGAGTACCGCGTGTCCATCGCCTGCCTGGACAGCCCCGACCTCGTCGAGGGCATCCGCGCGCAGGTGGTGGACAAGGATCGTCGACCGCGCTGGCGGCCTGCCCATCTCGACGACGTCACCACCTCCGACGTCGATCGTTTCTTCGCACCGCTCGGCGACGCCGAGTTGGGTCTGACGTCCGCTGCGGCGGACTCCGTCTCGAAAGGACCACAATAGTGAGCACCGTGATCGCCTTCCTGGGGCTGGGGCACATGGGCGGGCCGATGGCGGCCAACCTGGCCGCGGCCGGCCACGACGTCCGAGGCTTCGACCTCGTTCCCGCCTCGCTCGACCAGGCGCGGGAGAAGGGCATCACGGTCGCCGAGTCGGCCGCCGATGCCGTGGCGGGTGCCTCGGTGGTGGTGACGATGTTGCCCAGTGGCAAGCACGTCCTCGACTGCTATGCCGACGTCGTCCCCGCTGCCGGCGCCGGCACGCTGTTCATCGACTCCTCGACCATCGACGTGGCCGATGCCCGTACGGCGGCCGACGTCGCGCGGGCCGCGGGCCACCGCGCCGTCGACGCTCCCGTCTCGGGCGGCGTCGGTGGAGCCACCGCGGGCACGCTGACGTTCATGGTCGGGGGCGACGACGCTGCCGTCGCCGAGGCGAATCCGCTGCTCGAGATCATGGGTCGCAAGATCGTGCACTGCGGACAGAGCGGCAACGGCCAGGCGGCCAAGCTGTGCAACAACATGATTCTCGGGGTCTCCATGATCGCCGTCAGCGAGGCCTTCGTGCTCGGGGAGAAGCTGGGGCTGACCAATCAGGCACTGTTCGACGTCGCCAGCACGGCATCGGGACAGTGCTGGGCGTTGACCACCAACTGTCCCGTTCCGGGACCGGTGCCGACGAGTCCCGCGAACAACGACTACACGCCGGGATTCGCCGCCGCGTTGATGCGCAAGGATCTGGGTCTCGTGTCGGAGGCCGTGCGCGCCAACGGTGTCGAGGCGCAGCTGGGCATGCTGGCCTCGGCGATGTACGAGGCGTACGCCGCCGAGCACGGGGACAGGGACTTCTCCGGCATCGTGCAGGACATCCGTGAGCGTTCGGGCGGTACCGCGTGAGCGACGTCGGGACGCCGAAAGTGGAGACGCAGCAATTCGAGACGATCACGGTCGAGACCAGGGGCCGCGTCGGCGTCATCACGCTGAACCGGCCGAAGGCGCTGAACGCGTTGAACTCTCAGCTGATGACCGAGGTGGTCGAGGCTGCCGTGGCGTTCGATCGTGATCCGGCGATCGGGGCGATCGTGGTGACCGGTTCCGAGAAGGCGTTCGCGGCCGGTGCCGACATCAAGGAGATGCAGTCCAAGACCTACATGGAGGTCTACACGCAGGACTTCTTCTCCGAGTGGGACGCGTTCGCCGCAGTGCGCACACCGACCATCGCCGCCGTGGCGGGTTACGCCCTCGGTGGGGGTTGCGAGCTGGCCATGATGTGCGACATCTTGATCGCAGCGGACACGGCTCAGTTCGGCCAACCGGAGATCGCTCTGGGGGTGATCCCCGGAATCGGTGGCTCCCAACGGTTGACCCGTGCCGTCGGCAAGGCCAAGGCCATGGAGATGTGTCTGACCGGCCGCAAGATGGGCGCCGAGGAGGCGGAGCGAGCAGGGCTCGTGTCGCGGATCGTGCCGGCGGCCGATCTGCTCGCCGATGCGCTGGAGACGGCCGAGACGATCGCCGCGAAGTCGCTGCCCATCGCTGTCATGGCGAAGGAAGCCGTGAATCGGGCGTTCGAATCGACTCTGGCGGAGGGTGTTCGGTTCGAACGTCGCTTGTTCCACTCGACGTTCGCCACCGACGATCAGACCGAGGGCATGACCGCCTTCACCGAGAAGCGTCAGCCGGTGTTCCGCCACCGCTGATCCGGCCGTACCGAGATCCGGTGCGACACTCCTCGCCCGAGCGAGGGGAGTGGCACCGGATCTCTGCTGTCACCAGCCGGACGTGTCCTCGTCGTCGAAGTCCCCGGCGCGCCGCCGGACCCCTGCGAGGATGGACACCAGTCTGTCCAGATCCGCACCCGCGACTCCGGGGAGCCCGAACACGCGGTCGTTGAGATCTTCCGTCGCCTTGACCGCCAATTGCCGTCCTGCCTCGGTGATCTCGACGAGTGTGGTGCGGCGATCCGTGGGGTGCGGTACCCGCGTGACCAGGTCCGCCTTCTCCAACCTGTCGACGGCGTTGGTCACCGAGGTGGGATGGACCTGCAGGCGTGCGCTGGCTTTCGCCATCGGCAGGGCGCCGGTCTTCGTGAAGGTGAGCAGGGTGAGCAACTCGTAGCGAGCGAAGGTCAGCCCCGTGGGTTTGAGGACCTCTTCGACGCGCGCCATCATGATCTGTTGGACGCGCATGATGGACGTGACCGCGGCCATGCCGTCGGCGGCGTCCGACCATCCGTGGCGGATCCACTGACGGTGAGCTTCCGCGATGGGGTCCAGCGGAAGCTTCGGCGCTGACGACATGGGTCGATCTTCCCACGTTCGCACGGTGGATCGACTCGGCGCACGACCGAGTCGATCGCCACATCCGTCACATCTGCATCATGCGACACTTTGGTATCAATGCAGTCTCGACGACCGTGACCTGACGAAACCCGTGATCGAATCGGACCACACGGTTCCCACGGGACCGCACGCGCATCTCGATCCCGAGATCGTCGACCCCGAGCCATTCAGGAGCATGCATGCGTACATTCCGTCGGCCTCGTCGAACGGTGGCCGCCCTGGCCATCGCCTGCGCCGGAGCGCTCGCGCTGCCGGCCGTCGCCTCTGCCGATCCGGCACCCGCTCCGGACCCGTTCCAGCAGGCGCTGGCCACTCTCGAGGGATCCGCTGAGCCGGGGGACGTCGCCCTCGAGGCGGCGCGCGCCGTGCTGGGTGCTGCACCGTCGGTCGATGTCGCGGAGCCCGCCGGTACGAACCCGCTGGCGCTGCTGGACGCTGCGAACGGACTGCTCGGCGGCTTCGGTCTCACGCCGTTCTTCTACCCGACGGCCGCGATCAACTGCTCCGCGCTCCCGGGTGCGCCGCTCGGCATCGTGCCCGCGGTCGCCGGTTCGGCTCCCGGCCCGTACACGCCGAAGGTGCCGGGTGTCACCATTCCGACACTGCCCGGGATCGACACCACGATCGCCGATCCGGGCGAGACGCTGTACGCCTTCGTTCCGGCGCCCGGCGGCATCGTGAACGACGGTGCGAACAAGTCCGGCATGCAGGTGGCGTGGTTCAACGTCAACACGCTGAAGGGTGGCTTCGCCGACATGGGTGGTCTCACCGACGTCGTCCTCGCGGAGATCATCGAGCCACTGGGTGAGCCGTTCCGTTCCATCGGACGCGACCTGCTGACGAACAACCTCTCGAAGTTCCCCAACGCCGGTGTGCGCCTGGCACCCGTCGCCACGGGCTCGGGCACCGTGTTGTCGGCGATCTTCGGCCAGGTCTCGCACGACGGCAAGACCTGCGCGTTCTTCCCGACGGTGGGGCTCACGCAGGTTCCCTGACACCGGACGCACGAGAAGAACGGGCATCGACCGCTGTGGTCGGTGCCCGTTCTGCGTTACGGTCGCGGCATGACGGAGGGAACGGCGCGGGAGTGGCGAGCCGACGGGATCCACGGCGTCGTCCACGAACCTGCCGGCGCACCCGTCGCGACGGCCGTGCTCGCCCACGGTGCGGGAAGCAACTGCGACGCAGCGATTCTGGTGGCCGTCGCCAACGAGCTCGCGGACCGTGGGGTACTGACGGCGCGGATCGATCTCCCGTTTCGTCAGGCTCGGCCCAAGGGCCCTCCGAACCGAGCGGGCGCCGCCGCGGATCGTGCCGGTATCGCCGCCGCGGTGCGGGCGCTGGATGCGCGGGGACCGGTGATCGTCGGGGGTCACTCGTACGGCGGCCGTCAGGCCTCGATGCTCCTCGCCGAGGACCCCGACATCGCGGACGCTCTTCTCGCACTGTCCTATCCGCTGCACCCGCCGACGAAGCCGGACACCCTGCGGACCGAGCACTTCCCGGGCATCGCCGCTCCGACCGTGATCGTGCACGGCTCGCGGGACCCGTTCGCCACCGGCGACGAACTGCGCGAGCACACGGCGCGGATCGGGGGAGCGGTGACCATCGTGACTATCGAGGCAGCGGGACACGACCTGGCGCCTGCGAGGAAACCGACGGCCCGGCTGACGGCCGACGCCGTGATGACGGCGCTCCTGGCGAACGACTGACGGTGCTCGCACCGGGCGAGTGAGGGGTGCCCCCGGCAGGATTCGAACCTGCGGCCTTCCGCTCCGGAGGCGGACGCTCTATCCCCTGAGCTACGGGGGCGCACCGGAGCGAACTCCGATGTGCCGTTTCGGGCGGTGCCAACAGTAGCGCATCACGCGATCAGAGCGGAGCAGCACCCTTCTCGGTGAGCATCTGCGTCATCAGCTGAGCCTCCGAGGTCTGGGTGTTCACCATCGTCTGCGCGAGATTGCGCACCGCGGGCGTCTCCGCATGCACCGCGCCGTACTCCATCATCGGCAGACCACCCTCGTGGTGGCGCAGCATCAACTGGAGGAACAGCACGTCCAGTGCCGGACCGGTGGCGGCGCGCAGCGCCGTCATGTCCTGCGTGCTCGCCATACCCGGCATGGTCTGCACGGGACCGGTGGACGAGCCGGACCCGGACATGGACGACATCGACGAGCCGGACATGGAGTGTCCGCCGTCCTCCGTCATCCAGCCCATGTAGCCGCCCGTCGGCAACGGAGCGGCGTCCCAGAGCGCCAGCCAGCCCTGCATCTGCCCGGCCTGGTTCTGCTGTGTCGTGAGGATGTCGTACGCGAGATTCTTGACCAGCGGATCGGAGGCGCCACTGAGCGCGATGGTCGCCATCTCGATCGCCTGGTTGTGGTGCACGGTCATGTCCTGCGAGAACCCGACGTCGGCCGAATCGGCGCCCGGTGTGGGTGCCGGATCGTCCCGCAACGGGGTCTGCGCGAGGAAGCCGACGGCGAACCCGATGACGAGCAGGGCCACCGCGCCCAGGACCAGCAGCGCCGACCGCTGACTCCGCTGCGCCGTGGGCCGCTCCTCCGTCGTCACGCTCACGGTGTGGGCACTGCCGCGCCGTCGGTGGGCAGGCCGTCGGTGGGCAGGCCCAGCCCGCCCGGGAGCTGACCCGCACCCGTCTCGGAGGCGTCGGGGGTCAGGCCCTCGCCGCTCATCGGCACCGCGTCGGGGCCCGGTGCACTGCCGTCGAACGGCGGCGGGTTGTCCTGGTCGAAGGTCTCCGGCGTCGTGGAGCAGCTCGCGCCGACCTCGGGGTAGGCGTAGCGGTTCAGGCGGAGTGCGGCGATGAAGTGGTCGATCCGGGGGTCGTCGACACTGTCGAGCTTGAGCTGGTGGCCCCACGACTGCAGCGAGATCGGGGAGTCGAGTCCGGGGTAGGCGGACATGAGCATGTACTGCTGGTTCTCGACCTTGGCGGCCAGCGTCGAGATCTGGTCCTCGCTCAGGTCGTCCGGGTTGTAGGCGATCCAGACGGCGCCGTGCTCGAGCGAGTGCACGGCATTCTCGGTGCGCAGACCGTCCGGGTAGACCGTGCCCATGCAGTTGGCCCACACCTGGTCGTGCGGGCCACCGAACGGCGGCGACTGGTCGTAGGCGACACGCTGCGAGCCGGTGACGTGCAGCGCAGCGGGATAGTCCTGCGTGACCACGCCGTCGATGCCGGTCGACGGGTCCTGGTTCTCCTCGGTGGGAGCGAAGCGCTGCGCCTCGGCGCGGTCCTGGTACTTGGGCACCAGGTTCCAGGCCAGGGCGCCGATCAGCGCGATGACCACGACGGATGCCGCCACCGTCAGCCACGGGATCTGGCGCCGCTTGCCCGATCCCACGCTGGAGGGGACACCACCCTTGTTCCGGGTGCCGGTCTTGCTGGCAGCCTTGATGGCCTTGGCTGACTTCTTGTCGGAACCGCTTGGCATGGTCGGAGCGCTCTTTCGATCGAGGAGATGAGTGGCCGCCTACTCGAGGCAGCCCCACTGTACGGAGGGAGTCTGAGCCCTCGCTGAAGCGCTCCCGTCGGACCCACCGGTGACCGCGGTCGGGGTGCTGTGCAGCGAGACCATAGGATAAGGCCCCGTGACTCCCGCCGACCTCGCCGAACTGCTGCATGCCACCGCAGCGGCCGTGCTCACCGAGCACGGACTCGATCCTGCCGTGTTGCCCGCGACGGTGACGGTGGACCGCCCGCGCAACCCCGAGCACGGCGACTACGCGACCAACGTCGCGATGCAGGTGGCCAAGAAGGCGGGCGTCAGCCCCCGCGACCTGGCGACCTGGCTCGCGGACGCTCTGGCCGGTGCCGACGCTGTCGAGGCCGTCGACGTGGCCGGTCCCGGATTCCTCAACATCCGGCTCGCGAAGTCCGCTCAGGGCGCCATCGTGGAGCGCGTGCAGCGCGAGAACGATCGCTACGGCTGGTCCGACGAGCTCACCGGGACCTCGATCAACCTGGAGTTCGTCTCGGCGAACCCCACGGGTCCCGTGCACCTGGGCGGCGCCCGCTGGGCCGCGGTGGGCGACGCCCTGGGGCGCATCCTCACCTCGCGGGGTGCCGCGGTCACCCGCGAGTACTACTTCAACGATCACGGCGCGCAGATCGATCGGTTCGCACGCTCGCTGGTCGCCTCGGCGCTGGGTCTGCCCGCTCCGGAGGACGGCTACGCGGGCGAGTACATCGCCGAGATCGCCGCGGCCGTCGTCACGCAGCGACCGGACGTGATGGGTCTGCCCGACGACGAGCGGCAGGAGGTGTTCCGAGCCCTCGGCGTCGACGCGATGTTCACGAAGATCAAGTCGGACCTGCACGAGTTCGGCACCGACTTCGACGTGTACTTTCACGAGAACTCGCTCTTCGAGTCCGGCGCGGTCGAGCGCGCTGTGGAGACGCTGAAAACCTCGGGCAACCTGTACGAGAAGGACGGGGCCTGGTGGCTCCGCAGCACCGAGTACGGCGACGACAAGGATCGTGTCGTGGTCAAGAGCGACGGCAACGCCGCGTACATCGCCGGCGACATCGCGTACTTCCAGGACAAGCGATCTCGCGGGTTCGACCTGTGCATCTACATGCTCGGCGCGGACCACCACGGCTACATCGGTCGGCTCAAGGCCGCTGCCGCAGCCTTCGGCGACGATCCGGCGACCGTCGAGGTGCTCATCGGTCAGATGGTCAACCTCGTCCGCGACGGTGTCGCCGTGAAGATGAGCAAGCGTGCGGGCACGGTGATCTCTCTCGACGACCTCGTGGAGGCCATCGGGATCGACGCCGCGCGGTACGTGATGGTGCGGTCGTCGGTCGACTCGTCGATCGACATCGATCTCGCGCTGTGGGCGAGCCGGAGCAACGACAACCCGGTGTACTACGTGCAGTACGCCCACGCCCGGTTGTGTTCTCTCGCCCGCGGTGCCGAGGAGCTGGGCGTCTCCGCCGCGGATCCCGACTTCGCTCTGCTGACCCATGCCGCGGAAGGTGACCTCGTCCGTACCGTCGGGGAGTTCCCCCGCGTCGTCGTCAGTGCGGCGGGGCTGCGCGAACCCCACCGGATCGCCCGGTACCTCGAGGAGTTGGCGGGTGCCTATCACCGGTTCTACGGAGCGTGTCGAGTACTTCCCCGAGGAGACGAGGATCCGATGCCCGTCCACACAGCGCGGCTCGCCCTGGGCGACGCCACCCGGCAGGTCCTGGCCAACGGCCTGGCCATGCTCGGTGTCAGTGCACCGGAGAAGATGTGAGCGCGCATCCCGCCGGGCCGCGGCACGCCGAGCAGTCGGGCCCCGGCACGCCGGAGCGTCCGGCGGACAGCGCGGCACTCACGGACCTTCATCCGAAGGTGTTTCCCCGCAACGCAGCTCGTGGTGACGACGGTGTCGTGACGCTGGCCGGTGTTCCGGTGACGGAACTCGCCGCCACGTACGGCACGCCGCTGTTCGTCATCGACGAGGACGATTTTCGGTCGCGCTGCCGCGAGATGGCGGAGGCGTTCGGTGCCCCCGAGCGGGTGCACTACGCGTCCAAGGCCTTCCTGTGTGGGGAGATCGCTCGCTGGGTCGCGGACGAGGGGCTGTCCCTCGACGTGTGCTCGGGCGGCGAGCTGGCGATCGCACTGAACGCGGGCTTCCCGGCGAACCGGATCGCGATGCACGGCAACAACAAGTCACGGGCCGAACTGGAGGCGGGAGTGCGCGCCGGTGTCGAGCACGTCGTGCTGGACTCGATGATCGAGATCGACCGGCTCGACGAGGTCGCTGCCGCGGCGGAAACGGTGCAGGACGTCCTGATCCGCATCACCGTCGGGGTCGAGGCACACACGCACGAGTTCATCGCCACCGCCCACGAGGACCAGAAGTTCGGCTTCAGCCTGTCCGACGGCAGCGCGCTCCGGGCCGTCAGTCGGGTGTTCGAGACCGACAATCTGCGCCTCGTCGGCCTGCACTCGCACATCGGATCCCAGATCTTCGAGGTCGACGGGTTCGAGCTCGCGGCTCACCGCGTGATCGGGTTGCTGCGCGACATCAAGGCCGAGTTCGGCACCGAGAAGACCTCGCAGATCACCGTGGTCGATCTCGGCGGCGGCATGGGCATCCACTACGTGCCGGGGGACAACCCGCCTCCCGTGCAGGATCTGGCCGCCAAGCTCGCCCACATCGTCGAGTCCGAGTCGGCGGCCGCCGGGATCCCTACTCCGACACTGGCAGTGGAGCCCGGACGCGCGATCGCGGGACCGGGCACCGTGACGCTGTACGAGGTGGGCACCGTCAAGGACGTCACCGTCGACAGCACCCACACGCGCCGCTACATCAGCGTCGACGGGGGCATGAGCGACAACATCCGGACCTCGCTCTATCAGGCCGAGTACGTCGGCCGCCTCGCGTCGCGTACGTCGGAGGCTCCGGCCGTTCTGGCCCGGATCGTCGGAAAGCACTGCGAGAGTGGCGACATCGTCATCCGCGACACGTGGCAGCCCGAGGATCTCGGTCCCGGTGACCTGTTCACCGTGGGCGCGACGGGTGCGTACTGCTATTCGATGTCGTCGCGGTACAACCTTCTGCCCCGTCCGGCCGTCGTCGCCGTGCGGGACGGGCAAGCGCGGCTGGTACTCCGCCGCGAAACGTTCGACGACCTGCTCAGCTTGGAGGTAGACCGGTGACCGCTCCAGAATCGTCAGTGTCGTCGGAGGCCGCGGCCTTCGTCAGTCCCGTGGACAAGCCGATCGGCGTCGCCGTCCTCGGTATGGGGAACGTCGGCAGCGAGGTCGTGCGCATCCTGCTCGATCACGCCACCGATCTCACCGCCCGCGTCGGTGCGCCGCTCGTGCTGCGGGGAGTCGCGGTGCGCGACATCGGCAAGGACCGCGGCATCGACCCCGACCTGCTGACCACCGACGTGCGCGCACTCGTCGCGCGCGACGACGTCGACCTGGTGGTCGAGGTGCTCGGCGGCATCGAGCCGGCCCGCGAACTGATCCTCGCCGCGCTCAACGCCGGCAAGTCGGTCGTCACGGCCAACAAGGCACTCCTCGCCGAGTACACCGGTGAGTTGGCCGACGCCGCCGAGAGCCACCGCGCCGACCTGTACTTCGAAGCCGCTGTGGCAGGGGCCATTCCGGTGGTCCGGCCGCTGATGCAGTCTCTCGCCGGCGACCGGGTGAACCGTGTCATCGGCATCGTCAACGGCACGACGAACTTCATCCTCTCGGCCATGGACGAGACGGGTGCGGACTACGCGGACACGCTCGCGGAGGCGGGACGGCTGGGATACGCGGAGGCGGATCCGACGGCCGACGTCGAGGGCTTCGATGCTGCGGCGAAGGCCGCCATCCTGGCCTCGCTCGCGTTCCACACGCGGGTCACCTCGGCCGACGTACACCGCGAAGGGATCTCCTCGATCACCGCGGCGGACATCGCCACCGCGCGTGCGTTCGACTGCACCGTCAAGCTTCTCGCGCTGTGCGAGCGTGTGAGTGACGACGACGGCAACGACCGCATCTCCGTCCGCGTCTACCCGTCGCTCGTACCGCTGTCGCACCCGCTCGCCTCGGTGTCGGGTGCCTTCAACGCCGTCGTGGTCGAAGCCGAGGCCGCGGGACGGCTCATGTTCTACGGCCAGGGTGCGGGCGGCGCTCCCACCGCGTCCGCCGTCATGGGCGACCTGGTGATGGCGGCGCGCAACAAGTTCTACGGCGGCCGTGGACCCGGCGAGTCGACGTACGCCAAGCTCCCCGTCGCACCCATGGGGGACACCCCCACGCGGTACCACGTCAACATGCAGGTCGCGGATCGCGCCGGAGTGCTCTCCGCCGTCGCGGCCGAGTTCGCCAAGAACGACGTCAGCATCTCCACGGTGCGCCAGGAGGGCGCGAGCAAGCATGCCCGTCTCGTCGTCGTCACGCACCGCGCCAAGGACTCGGCTCTGGCGGCCACCGTGGACGCGCTGAAGGAACTCGACATCGTCACCGCCGTCACCAGTGTTCTCCGACTCGAGGGAACGTCCGAATGATCGGGATCTCGATCGCGGGATCGACTGTGGCGCCAGGGTCGTCGGTGAACCCGGCTGCTCCCGAGTCGGCATAGTGGCCGGGCCGGCCGACGTGACGAGGACACTCACCACCGGGACGGTGGCGCACGCCCGCGTGCCTGCCTCCAGTGCCAACCTCGGACCAGGGTTCGACACACTGGGGCTCGCCCTGGGTCTGTTCGACGACGTCGTCGTCACCGTGGCGGAGTCCGGGCTCGACATCGAGGTCGACGGTGAGGGTGCGCGCGAGGTTCCGTGGGGTCCGTCGCATCTCGTCGTGCGAGCGATCGAGCGTGGTCTCGAGTCGGCCGGCGTGTGGGCGGACGGCTTGAAAGTACGCTGCCACAACAGGATTCCTCACTCTCGCGGCCTCGGCTCGTCGGCGTCGGCGGTGGTCGGTGGGCTCGCCGCGGCCAACTGCCTCGCGGCGTCCCTGGATCCGGCTCTCGCGTTGTCGCCCGAGCAGATGGTGCAGCTGGCCGCCGAGTTCGAGGGTCATCCGGACAACGCGTCGGCCAGCGTGCTCGGCGGCGCCGTGGTGTCCTGGAGCCGCGAGTCCGGCCCGCCGGAGGGGCCGCGGGCCTATGCGGCCGCCCGTCTCGACGTGCACCCGGACATCGGTGCGACGGTGCTCATCCCGACCGAACGGTCGTCCACGGCGCACACGCGCGGACTGTTGCCCGACCTCGTTCCGCACCGCGACGCCGCGTTCAACGCGAGTCGATCCGCGCTCGCGGTCGTGGCCCTGACGACGCGACCCGATCTGTTGATGGTGTCCACCGAGGATCGCCTGCACCAGCCCTACCGGGCCTCCGCCCTGCCGGTGACGTCGCGATGGGTCGAGACCCTGCGCGCACACGGGCACGCCGCGACGGTCTCGGGCGCCGGACCCACCGTGCTCGTGCTCGGAACGGCGAGCATCGCGCGCGAGTTGGCCGACCGCGCCGGGGACGACGGGATGACGGTGCTGGAGCTGGAGATCGCGGACGGCGTCACGACGCGCTGACGCGGACATTCTTGCCCGTACCTCGCATCACGGCTATTGTGGTACGCGTCCGTACATCGTGCGCAGTCAGCGCGCCGATTTCTCCAGGGCATTACTTCCCGGCCTCGAGCTCCAGCGGTGCCGCCGTCGTCGATCGGCGCGCCACGGCCGCCAGGGAAGTCGCATCCTGGAACAGCCTTCGCTCTTCTGCACGACGCGAACGTACGCGGCATCCGAGTTCGACACGAGAGTCGAACGGCGGAACGAACCCTCGATCTGCGCACCAGGCGCGCGAGGGAAGGAAAGGACCTCCGTGACCGATACGGAATCTATCGCTGCTCCGGCGACCCAGTCCGACACGCGCCCGCGCACGTCGCGCCGCGGTGCCGGACTCTCCGGGATGGTGCTCACCGAGCTGCGCGGACTCGCGTCCGAACTCGGCATCAAGGGTGTCTCCGGGATGCGTAAGGGCGACCTCGTGTCCGCGATCGAGGCCAAGCAGGTGCCCGCGTCCGCGGCTGCCACCGAGGCACCGTCGCGCGCACCCCGCGTGAGCCGGTCCGCGCCCGCCGCCACGTCGGACGCACCGTCCGCCGGTGTGTCCGACGCCGTGGCCCCTCGGGATTCCGGAGCCGACGGTGCGAGCGCCGGCGCCTCCAGCTCCGACGCCGGTACCCCCAGCGCCGACACCTCGGGTTCCGCCGGTGCAGCGTCCGACGGCGCGAACCCCGACGGCCCGCGTCGCACGCGGAACCGTCGCGGAGCGACCCGCCGTGCCGGCGCCGCGGAGTCGACCGACACCGCCGCCGAGTCGCAGAACGACGCTGCGCCTGCGCAGGACGGCCGCGCGCACCAGTCGACCGACGCGGCAGCGTCCACCACGACGGCTCCGGCCGAGACCACCCGCACCGACGGTGGCGACGACCGCGACCAGGGCGAGGGTGATCGTCAGAACGGGGACCGGCCGCGCCGCGAGCGCCAGGGCCGCAGCCAGGGCGATCGCAATCAGGGCGACCGCAACGATCGCAACCAGGGCGAGCGCAATCAGGGCGACCGGAACGATCGCAACCAGGGCGACCGGAACGATCGCAACCAGGGCGACCGCAACGATCGCAACCAGGGCGACCGCAACCAGGGCGACCGGAACGATCGCAACCAGGGCGACCGAAACGATCGCAACCAGGGCGACCGCAACCAGGGTGACCGCAACAACGGGCCTCGTGACAACGGTCCCCGCGACGACGAGGACGGCGAGGGCCGCGGCAGGCGGGGACGTCGTTTCCGCGAGCGTCGCCGTGGGCGCGATCGTGACGGTGCTCCCGAGGGCGGCGGCAACCAGCGTGATCGTGAGCGCGAGCCCGAACTGCGCGACGACGACGTCGTGCAGCCCGTCGCCGGCATTCTCGACGTGCTCGACAACTACGCGTTCGTCCGGACCTCGGGATACCTCGCGGGACCGAACGACGTGTACGTCTCCATGAACATGGTGCGCCGCAACGGCCTCCGTCGCGGTGACGCACTGACCGGTGCCGTGCGAGTGGCCCGCGAGGGGGAGCAGAACAACTCCCGGCAGAAGTTCAACCCGCTGGTCCGTCTCGACACGGTCAACGGTGCGCCGCCGGACGGCAACCGCAAGCGGCCGGAGTTCAACAAGCTGACGCCGCTGTACCCGAATCAGCGGCTGCGCCTCGAGACCACGCAGAACATCCTGACGACGCGCGTGATCGATCTGGTCATGCCGATCGGCAAGGGGCAGCGTGCGCTCATCGTGAGCCCGCCCAAGGCGGGTAAGACCAGCGTGTTGCAGGCGATCGCGAACGCCATCGCGACGAACAACCCCGAGTGCTACCTGATGGTCGTGCTCGTGGACGAGCGTCCCGAAGAAGTGACCGACATGCAGCGCAGCGTGAAGGGTGAGGTCATCGCCTCCACCTTCGATCGCCCGCCGGGCGACCACACCTCGGTCGCCGAGCTGGCGATCGAGCGCGCCAAGCGGCTGGTCGAGGACGGCCGCGACGTGGTGGTGCTGCTCGACTCGATCACGCGTCTGGGCCGTGCGTACAACAACAGCTCGCCGGCCTCGGGTCGCATCCTGTCCGGTGGTGTCGACTCCACGGCGCTCTACCCGCCCAAGCGCTTCCTCGGTGCCGCGCGCAACATCGAGAACGGTGGATCGCTCACCATCATCGCCACGGCGATGGTGGAGACCGGCTCGACAGGTGACACGGTGATCTTCGAGGAGTTCAAGGGCACGGGCAACGCCGAGCTCAAGCTCGATCGCAAGATCGCCGAGCGGCGCGTGTTCCCGGCGGTGGACGTCAATCCGTCGGGCACCCGCAAGGACGAGCTCCTGCTCAGTCCCGATGAGGCGGCCGTGCTGCACAAGCTGCGTCGGGTGCTCTCCGGGCTCGACTCGCACCAGGCGATCGATCTGCTGATCGACCGACTGAAGAAGAGCAAGAACAACATCGAGTTCCTCATGTCGGTCTCCAAGACGGCGCCCGGTTCGCCGGAGGACTGACCCCCGAGGATCGACGGAACAAACGTCTCGGCACCGATGTTGAGACGATTACCAGCGCGGACAGCTGCTCTGGCATACTGATCGGCCGAGTCCGGTTCCGGTTCACGCACTCGACAGTCGAGGCGACCCGGCGACCATGAAAGGGACACCATGAAGGCAGGAATCCACCCCGATTACACAGCGACGACAGTCGTGTGTGGTTGCGGACATACTTTCGAGACCCGCAGCACCAACTCGGCGGAGCGCATCAACGTCGAGGTCTGCTCGCAGTGCCACCCGTTCTACACGGGCAAGCAGAAGATCCTCGACACCGGCGGCCGCGTGGCTCGCTTCGAGGCTCGCTACGGCAAGCGCGCAGGCAAGAAGGCCGACGCCGACAGCTAGCTCTTCCGCCGACGCCCGTTCCGAGATTCGTCTCGGGGCGGGCGTCGGTCGTTTCTGCACCATTGTTCGTTGACATTCTTCGGTTCGACAGGGAGAACACCGTGGCCGCCTCCGCGACACCGTCCGCGATCGACGACATCCTCGCCGAGCACGCCGGACTCGAGCGCGACCTGTCCGATCCCTCGCTGCACGACGATCCGGCGGCGGCTCGCCGCGCCGGGAAGCGGTTCGCGCAGCTGGCCCCGATCATGAGTGTGTACTCCAAGCTCAGTGCCGCCCGCGACGATCTCGAGGCGGCCCGCGAGCTCGCTGCCGACGACGCCGGCTTCGCCGCGGAGATCCCGGCGCTCGAGGCGACCGTGGCCGAGCTCGACACCACCCTCACCGACCTGCTCGCGCCCCGTGATCCTCACGACGCCGACGACGTCGTGCTGGAGGTCAAGTCGGGTGAGGGCGGCGAGGAGTCCGCCCTGTTCGCGTCCGATCTCGCTCGGATGTACGTCCGGTACGCCGAGCGCCACGGCTGGCGGGTCGAGATCCTCGACGCGAACGTCTCCGATCTGGGTGGGTACAAGGACGCGACGCTGTCCATCAAGGCGCGCACCGACACCGCCGACGGTGTGTGGTCGCGGTTCAAGTTCGAGGGCGGCGTGCATCGGGTGCAGCGTGTTCCCGTCACCGAATCGCAGGGACGAGTGCACACGTCGGCGGCCGGCGTCCTGATCTACCCGGAGCAGGACGAGGTCGAAGCCGTCCAGATCGACGAGACCGATCTGCGCATCGACGTCTACCGCTCGTCCGGCAAGGGTGGCCAGGGCGTCAACACCACGGACTCCGCGGTGCGCATCACGCATCTGCCCACGGGCATCGTCGTCACCTGTCAGAACGAACGCTCCCAGCTGCAGAACAAGGCGAGGGCGATGCAGGTGCTCGCCTCGCGGCTGCAGGCGGCGGCCGAGGAAGCGGCCGACAAGGAGGCGGCGGCCGGGCGTGCGAGCCAGGTGCGGACCGTCGACCGGTCCGAGCGCATCCGCACGTACAACTTCCCTGAGAACCGCATCACCGACCACCGCATCGGCTTCAAGTCGCACAACCTGGACGCCGTTCTCGACGGTGACATGGACGCGCTCCTCGACGCGCTCGCCGCGGCCGACCGACAGGCGCGGCTCCAGGCGGAATGACCTCCGCGTGATCGCCGGGCCGACCGGCAGTGCGAAGCTGTGTCGGTGAGTCGCGTCCCGCTACGTCTGGCCATCGTCGAGGCAACCCGCGTCCTGACCGAGGCCGGCGTCCCCAGCCCGCGGGTCGACGCCGAGTTGCTCGCCGCGCATCTGCTGTCGGTTCCCCGCGGGCGGCTCGGCCTGACCCCGTTGGTGGAGCCCGAGGTAGCCGAGGCCTACCGTGCGACCGTCGCGCAGCGTGCGAAGCGAATTCCGTTGCAGCACATCATCGGAACGTCGTCACTGGGGGAGATCGACGTCGAGGTGGGCCCCGGGGTGTTCGTCCCCCGCCCGGAGACGGAACTGTTGCTCGCCTGGGCACTCGCGTTCCTCGAGTCCGCCGGGCGGCATCCGCCCGTCGTCCTCGACCTGTGCACCGGAAGCGGCGCACTAGCCCTCGCGATCGCCCACGCGCGCCCGGACGCCGTGGTGCACGCGGTGGAGAAGGATCCGCACGCGTTGGCGTGGGCGCGGCGCAACGCCGACCTGCGGGCGTCGGACGGCGACACTCCCGTGCATCTGCATCACGGTGACGTGACCGAGAGGACGGTGCTCACGGAGCTCGACGGCACCGTCGACCTGGTCGTGGCGAACCCGCCCTACGTGCCGACGAGTGCGCGGCTCGATCCCGAGGTGATCGACCACGATCCGCACGTCGCGCTGTTCGGTGGCCCGGACGGGCTGTCCGTCATCGAGCCGATGATCGCGAACATCGCGCGGTGGTTGCGGATCGACGGGGGAGTGGGCATCGAGCACGACGACTCCCACGGAGACCGGGTGGTCGCCCTCCTGGAGGGGCGAGCGGTGTTCGGAGACGTGTCCCAGCATCGGGATCTCGCGGACCGCCCACGCTTCGTCGTCGCTCGTCGGCAGCGCCGGATCACCTAGGACGCGAGATCGCGCCACCGCTGCGCAGGCGTGCCGTGCACGCAGTGGCAAGATGGGCCGGGTGTCCACCGTCTACGACTGCTCCGATTCCGCCTCTCGCGCGGCAGGTCTCGATGCCGCCAAGCGTGCGCTGTCGTCCGGCCGACTGGTCGTGATGCCCACCGACACCGTGTACGGGCTGGCCGCGGACGCCTTCGACAGCAGCGCCGTCACGGATCTGCTCCGCGCGAAGGGGCGCGGCCGCGACATGCCGGTGCCGGTGCTCGTCGGGTCCTGGCACACGATCGACGGCCTCGTGCTGGGAGTGCGGCAGGCGGCGCGCGATCTCATCCGCGCGTTCTGGCCCGGAGCGCTGAGTCTCGTCGTGCACCAGGCGCCGTCGCTCGCGTGGGACCTCGGCGACGCCCGCGGCACCGTCATGCTCCGCATGCCGCTGCATCCGGTGGCTCTCGAACTGCTGCGCGAGGTGGGCCCCCTGGCCGTCTCGAGTGCGAACATCTCCGGCCGCCCGCCCGCCGTCACGGCGGAGGACGCCCGCGTACAGCTCGGCGGGTCCGCGGCCGTGTATCTCGACGGCGGTCCGGCCGAGCATGCGCTCGCGTCGACGATCGTCGACCTGACGGGGGACACCCCGCGCATTCTCCGCGTCGGCGCAGTCTCGACGAGCGAGATCGCCGAGGTCCTCGGCGTGACCGCCGAGTCGCTCGTCGCCGGAAGCGCCTGACGAATGCCGCACTCGGCTCCGCCGCGGGAGTCACCGTGGTGACGGCCGTGCCCGCGCACGCGAGTGCGCTCCTGGCGCAGTCGGACGGAGGCGCCGGTGTCCCCATCCGCGAGCTTCTTCTCGTCATGCTCACGGCAGCGGTGGTGACGTTCCTGGTCACCGGAGCCGTCCGGCTCGGCGCTCTGCGTTTCGGCGCGGTGGCCGTACCGCGTGAGCGCGACGTCCACGTCACCCCCACTCCCCGGCTCGGGGGTATCGGCATCTACCTGGGGCTGCTCGTCGCGCTGCTCTTCGCGCAGAAGTTGCCGGCCCTCACCCGAGGGTTCGAATTCACCACGGACGTCCAGGCGGCCCTGGTCTCCGGGTTCATCATCATGGCCGTGGGTGTGGTCGACGACCGGTGGGGCCTGGACGCGCTGACCAAGTTCGCCGGTCAGGTCACCGCGGCCGGTGTCCTGGTGCTGATGGGCGTCAGCTGGTACCTGCTGTATCTGCCGTGGGGCGAGGGGTCGACGCTGATCCTGGACCAGCTGCAGGCGGGTCTCGTCACCGTGCTCATCGCCGTGGTCATGATCAACGCGATGAACTTCATCGACGGTCTCGACGGCCTCGCCGCGGGCGTCGGCCTGATCGCCGCGGTGGCCATCTGTCTGTTCTCCGTCGGACTGCTCCACGAGCAGGGCGGTGACGTCAGCGCCTACCCGCCCGCGATGATCGCCGCGGCCCTCGCCGGTGCGTGCCTGGGGTTCCTGCCGCACAACTTCCAGCCGGCGCGCATCTTCATGGGCGACTCGGGTTCCATGGTCATCGGCCTCATGCTCGCCACCGTCGCGACCAGTGCATCCGGACGTATCGGGCTCAGTGCCTACGGCACGCGGGACCTCCTGGGTCTGCTGACCCCGTTGCTGCTGGTGGGCGCGATCATGTTCATCCCGATCCTCGACCTGCTGCTCGCGATCGTGCGTCGCACGCGTGCAGGCCGCAGCCCCTTCAGCCCGGACAAGATGCACCTGCATCACCGTCTGCTCCAGATCGGTCACTCGCATCGCCGCGTGGTGCTGCTCATCTACTTGTGGGTCGGTGTGCTCGCGTTCGGGGCGGTCGGCGCGTCCCTGTTCGATCGCCGCCTCGTGGTGCTGCTGCTCGCCGGCGGACTCGTCTTCGCCCTGGTGGTCACCGCGGTGCCGTCGTTCCGGGATCCGGGCCGCCGGTAACCTGCGTGTCGTGACCTTCTCGCCCGCACCGATCCCGTCCTCCACCGCACCGCTCCGCGCCGCCGTCCGGTACGGCGTCATCGCCCTGCTCGGCCTCGCCGTGGTCGCCGCGATCATCGCGGTGCTCGTCGCCGGCCTCGAGGGTCTGTGGGGCGCGCTGCTCGGGTCCGCGGTCGGTGGTCTGTTCATCCTCGCCACCGCCGCATCCGTCCTGTTCTCGGCCAAGTTGCCGCCGACCGCGGTCGGGGCCGTCCTGCTGGGCGGGTGGATCGTGAAGATGCTGATCGCGGTGATCGTGCTGGGACTGCTGCGGGGGATGGACTTCTACAACCGCCCGACACTGGGCATCGTGGTGCTCGCATCCCTGGTCATCGTCCTGGGCGCCGAGATGTACGGCATCTTCCGG
The DNA here is from genome assembly GCF_030208955.1 of Rhodococcus sp. MEB041. Lineage (NCBI taxonomy): Bacteria > Bacillati > Actinomycetota > Actinomycetes > Mycobacteriales > Nocardiaceae > Rhodococcus > Rhodococcus sp. MEB041. The sequence goes on from NZ_JARVSZ010000001.1 coordinate 842,914, forward strand.
CAGCGTGTTCCGTACGTCGATTCTCCCGCGGGCGACCCCGACTCGGACGTTCAGTAGTACGACATTTTGTAGTAGTGTCGTCCGCGGAGCGACCCCCGACACAACTCAGCGTGTTGTGTTGATAAAGTTCCTTTCGAGCGAGGGCTTACCGGGCGTAACGGACACATCGCGCCGCCCGGAACCGTCTTTGCAGGTGATCGACGTCACCGAAGCTGTTTCTCGTAGTCCACGCCATGTGAGAGTGTGTACCGCGACGAAGCGTCCGTTTCGAGACGTCGCGTCACCGAGTCGACGAAGTCGCCGACACCCGACAGACGCGGGACCGTGAGCACGGTCCGACGCGGCTGACGACTACTCGAGCCGACCCGAGTCGACTTGTAGATCGTCCTAGCTCGATCGTGCCCGAATGCCATATGTCCGATCGAACCGCGGGTGTCCTTCGCCTGCGGCCGAACACGGGAGAGACCGCTGAGCGTCACCAACTTGGCCGCGGAGTTCCATCCGCCGTCACTGTCCGACTTTTTCCCACCGGCCATCCTGTTCGAGGGCACCCCGTTCGAGCTCGACCGGCTGATGCTGGTCCGCATCATCATGACGGTCGTTCTTCTCGCGTTCTTCAGCCTCGCGATGCGCAGCCCGAAGATCGTGCCCCGCGGTATCCAGAACCTCGGTGAGCTCGCACTGGGCTTCGTCAAGGATCAGATCGCAGACGAGGTTCTCGGCAAGGAGCAGGGCAAGCGCTTCCTGCCCGTCATCGCGACCATCTTCTTCGCGGTGCTGTTCCTCAACTTCTCGGGTGTCATCCCCTTCATCAACATCTCGTCGAATGCCCGAGTGGGCATGCCGATCGTGTTGGCAGCCCTCGCGTACGTCGTCTTCAACTACGTCGGTATCAAGAAGTACGGGTTCTTCAAGTACGTGAAGAGCAGCATCGTTGTTCCGAACGTGCCGATCGCGCTGCACCTGCTGCTGATCCCCATCGAGTTCATCTCGACGTTCATCCTGCGGCCCTTCACGCTGACCGTGCGACTCATGGCCAACATGCTCGCCGGCCACATCATGCTGGTGCTGTTCTTCAGCGCGACGCAGTTCTTCTTCTTCGAGGCGGCGACCGGCATGAAGGTGTTCGGCCTGTTCTCGCTCGTCGCGGGATTCGGCTTCACGCTGTTCGAGCTGCTGGTCATCTTCCTGCAGGCCTACGTGTTCGCGCTGCTGACGGCGGTCTACATCGACCTCGCCCTGCACGCCGACTCGCACTGACCCACCCACCGACTCTCCAGCCACCAGACAGACCTGACCCGCTGCCGACCGGTCGTGGGCAACAGAAAGGGAACACATCACAATGAGCCTCACCTACCTCGCGCAGGAAGCACAGGAAGTCACCGGCGCAGGCTACGGAGCCATCGGCTACGGCCTCGCGGCCATCGGCCCCGGCATCGGCGTGGGCATCGTGGTCGGTAAGGCCATCGAGGGCATCGCGCGTCAGCCCGAGCTCGCCGGCCAGATCCGCACCAACATGTTCCTCGGTATCGCATTCACCGAGGCCCTCGCGCTGATCGGCCTCGTCGCCGGCTTCATTTTCTGATCGCCATGTCGACATTCGCAGTCCTCGCAGCAGCGGAGGGGGAAGAGGACATCAATCCTCTCCTCCCCGCGACCTACGACATCGTCTGGTCTGCGGTCTGCATCGCCGTCATCGGGTTCTTCTTCTGGAAGTTCGTGCTCCCGCGATTCCAGACGGTGCTCTCCGAGCGGTCCGAGAAGATCGAAGGCGGGATCAAGCGCGCCGAAGAGGCACAGGCCGAAGCCAAGGAGGCGCTCGAGCAGTACCGCGCCCAGTTGGCCGACGCACGCCAGGAAGCCGCCAAGATCCGTGAAGACGCACGCACCCAGGGTCAGCAGATCCTCGCGGAGATGAAGACCAGTGCACAGGCGGAGAGCGACCGCATCGTGGCCTCCGGTCACCAGCAGCTCGCGGCTCAGCGTCAGCAGATCGTCACCGAACTGCGTGCCGATCTGGGCCGTACGGCTGTCGAGCTGGCCGAGAAGGTCATCGGCGAGCAGCTGTCCGACGACGTCAAGCGTGCCGGCACGATCGATCGTTTCCTCGACGAACTCGATTCTGTCGGCGCAGATTCCGCTAGCGGGAAGTGAGCACCATGTACGCAGCGAGTCGTGAAGCCCTCGCCGAGGCCCGCACCGTCCTGACGGCCGAGCTCGATGCGGCGTCGGATGCGACGTCGGCTGCCGCCGGCGCCGGATCCGACCTCTTCGGGGTCGTGTCGGTGCTCGACGGACAGCGTCCACTGCGCGCCGCACTCGCGGACGCGTCGGCTGCTCCGGACGCGCGACGCGCGCTCGCGGGCCGCCTGTTCGACGGCAAGATCGGTGCAGCGGCCACCGCCGCACTGCAGGCCGCCGTCGCACAGAACTGGTCGTCGGCCCGTGACCTCACCGACTCGCTCGTACTCCTGGGCCGTGAGGCACTTCTGCGCGCGGCGCAGGACCAGGATCAGTTGGGCACCGTGGAGGACGAGCTGTTCCGTCTCGGCCGCATCATCGCCGGCGATCCTGCCCTCGAGCAGGCGCTGTCCGATCGAAGCAAGCCCGCCGAGGCGTCGGGATCGCTCCTGTCGACGTTGCTCTACGGCAAGGTCACCGCGATCACCGAGGCCCTGGCGATCCAGGCCGTCGGCCGACTGAAGGGTGCTGCACCGGCATCCGTGTTCGGCGAACTGTCCGCACTCGCGGCCACTCGTCGTGACAAGGAGGTCGCTCACGTCCGCAGCAGCACCGAGCTGAGCGACGATCAGATCTCTCGGCTCACGTCCAGGCTGGAAGGTATCTACGGCAAGTCCGTGACCGTCCACGTGGAGGTGGACCGGGAACTGCTGAGCGGACTGGTGGTCCGTGTCGGCGACGAGGTCATCGACGGCAGTGGTGCGGGTCGTCTCGCCTCCCTGAGGAAGTCGCTCCGGTGAGCGGTACGCATCGCAGCACCCGAGTTCTGTAGCAAGCCCAGTTCGGTAACAAGCCCCACCCCGCGTTTCGGACGTCGACCGCACAGCCGGTCCGGCCACGAAACACCAGACAGTGAGAGCAGGAAAACATGGCGGAGTTGACGATCTCCTCCGACGAGATCCGTAGCGCGATCGAGAGCTACACAGCGAACTACGCACCGGAGTCCTCTCGTGAAGAGGTCGGTCTGGTGTCCGACACGAGCGATGGAATCGCTCACGTGACGGGCCTCCCGTCCGCGATGTCGAACGAGCTGCTGGAGTTCCCCGGCGGCATCCTCGGCGTGGCACTGAACCTCGACGACCGTGAGATCGGTGCCGTCATCCTCGGTGACTACGAGCACATCGAGGAAGGCCAGGAAGTCAAGCGCACCGGCGAGGTCCTCTCGGTCCCCGTCGGCGACAACTTCCTCGGACGCGTCATCGACCCGCTGGGCAAGCCCATCGACGGTCTCGGTGACATCGAGTCGAACGAACAGCGTGTCCTGGAGCTCCAGGCGGCATCGGTGCTCGAGCGCCAGCCCGTCGAGGAGCCCCTCGCGACCGGCATCACCGCCATCGATGCCCTGACGGCCATCGGCCGCGGCCAGCGTCAGCTGATCATCGGCGACCGCAAGACGGGCAAGACCGCCGTCTGCGTCGACGCCATCATCAACCAGAAGGCCAACTGGGAGACCGGCGACGCCGACAAGCAGGTGCGCTGCATCTACGTCGCCATCGGCCAGAAGGGTTCGACCATCGCGGGCGTCAAGTCCGCTCTGGACGAGCACGGCGCCATGGAGTACACGACCATCGTCGCCGCTCCCGCGTCCGACTCGGCCGGCTTCAAGTGGCTCGCCCCGTACACCGGTTCGGCCCTCGGCCAGCACTGGATGTACCAGGGCAAGCACGTCCTCATCGTGTTCGACGACCTGACCAAGCAGGCCGAGGCATACCGCACCATCTCGCTGCTGCTGCGTCGCCCGCCGGGCCGCGAGGCGTACCCCGGTGACGTCTTCTACCTGCACTCCCGTCTGCTCGAGCGGTGCGCGAAGCTGTCCGACGAGCTCGGTGGCGGTTCGATGACGGGTCTGCCGCTGATCGAGACCAAGGCCAACGACATCTCGGCCTTCATCCCGACCAACGTCATCTCCATCACCGACGGCCAGGTCTTCCTCGAGTCGGACCTCTTCAACAAGGGTGTCCGTCCCGCCATCAACGTCGGTACCTCGGTGTCCCGAGTCGGTGGCGCGGCGCAGACCAAGGGTCTGAAGAAGGTTGCCGGTTCGCTCCGTCTGGAGATGGCTCAGTTCCGCGAGCTGGAGGCGTTCTCCGCCTTCGCGTCCGACCTCGACGCCGCGTCCAAGGCGCAGCTCGAGCGCGGTGCCCGCTGGGTCGAGCTGCTCAAGCAGGACCAGTACACCCCGGTGTCCGTCGAGGACCAGATCGTCTCGATCTACCTCGTCGACGCCGGCTACTACGACACGGTCCCGGTCGAGGACGTTCGTCGCTTCAACCGCGAGCTCCTCGAGGATCTGCACCGCAACGCGTCGAGCGCCTACGAGGCGATCGCCGGCGGCAAGGTTCTCAAGGACGAGGCCGCCGACGCGATCACGAAGGCGACCGACGAGTTCAAGCAGGGCTTCCTGACGTCCTCGGGCGAGCGGATCGTCAACGAGGCAGAGGCCGACGCGCTCGACAAGGGCGACGTCGACCAGGAGAAGGTCACCGTCACTCGCAAGACTGTCAGCAAGTGATGAGCGGACCCGTGGCACGTCGAACAGGGAGTGAGGTGACAGATGCCCAGCATTCGTGAGCTGCGCTCCCGGATCAGGTCGACCAACTCGATCAAGAAGATCACCAAGGCGCAAGAACTGATCGCGACCTCGCGCATCACCAAGGCGCAGGCCCGCGTCGAGGCGTCGAAGCCGTACGCCACCGAGATCACCAAGGTGCTCTCGGCGTTGGCCAGTGCCTCGGGTTCGCTGGACCATCCGCTGCTCACCGAGCGTGCGGAGCCCAAGCGGGCCGCCGTGCTCGTCGTGACCAGCGACTCGGGTCAGTGTGGTGGCTACAACTCCAACATCCTTCGTGAGGCCGAGGAGCTCCAGCAGCTCCTCAAGTCCGAGGGCAAGGAGCCGGTCATCTACGTTCTGGGCCGAAAGGGCCTGACGTACTACACGTTCCGTGATCGCGACGTCAAGGGCGCGTGGACGGGCTTCTCGCAGCAGCCGGCGTACACCGATGCCGCGAAGGCCGCCAAGCACCTCGTCCAGCTGTTCATGGCGGGGTCCGGCGAGGAGATCGAGGCACCGAACGGCGAGGGCACGGTCGAGGGTGTGGACGAACTCCACATCGTCTACACCACCTTCGTGTCGATGCTGTCGCTCAAGCCGACGGTGCGCCGCATGGCTCCTCTGGAGATCGACTACGACGACGAGGAGATCGAGCTGGGTGCAGACATGCTCAGCGACTCGCCGTCGTCGAAGGAGGTCACCGCGCAGTACGACTTCGAGCCGGAGGCGGACACGCTGTTGTCCGCGCTGCTCCCGAAGTACGTGAGCACCCGCATCTACGCCGCACTGCTCGACGCGGCGGCATCCGAGTCGGCCGCTCGTCGCACCGCGATGAAGGCCGCCACGGACAATGCCAACGATCTGGTCAATGCCCTGTCACGCCAGGCCAACCAGGCACGCCAGGCTCAGATCACCCAGGAAATCAGCGAGATCGTCGGCGGCGTCGACGCGCTTGCCGCGAGCTCAGGAAGAGACTGAACATGACCGCAGCAGTAACCGATAGCACGGGTTCCGGCGCCAAGTCGTCCGAGAACGGGCGCGTCGTGCGCGTCATCGGTCCCGTCGTCGACATCGAGTTCCCCCGTGGATCCATCCCCGCGCTGTTCAACGCGCTGAACGCAGAGATCGAGCTGAAGGCCGTCGCCAAGACGCTGACGCTCGAGGTCGCACAGCACCTCGGCGACAACCTCGTGCGCACCGTGTCGATGCAGCCCACCGACGGCCTCGTCCGCGGCACCCCCGTCGTCGACTCCGGCAAGCCGATCTCGGTTCCCGTCGGTGACGTCGTCAAGGGCCACGTGTTCAACGCCCTCGGCGACTGCCTGGACAGCCCCGGACTCGGCCGTGACGGCGAGCAGTGGGGCATCCACCGCAAGCCCCCGGCCTTCGATCAGCTCGAGGGCAAGACCGAGATCCTCGAGACCGGCATCAAGGTCATCGACCTCCTGACCCCGTACGTCAAGGGCGGAAAGATCGGTCTGTTCGGCGGCGCAGGCGTCGGCAAGACCGTGCTCATCCAGGAGATGATCACCCGTATCGCACGTGAGTTCTCCGGCACGTCGGTGTTCGCCGGCGTCGGTGAGCGCACGCGTGAGGGCACCGACCTCCACCTCGAGATGGAGGAGATGGGCGTTCTGCAGGACACCGCCCTGGTGTTCGGTCAGATGGACGAGCCGCCGGGCACGCGTATGCGCGTCGCCCTCTCGGCTCTCACCATGGCCGAGTACTTCCGCGACGTGCAGAACCAGGACGTGTTGCTCTTCATCGACAACATCTTCCGGTTCACGCAGGCAGGCTCCGAGGTCTCCACTCTCCTCGGCCGCATGCCGTCCGCCGTGGGCTACCAGCCCACCCTCGCCGACGAGATGGGTGAGCTCCAGGAGCGCATCACCTCGACGCGTGGTCGTTCCATCACGTCTCTGCAGGCGATCTACGTGCCCGCCGACGACTACACCGACCCCGCACCGGCGACGACCTTCGCCCACCTCGATGCCACCACCGAGCTGTCGCGTCCGATCTCGCAGAAGGGCATCTACCCCGCTGTCGATCCGCTGACGTCCACCTCGCGCATCCTGGAGGCGTCGATCGTCGGAGACGAGCACTTCCGCGTCGCCAACGAGGTCAAGCGCATCCTGCAGAAGTACAAGGAGCTGCAGGACATCATCGCCATCCTCGGTATGGACGAGCTGTCCGAGGAGGACAAGGTCACGGTCTCCCGTGCCCGTCGTCTGGAGAAGTTCCTCGGCCAGAACTTCATCGTCGCCGAGAAGTTCACCGGTGAAGAGGGTTCGGTCGTGTCGCTGGCCGACACCATCGAGGCGTTCGACAAGGTCACCAAGGGCGAGTACGACCACCTTCCCGAGCAGGCCTTCAACAGCTGCGGTGGACTCGACGACGTCGAGGCCGCAGCCAAGAAGATCTCCGGAAAGTAGTCCGAGATGGCTGAGATGGACGTCGAACTGGTCGCAGTCGAGGAACGCCTGTGGTCGGGAACGGCCACGCTGGTCAGCGCTCAGACCACCGAGGGCGAGATCGGCATCATGGCCGGACACGAGCCGGTTCTCGGTCAGTTGATCGAGGGCGGCACCGTAGCCATCACGACGGGCGACGGTGAACGGCGCGTCGCCGCCGTGCACGGTGGTTTCCTGTCGGTCACCGGCCGGACCGTCACCATCCTCGCCGAGTCCGCCGAGTTCGCGGAGGACATCGACGTCGAGGCTGCGCGGTCCGTGCTGTCCGAGGGCTCCGACGACGAGGAGGCGCTCGCGATCGCACGCGGGCGTGTCCGCGCGGTCGAGCGGGCCTAGGTACACGAGAAGAAGCCGCGGCGGGTTCCGAAGAGATGACGTCCTGGATGACAGTGCTTGTCGTTCTGGTCGTGCTGCTCGGAGGGCTCGCCGCGGCTTTTCTGTATCGGTTGGTGCTTCTCCGCCGCGGGGGCACTGCCGTGATCCTGCGCAGTCTTCCCGCCGCAGCGGGAAGTGGGTGGCGTCACGGCATCGTCCGTTACGGCGAGAACGTGCTCGTGTTCTACAAGCTGTCGAGTCTGCGTCCGGGTCCGGACCGCCGCATGATCCGCCAGACTCTGATCCAGGGCGAGCGGCGCAGTCCGCAGAGCTCCGAGTTCGACATCATGAGTGACGAGACCGCGATCGTCGAACTCGACGCGGGGGACCGCCGCTACGAGATCGCCATGGAGCGTGGCCCGTTCACTGCATTCACATCGTGGCTCGAGTCGAGGCCGTCCGACCGGTCGCAGCGCAACATGCCGGGCAGCGGCCCGGCCTGACACGTCGCTCGCTCGGGCCCGTGGTCAGTCGCGCGAACGCTCGCCGCCCGGCTTCCACAGGACGTCGCCGTCCGGGTTGGTGACCCGCCCGAGAATGAACAGCAGATCCGACAGTCGGTTGAGATAGGTCGCCGGCAGCGGCCCCGTCGTCTCGGGATGTGCCTCGACAGCGGCCCACGCTGCCCGCTCCGCCCGTCGCGCGACGGTGCGCGCCTGGTGCAGAAACGCGGAAGCAGCCGTCCCGCCCGGAAGGACGAAGGAGGTCAGCGGCGCGAGAGTGTCGTTGAACTCGTCGCACCACGTCTCGAGCCGCGTGACGTACTCCGGCGTGACGCGCAGCGGTGGGTACTTCGGGTTCTCCTGGATCGGAGTCGACAGGTCGGCTCCGGCATCGAACAGATCGTTCTGGATCCGGCGCAACACCGTCGCCACGCCCTCGGGCGGTGATCCGACCGCCAACACCAGTCCGAGAGCAGCGTTCAGTTCGTCGCACTCCGCGTAGGCCACGACCCTCGGGTCGTTCTTCGAGACGCGGGAGAAGTCGCTCAGACCCGTCGTCCCGTCGTCGCCGGTACGGGTGTAGATCGAGGTCAGGTGAACCGCCATGGATCAACCCTACTGGCAGTCGGCCGATGCTCTGATCGACGACCGATGCCTCTACTGTTGACGTCGTGAGTGAACGTTTCCTGGTCACCGGCGGTAGTCGTCTCTCCGGCGACGTGTCGGTCGGTGGGGCGAAGAACAGCGTGCTGAAGTTGATGGCCGCGGCGCTGCTCGCCGAGGGCACGACCACCCTCACCAACTGCCCCGACATTCTCGATGTCCCCCTCATGGCCGACGTTCTCCGTGGGCTGGGGTGCGACGTCGAACTCGAGGGGGATGCCGTGCGCATCACCACCCCCGCAGAGCCGAAGTATCACGCCGACTTCGCGGCGGTACGCCAGTTCCGTGCGTCGGTGTGCGTCCTGGGACCGCTGGTCGCGCGGTGTCGCAAGGCCGTGGTGGCACTGCCCGGCGGCGACGCCATCGGCTCGCGTCCGCTCGACATGCACCAGTCGGGTCTCCGCCTGCTCGGCGCGCACAGCGAGATCGAGCACGGGTGTGTGGTCGCGACAGCGGAGAAGCTGCACGGCGCGACGATCCGGCTGGCCTTCCCGTCCGTGGGCGCGACCGAGAACATCCTGATGGCGGCGGTGCTGGCCGACGGCGAGACCGTGATCGACAACGCTGCCCGCGAGCCGGACATCGCCGATCTGTGCGCGATGCTGAACAAGATGGGTGCTCGCGTCGAGGGTGCCGGAACTCCGACGCTGACCATCATCGGTGTCCCCAGCCTGAAGCCCACCGAACACCGCGTCATCGGTGATCGCATCGTGGCCGCGACGTGGGGCATCGCCGCGGCGATGACCTGTGGCGATGTCACGGTGTCGGGGGTCAATCCCAAACACCTCACCCTCGTGCTCAACAAGCTGAAGGCGGCCGGCAGCACCGTCACCCTGCGCCCGGACGGATTCCGCGTCGTGCAGGAGGAACGACCGGTGGCCGTCAACTTCGCCACGCTCCCGTTCCCCGGGTTCCCGACGGACCTGCAGCCCATGGCGATCGGCCTCGCCTCGGTGGCCAACGGCACGTCGATGATCACCGAGAACGTCTTCGAGGCCCGCTTCCGCTTCGTCGAGGAGATGATCCGGCTCGGTGCCGACGCGCGAACGGACGGCCACCACGCGGTGGTCCGCGGAGTGTCGCGGCTGTCGAGTGCACCGGTCTGGTCCTCGGACATCCGCGCCGGCGCTGGTCTCGTGCTTGCCGGCCTCGTGGCCGACGGCACCACCGAGGTGCACGACGTCTATCACATCGACCGCGGTTACCCGCGGTTCGTCGAGCAGCTGCAGGATCTCGGCGGAGACATCGAACGCGTGCAGTGACGCTCGCGTCGCTGCACGTCAGTCGCCGTGGCGTCGGAGTTCGTCGACCAGAACGGTGAGTGCCGTTCGGAGCTCCGTGTCGGTCAGTCGGCCGTAGCCGATCACCAACCCGCCGACGTCGGTGTGCGATCGAGTGGACAGCGCCACGGTCGGTACCTCGATTCCGCGGTGTGCTGCGCCGCGGGCGACCGCCTCCGCTCGTCCCGGCGACAGGACGAGTGTCGTGTGCATACCCGCGCCCAGGCCACGGAGTTCACCGAACGGCGACAGCGAATCCCGTACTGCTGCATCGTGATCGCGGTAGCGCCGCCGCGCCGCTCGCACCGTGCGATCCCACTCGCCATCGTCGAGCAGTGACGTCATCGCCGAGCACAGGGGTGTCGACGGGAAGTCGCCCGTGGCCAGGCGGTGGTCGAGCACCGGCCGGACGAGGTACGACGGCAGCACCATCCACCCGAGTCGCACGCCTGCGCCCAGGGTCTTGGCGATGGTGCCGAGGTAGACGACGCGATCCGGATCAAGGTGCGCCAAGGCGGGGAGCGGCGCGACGTCGTAGCGGTACTCGGAGTCGTAGTCGTCCTCGACGACGACGGTGTCGGTGCTCTGCGCATGGGCGATGAGAGCGGCACGACGTCCCACGTCGAGGGTTCCGCCGGTGGGGTACTGGTGAGACGGTGTCACGTACACGGCGCGTGTCGTCTCGGGCGTGGACACGAGCGTGTCGACCCTCATGCCGCCGGCATCCACGGGGACGTCGTACAGGTCCCAGCCCATCGCGATCGCCGCCGACGCCGCAGTCCGATATCCCGGATCCTCCATCGCCAGAACAGGTCTCGGTTCCGGACGGTCCGCGTGCATCGCCGCGAGTGCCAGAGTCAGCCCATGGGTGGCACCCGTCGTCACGACCACGCGATCGGGATCGACGCTCATTCCGCGCGCGCGGCCGAGCAGCGAACACACGCTGCGGCGGAGATGGACGGGCCCCGCCGGATCGGGGTAACCGGGGGGAGCGGGCTCCGCGCCGGCGATGCGCCACGCCCGCCGCCATGCCGCGGTCGCCGAGGGCGGTGTCCAGGGGATGCCCGGTCGGAGCGCGAGTGTGGGGGGCACGCTGTCCGCCTCTGCGCGTGGACGCGCGTCGGTCACGGCGGTGGTGGACGTCGAGACCGACCTGAGGTCGGGGGAGACGAACGTGCCGGATCCGGCGCGGCCCTCGATCCACCCCTCTGCTGCGAGCTGGTCGAAGGCCTGATCGGCGACGCCGCGGGAGACCGACAGCTCTGCGGCCAGCGATCGGGTCGACGGGAGACGATCGCCGGCGACCAGAAGTCCGTCGACGATGGCGGTGCGTAGTGCGTCGGCGATCTGCAACGGGAGTGGACGCGTCGAGGATCGGTCCACGGAAAGTGGTAGCGCGTGTGAGGCCATGACGTCGATGCCTTCCCGCTGGTCGAAGTGGTCCAGCCGAACAGTATCGAAGTGGACCGTGACGGCGGACCACTTCGTTCAGCACACTGATTCGCATGACGATGCACGATGCCCATGGCCGGCGGCCCGACACCTCGTCGACGGCGACAGCTCTCTCTCCGACACCCCGAACGACGTTGCGACGCAACCGAGCTCGCGCCCAGGCGGATCGCGCTGCTCTGACGGACGTGCTCGACGCCGCACAGCTCTGTCACCTCGGAGTGGTGGTGCAGGGAAGTCCCCTCGTCGTCCCGACTGCGTTCGCCTACGACCTGGACGGTCCCGATGCCGAAGGGACGTTGTACCTCCACGGCTCGGTGGCCGCGACGACCCTGGGCGCTCCCGGTGACGTCTGCGTGAGCATCACGGTGCTGGACGGCCTGGTGCTGGCGCGCTCCGCGTTCCATCACTCGATGAACTACCGGAGTGCCGTGGTGCGGGGGACGCCCCGTGTCGTGGACGACGAGGGCGAGCGCGCCGTCGCACTCGATCTCATCGTGAACAAGCTGGTCCCCGGCCGAACCGATGTGGTCAGGGCCAACACTCGCAAGGAGCTGGCCGCGACTCGCGTGGTGGCACTACCGCTGTACGAGGCGTCGGTGAAGGCACGGTCGGGCGGACCGAACGACGACGAGGGGGACATCGCCGCCGGGGGAGTGTGGGCCGGCGTCCTCCCGTTGACGACGCAGGTCGGCGAACCCGTCCCGGTGCCCGATCTGGACGAGATCGGCGCGGCATCCCCACCGATGTGAGCGGCGTCATAGTCGGACTGTCGCTCCAGGGTGAGCGGGCGCGGGCCCCGACATACGCGTTGACCTGGGCAGACGCCGCGTGGACCGCGGAACACCTGCCGATTTGCATGGAGCGGTCCGCAGGCGTAACTTTCTTCGAGTCAGAGCGACACGGACACCGACCGAAGGCCTTCAGGGGC